>NZ_MWVI01000035.1 GCF_002087295.1 Vreelandella lionensis | reverse complement strand
CCAAATCCACGTGAAGTGACGAAGAACCCACAATAA
The DNA here is from genome assembly GCF_002087295.1 of Vreelandella lionensis. Taxonomy (GTDB): domain Bacteria; phylum Pseudomonadota; class Gammaproteobacteria; order Pseudomonadales; family Halomonadaceae; genus Vreelandella; species Vreelandella lionensis. The sequence continues at coordinate 89,586 of NZ_MWVI01000035.1, read as the reverse complement.
TTACCCTCCCCAATAGCATCTAGGCCTATTATGTCGCCAGGAAGAAAGAAATGTGAGATTAGTTCCTTTTTATTTTCATGTTGAATTATTTGCTTTAATGTACCACATTGTACAACGTATAATCCTTGAAATGGTTTTCCTTGGTGAGCTAACGTGTTTTTTTTACGTAATGTGAATAGAGGCTGAGAAAGGTTGATTAAATCCTGTGTTTCTAAAAATGAGTGTGACCCATATATATGTTTTCGATGTGTATTTAAACTTCCTAGTTTGTTTAGTATTTCCATATCCCCTCCCCCTGCCTGTGTTTTTTCCTGAGTGAACAGTGCATAGTGTGAAGAATAATTGAAATTTAATGATAGTGTTTCGCAGTGAGTTTTAGCTATATGAAAAGCTTGCAGCTTGTGGTGTTTGTTTTATAGCTTTTTGTGAAGTGTGGTTCATTAGGGATAGGTATCTATAGGTTGTACAAAATAGAGTCTTTAAGAATGGCTTTTATCATGCGTATTGTGTTGATAAATTTGCTGAGAATAATTATCTGGCTTTTAGTGATTTTTTAATGCTTTGCCGATTGTGCTGGAGAGATGGTGCTTTGTAACTGTGAATGCTGATCAGCTCTGTTTGATAGCCATCCTCAAAGAGCATAGCATGCATAGCATCTTCATCGAGTTAGCAATACAGGCGTTGTGCTTTTCTGGCTATGTTTTTGTGACTATGTTTTTCTAACATAGCTACCAGGGGCGTCTTCGAGCGGTGGGTAGGTTTGTGAACCCACGCCGGGTGCCTTAATAAGAGAGCCTGACCTTGTTGCCAACCATGATTGCCATGCAGCCCACCATGAACCTGATTTAATTACTGTGCGTTCCAGCCAGGTGTCTGGATCAATATAGGAGTCACCTTCACAGGCGGTGGCTATCCGATAATGCCGATGCGATTGTTCAGGGGGGCTAATAATACCCGCGTTATGACCTCCACTAGTGAGTAAAAAAGTAATCTCAGGCGCATCTGCAATGAGAAGCAACCTATAGGTGGATCGCCAGGGTGCGACATGATCCCACTCAGTTCCGACACAGAAGATAGGTATCTGAATATCGCTAAGTGCCACCGGACGGCCATCTACTCGCAGGCGACCTTCGGCTAGATCATTATTTAAAAAAAGATGACGCAAGTATTCAGAGTGCATACGGTAGGGCATACGCGTTGCGTCGATGTTCCAAGCGAGGAGATCGTTAATGGGTTGCCGTTTGCCTAACAGGTACTCGTTAACGATCCGGGACCAGATTAAATCGTTAGAGCGCAGTATCTGGAAGACGCCGGACATTTGCTTAGTATCAAGAATACCTTGGGCCCACATCAAATCTTCAAGGAAGGCGAGCTGCTTTTCGTCAATAAATAGCATCAATTCGCCAGCTTCCCGAAAGTCCGTTTGCGCGGCGAAGAGTGTCATTGAGGCTAAACGATTGTCTCCATCTCTCGCCATTGCAGAAGCGGTAATGGCCAAGAGTGTGCCCCCAAGACAGTAGCCTACTGCATGTACCTTCTGACTAGGAAATAGGTGTTCAATGATATCAAGGCTTGCCAGAATGCCTTGTTGCCGATAGTCATCCATTCCAATATCGCGATCATCTGGCGTTGGGTTACGCCATGAAATTATAAAAACCGTATGGCCATGATCGACTAAGTACTTAACAAGCGAGTTATGTGGCGACAGGTCCAGGATGTAATATTTCATAATCCATGCGGGCACAATGAGTATAGGCATCGCGTGTACCCTTTCGGTAGTAGGGATGTACTGAATTAGCTCAATCAGATGATTACGATATATCACCTTGCCTGGCGTGATGGCGATATTTTGACCAACCACATACTGTTCAGCACCCACTGGCCTTTTGCCAAGATAGTGGTTCTGGATATCTTCACAGCAATGCTGTAGTCCTTGAACTAGGTTGGCGCTGGCGCTTTCAAAGGTCTTTTTGAGCACAGTGGGATTGGTTAGTAAAAAATTGGAGGGCGAGAACACATCAAGCCACTGACGAGCACCGAATTCTACTGCCTGTTCGTGATGCGGAGATAAGCCGCGTAGTCCGGTGGTAGCGTTATGCCACCACTGCTGTTGAAGAAGAAAACCTTGATAAAGCAGGTTATAGGGAAAATAGCGCCAAGCAGGATCACGAAAACGACGATCCTGTGGCAAAGGCTCATACAAGGAGTGGCATTGGGGTCGAAAGCCGAATGGCTGGCCCAAGCCAGTAAACGAAGATGTTTCTTCATTGCTTTTTGTAGTAGATGAGCCTGAGTTCCAGGAGAAAGCTGGAGGCTAGATAGCCAGTCCAAATAAGTCAGCATGGCCGATGTAGGGGAAATACCGAGTGTTAGCCCGGCCAATGATGCACGTACTAGCCTGTCGATATTTTGGTATTGAGTGTCGTCGTAAATCATCAACATGAAACCTCATACAGGTAGTTAGGCTGCCTGTCTCTTGCCTATCTTTGATTTAGTATCCTGAAGCCGTTTTTGCCACTGAGTGATCTATGTTTAAAAGATACTTCGTTTTAAATTTTCTATGAAATCGGCTTGGCTGATAAGTAAAAAGTATCATGTCGCTTTGTTAAGTTTTTGATTTTTAAAGTGGCCTGTAAGCTCTTATTTGGCAATAATATTTTGGTTGATTGCATGGAGAGGTAAGTTGCTCTGGGTCAATTTTTAAACGTTTTAATACTTTTTCGTTACGTTGGTCACCTTTTCAAAAAAAATGTTTGCACTATAAATATCCAAGTGACATCTAATGGCATTTTATTTGATGCCTAGGATTAAACGTGCTGGATATGGATTTTGACGAAATCAGATGAAAGTAGATAGGAGAGAAGTCGTGGAAAAAACTGCCAACAAACCTGTGGTTGCGGGTCAGGAGTCAAGCGCATTACCAGCCAGTCGGTCGCTAAATCCGCTTGAAGAATTTGATCGATTAATGGAGGGGTTTTTTGAGCGTAGCTGGCTAAAGCCTTTCTTTAGAGATGATGTGATAAAGGAAAGGCTCGGTTTTTTTGCCCAGAATAACCCTAAGATTGACATTATTGACCGAGAAAAGGAGCTGGTCGTTCGTGCTGAGATGCCTGGTGTTGATCGTAAGGAGATCGATATTGAGATCACCGACCATGCTGTGATGTTAAAAGGGCGGCGATCTGGTGAAACCGAAGAAAAGAAAGATGAATATTATCACTCGGAAATATGGCAAGGCGCTTTTGCTCGGACTATTGCCTTGCCTGTAGATGTAGATACACAGCATGCAGAGGCCAAATTCAAAGATGGCATCCTGACAATCACCATGCCCAAATCCAAACAGGCGTTACGGAGAAAACTTGAGGTCAAGTAAATCGAAAATTATTTAAAAGTCATTTAGTTGACGGAAAGATTAACTGCAAAAAAAGGAGTATTGATGATGTCAAAATCAGATAGCCAACTTCAAAAAGATGTGCTTGCGGAACTTAGCGATGAACCCTCTGTCCGAGCGTCGGATATTGGCGTAGAGGTAAAAGACGGCATTGTAACATTAGCGGGTCATGTTGATAGTTACGCTGAAAAATGGCATGCAGAGAAGGCGGCTCAGCGGGTTGATGGTATTAAAGGAGTAGCCGTGGAAATTGACGTAAAATTGCCAGGAGAGAACCAGCGCACTGATGCTGATATAGCACGTGCGGTTAAGAACACGCTTGAGTGGAATGTATTTATTCCCAACGACCCGATTAAGGTAATGGTTGAAGATGGATGGGTAACGCTAACAGGGGAGGTGCCCTGGGAGTATCAACGTCGCCTAGCTACAAGCTCTATTCGGTATTTAGCAGGTGTTACCGGTGTTAGTAACCAGATTGTTCTCAAGCCTAAGCCGACAACGACGGCGGTTAAGGCTAATATTGAGGCCGCACTTAAACGAAGAGCGCTTCAAGATGCTAATGCCATTAAAGTAGATGTGCATGATCATAATGTCACGCTAAGTGGCAAAGCCCACAATTTTGCAGAGAAAGAGCTCATACACCAGGCTGCATGGAATTCACCTGGTGTCTGGAAGGTGACGGATAATATCAAGATCTGAATACGCTCTATGCTAGAGGCCGATAACATTCGGTTTAGTCATCGAATCACTTAACGTGGTTCGATGACGTTACACTTCGGGTGCCCCGCTAGGGAGAGAGGGCGACTACTTAATCTGCTGTTCGGTGAAGCGCTGCATGATGGTGAGCGTCTTATCGCTGACGTGATGCTCCATCCCTTCGGCATCAATTCTTGCCGTGCTGTCATCTACGCCGAGCGCCCGTAAAAAGTGCATACAATGTCGTGGCGGGCGCGGGACGTTTCCGCCATTTTCTGACCCTCTTCGGTCAAAAAAAGCGAGCGATAGGGCTTGCTGGTCACTAATCCTAGTTCATTCAAGCGACGAATCATTTTCGATACGGTTGCTTGGCTTACTGCCATACGATTGGCGATATCGGCGGCGCGTGCCTCGCCACGATGCCGAATTAAATCGCCAATTAGCTCGACATAATCTTCGATCAACTCGGTTTCGTGTGCATTGCGCACCGTTTCATACTGCTGTGCGTGCTGTTCCACGGGGGGCAGTGCATCACCGCTTTGACCGCGTGGAGAGAGGGTGCGCTGCTGTTCGTGATCACTCATTGGCAAAGGTTATCAAGGTTAGTGGAAACGTTAATTGGCGATGGTAGCGCATTTTTCACGATAATTGTTAGCCAAGGCTAAACTGTTTGCACAAAGCTTTTTTGTTGAGCTACAGTTGTATTTAACACCAGCCTAGCACGAGGGAGAAACAGGATGCCCAAACAGTATGCGTGGGCCTTACTAAGCGCTTCATTGGCTTGGACCAGCGTTGTGACCACCGCGCAGGCGGAGGAGTTGCAGCAGCCGTCCATCAATATTGCAGTGACTTTTTCTGTGCTCGGTGACTTAGTTAAAAAAGTAGCCGGTGAGGATGCCAACGTAACGGTACTCACGCCTATTAATGCTGAGGTGCACGAATGGGAGCTAACCCCCGACAACTTTGCAGCGCTTGAGGAGGCTGACATCGTTTTCTACAACGGCTACCAGCTTGAGCAGTGGATGCGTCAAGTTGAGTCGGTTGTGCAAGAGGATGTACCAATGGTTGCCGTTGCCGAAGCCTCTGGCTATCCCACTCAGTCGATCGTTACTGGCGATATGGAAGGGGATGTTGATCCACATATGTGGATGGATCCGCGTGCCGCCATTGCCTACGTGCAAGCTATCACAAATGCTTTGAAAGATGGTTTGTCTCACCAAGGCGATGCCCTTCAGCAGCGAGCGACTAACTTGGAGGCACAGCTGCAAGCTCTTCATGTAGAGCTACAGCAATCGCTGGAAGCTATCCCAGATGAGCGCCGCATACTGCTCTCTAGTGAAGCGGCCTTCCTCTATTTTTCCGATGCCTACCGTTTTGAGCATGACGGTATTTGGGGCACAAATGCTGAAACAGAGGGCTCGCCGCGCCAACTGATGCGAGTCATTGACCGTATCAAGGAGCGCCAGCCTGCTGCTCTGTTCTGGGAAAGCACGATATCGGATCGTCACGTGACCAGTATTGCTCGTGATACGGGGCTGCCAGTGGCAGGGCCACTCTATGTCGATTCGCTGAGTGCTCCTGATGGTGAAGCTGCCGACTATTTTGCTATGCAACGCCATAATGTGGCGTTGCTGCGCCGTTACTTGGCTTCTGAGTAATTTTTATGGATACGTCTCTAGCAATGCACACAGCTGCGATTGAAGTAAAGGGACTCTATGCTGCTTATCAACGGCAGCCGGTATTAGAGGATATCCATCTCTCGTTACCGGCAGGCCGCTGGACAGCGATTGTGGGGCCAAATGGCGCAGGTAAATCGACACTGTTTCACGTTTTAACCGGTAGTATGAAGCCGCTGCGTGGCCAGGTTGATGCATTTGGCAAAGCGATTGAGCATCATAGAAAGGCGGGTAGTATCGCTTATATGGCCCAGCGAGAAGCAATCGAGTGGGATTTCCCCATCTCGGTTTGGGAAACCGTCATGAGTGCTCGCTATGGGCATATGCGCCAAGATGCTTGGTGGCGGCGGTTACTGCCTGCTCGCTGGCATGAGCAGCGGCATTACCACGCGGTCGAAAAAGCGCTGGATGATGTCAATATGATGGCATTTGCTGACCGGCCCATTGGAGCACTCTCTGGAGGGAAAAAAAAGCGTGTGCTGCTTGCCAGAGCGCTGGCGCAAGAGGCGAGTATTCTATTGCTGGACGAGCCGTTGGCAGGCGTTGACCCGCCCAGCGAGCAGCTTATCCTGGATGTTTTAAAGCGGGAGCGCGAAGCGGGAAGAACCATTGTTATGGTCACCCACGATATGCCCGGAGCGCGCCGGTATGTGGATCACGTCGTACTGATTAACCGATTTATCCGCGGAGAAGGAGCCCCTGACGAGATGCTCAGCGATAGCAAGCTGGCGGAGCTAGCCGTTAGCTCCATAGAGCAATCTGCATACGAAGTCAGTGTGGCTGGCAGCCCAGCGCTGGCAACCAAATAGTAGGCATCAGACATGTTACATACGTTAGACGCTTTTAGTAGTGCACTAGTGGCCGGGCTGATTGCTGCGCTCATGGTGCCGGTCAACCTGTTGCCTGATAGCATCTCGGATGCTTTTCAATACGCGTTTATGCAGCGGGCGTTGCTCACGTCGATGATGGTCGGCGCTATTTGCGGCATGCTCTCATGCTATGTGGTACTAAAGCGCTGGTCGCTACTTGGGGATGCGATTTCCCATGCCGTACTACCAGGGGTAGCGATTGCCTACTTGCTGGGGCTGCCTTTTTTTATTGGCGCCTTTGTGACCGGGGCTTTAACGTCGCTGGGGATTGGTGCTATTGAGCGCCATACTCGAATTAAATCCGATGCGGCAATGGGTATTATGTTTACCGGGGCTTTTGCGCTTGGCATTGTGCTGATCAGCAAAATTGCCTCTAGCACTCACTTAATGCATATCCTGTTTGGCAATGTGCTGGGGGTGCAGCAGTCAGCACTTCTGCTGACGTTAGCAGCGAGCGTCGTAGCGCTGCTGGTGGTTTGGCTCGCCTTCCGGCCGCTAATGCTCTACGCCTTCGACCCAACTCAAGCCCAGGCCTTGGGATTTAACACAGGCGTCATTCACTACGGTTTGATCCTGCTGCTCACTCTCACAATTGTGGCCAGTTTAGAAACTGTGGGCATTATCTTAGTAGTAGCCATGCTGATTACGCCGGGGGCAACGGCTCACTTACTCACCGACCGCTTCAAAACCATGCTGTTTATCTCTGTCGGGGTAGGGGTGGGCTCTGCGGTACTGGGTTTATGGCTATCGTTTGCGTTTGATGTGGCTTCCGGCGGCACTATCGTATTAGTGGCCACCGGCTGCTTCTTTATGGCACTACTGTTTTCACCGAAACACGGTGTGTTGATGCGCCTTTGGCGGCATCGCCAAGTCGGCGCATCTTAATACTACTGCGAGGCTTCCTGCAGTTTCTCCCAGGTTTTTTCAGCAATGCCGATGCCTGCACCGGTCATCAATAGGTAAGTTTGATCGACACCGGCACTATGCAGCGGCTCGGCTTCATCTTGAAAATGAATGCCAGCAATAGCTGGCCAGTGAAGCCAGCCTTGCGCAGCTCGCGACTTGCTATCAGCTTGCTTTCCAGTTCGGGGGTAGCCAAGGTGACAGCGGAGAGGCCGCGGATATCCAACTGGTGCCAAAACCCCACATCCTCAATATCGCCATAATAAACATGGCGCTGGTTGTCTGACTTGTTGGGGTCAGAATCGATACCTACCACTTCTAGCCCTTTATTGCGGAAGAAATCGTAAGCTGCACTGCGTGTTCGCCCCATACCCAACACTAGTACAGTGGCCGTTCCTAGGTTGACGGGGTGCTCATCAGGGTGGCGCGCATGGCGTTCAAAGCGAGTTAAATGTTTTTCCCAGCGGTCAAACAGGCTATGCGCCAAGCGGTTAAAGGGTGCCGCTATGACGAATGAGAGCGCCACGGCAATGGCTAACGGAACCAGCCACTCCTCTAAAATGCTTGAGGCGACGATGAGTCCAAACTCGCTGTAGGCCGTGAGGCTTAAACTGCCCAGAAAAGCGTTTCTAGCGCGTAACCGGAAGGCTATCAGCAGAGCAAAAAACAGCACTCCCTTTAGCGGCAGTACAATGGCAAGCGCCACGGCAAATAACAGTGCATTGGCATCCGGTAAGCCTGCCATGCCAATTTGCAGGAAAAAGCTGATCAGCAGTACTTCCTTGAGCCCCCATAGCGCTTTGGAAAGCTCCTGGGCGCGAGGGTGATTGGCTAGTAGTAACCCCATTACCAGAGCGCCCACCTCAGAGCTTAATCCAACGGCTTCAAAACCCATGCCGCCGACGGCAATCGCCAGCACCGCACCCATCAATACTAATAGCTCGTCATGCTGAGCAATGCTCATTAGCCAGTACAAAAGCGGGCGAAGTAGAGGGAGTAGGAATACCAACAAAGCCCACAGGCTGGGTGATTGGCCGCTATACATACTTAGCACTGCCAGGGCAGCCAAGTCTTGGATAATCAAAATGCCAATGGCAATACGGCCGTGTAGTGCACGCAGCTCACGTTTGCTTTCCAGCACTTTAGCGGCCAGCACCGTGCTGGAAAACGACAGTGCGATGGCCAGCAGTAGCGCGGTATCCAACGGTAGTGAAAAAAGCACCGAGAACCCAAAGGTAAACACTAGGCAGGGAATGACTAAGTGAATCAAAGCGCTGCCTAATACCACCGGCTCGGCCAGGCTTCTAATATTTAGCTTCAAGCCAATAGTGAACAGTAGCAGCAGTACACCTAGGTGGGCGAGATGCTCTAGGAGCGGGCCTGCGTCGTCAGGCAGGCCAACGCTGGGGCCAAACGCATTGAGGGCAAACCCAGCCCTAAAAAGCCGACTAACGGGGGAAGATTGACTTGGCGGGCGGCAATACCGAAAACAAACGCGAACGATAAAATAAGTACTTCAAACATGCGGTGTCCTTAGCAAAACGTGTTGGGCTGGCTATTTATTAATACGCCAATGTTTTTGCATTTCGATAAATGTAAAAGAAGCGGACCATGTAATCAGTACGAAGCCCGTCAGTGCCAGCGTGCCGTATAGGAACCGAACGGGTCCGACGGCATAGATATCCCCGTAGCCGACGGTGGTGTAAGTCACTGAAGAGAAGAAAATATAATCTAGCAGGTGAAAGCTCTCATAGCCTTTCAGGGCGCCGATGCCGTTTATGGCCGAGAGCCACCAGCCCGTTAAACCAAAGAGCCAAATTTCAGCGATATGAGTGGCTAGCACGCCGAACGCCATCACGAGAATACGCTGGCGATGGGGGCGGTGCGACTGCTCAATTTGTCGAGAGATTAGCCACAGTGCTTCGTAATGCAGTAAGACGGCAAGCACGACGGCAATAAACGTCGTGATCACAACAGCTACATGTCCAGGATAGGGAATAGCCACGTTACATTAGTACCCAAAACGTTGATGAAGTGGGCAGTGATTTAGCATAACCGGCTGCCAAACAGTAGCAGTGATGGATCTAGTGTTTGCCATCCCCACCAAGCCAGAAATAAGAACCCGCTGAATAACAGTAGGCTAAGTGCCGTCCATAACGTAGTGGTTGGCGTCATGATGTCACCTGGGGCGCAGTGGGGCGGGTGAGAGGCTTCTCACTAATAAACCAATGAAGAGCGGCAGCGACTACCGAGAGGATAATAGCAATCTGCCACACCGTATTGTAATGGCCGGTGATGTCGTACAGATAGCCACCCAACCATACCCCCATAAAGGAGCCTAGCTGATGAAACAGGAACACAATTCCCCCCAGCATGGATAAGTGGCGCACACCAAAGACCGAGGCCACAATACCGTTAGTGAGCGGAACAGTGGAGAGCCACAGTAGCCCCATTGCAATACCAAACAGATAAGCGCTGGTGGTGGTCAGCGGTAGCACGATAAAAGCGGTAATCACTACACCACGAATTAAGTATAGCCAGCTCAGCAGGTGCGGCTTAGACCAAATGCCGCCCATCCAGCCAGCGGTATAGGTACCTACAATATTGAATAGCCCGACAAGAGCGAGCACCGTGGTGCCTACCTGCACCGCTAAGCCGTTATCGAACAAATAGCCTGGCAAATGCACCGCGATAAACACCACCTGAAAGCCACACACAAAAAAGCCCAGGCAAAGCAGCCAAAACCCTTTTTGCCCAGCCGCTTCGTTAAGCGCATCGCGCAGGCTTAAATCGCCCAGCGCATTGGCGCGGGGGCGGTCTTTTACCATCGCGCCTAGCGGTATCATCAGCGCAGCAATCGCCCCCATGGCCAGCAGCGCAGAAGACCAGCCTAACCACTCAATCAATCCTAGCGTGCCGGGCAGCATAGCGAATTGACCAAACGAGCCTGCCGCACTGACGATGCCCATTGCCATACTGCGTTTTTCAGGCGCGACCGCACGGCCAACGGCACCTAAAATGACCGAAAAGGTAGTGCCTGATAAACCAAACCCAATCAGTAGGCCAGCGCTTAGGGTCATTCCTAAAGAGCTGGTTGCAAGGCTCATTAAGCAAAGCCCTAGTACGTAAAGCGCACCGCCTACCACGATAATCCTGGCCGCCCCAAAACGGTCGGCCAGCGCGCCAGTAAAGGGTTGGGATAAGCCCCAGATCAGGTTTTGAACAGCCAATGCGAAGGCAAAAACGCCACGGCCCCAGCCAAAGTCGCTGCTGATGGGCTCCAGAAACAAGCCAAAACCATGGCGTAGACCCATGGCGGTTGAAATAACCAGGCTGGCGAGCACAATAAGAAGCAGCGTGTGGTGTCTTTGGAGTGCCATGTCACGTCTCTTTTATGTGGTTGATTAACGCGTCTAACTCTCGCATGGCTTTGATGGCTTTAGAAGCTTCGCCATAGCAAGCGTTAAGTGTCACCAAAGGCCGGGATACTAAGCAGTATCTTATAAAGCAGCAAGCCTAGTTAATAAAAGTAGCGCTGTGCTCGCTGCCATGATCAAACTGATTTCCACCTGGCGTAGCCTTTGTTTAGCCTGATTATCAGCGCTCTATCTGTTAGAATCTGCCACCTTCGGCGTTAATGACCTTCCAATAGCTCTAGGTATTTCCATGAATGCAGTAATTCTTGCAGTGCTCGTCATGGTGGCACTGTCGCTTCTTCGCGTGTCCGTGGTTTTCGCTCTGGTGGTCGGAGCGTTAGTGGGGGGGCTAGTGGGTGGCCTTTCTCTAGACGATACGCTCAGCGCGTTTAATGAGGGCGTCGGTGGTGGCGCGCAAGTAGCGCTAGCGTATGCAACGTTAGGGGCTTTTGCGGTGGCCATCTCCCGTTCCGGCCTGCCCGATATGCTGGCGAATCGATTGATTACCATGTTGGGGAAACATGCAACGGCCGCTCATCAAGCGCGTGTAAAAATGCTCCTACTCGTGGCCGTATTGCTGGTGGCGATTTCTTCGCAGAATGCGATTCCGGTGCATATCGCTTTTATTCCCGTACTGATACCGCCGCTGTTGGCGGTGATGAACCGCCTACAGCTAGACCGCCGTGCCGTAGCCTGCGCACTGACCTTTGGCTTAACCGCTCCCTATATGCTGCTACCGGCGGGGTTCGGGGCGATCTTTCTGAACGATATCTTGCTGGCAAACTTGAACAGTGCCGGCGAGTCGTTAGGGCTGGAAATTACCCGCGGCATGGTGCCCATGGCGATGGCGATTCCGGTGGGTGGTATGGCCATTGGTCTACTGGTAGCGCTTTTGTTCAGCTACCGTGGTCAGCGCGAGTACGCCAATCAAGATTTAGCCGCGCCAAATGCGCAACAAACACAGAAACCTGCTGAACCTCATATGCTGGGGCTGGTAATGTCGGGTGTGGCGATTGTGGCTGCACTAGGCTTGCAGCTGTATACCGGCTCTATGATCGTAGGGGGCTTGGTCGGTATTGGCTTGCTCTCCTTAGGCGGCATTTTCAAATGGCGCGAGGCGGACGACCTGTTTACCAGCGGCATGCGCATGATGGCGCTGATTGGCTTTATCATGATCTCGGCGGCTGGCTTTGCTGAGGTGATGAAAGCCACTGGTGATATCGAATCGCTCGTCGTTGGCGCATTCGATCTGTTCGGCGATAACCGTGGCTTAGCCGCGTTGGTGATGCTGCTGGTCGGCCTGTTTATTACGTTGGGCATTGGCTCTTCGTTCTCTACCATTCCCATTATCGCGGCGATTTTCGTGCCGCTGGCCGTGCAGTTTGGCTTCTCGCCCATGGCGACCGTGGTGCTGGTTGGCACCGCAGCGGCGCTAGGTGATGCGGGTTCTCCTGCATCGGATTCCACTTTAGGGCCAACCTCAGGTTTGAACGTGGATGGTCAGCACGACCACATGTGGGACAGCGTGGTACCGACCTTCCTGCACTACAACATTCCACTGATTGCGTTTGGCTGGCTGGCAGCCATGTCGCTTTAATCAGCGATATCTGCCGCGTCAGTCGTGGTGAGTAATGCAAAGGGCAGCGATAAGCTGCCCTTTTTTAATGCAATCTAGCGAGTGGTGTTGCTACTGTTTTGGCAAGTGAGTTTCAAAAGCGCTCAGCAGGCCGCGCAGTAACGAGAGCTCTTTTCGGCTGGGTTGGGCACGAGCGAACAGCGCTTGCAACTGCTCTTCAGTGCGGGCATGAGGCTGGGTTAAGAACCCGCTCTGTTGCATGAGTTTTCCAAGGTGCTCCTGGAAATAGCCAAACTGTTCCCGGCTAGGCGGTGTGGCTTCCAATGGGCGCTGATACTCAAAGCCGCTGGTATCGCGCTTCCGCCAAGCACGGTGCACTTCATAAGCGAGAATTTGTACCGCTTGGGAGAGGTTCAGAATGCCGTACTCAGGGTTGGCGGGAATGCTGACCTGATGGCTGCAGCAGCGAATCTCATCGTTGGTTAAGCCCGAACGTTCCCGACCAAACACCAGTGCAACAGGGGCCTGCGCGGCGTTCGCAATGACCTGTCGCGCCATGTCGTCTGGTTCATCAAAATGCGGGAGCGGCATGCTGCGTAACCGGGCGCTGGCACCGACGACTTGAACGCAGTCGCTAACGGCTTCTTCTAACGTGCTTACACAGCGAGCGTTTTCCAGCACATCCGTTGCGCCAGCGGCTAAGCGAGTAGCTTCGTCATCGGGAAATGTGCGCGGGTTTACCAGCACAAGTTCCGTTAACCCCATGGTTTTCATGGCGCGGGCAGTGGCGCCAATATTACCCGGATGAAATGTTTGCACCAGTACGATACGAATATTGGAAAGCACGGGAAATTAAACCTAAAAGCTGCCAAATAAAGGCGATGATGGTAGCACGCTTTGTTGCGCCATAAAGGTGATACAAAAGAAAGAACCCCGCCGAAGCGAGGTTCTTAATGACGTTAACCGTCAGAGCGATAGGCTCATGGGTGCATCACATCATGCCGCCCATGCCACCCATTCCGCCCATGCCACCCATATCAGGGGCAGCTTCTTTCTCTTCCGGGTCGTCAGCGATCATGCACTCAGTGGTGATCATCAGACCAGCAACAGAACCGGCGGACTGAAGGGCAGTACGGGTTACTTTTGCCGGGTCCAGAACGCCCATTTCGAACAGGTCGCCGTATTCGCTGGTTTGCGCGTTGTAGCCGAAGTTGCCGGTCTCATCTTTAACACGGTTGATGACGACGGCGGGCTCTTCGCCAGCGTTGGCAACGATTTGACGCAGCGGTGCCTGCATAGCACGTAGCGCCATGTTGATACCGCGGTTCTGGTCTTCGTTGTCGCCGGTCAGGCCTTGTACTTTGGCCATTACGCGTACCAGGGCAGTACCGCCGCCAGGCACAACGCCTTCTTCTACGGCAGCGCGAGTTGAGTGCAGCGCATCTTCAACACGGGCTTTCTTCTCTTTCATTTCGACTTCGGTAGCTGCACCGACACGAATCACAGCAACACCGCCTGCCAGTTTGGCAACGCGCTCTTGCAGCTTCTCTTTGTCGTAGTCAGAAGAGGTGTCTTCGATTTGCGCGCGGATTTGGTTAACGCGTGCTTCGATGTCGCCTTCTGCACCCGCACCGTCGATGATGGTGGAGTTTTCTTTCGACATAGTCATGCGCTTAGCGGTACCCAGGTGATCCAGGTTCGCTTGCTCAAGCGTCAGACCGACTTCTTCAGAAATCACGGTGCCGTTGGTCAGGATAGCGATATCCTGCAGCATGGCTTTACGACGGTCGCCGAAACCAGGTGCTTTGGCAGCGGCTACTTTAACGATGCCACGCATGTTGTTCACGACCAGCGTGGCCAGCGCTTCGCCTTCGATATCTTCAGCGATAATCGCTAGCGGCTTGCCTTGCTTAGCAACAGCTTCCAGCACCGGCAGCAGTTCGCGGATGTTGGAGATTTTCTTGTCGACGAGCAGGATGTAAGGGTCTTCCAGCTCAACGGTCATGGTGTCTTGATTGGTGACGAAGTAGGGCGAGAGGTAGCCGCGATCGAACTGCATACCTTCAACCACTTCCAGCTCGTCTTCAAAGCCGCGACCTTCATCGACGGTGATGACGCCTTCTTTACCGACTTTTTCCATCGCTTCAGCGATGATTTCGCCAATGCGCTTGTCGCCGTTGGCAGAGATAGTACCTACCTGGGCAATGGATTTGGTGTCGGTGCAGGGTACAGACATTGCCTGGATCTCTTTCACTGCCGCAGCGACCGCTTGGTCGATACCGCGCTTAAGATCCATCGGGTTCATACCGGCAGTAACGCCTTTCAGGCCTTCCGCGACAATCGCTTGAGCCAGAACGGTGGCGGTGGTGGTGCCGTCACCAGCGGCGTCAGAAGTTTTAGAAGCAACTTCTTTAACCATCTGAGCGCCCATGTTTTCGAACTTGTCTTTCAGTTCGATCTCTTTGGCAACCGATACACCATCTTTGGTCACGGTCGGTGCGCCAAACGACTTGTCCAGTACTACGTTGCGGCCTTTCGGGCCCAGCGTAACTTTTACGGCGTTTGCCAGAATGTCGACGCCGCGCGCCATACGTTTGCGAGCATCATCAGAAAACTTAACTTGCTTAGCTGCCATGTTCGTTACTTCCTAAATATTGAAATAGAAAAGTGAAAGTAAGTAGCCGAGGCGGATTAGCCTTCAACGACGGCCAGGATATCGGCTTCGCTCATGATCAGAACTTCTTCGCCGTTGATTTTTTGCTTTTCAACGCCGTAGCCGTCTTTGAAAATCACCGTATCGCCAACTTTTACATCCAGCGGGCGTACGTCGCCGTTGTCGAGAATGCGGCCATTACCAACAGCCAGGATCTCGCCACGCGTGGGTTTTTCCTGTGCATTACCCGGTAGCACGATGCCGCCAGCGGTTTTCTGCTCTTCTTCCACGCGACGGATCACAACGCGATCGTGCAAAGGACGGATATTCATGCTCACGTTCTCCTGAGTATCGTCAAAGCCCCTAGGGGCAGTTAGCTTAAAGTGATTTCCGTGGGCTAAGCCCTCGGAAAGTGAAGGCACGTTGCCTTCATGTTTATGGCGAAAGCGTAGCTTTCACCGAACCTGTGTGCTGACTCAAAAGTGGGGGCTAGCCAACACCTTTCAAGGGGGGATAAGAAAAAAATTACATAATCGCGGTTTTCAAAGGCGATAAGCACTTAGCGCCGACGGGGTGTATCGTCGCCGCTAATAAACTCTCCCTCAATTGGGCCGTTTTGCGTGTTGGAATAGTCGCGCTGAGTGTTCTGCTCCCAGCCTGAAGAGCCGCTCTGGTAAGTGTGTTGCTTGGCTGTTGCAGTTTTGAGCCCCGCCCAGGTCAGCGCTTTCATCAGCAACTGGCGCGCATTGGGTATGAGGCAGGCAATGCCCAGTGCATCCGATAGAAACCCCGGGGCGAGCAGAAGGGCGCCGCCAAAAATTAATGCCGCCCCAGTGAGCAGCTCTTGCGAAGGAATTTCACCCATCTGCATGCGCTGGCGTGCGCGGGCAAAAGTAGAAACGCCTTCCTTGCGAATGAGGTGAAGCCCGATAAAGCCTGTGCCTAGCACTAATAAAAGCGTGGTTAGCAGGCCTATTTGGCTGCCGATGGTAAAAAGCAGCACAAAGTCCAGTAGAGTGAACAGCGAAATAAAGAGAAGAATAGGCATGGACGACTCCAAAACAGGCGTAATCGTTGAATATGGTGACAGAAATATAAAAAACAAGCAGCAAGTGTGGTTTGGCAAGCCAAAGGCCGCTCGATATTTTAAACTGGCTCTTATATGCTGCAGTGCACAAATATTGGTGAAAGAGTGCGTGTTGTTGGTACTAGCTAGCTGCCAGCACGCTTGCTTAAGGAGAAAGAGATGCAATTAGATAAAAAAGTGGTGGCGATTACCGGTGGTGCCCGTGGATTAGGGTTTGCCATTGCCAAGCGGTTAGGCAAGCAGGGTGCTCAGATTGCCCTCATTGATATGAGTGCAGAGGCTTTAGATAGCGCGGTCTCTGCGCTTGGTTCTGAGGGCGTATCTGCCCATGCATTCGTTGCTAATGTGGCAGACGAGCAATCGGTTCAGCATGCCTTCGCTGATATCGCCCAGCGCTTGGGGCCTGTCAGTGGCTGTGTGAATAATGCAGGCATTACTGACGATGGGATGTTGATTAAAGCGAAAGACGGCGTTGTAGAAAAGCGCATGTCGCTCGCTTCATGGCAGCGTGTGCTGGACGTTAACCTAACGGGTGTATTCCTATGTGGGCGTGAAGCGGCGACGCACATGGTTGAGGCTGGGCACGAAGGCGTTATCGTCAATATTTCTAGTATTTCCCGTGCGGGTAATATGGGGCAAAGTAACTACGCAGCGGCAAAGGCGGGGGTACATGCGCTAACGGTGACGTGGGGGAAAGAGCTGGAGCGCTATGGAATTCGCACCGGTACTGTGGCGCCAGGGTTTATCGAGACTGAGATGACTGCCTCAATGCGCCCAGACATGCTGGAAAGAATTGCCGCAAGCGTTCCATTAAAGCATTTAGGTGAGCCTGACCATATTGCTCAAAGCGTGGCGTTTGTGTTTGATAACGACTACTTCACTGCGCGTATTATTGAATGCGACGGTGGTTTGCTGCTTTAACCAAAAAGCGATGAGCATTGGCCATATAGTGCGCTGATGCTCATCAGCTAGGGGCTTGTGTTAGGTAGCGCTAACACTCAAAGTAGTCCCTCTGAATTGCCCGCTGAAAGTACATTTCTAGGCGTACGGTCATTGCCCAGCGCGGGTCGTAGCTATCTTCACGCTGGAAATGCAGTTCAGGAATCACATCTCCAAACAGAATCCCTTTATGAAGATCGCGACGGTAGCGCGTCTGTAGGTAATAATTGGTCATGCGCGGGTTAGAAGCGCTTTCACCAATCGCAATGGCAGAGTAGCGCATGGCGCTGCGGTCATTTAGTCGCTGATTCAACTCAGCCACTTCGCTATATTCTAAGGTGTCTTCTTCTTCGCGCCATTGAACCGTGGTAATGAAGCGTAGATGGCGATTTTCCGATAGCGGTCGGCCCATGTCCCAAGTAGTACGCGCTGAGTAACCATCATTATTAAACCAGGATACTCGGTTGAAAGACTCTAACTGCCAGGGGCCGTCGCCAATATCCCAAAGCCGCTCACTGGTAAAGCGTACGTAAGGGTCCAGAGGCATGCGAAGGCGAATACCCGCGCCAATTCGGTTGCTCCAGTTTTCGCGCTTATTACGACTCTCTAGCCATCCAGGCCAAAGGTGGAGGTGCTGCGGTCACGCTGGTCGTTATAAAGGCGGCCGGAGCCTTGATCTGCCAACGTGCCTTGTGATTCTTCTGGGTCGCTTTCAATGACTAGGCGTAGACGCTCTTCTGTCGTAGGCAAGTCGATCCGGTAGCGGACACTAATATCGCCGCTGGTGCCATCACCTTCCATCCAGTCAATTTCCTGGCCAAGGCGCAGATAGGATTCATTATTGACGGTTGCGGACTCTCCGCCCCCAAAAAATGCATCAATGTTGCGAGAGGTGTTGTCGACCCAGTTGCCAACGCTGGCTCGAAAGGGCTCAACGCGCTCCTCTGCCCAGTCAGGTAAATCGCTATCTTCCTCAGCAGCATGACTTTGAAACGAGAGGGCGGTAAGTGTGCCAAGGCAAATAAACGCAATGACGGGTTTCATAGGTCTGTCCCCAAAATTTTAATTATGCGCACTGCATTATTGTACTTTATGCATTTCGCTATCTTTAGCCCATTTCAAAACGCGTTTGCGATCTCTTCGGCTATTCATGCGCTCTGTATCGACTTTTAGTGGCGTTAGCTGATGAAGCGGGTCCGTCGTTAGGTCAAGAGCAAAGCGACGTGACGCTCCAACGGGCATATCTTCAGAGCCATAAATGGCAATGACGCGTATTTCCAGCTCTGGCTTCTGTTGTTGCAGTGTTTGCTCATCAAGCTGCCAGTGGCGCGTTAATTGCTGAACAATCGCACCAAACGATTGAATATGTAAGTAATCGCCTGACGCCAGCGGCCCTTGATGGGTGCGATAACAGGCCTCATCATCATCGCCGCTCTGCTGCTGATACTCCACCACGTCTAGTTCATAAATACCGTCACGGGTATGGAGCACTGCCACCAAATGCTGGATGTAGATCGCTTCACTGCTCATATTGCTAATTAAACATAGCGCGTCAGTGCCAACACCTTTGCCGCGATTCACAATAATACGAGGGCGGCGTTGACGAACGTAGCCGTTATAGAGCAATTGTGCGTAGAAAACCCACACAAATAGCGTGCAGATGCTAGTAATCGCTGAAATTGCCTGGGCGTTGTCATTAAGCCATTGCATAAGTTGAGATCCTTCTCAAATTAAACGGCGATCATAGGTCGCTAACGTAGCGTAAAAATTGGCGCGCGTCAGCTAGTTAGAGCAGTTTGAGGGAATTTAGAAACAAAAAAATTCGGTTAGCATTAAGCTACCGAATTATTTGAAATGATACGCTTTAAATTGGTGCGGATGGGGAGACTCGAACTCCCACACCTTACGGCACTAGAACCTAAATCTAGCGTGTCTACCAATTCCACCACATCCGCAGAAGACGAGGCGTATATTATCAACATTTGCGCTAATGTCAAATCTTACAGCGCTATTTTTTAACATGAAGGCAAAGGAGGACTTGAAGCGGTGAAGAAATGGATCGTGACCATTAACCAGTGGCTCAAGCAGGGGCTGCCCGGCTACTGTGCATTTTGCCTTACTGGGCGCTCATCAAGTGCAGGGTGGTGCGATGAATGCTTTGCATTGCTTCCCTGGAATCTTCATAGCTGCGAGCAGTGTGCCGAGCCGCTGGCGGGGGTGGCTGGTAAACGGTGTAGTCACTGTCTGACGGAGCCACCTAGCTTTACCACCACGACAGCGTCGCTTTGCTACCAAGATACGATAACTTCCTTGGTGCACGACTTTAAGTTTCATGGCTCCCCACGTGCGGGAATGCTGCTAGTTGAGTTGATGTTATCCCGGTGCCCCAGCCAGATGGCCAGCGCATTGCTCCCTGTGCCTATGTATCCCGGGCGTGCCAAAGAGCGCGGATTCAATCAGGCGCAGTGGCTGGCTGAACGGCTAGGCGACCGGTTGGATCTACCGGTGATGCAGGCGCATTGTATTAAGCATTTGTCTTCTCAGCGCTCTTTAAACCGCCGGGAGCGACAGCAAAACTTAGCAAGTGCATTTATGGTGGATACTGAGATGCCCGCGCATGTGACTATTATCGACGATGTAGTAACAACCGGTGCCACCGGCCATGCGTTAGCGACCGTACTGCTGGAACAGGGTGCCAAGCGCGTTGATATTTGGGCCGCTGCCCGTACACTGCTGCAGAAGAGTTGATAAACTAGGCAGCCCATCCAAGGAGTCATCTATGCCGCATCCGTTTAGCGCGCTTTCGCCTGATCTGGTTATGTCAGCCGTTGAGTCGATAGGTATTTGGCCTGCTGGCGAACCGTTTGCTCTCAATAGCTATGAGAATCGTGTGCTGATGTTTCGTGATGACGACGGTGGTCGCTGGGTCGTTAAATTCTATCGGCCAAACCGCTGGTCAAATGAGGCTATTCAGGAAGAGCATGATTTTTTAACCGAGTTAACGCAGGCGGGCGTTTCGGTGGTGGCACCGTGGCGCAATGGCCAAGATGTATCGTTGCATGAGTATCAGCAGTTTCGCTTTGCCTTATTCCCACAGTGCATAGGGCAAGCACCCGAGTTAGATAACCCTGCCCATCTATTTGCCTTAGGTGAGGTGCTGGGTCAACTTCATGAAGTGGCTGCTAAAAAGTCGTTTCAGCATCGCGGCACGCTATTGCTCAGTGAAGGGGTGACCGAGGCCGAGCAGCGCGTAGTGACAAGCTCTTGGCTCAATAATCATCAAGCCCGCACCTATCAAAACGCAGTCGATAAGATTCGCCGCCAACTTGAGACAGTACATATCCCTTCTGCAAGCATGATACGTACCCATGGAGACTGCCATTTAGGCAATATTCTTGGCCGCGATGAGACATTTACGCTTGTCGATTTTGATGATTGCCTGATGGCGCCCGCCATCCAAGATATATGGATGCTGCTGCCCATGGAAAATCCGCAGCTATGGCGGGCGCAACTCAGTGAGATGATAGAAGGCTATGAAGAGACAAGTCCGTTTCCCCATCAGCAAATGTCGCTTATTGAGCCATTGCGTGCTTACCGCTTAATACGTCACGCGGCGTGGCTGGTAACTCGGTGGGATGATCCTGCCTTTCCTCGGGCATTTCCCTGGCTGGCAGAAAGTGGCTATTGGGATCAGCATATTCGCCAGCTTGAGCAGCAACTACTGCACCTGGATAAGCCATTATGGTTGGCCTAATGCATCGGCTGGATTAGTTTTATCTTGTACCTTTAAAGGCGACCCTTAGTGAGATGCTCGCGAAGGGCCGCCTGGGTCTTGCAGGTTGACTACTCAGGCTGCTCTGTTGGGGCTGGGTTTTCTACGCTTTGGTCAGGGTCTGGACGCTCACCAGGAATAGGGTTGCCGACACCTTCCCCATTGGCTTGGCGACGGGTGGCATTAATGTCAGCCGAGGGATTGTCTTGAGCCTCAATACGGACGCTTTGATCTAATGCCAAGACGAAGGTTTGTCCAGGAGTTAATGAGCAGGAGCCGTCGTCGCAGGCAAGACCATACTGGCCATCTTCTGCATAGGCGCTGGCTGAAAAAGTGCCTGAGTAGATGGCGCTTTCTGAATCGTGGGTTTCAATGCAGGTTGCGTCTTGGGTAGTAATACGGACGCGATCACCGTTTAATTGCGCATTGGCTACTAACAAGCAGTATTCAGGCAGTGAATGGGTGGTGCCGCTTGCTTGTTTTGGATGCAGCAGAATATCGCTGTAACGTGTTTGGCTGCTATCAAAATTCAAAGCTTCAACGACTTCAACGCCTACTTTCGCGCCGCTGGGAAGTTCCAGCGCCGACTCTTCTGCGTGCAAAGGTGATACAAAGAAAGTACCCAGCAGGGCAGTTAGCCAAAAGGGCGATGATTTAAATGACATAGCATACTCTCAACAGTGGCCCCTGCACTATTAGCAGGAAAATTGTGCTTTTATCATAGCACAGCTCAATTAGTGCCGAAGGGGGGTGCGTGTCACTCTGCCACAGCCTGCATAGGTGCGTTAAAATAGATTAATCTACTGTTAGTATTGTACATGAATTGATTAAGATATATTTTTTGTACAGGATAGGCGTTCAGCTAGCACTCGCAGGGTAAGGCAGCTAAACGGAAGAAACCGTAAGCTACTCAGTAGCTTGCCGATAATGGAAGCTCGCTGGCGCGATAACATTGCTGCAAGGCGATTAAGTGATAGCGAATAAGCACAGTTTTGATGAGGCCTACAATGACCGACGATCTCGCCCAACACTACCGTCAAATTATTTCCGCGCTCGGTGAAAACCCTGACCGTGAAGGGCTGCGAGATACACCAAAGCGCGCAGCTAAAGCCATGCAGTTTTTAAATGCTGGTTATCATCAATCATTAGAAGAAATAGTGAATGGGGCCGTTTTTGAGTCACAGACCGATGAGATGGTGCTGGTCAAAGATATCGAGCTCTACTCCATGTGTGAGCACCATTTACTGCCTTTTATCGGCAAATGCCATATCGCCTATCTGCCGAGTGGCAGGGTGCTGGGCCTTTCCAAATTTGCTCGTATCGTCGATATGTATGCACGTCGAATGCAAATCCAAGAGAATTTAACGCGTGAAATCGCCGAGGCGGTTCAGCAGGTTACTCAGGCAAGAGGGGTGGCTGTTGTGATTGAAGCCCGCCACCTCTGCATGATGATGCGCGGTGTGGAAAAGCAAAATTCCAGTATGACCTCATCGGTTATGTTGGGAGGTTTTCGCAGTAGCCAGGCAACGCGCCAAGAATTTTTAACGCTGATCAACTGATCTGAGTGAAACTCAGCAGGTTTCATGTCAAAGACTTGGTTAAATGCCTCGTTTCGTCTTAGCATGAACAAGTAAATGAGCCTGCAAGGCCGTCATTTGGTCAGGAGTCTGTCATGGAAGCGCTGAAAGAAACACAGCTGTATTGCCCGTTTGCCTATATTGACGGCAGTTGGGTAGCCGCCGACAGCGGTGAGCAAATCAACGTTTTGAATCCAGCCACTGGTGAGTCGGTTGGTGAGATGCCACGCCTAGGTAAGGCGGAAACCGAACGTGCCATTGATGCTGCCGATGCGGCGCTGCCGTCATGGCGGGCGTTAACCGCTCAGGAACGGGCAGACTTATTGCTCAAGTGGCATGACCTAATGCTTGAACACAAGCATGACCTTGCTCTGCTGATGACCCATGAGCAGGGCAAGCCAGTGAAAGAAGCAGAAGGTGAAATTGCCTACGCCGCGAGCTTCTTACGCTGGTTTGCTGAAGAAGCTCGCCGTGTTTACGGTGAAACCATTCCAGCCGCCAATGCTAATCAGCGTATTGTGGTGACGAAACAGCCGGTAGGCGTTGTTGGCGCGATTACGCCGTGGAACTTTCCCGCTGCGATGATTACTCGTAAAGCAGGGGCGGCACTGGCTGCTGGCTGTACCATCGTGGTGAACCCGCCAGTCAAACGCCTTTTTCCGCCACTGCGCTGGCGTTACTCGCCGAACGTGCTGGCATTCCCCGTGGGGTTTTCAATGTGGTGCCAGGCAGTGCGTCTGACATCGCGAAAGCGCTTACAGAATCTCCCAAAGTCCGTAAGATCACCTTCACGGGCTCGACGGAGGTGGGGCGCACTCTGATGGCTCAGGCCGCTGAGCATATCCAGAAAATTTCTTTGGAACTGGGGGGCAATGCGCCGTTTATCGTTTTTGAAGATGCAGATTTAGACGCGGCTGTTGAAGGTGCCATGGCGGCTAAATTCCGTAACGCCGGGCAAACCTGTGTATGTACTAACCGCTTTCTGGTGCAATCCAGCGTCATTAACGCGTTTTGTGAAAAACTTGCCGTTGCAATGAACAGCGAGCTAAAGGTGGGGGATGGAACAGAGCCAAATATTAATATTGGCCCGCTCATTGACGAGAATGCTGTTAAGAAAGTCAGTGAGCACGTTCAAGATGCCATTGATAACGGTGCGGAGCTGCTTCTGGGTGGACACCCGCACCCCTTGGGTGGCAACTATTTCACACCAACGCTGATCAGCTTTGCTACCGATGCAATGAAAGTGGCCCACGAAGAGACGTTTGGCCCGCTGGCAGCCGTTTTCCCCTTCGATGACGAAGAGACCGCCATTGAGATGGCCAACGACACCCAGTACGGCTTGGCTTCTTACTTCTACTCTCGCGATTTGGCTCGCGTGTGGCGCGTAGCGGAGGCGTTGGAGTATGGCTTGGTGGGCATTAACACCGGGCTTATTTCCAATGCGGCGGCACCCTTTGGCGGGGTGAAAGCGTCGGGTCTTGGCCGTGAAGGTGGCCATCAAGGCTTAGAAGAGTATCTGGAAACGAAATACCTGTGCATTGATCTTGGCAAGTAATACGTCCTAGACCGAAAAAGCCCTCACTTGAAGCAAGTGAGGGCTTTTTTTAATGCAGGAGGCTATCCTCTGATTAGTGGCGGAAGTGGCGCATGCCGGTAAATACCATGGCAATGCCCGCTTCGTTAGCGGCATCAATCACTTCCTGGTCGCGCATGGAGCCGCCAGGCTGAATAACCGCCGTAATGCCCGCTGCTGCGGCGGCATCGATGCCGTCTCGGAAGGGGAAGAAGGCGTCAGAAGCCATCACTGAACCAGGAACGGAAAGCCCTTCATCTGCCGCTTTAATGCCGGCAATTTTAGCCGAGTAAACCCGGCTCATTTGGCCTGCTCCTACGCCAATCGTTTGGCCTGCTTTGGCGTAAACAATCGCATTGGATTTCACGAACTTTGCTACTCGCCATGCAAAGGCAAGGTCGCGCAGTTCTTCTTCAGACGGAGCGCGTTCGCTTACCACGGTAAGCTCATCTTCAGTGACCATGCCTTGATCACGATCCTGTACCAGCAGGCCGCCATTCACGCGTTTGAAGTCAAACGCAGGCTGCGCCGTACCGGGCCAATGAGCGCTTACGTCCAGTAGGCGCACGTTCTGCTTCTCGGCCACAATGGCGGCTGCGTCGTCGCTGACCCCTGGAGCGATAATGACTTCGACAAACTGGCGGTCAATAATCGCGCGTGCGGTTTTGGCATCCAGCGGTACATTGAAGGCGATAATGCCGCCAAAGGCGCTGGTCGGGTCGGTCGCGAAAGCTTTCTCGTAAGCTTCCAGAGCCGTTGCGCCCACGGCAACGCCGCAAGGGTTGGCGTGCTTGACGATGACACAGGCGGTATTCTCAAAGGCTTTTACGCACTCAAACGCCGCGTCAGTGTCAGCCACGTTATTGAATGAGAGCGGTTTGCCTTGAAGCGTCTTGGCGGTGGCAACGCTTGGCTCGCTGGCGGCGGGGTCCACATAGAAAGCCGCTTTCTGATGCGGGTTTTCACCGTAACGCATGTCCTGCTTTTTATGCAGCTGCAGGTTGAAGGTGCGGGCAAAGGTGTCGTCTTCGCTGGCTACCTGACGGCCAAGATAGTCGGCGATGGCACCGTCGTAACCAGCGGTATGCTCAAACGCTTTAACGGCTAGATCCAAACCGGGTGGCGGCGCTCACTTGACCAGAGTGGTCGTTAAGTTCGCCCAGCACCCGGTCGTAGTCGCTGGCGTTAACCACAATCGTGGTATACGCGTGGTTTTTGGCGCAGGCACGTACCATGGTGGGGCCGCCGATATCGATATTCTCGATGGCGTCTTCCAGCGTGCAGTCTGGCTTGGCGACCGTGGCGGCAAAGGGGTAAAGATTCACCACTACCATGTCGATTGGTGAGATGTCATTCTCTGCCATGACAGCGTCGTCTTGGCCGCGGCGTGCCAAAATACCGCCGTGAATTTTTGGATGCAGCGTTTTAACGCGTCCATCCATAATCTCTGGAAAACCGGTGTGCTCAGATACTTCCTTAACCACAATACTGTTCTCTTGCAGTAAACGGAAGGTGCCGCCAGTGGATAGCAGCTGCGCCATGTTCGGCGAAGCCGCGGGCAAACTCTACGATGCCAGTTTTATCGGATACGCTCAGCAGGGCGCGGCGAACGGGGGTAGCGGTACTATCGGCCATAAGGGTGCTCGTCGTGTGCAGGTCGGAGTTTAAAACAACAACGCCCCTTTAAGGGGCGTCACTTTCAATTAATCCATACAGCTTAAGCTTTTTGCGCAGCGTGCCACGGTTTAAACCAAGCACATCCGCCGCGCGCGTTTGGTTGCCATCGGTGTGTTCCATTACACATGCCAACAGAGGAGCTTCCACCTCTGCCATCACCATGGCATACAAATCGGTAGTTTGGCTGCCATCGAGATGTTCGAAGTAGCGGCGCATTGCCATCTCAACCGCTTCTCTTAGCGGCTGTGGCTGGGCACTGTCGGAAGGGTCTGCTAGCGTGCCAGAGAGATGGGAGGAGCGTTCGCTGGAGAACAGGTTGCGTTCATTCATGCAGCATGGCTTCCTTTGGCTAGCAGACGCTTAGCGGCGTCGTGGGTCATGGCGTTATTAATCCAGTCAAACTGCGCTTCAGTCGAGGCAAGGGCATTAAACTGCTGCTTGAGCGCTCGCTGTTCAACGTCTGAAAAGCGGTGGTCGTCATTGAGATACCAGCCGACATGTTTGCGTGCGATGCGTACGCCCATGGTATCGCCATAGAACGCATGCAGTGCCTGCAGATGCTCAAGTAGTATCTGGCAGCGCTCTGTCAAACTGGGTGGTGCTAACCTTTCACCATGAGTTAAGTAGTGAGTGATCTGTTGAAAAATCCACGGATTTCCCTGAGCGCCTCGGCCTACCATTACGGCATCTGCGCCTGTATAGCGCAGCACGTGGGCAGCCTTTTCGGGCGACGTGATATCGCCGTTGGCAATCACCGGGATAGCAAGGTGTGACTTAATCTCAGCAATCGTGTCGTATTCAGCCTCACCAGTATAGCGCTGTTCTCGGTGACGGCCATGGACAGCCAGAGCCTGAATGCCTGCAGACTCTGCCAGTTTGGCAATGCGCAGTGCATTGTTCGACGCGGCGCACCAGCCGGTGCGTATCTTGAGCGCGACGGGAATATCCACTGCGCTCACTACGGCATCTAAAATCTCAGCAACTAGCGCTTCATCGCGCATTAGGGCAGAGCCCGCCGCCTTGTTGCAGACCTTTTTCGCTGGGCAGCCCATGTTGATGTCGATGATTTGCGCGCCAAGCTCAGCATTAAGCCGGGCGCCCTGGGCCAGCATCTTGGCATCGCCTCCGGCAATTTGCACTACCCGGGGGGCGGGCTCGCCTTGATGATCCATGCGTAGCTGAGATTTACGGGTATGCCATAGCGAAGGGTCAGCGGTGACCATTTCACCTACTACCCAGCCAGCGCCTAGCCGACGGCAGAGCTGGCGAAACGGACGGTCGGTGACGCCCGCCATGGGAGCCAGCATTACCGGGTTAGGCAGTTGGTAAGGCCCAATCGCAGGTGGCGAAGTAATCATCAAGGTCATTGCGGTGCACTTTGGTAGGCATGAAATCGACGAGTAGGACGTTTCAAGGGGGCGTATGATACGCCTACTCGACAAGGGATTGAAGGCCAATTCCGATTTTATGCGGGGCGGTGACCCGTCAAACGCACCCAGCCTTCGCGCACGGTGGGTTCATCCATATAAAGCCCTTGGGCTTCGTAGGCTTCCAGCACATCTGAGGCTTGATTGGCCAGTATGCCGGATAGTGCAATGTGACCACCGGGCGCTACGTGGCCAGCAATCATGCTAGAAAGCTCGACCAGTGGTCCTGCCAGAATATTGGCCGTGACGATGGGGTAGGAGCCGCCTTTGAGTTGTTCTGGGTAGTAGAGCGCGAGCTGCGCCGCACCAATAGCATTACGCTCCGCGTTTTCGCGGCTGGCTTGTAGCGCTTGTGGGTCAATATCCGTGCCGTCTGCATGCGTCGCTCCCAACTTCAGCGCCGCAATGGCGAGGATGCCCGACCCACAGCCTACATCCAGTACGGCTTTGCCCTGCAGTTCATTACGCACGGCTAAACTATCCAGCCACTCAAGGCATAGCGCGGTGGTCGTATGTGTGCCTGTACCAAACGCGAGGCCCGGATCAAGGATTAAATTGACTGCGCCAGCTTCGGGCGGCTCATGCCAACTAGGAACAATCCATAGCCGTTCACCCATGCGCAGAGGGGTGAAATCATCCATCACTCCCGCTCCCAGTCACGGTCAGCCAGCAGCTAGTATTCAATGGTCGGGCACGGCTCACCGGGCACTTGCTCAGCCCAGGCGGCTTCAATACGGCTTAACATGTCGTTGATACCGTCGAGATCATCATAGAGGCCCGTCAAAATGGTGTCTTGCCATAGTGGGGTTGTGCCGCGCTCGGGCTCAAAGACGGGATCGTCGTGGGCGTCCTGTAGGCCAATGGCCGTCGCGCCCTCCTCGAGCAGCAGCTCTTCGAGAAGGTCGGCTTGTTCGGGGGCGACGTGTGCTTTTAATTGCAGCCAGGGCATCGGGGGTCTCCACGGCGTTTAGAGGAACAAGGAACAAGCGAAATTGCGACATAACTAGGACAAAACAGCAGCGGGGTGGCGATGGCCACCCCGCAGAAACACCCGCCAAGCGGCAGGCGTAGTAGCAACCTATGGCTTAGCCGCTTAGCTTCTTTTCCAGGTAGTGAATATTGACACCACCCTGGCGGAAGTAGCTATCCCGCACCAGATCTTTCTGAAGGTCGATATTGGTCTTGATGCCTTCGACCAGCAGCTCATCGAGCGCGTTGCGCATGCGCGTTAAGGCAATCTCGCGGTCAGCGCCCCAGGTAATCAATTTACCAATCAGGGAGTCGTAGTGCGGCGGAACGGTATAGCCGGTGTAAAGGTGAGAGTCCATCCGAACGCCTAAGCCACCGGGTGCGTGGAACAGTGTGACTTTGCCAGGAGAGGGCATAAAGGTACGCGAATCTTCGGCATTGATACGGCACTCAAAGGAGTGACCGTTCAGCTTTACATCTTCCTGGCGAATTGAGAGCGGCATGCCCGACGCAATACGCAGCTGCTCTTTAACGATATCCACGCCCGTGACCATTTCTGTCACCGGGTGCTCTACCTGTACGCGGGTGTTCATTTCGATGAAGAAGAACTCACCGTCTTCGTATAGGAACTCGAACGTACCCGCACCGCGGTAGTTAATCTCGATGCACGCCTGGCGGCAGGCTTCAAGCACTTTAGCACGGGCTTCTGGATCAATACCTGGGGCCGGTGCTTCTTCGAGTACTTTCTGGTGGCGGCGCTGTAGCGAGCAGTCGCGGTCATACAGGTGAATAGCATTGCCCTGGCCATCAGCCAGCACCTGAACTTCCACATGGCGAGGCTTCTCGAGAAACTTCTCCATATAAACCGTGCCATCGCCAAAAGCGGCATGGGCTTCGGTGCGGGTAACGGTAATGGCGGAGAGTAGGTGGCCTTCGGTATGCACAACACGCATGCCGCGTCCACCACCACCGGCAGCCGCCTTAATGATGACTGGGTAGCCAATGCGACGTGCAGTGGCCAGGTTAGTGGCGTCATCATCACCTAGCGGGCCGTCGGAACCGGGTA
This sequence comes from Vreelandella lionensis, assembly GCF_002087295.1. GTDB lineage: Bacteria > Pseudomonadota > Gammaproteobacteria > Pseudomonadales > Halomonadaceae > Vreelandella > Vreelandella lionensis. Next base: position 60,322 of record NZ_MWVI01000035.1, on the reverse strand, counting down.
CTGTCGGTACGCCAGCGACCTTCATGGCTTCAATCGCGCTGACTTTATCGCCCATCAGGCGAATGGTTTCAGCGCGTGGGCCAATAAAAGTGAAGCCCGAACGCTCCACCTGCTCGGCAAAGTTGGCGTTCTCAGATAGGAAGCCATAGCCGGGATGAATGGCGCTTGAGTCAGTCACTTCAGCCGCGCTGATCAGCGCAGGGATGTTTAAGTACGATTGCGCCGAAGAGGCAGGGCCAATGCAGACGGCTTCATCGGCAAGACGAACGTGCATCAGTTCGCGGTCTGCTTTGGAGTGAACCGCAACAGTTTTAATCCCTAGCTCTTTACATGCGCGTAAGATACGAAGGGCTATCTCGCCGCGGTTCGCGATAAGTACCTTGTCCAGCATGGGAGAATCCACCCGTGTTGATATGAAAGATTAAGCGAGGACGATCATCGGTTGATCAAATTCCACCGGCTCGCCATCTTCCACTAGGATGGCCTCAACCACGCCGTCGCGGTCGGCTTCAATCTGGTTCATCATTTTCATCGCTTCAACGATACACACAGTGTCGCCTTGCTTCACTGTATCGCCTACTTCAACGAATGCTTTCGCACCTGGTGCCGGGCTGCGATAGAAAGTGCCTACCATCGGCGAGTTAACTGCTTCACCGCGATAGCTAGCGCCTTGAGGTTCGGCATCGGCGGGGGTAGTGGCCACTGGCGCTTGAGGAGCAGCAGGCGCGGGCTGCGCGTACTGAGGCATCGGTTGCGGCTGCCACGCAGCGCCGTTGGGGTGACGGCTGATACGAACCGATTCTTCACCTTCCTGAATTTCGATTTCACTGATGTTGGACTCTTCCAGCAGCTCAATCAGTTTTTTAACTTTGCGAATATCCATTCGTATAGCCCCAAAAGTTGATCAAAGTAACACGTCGTCACAGGAGAGATATGCCTGCTAGGCGCGGCGCTTTTAAGCGCAGTAAACCAAATTTAAAAATGAAGAGAACGCAGCACGATGGCGAACGTTAACCCAGACTCAGCGCTAAAAGATGGGTTTTTTAGCAAATATGGCTGTGGAGTTTGCCGAAAAAGTCACCCACTGTCCAGTGGCCGCGGTAATGTGTGTGATATTTGCGACTTAAACAACTGTTTGACGACGATCGCGACACGGCAGCTTAAAAATGTGTTCAAAGCCGGTTGCACTGGCGCAACCGGCCATGAGTTCATCTTTTATCCCTGCTGCCAGCGCTTGAACGAGTCGAGATGCTGAACGAGGTCTTGAGCAGTCACTTCGCCCTGAATGCGAGCCTCACGCACTTCCTTGCCCTGGCTAAAGAGTAGCAGGCTGGGCGGGCCAAAAAGGTTGAAATGATTGAGCAGTTCGCGACTTTGTGCATTGGTCTCTGTCACATCGACCGCGATTAGTTGAAAATCGTTCAATGCAGCGGCGACTTGAGGATCAGGATAGACATCTCGCTCCATCAGTTTGCAGGAGATACACCACTCTGCAGTGAAGTGGGCAAACACGGGCTGCCCCGCTTGAGAGGCTTGCTCCAACTCAGACTGTAGTGCGCTGAGACTGTCGACTTCTTCAAAGATCGGAGTGGTAGCGGCTTCCCCTGTACTAGAAGTGGTCACTGATAGCGGTCGTAATGGATTGCTGCTTCCTGGGCGGCGCCCAACACTAGTGCTACCCCCCAGGCCAACAGCATTAACCCCGCCGTTTGCCGGGCTTTTGCCCAGCCGTGAGAGGGCGATGTATTCAGTGCGCCAAGGGTGAGGGCACTGCCGATTGCTAGGGCCGCCCACAGCAGAAGAGAGATTGATGGCGCAATTAAACGCTCAATCATCCAAATCGCTACACCTAATAACAACAGCCCGAAAGCAATTTTAACGCCATTCATCCAGCCGCCAGAGCGGGGTAGCAGCGTTGCGCCGAAGGTGCCCACGAGCAATAAAGGGAGCCCCATGCCAAGTCCAAGCGCAAACAGCACTGCGCCACCCATAATGGCGTCCCCAGTGGAAGAGATAAATCCCAAGGCGCCCGCTAGCGGAGCCGTTACGCAGGGAGACACCACTAGCACTGACACCGCACCCGCCACCGCCAAGCCCAGTGGGCCACTGCGCTGGGCGCGGGCTTGCCAAGTGTCTACTTTACTGGCGATTCGCGGTGACATGCGAAGGTCAAAGGCGCCAAACATTGCCAAAGCGAGCAGGGTAAACAGAATGGCAAAAGTAATTAAAACGGGGGCGGACTGTAAATGTGCCTGGAGGTTTAGCCCGGCTCCAAACAGCCCCATTAATACGCCCACTAGGGCATAGGTAACGGACATGCCAAGCACATAGCTGGCGGAGAGTACAAAAGCGCGGGGCTTGGTGGGGTTCTGGCCAACCACGATGGACGACAGAATGGGAATCATCGGCAGCACACAGGGCGTAAAGGTTAGCCCGATGCCAGCGAGGAAAAAGAGCCCTAAGGCGAGCGGTAGGCTGGTATCACTAATCAGCGCGCTGAATTTGCTATCTTCACTTTGCGGGGCGGAGAAGCCAGCGTTCTCGCCCGATTGAGTCGCTGCGCTGCTTGGGGCAGGTTCACCCGTGCTTGTTTGATTTGGAGAGCTTTGTTCGCTCTCATCCTGCCAGTTGGCAAACGTGCTGGGCGGTGACGTTTCTGCGGCTTCAAGGGTGATGCGCTCAGGTGGGTAGCATAACCCCGCATCGGCGCATCCCTGAAAGGTCAGCTCGATACTGATTGGCCCGCTATAAGGGGCGCTCAGCGGAACATCAAAAACGAGCTGATCGCGAAAAACGTACACATCCCCCACAAATTCATCGGTGGTGAATGTGCCCTGTGGGATAACAGGCTCTTCTAAGTCGACCGATGCCTGCTGGCTCGTGACGGCAAGCTGGTGGCGGTACAAATAGTACTCATCGGCAATGTCGATCCCAATGCTGAGCGTATCACCATCGTGCCACGCGCTGGGTTGGAAGGCTTCCATCACTGGCAGGAAGTCGCTTTGATTGCTTGAGGAGAACCACTGTCCATGGGCCAATAAAGGTAGCCAGCACAGCATAAAAAACAGGCTAAAACGTCGCATGAGTAACACGGAGTATCCTTTGCGCATTGGTAACAGGTTGGGGGTACAAAGAGGCAGGATAGCGCACCTGCTGAGATTAGCGTATTTACTGCGGTGACGTGACGCGGTGCTTCATGCTCCGTTAATGTAAACGCAAAAGGCCGCCTCTAAAGGCGGCCTTTGCAAGCAGTGTCGTGACGCTAATTACGCTTTTTTGTAAGCCGCGGCCGACTTTTCGATGGCCTTGCGAGCGGCTTCAACGCCTTCCCAAGACTCAACTTTGACCCATTTGCCTTTTTCGAGGTCTTTGTAGTTCTCGAAGAAGTGAGCAATTTGCTGGCGCAGCAGTTCGGGCAGGTCAGTCACTTCCTGCACGTCATCATACAGCGTTGAGAGTTTCGGGTGCGGCACGCATACCAGCTTGGCGTCTTCGCCGGCTTCGTCGGTCATGTTCAGAATGCCCACCGGACGCGCGCGAATGATGCTGCCAGGCGCTACCGGATGAGGGGTCACTACCAGCGCGTCTAGCGGGTCACCGTCGTCGGCCAGCGTGTGCGGGATAAAGCCGTAGTTGGCCGGGTAGAACATGGGCGTGGCCATGAAACGGTCAACGAGGAGGGCACCCATATCTTTGTCGATTTCGTACTTAATCGGCGCGTGGTTAGCAGGAATTTCGATCGCCACGTAGATATCGTTGGGCAGATCCTTTCCAGCGGGGATGTTATCAAAGTTCATCGTTGGTTCCTTGGCTTGGCTTTTCTTACCTATTGCAGAGCGCAGTAGCTAAGCAGTTGATGCATTGCATTAATGGTGAAGAATTATACGAACAAGGTCGATAGATTACCAATGCGACATAGGTGTTTAGCGGCGTGGATGTTGAAGATCACCGCGATTTAAGGGAATGCCTCATATTAGGCAGCTTAGTGAGCTTCAAAGTAGTAATGGGGTACGGGCTGGGTTTTTGTACCGGTCGCGACGTTAGGTGGGCATCGTTTCGCTGTGCCAGCGTGTATGATAGCTCTCTGTGGTTGTGATAGTAGTGGATATGGTGGTTGCGATGGTGAGCCGTAAGCCCAGGAGGATGAGTTGGCGCACGCCCAGTTGCTAATTAGTTATGGTCAAGCGTTTGTTGCCCCAGAGCGGCGGCAGCACCGCAGCTCAATGTCGGTGCGCCTGCCGGAAGCACCGCTGTTAAAAGTGAAGGGCGGCTGTGCGGTGATTAGTGACTCGATTTCCCGCAATACCATGGCCAAGCAGGCTGGGGATTTGAGTGTTCGTGGGTTTCTCTCTGATTACTACTCGACCCCCGAGCACTGGGATACCAAAACCTCGGCCACCCGCGTGCTGCGCGCCCTCAATAGTTGGTGCTATAGCCAAAGCCAGCATGTTAAAGAGGGTAGCTTTGTTTCCTCGCTCTCCGCGATGGTGTTTTTGGGCCGCGAAGGGCATCTGTTCCATATGGGCGATACGCTGGTATTTCGCTTACGTGGCGCCGAGTTTGAGCAGCTCACTCGCGACCACGTGACCGATGTGGGCGGCTATCGTTATCCTTCCCGCGCGTTGGGCATGGACGGTAGCGTGGATATTGATTACACCCATCTAGCGCTCAAGCAGGGCGACCTATTTGTGTTCACCACCCAAGCGGTTCGGGGCACGCTAATGCCGTCGGACTATGTGCGCCTCATTCGGCAAGATGCCAGCGACTTGGATGCCGCCTGCGAGCGTTTGGCCAACGAGGCAAAGCAGCGCGCTCAGGAGCGCGGTTACGGCGGTGATCAGTTCTGCTTTCAACTCCTGCGTATTGATGAGCTGCCGGAAGAAGCAACCGACCACCCGGGCATGCTCTACGGCGATCTGCCGATTCCCCCAGAATTAGCTCCTGGCGAGCGCCTTGATGGGTTAGAAATTCAGGCCGTGCTGTCACGCAACGCCCAGTCTCGCGTTTACCGAGTTCGTGATGTGCATAGCGATCGCGTGATGGTGATGAAAGCACCCAGCCCGGAGCTTTCACTGCGTAACGCCTATTTAGAGCACTTTTTACTGCAGCAGTGGGTGGTGGAACGGGTGAATTCGCCCTTTGTGGTAAAAGTCATGGAACCCTCGCGCCCACGTCGCTACCTATACTACCTCATGCAGAACGTAGAAGGTGAGACCCTGCGCCAATGGGCCGAGCGCCACCCGCAAGCGAGCCTCGTCCAACGTCTCGATATTGCCAATCAGTTAGGCAAGGCAGTTCAAGCGCTGCATCACCGCGATATTATCCATCAGCAGGTTACGCCAGATAACGTGCTGATTGATCAGCATGGAAAGGTAGTGCTGGCGGATTTTAGCGCCTGCCACATGCGTGAAGTGGATGGCCATCGTCACTCAGGCGAACTGCTTCGCCAAATCGGCTTTAATGAGCACACGGCTCCAGAGTACGCCCTGGGCGACAGTGTGGGGCGACGCAGCGATCAGTACTCGCTGGCATCCACGGTTTATTGGCTGTTAACCGGAGAACTGCCCTATACCTTGACGCCGAATAAGCTGCGCTGTCATACCGATTTAGAAGAGCTCAGCTACCGTAGCGCCCGTACCACCAACCCGGAGATTACCCCCGCGTTGGATGAAGCGCTGCGCCGAGCGCTGGACCCACAGCGGCCGCTGCGCTTTAGGCGCATGTCGGAGTTTCTTCACGCGCTACGTATCCCGTTAGGACGGATGCCTCAGCGAGAAGAGCCACGGACGGAGTCTCGACGCTTTTGGCAAGGCGTGGCGGGCATTTTGCTTTTGCTATTGGTGCTTTCCTGGCTGCTGCGTTAGGAATGCGTCCAGTAGTCAACTCTATTCAGGACAGGACACTGTTTTCAAAACGCTCTCGCAGAGCGTGTAAACGGGATATTGAAGACGGCATTTCTCTTGGTTCAGCCAGGAGATGTTTGTCAGGCACGTACGATGGTGAATGAGTCCGTCGAGATTTATAACAGTCAGCGGCCACACCTAGCGCTGAAATACAAAACGCCCAATGCAGTGCACTGGGCGTTTGAGATGAAATAAGTGTCAATCTATTTCAGGACTAGACACCAGCGTTTCAGCCAGCCGAGAAGTTACAGTGTGAATTTAGGCAGCTTCTGCTCCACTTTCGCCAGCTTGAGCTTGGCGACTTTGGGCAGGCCATTCTCGAACGGAGGGAAGTCTTCGCCTTGGATCAGCGGCGAGAGGTAGTCTCGGCATGCTTGAGTAATGCCAAAGCCGTTCTCGCTGATGAAATCGCGAGGCATGAATTTCTCTTGGTTGGCAATTTGCGACAGCGGCGCAGAAATCACATCCCACTGGTAGGGGGTTTGTGAAATACGGCGGATCGCCGGCATCATGGAGTTCTTGCCCGCCAGTGCCAGCGTCACCGCTTCACGGCCCACTGCGTATGCTTGCTCAACGTCGGTTTTTGACGCTAAGTGGCGAGCCGCACGCTGTAGGTAGTCGGCCACGGCCCAGTGGTATTTGTAGCCTAAATCTTGCTTGATCATACCGGCCAGAGTGGGCGCAACGCCGCCTAGCTGGCGGTGACCGAAAGCATCGGTGTTACCCGCATCTGCCAGGAAGGTGCCGTCTTCGTAGCGCGCGCCTTCCGATACTACGATGACGCAGTAGCCGTACTTCTTAACGCTCTCATCCACCCGTGCCATGACCGCTTTACGGTTAAAAGCCACTTCCGGGAAGATAATCAGGTGTGGCGGCTCGCCTTCACCTTCGCCTGCCAGTCCGCCTGCGGCGGCAATCCAGCCCGCATGGCGGCCCATTACTTCCAGCACGAACACTTTGGTCGACGTGGCGCACATGGAGGCGATATCCAGCGATGCTTCACGGGTAGACGTGGCAATATACTTTGCGACGCTGCCAAAACCGGGGCTGTTGTCGGTAATGGGCAGGTCATTGTCGACGGTTTTAGGAACATGAATCGCGGTCAGCGGGTAACCAAGCTTTTCTGAAAGCTGTGACACCTTTAGGCAGGTGTCGGCGCTGTCACCGCCACCGTTATAGAAGAAATAGCGGATATCGTGCGCTTTGAAGACTTCGATCAGGCGCTCGTACTGGGCGCGGTGGGTATCAATATCCTTCAACTTGTAGCGGCACGAACCGAACGCACCGCCAGGCGTATGACGAAGTGCCGCAATGGCATCATCACTCTCCTGGGTGACATCGATCAGGTCTTCCGTCAGCGCACCAATAATGCCGTTATGGCCGGCATACACCTTGCCGATTTGGTCGGGGGCTTGCCGGCAAGCTTCGATAACGCCGCAGGCGCTGGCATTGATGACGGCGGTAACGCCACCGGACTGGGCGTAAAAGGCATTATGCTGGGCCATGGAAACGTCTCATCTCCTGAAAACGGGTGGTTTCATCGTTATTGACGGCAAGCGTTCGCTCCCTTGCTTGCCGATGCTTCACAGGCGCACTAAAAGTCGCCCTGTGAACCAAGCGCTCTTAATTGACGCAAAGTTTAGCGTAAAGCTATTTCTGCTGCATTACATGCTGTTTCAAGCCCGCCGCTGCGGGGGTTTTTAGCTGCCTGCGCGGATTACTCATCGCCACCGTCCAGCGCTTGTTCACGCTGGGCTAGTCGCCAGCCGCCCAAATCTTTATAGCGGTTAACCATTGCGCAAAACAGCTCAGCCGTGCGCTCGGTATCGTAACGCGCGGAGTGGGCCGCTTTGTTATCAAACTCAATGCCTGCCGCACGGCACGCTCTGGCCAGCACAGTTTGACCATATACAAACCCGGCTAGCGTCGCCGTATCAAAGCTTGAGAAGGGGTGGAACGGGTTGCGTTTGATGTTGCAGCGGTTGGCCGCGGCATTCAGAAAGCCGTGGTCGAAGGCAGCATTATGGCCGACGAGGATCGCCCGTGAGCAGCCGTGGGCTTTCAACGACTTGCGAATGGGCCGAAAGATCTCACCCAGCGCCTCGGATTCGCTAAGCGACACTTGGCGACGCAGCGGGTCATCCAGATTGATCCCTGTGAAGTCTAATGCCGACTGCTCCACGTTGGCCCCCTCAAAGGGGTGGATGTGGTACGCATAGGTCGCGTCAGGCAGTAAATTACCGTCCGGGTCCATGGTGAGGGTGACAGCTGCAATTTCCAATACGGCGTCCGTTTGGGCATTAAACCCACCCGTCTCCAAATCAATGACAACCGGTAAATAACTGCGAAAACGCTGGGCCATCAATTCGCGGGCAATTGCCTCGCTCATGCAGCTCTCCTTAGTAAAGCGAGTAGTCGGTCAGAATCAGCGGCGAGTGTTTGCCGCTATGGTTGGGTGATTCTAGCAGCTTTACCCCTAAGGCGTCGTTGACGGTATTCGCTGAGCATTGAGAACGCTATACTGACGGTTTGAATAAACAGGTAGCGCTGGCTTAAGGGCGCTACCCTTTCTGGTGAACTGCTTTTTACAAGGAGCAAAGAATGTCCGATGTCAAAAAGGTTGTGCTGGCATATTCAGGCGGCCTGGACACATCCGTAATCGTTAAGTGGTTGCAAGAGACCTACAACTGCGAGGTAGTGACCTTTACTGCCGACATCGGTCAAGGTGAAGAAGTCGAGCCTGCTCGTGCCAAAGCGCAAGCGCTAGGCGTAAAAGAGATTTACATCGAAGACCTGCGCGAAGAGTTCGTACGCGATTACGTCTTCCCGATGTTCCGCGCCAACACCATTTATGAAGGTGAGTACCTGCTGGGCACCTCTATTGCTCGCCCGCTGATTGCCAAGCGCTTGATCGAAATTGCTAACGAAACCGGTGCAGACGCTATTTCTCACGGTGCGACGGGTAAAGGTAACGATCAGGTGCGTTTTGAGCTGGGCGGCTACGCGCTGAAGCCAGGCGTTAAAGTCATCGCGCCATGGCGCGAGTGGGATCTCACTTCACGCGAAAAGCTGATGGCTTACTGTGAAGAGCACAATATTCCGGTCGATTTCTCCAACAAAAAGAAGAAATCTCCCTACTCCATGGATGCTAACCTGCTGCACATCTCCTACGAAGGCGGCATTCTGGAAGATCCTTGGGCCGAAGCCGAAGAAGACATGTGGCGTTGGAGCGTTTCTCCTGAAGCCGCGCCAGAGCAGCCGACTTACGTTGAGCTGACGTACGAGAAAGGCGACATCGTTGCGATTGACGGCGAAGCGCTGAAGGCACATGAAGTGCTGGAGAAGCTCAACAAGCTGGGTGGCGATAACGGCATTGGCCGCCTGGATATCGTTGAGAACCGCTATGTGGGCATGAAGTCGCGTGGCTGCTATGAAACGCCAGGAGGCACGATCATGCTGCGCGCTCACCGCGCGATCGAGTCACTGACGTTAGACCGTGAAGAGGCTCACCTGAAAGATCAGCTGATGCCCAAGTATGCCGAAGTAATCTACAACGGCTACTGGTGGAGCCCTGAGCGCCGCATGCTGCAAGCTGCTATTGACGAGACGCAGAAAAATGTCTCGGGTGTTGTCCGCATGAAGCTCTACAAAGGTAACGCTACGGTAGTCGGTCGTAAATCTGAGCAGTCGCTGTTTGATGAGTCTATCGCAACGTTTGAAGACGATGCGGGCGCTTACAATCAGAAAGATGCCGAAGGCTTTATCAAGCTGAATGCGCTGCGTCTTCGTATTGCCGCGGGCAAAGGTCGTCAGCAGAGCTAACGTTCAACAGTGGCCAGCCTCAGGGCTGGCCACTGCGTAACAGGAGCCGTTATGTTTAAGAAGTTGCTTTCAGGCTTATTTGGTTCGCAGGGCGGTGGTAACACGAGTACTGGCACCAAAGCGGCTGAATCGGTGGAGTATAAAGAGTATTTAATTATCTCCCAGCCCGATAACCAAAGCGGCCAGTATCGCGTGAGCGGCTGGATACGCAAACCCGATAGCCAAGGTGGCGCGCAAGAGCACCGGTTTGAGCGTTCCGATATGTTGCCGGGGCGTGAGGCTTGCGATGCGCTAATGGTGTCAAAAGCGCAGCGCTATATCGATGAAGTGGGGGATGCCATGTTCGAGCCCGACCCCCGCCGCGATAGCAGCACGGCTAGCTAATTATGGGCGTCCATTAGGGCGCGCGCTTCTATGGCTGCTTGCAACATAAGCTCTGCGGGCACGTCCGGGGTAGCAACACCCCGCTCGCAAGCTTCGACATCCCGTAACAGCTCTCCTAGTGGGCCCTGGTACCCTACAAGGGCGTGGCGAATAGCATGGTTAAGCGGTAGCTCTTGGAGCATGGTCTCTAAGTCAACACCTAAAATTATCGGCATATGCGAAAAAAGCCCGGTTATAAAGCTCTCTTCTCCATCAAGGCCTCGTTGTAAAGCCAACGCTTCGCAGGCAAACGCATGCGTTAATCCATTAATCAGATTAACTTTGCTGGCAGGGCTGTTGCCCGCCAGCATCACAATAGAAACCAGCGTTCTCAGCTCTTTCAGGCCAATAATATGGATGCAGTCCAGCAGTTTGTAAGCAGGACGCTGAGAGGCTTTCTCAGCTGAGTTGGCGCGTTTAAATACAGCATTAAGTAGATATGGGTCTCGCGCTATTAGTGTGCTTAATGCTGGCAGGCGTACTTTATCGCTATATAGCTGGGCGAGGAGCTGCATTTGATTGGCGCGGGACGAGCTACGGCGCTGGGTCTGCGTGGCTTGCACTTGGGGGCGTTGGTAAAAATACCCTTGAAACAGGCGAAAACCGAGTGCTTTACACCGCTCGAAATCCGCATAGGTCTCTACGCGTTCGGCCAGCAGCGTATACCCTTTGCTATAAAGGCGTTGAATAAGTTCTACGGGTAATCCAACCGATATATCGAATTTAACGATATCGGCAAGGTTTAATAGCGCACTATTGGCGGAAGTGAGCTCGAAATCATCAAGCGCTAACGTATAGCCTTTTGCCTTTAGTTGACGTAGAGCGGCGATCAGCGGCTCGCTCGGTTGAGTATCCTCTAGCACTTCGATAACAATTTGATTGGTCGGAAGGCCATCCAAATCGGGATTAAGCAGCCACTGTTCAGAAGCATTAATAAAAATCTGACGCTGGCCGCAAAGCTTTTCCAAACCAATTTCATAAATAGCCACAGCACAGGCACGAGCGGTTGCCTGAACATCATCTAATACTGCGGCGCTATAGGCAGATATATCCCCACGGTAGAGCAACTCATCTGCAATATGTTGCAACTGGGCATTCACTATGGGTTGGGTGGCGATGGTGTAGTGGCCACTCTTCTCTTGTTGAGCTAATCCATGCATCGTGTTGCTGCTCCGCCGGTAACGGGTGAAAAGCGTGCGAGGGCGCGAAGAATAGCGTCAAAGAGTCAGCGGATGCTAGTTACACTGAGATACCATGCGTTAAACGGCACAATTGTTTACATAAAAGAGGCTTTCGGAAGTTCCAATACCATTTTGGTGCCACCTAATGGGGATTCGGTAGCCCATAGTTTGCCACCCAGGTGGTGAATTATAGCGCGGCTAATGGGCAAGCCTAAACCGCTTCCTTTAGGCCGACCTTGCATTGAAGTGTGCTCTTTAAGCTGCAGCTGATAGAATTTCTCAAAGACATTTTCGCGCTCTGTAGGCGGAATGCCTGGGCCATTATCCTCAACGCTAAGCTGAAAGGCATTGTCGATAGGATAAACAGACAGCTTTATCTTTGGGTGTTGAGGGTTAGCAAATTTTCGTGCATTTTCCAGTAGGTTAATAATGACCTGCTCAAGGCGGTCTGGGTCCGCAATGACAATGGCGGGAGCATCCGCTGCATAAAACTCAAACCCAATACTGTTCTCCTCATGTAAGCGGAAGATGGCATCGCTATTTGTTTTGCAAGTTTTGTTAAGTTTACCGCCACTGGCTTCATGGTTAATCGGCCGCTTTCAAGTCGCGCTAAATCCAAAATCTCCTCAATAAGCCGGGAAAGGCGCTGGCTTTCCAGTACCATAATGCTGAGAAATTGTTGACGTTTATCGGCCGCGATATCGGGTGTGTCGCGTAAAATTTCTGCAAATGATCGTATAGATGTTAGTGGCGTGCGAAGTTCATGACTGACCATAGCGACAAACTCATCTTTCATGCGATCAAGCTCACGTAACCGTTCGTTAGCGCTGCGTAGCTCTTCACCGACACGAGCTAGTTCCTGGGACTTTTGCTCTAATTGGCGGTTGTATTCTAAGGCCTGGGAGGTGGTGTCTAAAATAGTGAGCACTGACTCTACATCTAATGCTTCACCACGTAAGACCGAGTTGATTAATACGCTGGCGGATGCGCTACCCAGGGAGCCAGCCAATGATTGTTCAGCACGAGTGATTAGTGCCTTAGACGCTGGCCGCTGATAAGCATCGGTCTCGGTAACAGGTTGTGCCGTTTGGGATGCAAAGACACGCTGAGTTGCCATACTTCCCAAATACCGAATTAACAGTGCATGGAGTGCGCCTTCGGTGGTTTCACCTTGCCAGAGTGAAGTGGTTTGCAGATTGGGGTGCATTGCCTCGGTAAATAGTGCGGCCTGAGTCTGCTCTAGTGGTGTAGGACGAGTGAATAATGATACGCCAATCAGTAAGCTAACATTAACTAGCATGCTCCAAAACAGTGAATGCGTATAAATATCCCATCCGCTTAGCCCCAGCAGCGCGTAAGGTGATAGCCAACTGATTTCCCAAGGGCCCTGGGTGATTAACGTCTCTTTCAGCCAGCCCGACTGTGCAAACCCCGGCAGCAGCAGCGTATAGAACCAGATAAAAAATCCAGCGAGCAGCCCTAACGTTGCCCCCTGGCGCGTTGCCCCGCGCCAGTAAAGCCCGATGAGCAGTGCAGGGGCAAACTGGGCCACTCCCGCAAAAGAGACCAGCCCGATGGTTACCAGGCTGTAGCTATCGCCGATCAGCGCATGGTAGAGATAGCCCATGAGTAGAATCAGCAAAATGGCGATGCGCCGAATGTTGAGTAGCCAGTCGGCAAGCCGGCCATGGCGCCCAATATAAAGGCGCTTTACTTTCAGCAGCAGAGGCATAATGAGCTGATTGCTGACCATGGTAGAGAGGGCAATCGTCTCAACAATGACCATGCCGGTGGCGGCTGAAAGACCACCGATAAAGACTAACAGCGGCAAACCTTCTAGCCCCGCAGAGAGGGGCAGCGTGAGCACGAAGCTATCGGGATCGCCCTCGACAAGTAGCAGCCCGGCTAAGGCAATCGGGATGACAAACAGGTTAATCAACAGCAAATAGAGCGGGAATAGCCCGCTGGCGCGATGGAGGTGCTGCTCGTCAACATTCTCCACCACGAGAACCTGGAACTGCCGGGGTAGTGTAAAGAAGGCCAGAAATGCCAGCAGCAGCATACCCACCCAGCCCGTTGCGCCGCCAGGTACGTTTTCTAGGCGCATGCTATTGATTAATGCTGGTGTAGCAGCGACTTCGGCTAAGAGGGCGCCTGGCCCTGCAAACATGATGAACGTGACAAATACGCCCACTGCCAGAAAGGCGATCAGTTTCACCAGGGACTCTACGGCAATGGCAGCCACCATCCCTTCGTGGCGCTCGCTGGCATCTAAGTGACGGGGGCCAAAAAGAATAATAAACACCGCCAACACCATCGCTATCCAAAAAGAGCGGTCCATCCAGAAGCGTTCGTTCTCTAGCGTGATATCGGCACCCAGCGGGTAGTTCATCAGTACCGCATGACTCACCGTGATGGCTTTTAGCTGAAGTGCGATATAAGGGGTGATGGTGATGAGCGCCATGATGGCCACGAGCGCCCCTAAACGAGAGCTTTTGCCGTAGCGGGCGCTGATAAAGTCGGCAATCGAGGTGATGCGCTGCTGTGCGGCAATGCGCACCATTTTGCGTAGTGTAAAAGGGGCTAACAGCATCGCCAGTGTCGGCCCCAGGTAAATCAGTAGGAAGCTAGGGCCATACTGTGCTGCGCGGCCAACGCTGCCGTAAAACGTCCAGGCAGTACAGTAAACCGCGATAGAGAGGGCATAGACCGTAGGCGAGCCAATCAGCGAGCGCCCCTGTTCGGCGCGCCGGTCTCCCCAGGCGGCGACCATAAAGAGCAGGGCCAAATAGCAAAAGGCGGTACCAATCACTACCCAATCGCCGCGCATGGTCATGGTTCCTTGGGAGGCTCAACCAGCCAAGCGGTGAATCCAATGAGCGCTCCCCAAACGACAAATAGGTAGAGCGGTAGCCAACCCAGCAGGCCCGGTAAACGATCAACAATAAGCAGCATCGGTGGGCAAAACATAAACAGTGCCAGCAGGGCCAACGCGATGAGCCGTTCGCGCCTGCGGGAGGGAGCGCTGAAGGGGTTCATGGCGCGCTGGCATCCTCTTTATCAAAGGCATTTGCCTGCAGGGCAAGCAGCTCTTCCAGCGTATCAATGCCTCGGGCCTCGAGCCGTGGCAGCAGTGATAGCCATAGCTCTGCGGTAACGCGGGCATCACCTAACGCCGTGTGGCGAGTGCCCGGTGGAAAGTGGAGGTCATAGCGCTTGGCTAGCGTGTCTAAATCGTGACCATCCAATGCTTCATCGAGCGCTTTTGAAATAAGCAGTGTGTCTAAAACGGGAATATCAAAGGCAACGCCATGGTCGCTAATGGCCAGCATATCGAAAGCCGCATTATGGGCGAGCAGCACGGCCTCACCGACGTAATCACGAAACAGGTCAAGCACTGTTTCAAGGGGGGCAGCGCCCGCGACATCCGCATCGGTAATGCCGTGAATCACCGTACTGGCAGCAGGAATGGCGCGCTTCGGGTCCACGAAATGATCAAACGCATCATTCGCCAGTAAACGGCCATTGACGATCCGGCAGGCGCCCAGGCTAATCACCGTGTCTCCTCGGCGCAGCTCAAGGCCAGTAGTCTCCGTATCAAACGCCACGATATCTAGGCAGCGTAGAGCTCTGCTAGCCAGAGCCACGTCAGGCGCAGGGAGCTGGGCGATGCCAAAGTCATGGAATTCCGGGCGCGGAGGGGCGAGCTCACGAGGCGCTTGGGCTTGTGCAATCGTTGGTAGCGGCAGTCTTAGTCGTGCGTGGCGTTTATCCGCATCGGCAACACTCCAGATATCGGTCGCGTGCTGGCGCAGAATATCCGCGACTGAGGGGCTAAGCGGTAGCGTGGTCAGCGGGTGCTCGCGCCAAATGGTGAGCTCGCCTTCGGGGACGGGGGAGCCTTGCCAAATCAAGTCAACGTAAGCGCGTTTTGGGTTGAGCGTGACTTCACCTTCAAAACCGCTGCTGGGCAAGTGGCAGCGCAGGTGATCCACCAGAGAGTGGAATAGCTCAATCAGCGCGGGGGCGTCGCCTTTAAACCAAGCGGGCACGCCGATAGGGGTGATTAAGCGGTGGGCAGGGTCAAGGCGCTCATCCAGCGATTGCCAAAAATCGTTGGACCAAATGGGTCTTAAACGTTCGCCGTGGTACTGAAGATCGTCCAGCAGCGAGCCAATCTCCGCGACGTGCTTGTTTAATGCTTGGCTCTCATCGTGCACTACTTGCTCTAAACGTGCTCGTAGCTCAAGCGACGTTTCTGAGGGGGGAATTTGACGCAGCGCATCAGCGGCGCTGCTTAAGCTGGCGGAGTGCTGGCGAAGTGGCGGCAATAGATGATTAAGTTCGGCCCGCACGCCCATTTCGTTATTCCAGGTGGTGGTCGCATCGCTACAGGTCACCAGCGTTTCGCGTTCACTGCCGGGGACCCGGCGAATGACAACCTTTAACCAGCGCTGGTCACAGGGGGCGAGCATTTCCCGAGGCGAGCCGTCGTCGGGTAGTTGTGCTATGGCGTTGGCAAGGGTAGCTGTCGGCAGCAGGGCATCCAGACGTTTACCAAGCCCCAGGCCGGTATTACCCGCAAAGAAGTTTTCGGCAGCCTGATTAAACAACATCACCCGCCGGTGCCGGTCGCAAAGTAACAGCGGTGTTTCAAGCACCTGCAGCAACGTTTCAAGCTCTTGGCGTATACGCGATGCGCTACGCGCTCCTTCTGCATGGGCGGTGGCGAGTCGTGAGCGGTCGGCGCGCCAGCTGTGGCTGACGCGGCGAAGGTCTGGGCCAAGCCCTTTTAACCAGCCCTCTGCAGTGTGTTCGTCTTGGGCATCTGGGTTGGCTACCCAGCGTGCCAGCTGCGCTTGAAGGTGGCGAAGGGGTGTAAATAGCATGCGCTCCAGCAGCAGGCCCATTAAAAAAAGGCGTGATGCCGCCTGAAAACCTGCCTAGCCATAGAGCCGCACGCGCCACGCCTGAAAGTGCCAGCTGGCTATCTAACCAAGCGGCAAAGAGCGCTCCCCCTACTAAGCTAACGCCGCTTAGCAGCAGCCACACGCCGACCAAGCGTTGGCGTTTAGGAAGGCCCTTGCGTGTCATGGTGCACGCTCGGCTAACAGGGCTTTGACCTTCTCTACAAGCTGTTGGGTAGAGAAAGGCTTGGTGACGTAGTCATCTGCGCCCAGCGCAAAGCCTTTTTCCCGCTCTACTTCACGGCCATGAGCCGTTAACATAATCACCGGTAAATGCCGTTCGGACTCTGAGCGGCGCAGCTGCTCCAGCACTTCAAAGCCACTGATGCCCGGCAAGCTGATGTCCAGTAACAACAGGTCGGGGGATGCATCGGCAATTCTCAGCAGCGCGGTTTCGCCATCGGGCGCTGTCGTCACCGTCAGCCCGGCATGGGACATGAGGAACTCAAGGGAGAGTAGGATATTGGGTTCATCATCGACCACTAATACGTTGGCCATTACGGTCTCCTCAGCGGCGTTAGATGAGCAGTGCGACTGCTAGCGATGGTTTAAGTGTATGTAGCGTACAGCATTCGGCCAAGACGACCTTGGCCGAATGCTGTGTATGAAGAGAACCTTTCACCGGTAGGCAGGATGGTGCGCGTTTTATTGTTATCGGCTTATGAAGCGGTTAGCCACCGTTATTGGGCTAACAGCTTAATGGCTGAAGTGAACGAGGTAGCCTGGACGTTGCTAAGCTTGCCTCCTCGCCACTTCTCCTGGCGCATTCGTGGCAACCCGTTGAGCTGGTGGTTAAAAGAGTACGAGCGGTTAAATCAGCCCTACGATGTAGTGCTGGCAACGTCTATGGTAGATATCGCCACCTTAGTGGGGCTGTTTCCCCATCTGGGGCGAGCAAGAAAGATCGTCTATTTTCACGAAAATCAGTTTGCCTACCCAGAATCCAGCGAGCAGATGCCCCAGGTAGAAGCCAAAATGGTCAACTTGTATGCGGCACTGGCGGCAGATGTCCTTGTGTTCAATACGGCCTATAACCGGGACTCTTTTTTTGATGGTGCGCGGCGTTTTTTAAAGAAAATGCCGGAAAATCTACCCGCGGCTAAACCGCTAGAACGGCTACGCCAAAGTGCTCGCGTGGTGCCCGTGCCCATCGCGCCTGCTAACTGTGCCGCCGCTGGTAACTCAAACCCGCAGCGGCTGATTTGGAATCAACGTTGGGAGTATGACAAAAACCCGGAGGACTTCTTCGCGGTGCTGTTCAAGCTAAACGAGCAGCAGGTGCCCTTTGAGTTGGCGGTGCTTGGCCAGCAGTTTCGCGACGTGCCGCCGGTATTTGCCGAGGCGCAGGTGCGCCTGGCTGAGCATATTATCTGCTGGGGGCCGCAGCCAGAGGCGGAGTACCGCGCGCTGCTCAACGGTGGCGGTATTGTGGTGTCAACCACTTGGCATGAGTTTCAGGGGCTGGCGATCATGGAGGCTGCCCAGCGAGGAGCCACGCCGCTGGTACCGGATAGGCTCTGCTTTCCTGAACTTTATCCCGCCCAATATCGCTACGATGGTACACAAGAGGGGCTCTATCAGCGCTTGAAAGCGTGGCTGTTAGACCCCGGTAGCCAGCCCGCGCAGATGGATACTCAGCCATGGCAGTGGCCGCGCTGGCGAGAAACGTATCGTCAGCTGCTGGTGGAGGGGGCAACTAATGACCTGCTCGGCATAGAGTGATCCTGGCGTTGGCGTGCCGTTAGGCAAGCTCGGTCTTTTCTTTATAGTCGCATAGATCTTCGATGATGCAGCTACCGCAGCGGGGTTTACGCGCAATGCAGGTGTAGCGCCCGTGTAAAATCAGCCAGTGGTGGGCATCTTGTTTAAAGGCGCTGGGAACGTGGCGCAACAGCTTCTGCTCGACTTCCACCACGTCTTTACCTTTGGCGATACCGGTACGGTTCGAAACGCGAAAAATATGCGTATCCACCGCGATAGTAGGCTGGCCAAAGGCGGTGTTTAAAATCACATTGGCGGTTTTACGCCCGACACCGGGCAGCGCTTCCAAGGCTTGACGGGTGTTGGGAACCTCGCCGCCGTGCTGATTGACCAGCAGGTGGCAGGTCTTCATTAAATTTTCTGCCTTGGTGTTAAACAGGCCAATGGTTTTAATGTGCTGCTTTAGGCCATCAATACCCAGCTCAATGATCGCCTCAGGGGTATTCGCGACCGGATAAAGCTTGGCCGTGGCTTTATTCACGCCCACATCCGTTGCTTGGGCGGAGAGCAGTACCGCTGCCAATAGCTCAAAGGGCGTGCTCCAGTTGAGCTCGGTGGTGGGGTGTGGGTTTTCCGCCTGGAGGCGCGCAAATATCTCATGACGCTTTTGAGCATTCATGGCGTGTTCTCTTGGTTATTGAATGGTGCTTATTTAATGGTGCCGGTTACCCGCACACGACGCTCGGCTCGCGGTGCGACGTTGACGGGCTGAGCGCGGGCGGCGCGACGCTGATCCAGCACGTTTTTCAGCGCGATCAAAAGCCCTGCCACGAAGAACGCGCCGGGGGGCAGGATGAAAAAGAGAAACTGGTAATCCGCCACCAGGGTGATCTGCCAGTGAGCGGCAACCGGCCCAAACAGAAGCGCCATGTCGCTAAACAGCGTCCCTTGGCCCACCAACTCGCGGATTGCGCCCATCAGCACTAATACCGCACCAAAGCCCAGCCCCGTCATCAGCCCATCGACTGCCGCAGGCAGCACGGGCTGGCGGGAGGCAAACGCATCCGCCCGGCCCAAAATGGCGCAGTTAGTCACGATGAGTGGGATGAAAATCCCCAATATTTGATAGAGCGAGTAAGCAAACGCGGCCATGAGCAGCGCAGCGCAGGTCACAAAAGCGGCAATCACCATCACAAACGCGGGGAGCCGCACGGCGCTAGGCACCTGGTGGCGAATGAGCGAGGTTGTTGTGCTGGAGCCTACCAAGACCAGCAGAGTGGCCAGCGCCAAGCCTAGCGCATTCACCACCGTGGCGCTGACCGCCAGCAGCGGGCAAAGCCCCAGTAGCTGCACCAGCGCCGGGTTATTTGACCAAAGCCCTTCTCGGGCAAGCTGTGTCCACTGGCTCATGGTGTGGGCTCCTGCTGAGCGAGTTCGCGCTGATAGTAGCGCATCGCATCGTGTACGGCATTGATGACGGCCCGTGGGGTAATCGTTGCGCCGGTAAAGCTGTCGAATTCGCCGCCCTCTTTGCTCACGGCCCAGCCGCTTGGGGGCAGGCTCTCAAGGCTTAGGCCGTTGAATGATGTGATCCAGGCGCTGCGTGACCGCTCGATATCATCGCCAAGACCTGGCGTCTCTTGGTGGTGAGTCACCCGCACCCCGGTGAGTTGCCCGCTTTGGTTGATGGCAACTAGCAGGCGAATTTCACCGTTATACCCTTGGCGTGTCACGACCGGCAGAATAGTCGCGGTGCTGCTGCCTTGCTGCACCCGCCAGCCCTCTTGTGGTGTTCGATGGCCCAGCGGCGCTGGGTCGGGTAGCGAAAACGCGCTCTCTAATACGACCTGAACCGGCACCGAGGCCAGTGAAGCGGGCAGCACCTCCTGCAACTGACGATGCTGATAAGCAAGCTGGTGCTCGGCAATACGCTCCGCGGTCACGGCGCGGGTGAGGGCGACGCTGCCGGCAGTGACCAAGGCAAACAGGCCAAGGGCCAGCGCGCCACGCAGCATAGCGTGTTGAGTGGTCATGGCGCGCTCTTCCTTTCATCAGCCCGAGCAGTAGCTTGACCGACCGGGCGTGGCACGCTGACCATGTCCAGCAGCGGCACGCAGAGATTCATCAGCAGCACGGCAAAGGCGACGGCATCCGGGTAGCCGCCTAAATTACGAATCAGGATGACCAGCACGCCAATCCCCGCACCGTATAACAGCTTCCCCTGACGACTAGTGGCCGCTGAGACCGGGTCGGTGGCAATAAAGAAGGCACCAAACAGCGTCGCCCCGGTGAGCAGATGAAACAGCGGTGAGCCAAAGTGGCTAGTGTCGCTGGCATAAAACAGCGCTGAGAGCAGCATCATACTGCCCAGCATAGCGACCGGAATATGCCAGCTGATCAGTCGTTTGACGATCAACACCACGCCCCCTGCCAGCCATGCCAGCGCGATATTACGCCAAGCATTCAGCGTTCCTTCAGGGAGCGGCGACGATGCCCAGAACTCGCTGGCGAGCACTGCGTCGCCTTTATGTTTGAGGGCATCTAAGGGTTTGGCTCCGCTCAGGCCATCGAGCGCTGACGTGGGTAGTGTTCCCATTATTTGTGGCCAGAGGGAGTCGGGCCAAAGCGGTTGGGGCGGTGCCCAGGGCGTCATATGGGTGGGAAACGACACCAGCAGCAGCGCATAGCCCACCATCGCAGGGTTGAACGGATTGTGCCCCAAGCCGCCATAGAGCTGCTTCGCGACGACGACGGCGGCGATCACCCCAACGCCAATTAGCCACCAGGGGCTCGCAGGTGGCAACGAGGCGCCTAGCAACACGCCAGTGAGCAGGGCGCTGGAGTCGTTGAGCGTCGGCCAAATGGGGCGGTGGCGCAGGCGCAGAATGAGCGCTTCAGCGGCGACGGCCCAAAGCGCCGCGATCAGTACGTTGCTGAGTACCCCTAGGCCAAAATAGAGCGTCATCACCGCAAGGCCCGGAAGCGTGGCGGCGATGACCCAGCGCATCACATGGGCTGTTGATGGCGCTTTACCCCGCTGGGGGGCGTGCATCATCCTCATGGCGCTTCCTTCTGTTCACTGGCGGCGCGAGCTTCGGCCAATCGTGCTTCTGCCGCTTTTAGATTTTCTTGGGCAGTGGCGAGCTGGGTCTCCAAATCGTCGTGGCGCTGCTGCGGGTCTTGAGCGGCGGCCCGTGCCAACACTTTCTCCGCTTTTCGTACGGCGGCTTTGGCGGCCGTTTGAGCGATGCGCAGGCTGCGAAGGTCTGCCACGGGAACAGCTTGAGTGCCCTTAGCGTCGCTGGAAGCGGACTGCTGCTGGGCGAGCCGTGCCTGACGGCGCGCCTTCTTCTCCGCTTCTTCCCTGGCCAGCCGCGCTTGGCGGAACTCAAAGCGGTGCTTGGCGTGTTCCGCTTTGGCGGTTTCGATGCGTTTATACCGGATGCGCTGTTTGGAGGAGCGGTAGTCCTGCACCAAAGGGATCGCGCTGGGGCAAACGTAGCTGCAGGCACCGCACTCAATACAGTCGAACAGATGATGGGCTTCAAGGGCGGCATCGTTTTCGGCACGGGCGTACCAGTGCAACTGCTGGGGAAGCAGTTGAGCAGGGCACACACTTTCACAAGCGCCGCAGCGAATGCAGGGGGCTTCTGCGGGTGCTGGCGGCAGCTCCTCTTTTGTCGCGGCAATCAGGCAGTTGGTCGTTTTGGTGACGGGAGTGTCTAATGACGTAAGCGGCGTGCCCATCATCGGCCCGCCGACCACCACTTGATGCAACTGCTCGTCGTCCACGCCAACCTGCGCCAGCAGCGCGTCTACCGAGGTGCCTACACGAACCCAGTAGTTGCCGGGCTGGGTAATGGCATCACCAGTTAGGGTAACGACCCTTGCGACCAGCGGTAGTCCGTCGCGTACCGCTTGCAGACCCGCGAGCAGCGTTCCGGGGTTGTGGCATAGCACGCCGATATCCGCCGGTAGCCCACCGCTAGGCACTTCGCGGTTCAGCAGCTTTTTAATCAGCTGGCGCTCTCCGCCGCTGGGATAGCGGGTTTCGATTATCTTCAGCGTCACGCTCGCGAGCGGTTCGCTGTCAGCAATGACCGTAAGAAGAGCTTGTAGCGCCTGAATAGCCTCAGGCTTGTTATCTTCAATACCGACGATGATGTGCGCGGCTCCACATAGGCGGGCCAGCAATTGAGCCCCCTCAAGCACATCCGCCGCATAGTGGCGAAGCGTGAGGTCATCAGCGGTAATGTAAGGCTCACATTCGGCGGCATCGACCACCAGCGTATCAATGGCGTGGTGCTCGTTGACTTGAGCTTTGATATAGGCCGGAAAGCCAGCCCCCCCTAGCCCAATAAGCCCGCTGTCATCTAGCCGTTCCAGCAGCGCGTCGCGCTCTGTGGTTCGCCAATCCAGCGGTGGCAGCGTGGCCCAGCGATCTTCGCCATCGCCTTGAATGATGATCACGCTGTCAGTTATCTCGATCACGGTGCCGCTGATACTGGCGTGCACGTTGGCTGAGACCATGCCATCTCGGCGGGCGACTAGCGTACCTGTTTTGACTGTATCGCCCACGTTGACGCAGGGCCACGCTGCCTTGCCGGTATGCTGCGACATCGGTAGCGTTACCTCACTGGGCAACGGCGCGGGGCGCAGCGGCGCTTGATTAGAACGCTCTTTACGCTCGGGCGGGTAGATGCCACCGGGAAATTCATAGGCCGGCATGCGCGCTCCTTAATGGCTGGCGGTCGCTCACGATGGGCTCCCACTGTGTCAGCGGCTTGCGTCTGGGCAGCATGTCGATGCAGTCCACCGGGCAGGGGGCTACGCAGAGGTCGCAGCCGGTGCACTCGTCTTCGATTACGGTATGCATCTGTTTAGCCGCGCCAATAATGGCATCTACCGGGCACGCCTGAATGCACTTGGTGCAGCCGATACACTCGGCTTCACGGATATACGCCACGGTATCTTCACTGGCTGCTTCCCCATCTAGCGGGGCAGGGTCACGGCCGAGCATATCCGCTAGGGCGAGAATAGTTGCCTCACCGCCGGGAGGGCATTTATTGATGGCGTCGCCCTGATTGATCGCTTCAGCGTAGGGGCGACAGCCGGGATAGCCGCACTGGCCACATTGGGTTTGTGGCAGCAGCGCATCAATTTTCTCAACCAGCGGGTTCTCTTCACCTTTAAAGCGCGCGCTCGCCATGCCGAGTAGCGCGCCAAAGGTGATGCCCAGGCCGGTGAGTACGCCGACGGCGCTAAGCACGCCCCACCATGAAAATGAATCGCTCATGGCCGTTACCCCTGTACCAGTCCGGAAAATCCGAGAAATGCCAACGACATGAGGCTGGCGGTAATCATGGCGATAGCGGCACCACGAAAGGGCTTGGGTACATCTGCGCTAGCCAAGCGTTCGCGCATGGCGGCAAACAGTACAAGCACCAGCGAAAAGCCTAACGCAGCGCCCAGGCCATACAGCGTGGTATGGAAAAAGCTCAGCTCTCGGTTCAGCGACAGCAGCGCCACGCCGAGGACGGCGCAGTTGGTGGTAATCAGTGGCAGAAAAATACCCAGCACCTGATGCAGTAACGGACTGAGCTGGCGCACCATGATTTCCGTGAACTGCACCACGGCGGCAATCACGACGATAAAGCTAATGGTACGCAGATAGGTAATATCAAAGGGCACCAGCAAGCCGTGATAAACCACATAGCTAGCGGCAGAGGCTAGCGTCAACACGAACGTGGTGGCCAACGACATGCCCATTGCCGATTCGAGCTTGTTCGAGACACCCATAAACGGGCATAGCCCAAGAAATTGGACCAACACAAAATTGTTGACCAGCGCGGTGCTGACCAAAATAACGAAGAGTTCATTCATGACGGCGTATTTTGCTTAGAAATAGGGTGGCTGGCTAGAGGGGGCTTGTAGAGAGCCATGCAGTGGCGGCCGCTGGCTTTGGCTAAATACAGTGCTTGGTCAGCGGTGCCCATAACTGCGCTTGGCAATGATGTTTCACTATCTTCTAGCATACCGATGCCTAAGCTAATGGTGACATAGCGGCTAACAGGTGACGTGGTGTGGGGCAGCATAAGCTGGTCGACTGCCTCAATCAGCGCATTGGCAAATTCGGTAGCCTCTTTCGGGGTAATACCTGGCAGCAGCGCGCTAAACTCCTCTCCACCGGTACGAGCAATAAGAAAGTCATGTTGGTTGGCTATGCCATGCAGCGCCGTCGCCACTTGCTGTAAGCACTCGTCTCCTTTCTGATGGCCATAATAGTCGTTGTAGAGTTTGAAGTGATCGATATCCAGCATCATGACGGCCAGTGGTTCACTGTCTGCACTGGCTTGGCTCACCGCTAAGGTTAAGCGCTGATCGAATAACCGCCGGTTGGGAAGCTCCGTCAGTGAGTCATGGGTCGACATGCGGAGCAGTTCCGCATTGAGCTGCTGTTGGCAGCTGAGCTGTTCTGAAAAGGCTCTGGATAGGATACCGATTTCATCGCGACGTTGGGTTAAACCATTACTGTCATTAAGCTGGCCCGCAGACTGTGTGAACGCGGTGAGCTGGCGCAGTGGCTTCAGCACCATTCGCTCGAGCAGTAATAGCACCATGCCAATGACAAGCAGCATCAAACCGGCTGTCCAGAGCAGGATGTAGCGAAAGGTGGCGAGGCTTGCGAGGTACTGCACGCGATTTAACTCGATCTCCAGCGACACAGCCTCGTTCGTTCCCAAGGCGGGAAACTGCTGTGATGCTCGGGCTTGGTCGCCCGAAAACGTGAGTTCGGTAGCCTTTGCAGCGTTGTAGGGTGTGACGTTGAGCGATATGGGGAGCCCGGTGTAATCGGCCATGCGCTCAAGCCAGGCATCATCCATGGCTCGGACTTTAAACAGCCAGCCGTTGGGTGGGCCGCTCTCATCGGTACGTAAAATTTGGCTAGCCGCCACGATGGCGGGCCACTGTTCGATATAAAGCGTTATCGGGTCAACCTGGTTTGCGATGGCTGATTGCATCGTCTCGACCCAAGGGGCCATCCATCCACAGCGGTTAACGGCTGCGGTACAGGTTTGATAGCGACGGGTAACTGGATCAAGCCCCGCCAAGAAATGAACATCGCCTGCTAGGGTAAAAAACGCCATAAGGTGGTAGTTCATGTCTTCAAACATCTGCTGGCTAAAGTTGACCTCGGTATAGCGAGGGTTGCTACCTTCAAGAAACTGGTAGCTATCATCCCAGTTCGCCCAGTCCCGTGCCTGGGCGAGCAGGCTCTCTTGATTGAGCATTAGGCTGCGCTCAGCCCGATCTAGTTCGCGCTGCACGGCGGTGTGTTCTTCAGCCTGTAGCGCTGGGAAAATCAACCATTTGCTGATGACCGCGAGCGCTATCATTGCGACGATTAATAACCCGCCTAATACGGCAAAGAAACGAAAACGCAATGATAGAGAGAGGCGCTGGCCCATAGAGCAAACTCGTATTGATGTTTATGACGGCCATTAATGGGTCTAAATGAAAGTAGCCTAAAAACAAAAGGGGCAGGCTGTTCGCCTTGCCCCTTTCATCCGTGAATGGCGGCGTTACGTTACACGCTGACCCGGCTCGGCGCCAGCATCCGGCGAAGCAGATAAATACCCTCTTTATTCGCTGAAGCAAGCACCATGCTTTCGGATACACCAAAGCGCATCTTGCGGGGCGCCAAGTTGGCGACCATCACCGTCAGGCGGCCTTCCAGGGCTTCTGGAGAGTACGCAGAACGAATGCCAGAGAAGACGTTGCGGGTTTCGCCACCCAAATCCAGGGTAAGCTGTAGTAGCTTGTCAGCACCCTCGACATATTGTGCTTTGGCAATCCGAGCAATGCGCAGGTCAACCTTGGCAAACTCATCAAAGCTAATTTCATCCGCGATTGGCTCGTCTGCTAGCGGGCCTTTCGGGGTGTTTTTTAGCTTCTGCTCTTCTACCAGATCCTCTTTTGATGCGTCGATCATGGCATCGATTTTGTCCCGTTCAACTCGGGTCATCAGCGGTTTGAATTTGTTGATCGGGTGGTTGACCAGCACATTACCACGGCTTTCCCAATCAAGAGTGTCAATATTTATAAACTCACGGGCTTGCTCTGCCATGGTGGGCACCACCGGTGCCAGATACACCATGAGCTGGCGGAATAGGTTGATACCCACCGAGCAGATTTCCAGTACTTCTTGATCGCGACCATCCTGCTTGGCAAGTGCCCAGGGCTCTTTTTCAGCGATATAGGTATTGGCTTCATCGGCCAATTCCATAATTTTGCGCATGGCGCGGCTAAACTCACGCGCTTCAAAGTCGGCGGCAATGTCGTCACCGGCAGCGATAAAGCGGGCAACCATCTGCGGCTCGGCACAGTGCTCAGAGAGGGTGCCGCCCCCGAGTTTTTTGACAAAACCGGCACAGCGACTGGCAATGTTCACGACCTTACCGACGAGATCTGAATTCACTCGGGCAGCGAAGTCTTCAAGATTTAGGTCAAGATCATCCACCTTGGAGGTGAGCTTGGCGGCAAAGTAGTAACGCAGGTACTCGGGGTTGAGATGTTCAGCGTAAGTGGCAGCCTTGATGAAGGTGCCGCGCGATTTCGGCATCTTCGCACCATCGACGGTCAAAAAGCCGTGGCAGTTTACCGCCGTGGGGGTGCGCAAATCAGCACCGTGGAGCATGGCAGGCCAGAACAGCGCGTGGAAATAGACGATGTCTTTACCAATGAAGTGGTAGACCTCCGCGTCTGAGTCTTTTTCCCAGAAGCGATCGAAATCAATACCTTCGCGCTCGCAGAGGTTTTTAAAGCTGGCGAGATAGCCGATGGGGGCGTCTAGCCATACATAGAAGTATTTGCCGGGCGCATCGGGAATCTCAAAACCAAAGTAGGGCGCATCGCGGGAAATATCCCACTCGTTAAAGCCAGACTCAAACCACTCCATTAGCTTATTGCGGATTTGTGGCTGTACGTGGCCATCATTGATCCACTGCTGCAGGAAGTCGGCGAAGTCCGGCAGTTTGAAGAAGTAGTGCGTGGAGCTGCGTACTTCGGGCGTGGCACCGGAGATGGCGGAAACTGGATTGATCAGGTCCGCAGGTGTGTAGGTTGCGCCGCACTTTTCGCAGTTATCGCCGTACTGATCGACCGCGTGGCACTTCGGGCAGGTGCCTTTGATGAAGCGATCGGCTAGAAACAGACCGTTCTGCGGGTCGAACATCTGCTCGATATCGCGAGTGGCAATATGGCCTTTATCGCGCAGGCGGGTGTAGATCAACTAGCTGAAGTAGCGGTTCTCATCCGAGTGGGGGGGGGGGTAGTTATCGAACCCCACGCCAAAGCGGGCGAAATCTTCCTGGTGGTCTTGGGAAACGCGTTCAATCAGTGCTTCAGGGGAAATGCCTTCCTGCTCGGCACGCAGCATAATCGCGGTGCCGTGAGCATCGTCAGCACAAACGTAGTAACACTGCTGGCCACGGCTCTTTTGGAAGCGTACCCAGATATCCGTTTGGATGTACTCAAGCAGGTGGCCTAAGTGAATAGCGCCATTGGCATAGGGAAGGGCGCTCGTCACCAGAATGTTGCGCGGGGCAGTATTGGACATGGTGAGTGATAATTCCGGTTAGGCAGTACAAATAAAGACGGCGAAGGGGAGGTGCTTCGCCGGTAATGTCATGTTAATGCATACAAATAGCCAGAGGCTCAGCCTGACAGACTAGTAGAGCGCTTGCTCTTCTTGAACTACTTCACGCAGCAATTCTAAAAATAGCTTGTCTGCTTCCGAGTGCTCTGCCGGGTCTTCAGGAATATGCACACTGGTGGTATCTGAAATCTCATTGGCAATACGTGCCATCACGGCGGGACTACTGCCTTCAATCATTTGCTGGCGTGCAATAGCCAGCGACTGCTCTAGAATTTTAGGGTCTTGCAGAAGCTTGCGAATAAAGCCGCGTAGCTCGTTGATAATACGTGTTTTTTGAATTTCTGATGCGGACATAGAGAGTCTCCTTAAGACCGCGCCTGATGAAGCTACCAAGCGAGACCAATGAATGCCTTGACCATAGCACTTTTTCGAGCTGCGAGCATGCGTTGATCATTACGCTTAACTAGGTAAGCCGCTGCATGTAAGCCTTTATACGCTGAGTCGCCCCGCCTTATGTTTCACCGGGTTGGCATACTGCTCCAGCCAGTAAGGTTGCAACTCGTCTGGAACACTTGCCAGTCGTGCTTTGAATCGCTCCCGGTCTTGACGGGTAATAGACTTACGAGCGACCAGCTCCGGCGATTCACCCAACGCTTCAAGCGCCAGATAGTGGCTGGGAAAGAGGCGGTAACCACCAATCACCTGGCGGTCAATTTCAGCGGCCACTTCGTCAGGTGTCGCCATATCAGCACCCACCGGCGTACCAAATTTTAGCTGAACGCGGCCTTTAGAGCCGGTAATGCCAGAAACAATTGAGCGGATGTCTTCAAACTCACTCTTGGCGTAGCTACCCTGGGTGGCGATATCATGCAGTTCCTGGGCTTTTTGCAAGTCGCAGGGATCGTACTCGTAGCTAATCGATACAGGAACGAGCTTCAGCTCGGCAATGGCATCGCCAAAGACCATATCTCGCTCTGCATGGCGCTTTGCCATCGTGAGCATTTTGATAATGGCGGGGTCGGTGCGGTCAATGCCGTTTTTAGCACGACCTTCGCGCTGGGCCATCCAGATAGAGTGATTGTCTTCGGTAATCGAGTGGCGAATGTAAGACGACAGCTGCTGATAAGCGGCCAACATGGCCCGCTTTCCGCGTGCGCTCCGCGGCACAATAAAGCTTTTGTTCAGCCGCATCAGGTCGGTTACATAGGGCTTTTTCAGCAAGTTGTCGCCAATCGCAATACGTACCGTATCTCGGCCTGCCTGGTAAAGCGCGTAATTAACAAAGGCGGGGTCCAGCGAGATATCGCGATGATTGCCGATAAATAGATAAGCGCTGTTGTCGTCGAGTTTGTCTAATCCCGAGACCTCAAAGGCATCCGTGGTGGTGCGGATCATGCGCTCCATATAGCTTGCAATGCGCATTTGAAATTCGCGAACGCTGGTAACACCCTTTACTTCACGGCGAATGGCGTGGCCTGCCAGGGCTCGCGCTACGGGCGGCGCCCATTTGGCCATGCGCGGCAGCCTAAAGCGGGTAAGCGCGTCAAGCAGTTCACTATCGTGAGAGAGCCGTTCAAGAACATCGGCCACCTCATGATCCATATAGGGGCGAATGTCTGCCCATGGGTCGTTGGTGGTGTCAGTGTTGGGTGCGTTATTGTGATGAGTCATGCGATCCGTTGGATATAAGCAAAAATAATCGGGTTGCTGCGGCTTAAAATATAGAGCGTTAGGTATCTTGCTGAGCCGTCGGTTCCCGCTGAGTTTCGCCACCAAGCCATTCCAGCAGGCGGGTAACATCGTCAGAAAGCGCTTGGGCCATCAGAATAAAGTCGGTTTCCAGGCGGGCTAGCGCATCATCGCCGTCGTCGGCATGGTCGGCTTCTTCAATCAGTGCGTCGCCAAAGCGCAGCGACTTCAGCGCTAAATCGTCATGTAGCACAAAGCTTAGGCGGCCTTCCAAGCTGATCGCCAGTTTGCTGGCCTGGCGTCCGCTCTCAAGTAGCTGCTGAATTTCATCGCTGTCTAGGTCAACTTGCCGTGCGCGTAGCACGCCATCGTCGCCTTTTGCCTTGAGTTCCACTTGGTCGCCGAGCTGTAGGTCGCTTGGGCGGCTAGATGGGTCGCCTAACCAGGTAGTCATGGCGCGTATCGGCAATGTTTGGCTGCTCAGTGGCGTAGCTTTTAAGCTGCCGAGTGTCTCACGCAGCAGGTCCAATACATCTTCTGCTCGGGTGCGCGAGCTAGCATTAACGCCAATGAGCTGGCGCTTAGTGTCCCACCATAAGTCAATTTTCTGGCTGCGGACAAAGGCGCGGGGCATGAGTTCTTCGGTGACCTGCTCTTTCAGCGCGGTCTTTTCCTTGCGCGTGACTTTGCGTCCCTCACTGGCCTCGATGTCGGCGACTTTTTCGTCGACTTCTTCTTTGACAACCGACGCGGGAAGCAGGCGCTCTTGGCGTAGGGCAGAGAGTAAGCGGTGCCCCTGAATTTCATGCAGACGCTGGTCGCCACCTAGCCGCCCCGCAGGCGCTGTCCAGCCTAAGCGGCGTGCATCCGCATTGCCTAGCGGCTTGGCCGCGTGCTCATCCCATGCGTTGGCCAGAGTTTGGCTATCTAGCTCGGGAGCGCCGTGTAGGCGATATAAATGCAGGTGCTTAAACCACATGTCACCGATCCTATGAAAAAGGTGGCACATTATGTCGAAACGCGGCCTTTCCTACCAGCACCTTGGTGCAGCGACTTGCTGTTGCACGAGTTTAAAACTTGTGTTTGATTTGCAGAGTATTAATGATTCCTTGCCCATTTTGTAAAGAGTGAATAGAGAGGTTGCTATGTCTGAGTCGATTTCCCACGTCAGTATGCGGGTCCGTGGTTACCACCTAGATGGCTATGGTCATGTCAACAACGCGCGTTATCTGGAGTTTATGGAGGAGGGGCGCTGGGCATTCTTCGATGAGCACCCTCGGCTTATCCAGCAGCTTCACAGCGCTGGGCGGGCATTCGTGGTGGTTAATTTAAACATCGACTATCGCGCGGCGGCCGTCCAGGGTGATGATTTGCAGGTATTAACGGGCATCGTCGACGTTGGTGAGCGTAGTGCTCTTTGCCACCACCGTATCGTGCGTGCAGATGGCACCTTGGTTGCCAAGGCAGACCTCACCTTCGTGCTGCTGGATGTGAAGGCCAATAAAGCCGCCGCCATCGAAGGTGAGGTGCGCGACGTGCTGCGGGGACTGATCGTGCCCAAAGAGGCGTTTACGGCCTAAATGGCAATGGCGGTGTCACCGACTGCCCTTGATGCGCATGCAGTGGTATGATGTCACGGTATCTGCGCGCCGCCTTCATGTACTCAGTCTCGTACGACGAAAGGCGGCATTTTCAAGCGCTTTCAACTCTCGCAGTGCCAATGCAGTGCAAAGGATCTGACTTTCATGGGTGACATCGCCAGAGAAATCTTGCCCGTCAATATTGAAGACGAGCTCAAACAGTCGTACCTCGACTATGCGATGAGTGTCATTATCGGCCGCGCGCTACCTGATGTGCGCGACGGCCTGAAGCCCGTTCACCGGCGTGTGCTGTTTGCCATGCATGAACTGGGCAATGACTGGAATAAACCGTACAAGAAGTCGGCGCGTGTCGTCGGCGATGTCATCGGTAAATACCACCCGCACGGCGACAGTGCGGTGTATGACACCATCGTACGGATGGCTCAGCACTTTTCCATGCGCCATGTGCTGGTCGATGGTCAAGGTAACTTTGGCTCCATCGACGGTGATAACGCGGCGGCCATGCGTTACACCGAGGTGCGTATGTCGCGCCTAGCCCACGAGCTGCTGGCTGACCTAGAAAAAGACACGGTCGATTGGGTCGATAACTACGACGGCACCGAGCGTATTCCTGAAGTGCTGCCGACCAAGGTTCCTAACCTGTTAATTAACGGGTCATCAGGTATCGCCGTTGGTATGGCCACCAATATTCCGCCTCATAACATGCGGGAAGTGATTGACGGCTGCTTGGCACTGATCGACGACTACACCTTAACCGTCGATGATCTGATGCAGTACATTCCCGGCCCGGATTTTCCTACCGGCGGCATTATCAATGGACGTGCAGGCATCTTGGATGCTTACCGTACAGGGCGAGGCCGCATTTACGTACGCGCTTGCCACACCATTGAGCACGACGATAAAACCGGCCGCGATCACATTATCATCACTGAGCTGCCTTATCAGGTGAACAAAGCCCGGTTGATTGAGAAGATTGCCGAGCTGGTTAAAGAGAAGAAAATCGAAGGCATTGCTGAGCTGCGCGATGAGTCGGATAAAGACGGCCTGCGCGTGGTGATTGAGATCAAGCGCGGCGAGTCCGGCGAAGTGGTCGTCAATAATCTGTTCGCCCAGACGCAGCTGCAAAACGTATTCGGCATCAACATGGTGGCGCTGGAGAATGGCCAGCCCCGCACGTTGAACCTCAAAGAGATGCTGGAAGCGTTTATTCGTCACCGCCGTGAAGTGGTGACGCGGCGCACGCTATATGAACTTAAGAAAGCGCGTGAGCGTGGCCATCTGCTTGAAGGTTTGGCCGTCGCGATTTCGAACATAGATGAAGTCATTGAGCTGATTAAAGCCTCGCCTAACGCCGCTGAAGCGCGTGAAAAGCTGCTGGCGAAAGTGTGGAAGCCTGGTCAGGTAACCGCGATGTTGGAACGTGCTGGCGCGACCTCCTGCAAGCCGGAGGATCTGGATGAAGGCTTTGGTCTTAATCCGTCAGCGACCGAATATCGGCTTTCCCCCGCTCAGGCGCAGGCCATTCTTGAGTTGCGCCTGCACCGCCTTACTGGGCTTGAAACCGAGAAGCTGCTGGATGAGTACCTCTCGATTCTTGAGAAGATCGCCGAGTTTACCGAAATTCTGGCTTCCGCTGACCGCCTGATGGAAGTCATCCGTGAAGAGCTGCACGCGGTGCGTGATCAGTTCGGCGATGACCGCCGCACGGAAATCCAAGCCAGCCACCTGGATCTTTCCATTGAAGACCTAATCGCGGAAGAGGATATGGTGGTTACCGTGTCCCGCTCTGGTTACGCGAAGACTCAGCCGCTGTCTGATTATCAGGCTCAGCGTCGTGGCGGTCGCGGCAAGTCGGCGACGTCCATGAAAGACGAAGACGTCATCGAGCACCTGCTCGTGGCTTCGACCCACGACACCGTGCTGCTCTTCTCTAACCGTGGCAAGGTGTATTGGCTGAAAGTGTACGAAATGCCCAATGCAAGCCGCGGCTCTCGTGGCAAGCCTTTGGTGAACATGCTGCCGCTGGAAGAGGGCGAATCGGTGAATGCCATTCTCCCGGTCCGGGATTATGACCCTGAGCATTACATTTTCTTCGCCACCGCAAATGGTACGGTCAAACGTACCAGCCTTGAGCAGTTCTCTCGCCCGCGTAGCGTTGGCCTGATTGCGATTGACCTGGAAGAGGGTGACCGCTTGGTCGGTGCTGCGATTACATCGGGTTCCGATCACGCCATGCTGCTCTCCTCGAATGGCAAAGCGATTCGCTTTGAAGAGGGCAATGTGCGCGCGATGGGCCGTACCGCTCGCGGCGTACGTGGTATGCGCTTGGCAGGCGATGCGGAAGTTATCAGTCTGATTATTCCGAAGAGCCAGCAGATTGATGCCGAAGCCGATACCGACGCTGAGGTAGCTGCGCAGGCAGAGGCGGTGGAGCAAGCCCAGGGCGAAGGCCAGATTTATATTCTGACGGCCAGTGAGAATGGCTACGGCAAGCGCACCCGACTGGAGGAGTTTCCGCTGCGCGGCCGTGGCGGCCAGGGCGTCATTGCGATGCAGACCAGCGAGCGTAACGGCTCATTGGTTGCCGCTATGCAGGTGTATGACAGCGACGAAATGATGCTGATTACCGATCGCGGCACGCTGGTGCGTACTCGCGTGGAAGAGGTGTCAACGACTTCGCGTAATACTCAGGGTGTGATGCTGATTCGCTTGGGTAAAGAAGAGAAGCTGGTGAAAACCGTACGCGTTGATGAGCCTGAAGAGTCCGATGTTTTAGAGGCAGGCGAGCCAGCAGACGCAGACAATGGCGCACAGGAACCGGGAACCGATGACACGTCATTATAACTTTTGTGCAGGGCCTGCGGCCCTGCCAACCGCCGTTTTAGAGCGAGCGCGTAACGAATTGCTTGACTATCAGGGTCGTGGTTTGTCTGTGATGGAGATGAGCCATCGTAGTGATGAGTTTATTGCCATTGCAGAACGTGCCGAGGCAGATCTTCGTGAACTGCTAGCAATTCCCAGCAATTACCAAGTGCTCTTCTTGCAGGGCGGCGCAAGCATGCAGTTCTCGATGCTGCCGATGAATTTACTGGGCCAGGGCGGTAGCGCTAACTTTATCCAAACAGGCATTTGGGGAAAGAAAGCGTTAAGTGAAGCCAAGCGGCTTGGCTTCAACTGCCATGTGGCTGCCAGCAGCGAGGCTAATGGTCACACTGCCGTGCCTGATGAGGCGTCATTATCAATCACCAATGACGCGGCCTATCTGCACTACACGTCGAATGAAACCATTGGCGGTTTAGAGTTTGATTACACGCCCCAGATAACCCGCGCTGACGGTGCAGCCGTGCCGCTGGTGTGCGATATGTCGTCGAATATTCTCTCTGGCCCGATTGATATCAGCGATTTTGGCGTGGTGTACGCTGGCGCGCAGAAAAATATCGGCCCGGCGGGGTTAACCATCGTGGTCGTACGTGACGATCTGCTAGGTAAAGCTCCTAGCACGATTCCATCACTTTTTGATTATCAAATGCTGGCGGAAGCGGGCTCTATGGTGAACACCCCGCCCACTTATGCCTGGTATCTATCGGGCTTGGTTTTCCAATGGCTTAAAAATGACATCGGTGGCTTAGATGCAATGGATGCGCTGAATCAGCGCAAAGCGCAAAAGCTTTACGCTACCATTGATGCCAGCGCCTTCTACAGTAACCCTATCGCCGTACCTAACCGTTCGCGTATGAACGTACCGTTTGTGTTTGGCGGATGCGCGTTTGGATAAAGCGTTTTTACAAGAAGCCGATGAGGCAGGCCTGCTAAACCTTAAAGGCCACCGCAGCGTAGGTGGTATGCGCGCCAGTTTATATAACGCCGTACCAGAAGAGGCGGTCGATGCCTTAATCGCCTTTATGGCGGATTTTGAACAACGAAGAGGCTAACCATCATGTCCGATACGCCGATCAATTTAGATGACTTGCGTCAACGTATCGACCAGTTGGATGGCGATATTCTGCGCTTGATCAGTGAGCGTGCCAGCTGCGCCCAGCAGGTGGCGCACGTTAAGCTCGCCCAAGATAAAGATGACGTGTTTTACCGCCCAGAGCGCGAAGCCCAGGTGTTACGGCGCATTATGGCGCTTAATAAAGGCCCGCTGGACGCTGAAGAGATGGCCCGCCTGTTCCGCGAGATTATGTCGGCCTGCCTCGCGCTGGAGCAGCCGGTAAAAGTGGCCTACCTAGGGCCGGAAGGCACTTTCACCCAGCAAGCGGCGCTCAAGCATTTTGGCGAAAGTGCGGTAAGCCTGCCTATGGCAGCTATCGATGAAGTGTTCCGCGAAGTGGAAGCAGGCGCGGTGAACTATGGCGTGGTGCCGGTGGAAAACTCCACTGAAGGGGTGGTGAACCACACGCTCGATACCTTTATGGACTCTTCCATCAAGATTTGTGGTGAGGTAGTACTACGCATTCACCATCATCTCTTAATTAGCGAAACAACGCGCAAAGACAAAGTCTCGCGTATCTACTCGCACCCCCAGTCGTTTGGCCAGTGCGTAAATGGCTAGATGCTCACTATCCTCATGCGGAGCGTGTGCCAGTCTCTTCCAACGCTGAAGCGGCTAAATTGGTGAAAACCGAATGGCACAGCGCGGCGATTGCGGGCGACATGGCTGCCAAGCTGTACGGCTTAGAGCGCATTGCCGATAAAATCGAAGACCGCCCGGATAACTCCACGCGCTTTTTGATTATTGGTAATCAAGATGTGCCTATGTCAGGCGAAGACAAAACCTCCATTGTGGTGGCCATGCGTAACCAGCCAGGCGCGCTGCACGATTTGTTGGAGCCGTTTCATCGCCACAAAATCGATTTAACACGCATCGAGACTCGCCCTTCGCGTACAGGCGTATGGAATTACGTGTTCTTTATTGATTTTAAAGGCCATCGTGATGAGCCGGGTGTGGCCGCTGTGCTTGAAGAGGTGCGCCTGCGCGCTTCTGAATTGCGCGTGTTGGGTTCTTACCCTCAGGGCGTGCTGTGACGGTGTTAGCACAAAGTGCTGGGCGTGTGGCGTGTCATGAATCGCGTATCTTAATTGTTGGGCTGGGCCTCATTGGCGGTTCGTTAGCGGCAGCTCTACGTGCCTCCGGCTATCAAGGGCGTATCGTCGCCTGTGATCCCAATAAAGATGAGGTAGCGCTAGGCATAGAGCTTGGGCTGGTAGACGCTGGCGGCACTCAACTAAGCGAGTTGCTTGATGATGTTTCCATGGTCGTATTGGCGGTGCCGGTGCTGGCCATGGAGAGCGTGATGACCACGTTGGCCCAGGCGCTACCTAACGCTTCCGTTGATGTAGTGATCACCGATGTGGGCAGTACAAAAACTACTATTCGTGACTGTGCTGAACGAGTATTTGGCCGCGTGCTACCCAATATAGTCTTGGGGCATCCCATCGCGGGATCAGAAAAAAGTGGCGTGGCTGCTGCTAATCCGTCGCTTTATGTCAATCACAAAGTGATTCTGACGCCCGAACCTAACGTCGATGCTGATGCACTAGCACGCGTGGAAAAGCTCTGGCAGGCGGGTGGTGCAGAAGTCTTGCAAATGAGCGTCGAGCGCCACGCTCAGGTGCTGGCACGCACGAGTCACCTGCCCCACCTTTTGGCGTTCTCTCTAGTGGATACGCTGGCGCGTCAGGATGAGCGGCTGGATATTTTTCGTTACGCTGCGGGCGGATTTCGTGATTTTACCCGTATTGCAGGCAGCGACCCGGTCATGTGGCGGGATATTTTTATCGCCAACCGAGAAGCGGTGCTGTCGTCACTAGACGACTTTGAAGCAGGGTTAAAGCGTCTTCGTTACGCCGTTGAAAGCGGTGATAGCGATGCGCTAATTGCAACGTTTGATCGTGCCAGCCACGCGCGACACTATTTTGATACGTTATTGAATAAAACCAGTTATCAGGCGGAATATCATATGCAACCACACGGTAAAGTGACTTATCGCGTGCAGCCGGGCGGCCAAGCGCAAGGCCGTCTTCGCGTGCCGGGCGATAAATCCATGTCTCACCGCTCCATTATGTTGGGCGCCTTGGCAGAAGGTGTTACCGAGGTAAAAGGCTTCCTGGAAGGTGAAGATAGTCTGGCAACGCTGCAGGCCTTTCGTGAAATGGGCGTGGCGATTGAGGGGCCGCACCAGGGGCGAGTCACTATCCACGGTGTGGGCATGCAAGGTTTGAAAGCGCCCGCAGGGCGCTCTATGTAGGCAACTCCGGTACGGCTATGCGGCTCTTTGCCGGTTTGCTGGCGGGCCAATCTTTCGATAGCGAGCTGACCGGTGATGAGTCGCTCACTAAGCGGCCGATGGGGCGTGTGGCAGATCCGCTGCGTCTGATGGGCGCTACCATCGATACCGCCGAAGGCGGCCGTCCGCCGTTAAAGATCCACGGCGGTGCGCCGCTGAAAGGTATTCACTACGACATGCCGATGGCCAGCGCGCAGGTAAAGTCATGCCTGCTGCTTGCTGGGCTCTATGCCGAAGGTGAAACCCGCGTGCGCGAGCCAGCTCCTACCCGTGACCATACCGAGCGTATGCTTAACGGCTTTGGCTACCCCGTTTCCCGGGAAGGGGACACCTGCTGGCTGCAGGGGGGCGGTAAGCTGACGGCAGGGCCGATTGACGTGCCTTCCGATATCTCTTCCGCCACGTTTTTCCTCGTCGCGGCGGCCATTACGCCGGGCTCGGATATCACGTTAGAGCATGTAGGTATCAATCCAACCCGCATTGGCGTGATCAATATTTTGAAATTGATGGGCGCCGACTTAACGCTTGAAAACGAGCGTGAAGTGGGTGGCGAGCCAGTGGCGGATATTCGTATTCGTTACGCGCCCCTAAAAGGTATTGATATTCCCGTCGATCAAGTGCCGCTGGCTATAGATGAGTTCCCGGCGCTATTTATCGCGGCGGCCAATGCTCATGGCACGACGCGCCTGCGCGGCGCGGAAGAGCTGCGGGTGAAAGAGTCCGACCGTATCCAGGCCATGGCCGATGGCCTTGCGGTGCTTGGCGTTGAGCATACGGTGGTGGAAGACGGTATCGATATTATCGGTAACGGCAACGACAGCGTGCCGAGCTATGGCGGCGGCCGTATCGATAGCTTGGGTGACCACCGTATTGCTATGGCGTTTGCCATTGCGTCACTGCGTGCAAGCGACGAGATTGTTATTGACGACTGTGCGAATGTCGCTACCTCGTTCCCCGACTTTGTCGCGCTGGCGCAGCGCATCGGCATGGGCGTTAGTGTGGAGGGTGCCAATGGCGTCTAAGGTACCTGTGCTGACAATCGATGGCCCCGGCGGTGCCGGTAAAGGCACGATTAGCAGCCTCGTGGCCGAGCGTTTAGGTTGGCACCTATAGACAGTGGGGCACTTTATCGTCTTACGGCCCAGGCGGCTGTCAAGCATCATATCGCCCTAGATGATGAGGCGGCACTGGCAGCGATTGCCACTGAGTTAGATGTTGCCTTTCCTGTGGTAGATGGTCAGCCTTGCACCCTGTTAGAGGGCGAAGACGTTGGGCAGGTGATTCGTACCGAGCAAGCGGGTGAACTTGCTTCTCAGGTCGCAGCACTGCCTAGTGTGCGCGCAGCACTACTTCAGCGCCAGCGAGATTTTTGCCAATTACCTGGGCTGGTGGCAGACGGCCGCGATATGGGAACTGTCGTATTTCCCGAGGCGCCGTTGAAGGTTTTTCTCACCGCCAGCGCTGAAGAACGGGCTCGCAGAAGGCATCTACAGTTGCAGGAAGCAGGGGTGGATGCTAGTCTGTCGAGTCTTTTAAAGGAGATTCAGGCACGCGATGCACGCGATACGCAGCGCAGTGTGGCTCCTCTCAAGCCGGCAGATGATGCCATTACGCTTGATACCACGCGCCTGAGCATACAGGAAGTGGTTGATCGGCTGACCGAACTGCTTGCCCAACGCGGCATGTCTAACGGCATTTGATTCTCCCTTGCGGCGTTTTTGGAAAGGTGTCACGACGTGGCAGGGCGATAACTCCATATCAGTGAGCCCGGTCAGGTCTAACCAGCGCTAACGCCTCCAAAAGCAGAGTGACATTAGGCCCGTACTCGCTGGTGGTACGGAGAAGGCAGTTATGCCTCAACAACGTTGATCACGTAGGAAAACCATGAGCGAAAGCTTTGCTGAACTGTTTGAACAGTCTATTAACGACATCAACATGGAGCCAGGCGCTATCGTCTCGGCTCAGGTTGTCGACATTGACGGTGACTGGGTTACCGTTAACGCTGGTCTGAAATCCGAAGGTCAGATCCCTGCGGCACAATTCCGCGATGAGAATGGTGAACTGACCATCGCTATCGGTGACGACGTTCACGTTGCACTGGAAGCCGTTGAAGATGGCTTCGGTGAAACGCGTCTGTCCCGTGAAAAAGCCAAGCGCGCAGAAGCTTGGAAGATTCTGGAAGCAGCCTTCGAGAAAGACGAAATCGTCAAGGGCGTGATCAACGGTAAAGTCAAAGGCGGCTTCACTGTCGACGTCGACTCTATCCGTGCCTTCTTGCCGGGCTCTCTGGTTGACGTTCGTCCGGTTCGCGACACTGCGCATCTGGAAAACAAAGAGCTGGACTTTAAAGTCATCAAGCTTGATCCGAAGCGCAACAGCGTCGTTGTATCGCGTCGTGCCGTGCTGGAAGCAGAAAACAGTGCTGAGCGTGAAGCGCTGCTGGCCACTCTGCAAGAAGGTCAGCAAATCAAGGGTATCGTTAAGAACCTGACTGATTACGGCGCCTTCGTTGATCTGGGCGTCTTTGACGGCCTGCTGCACATCACTGATATGGCTTGGAAGCGTATCAAGCATCCGTCTGAAATCGTTGCCGTTGGCGACGAGATCAACGTCAAAGTGCTGAAGTTTGACCGTGAGCGCAACCGCGTTTCACTGGGTCTGAAGCAGCTGGGCGAAGATCCGTGGGTCAACATCAAAGAGCGTTACCCGGAAGGCATGAAAGTGCACGCTGTGGTCACTAATCTGACCGATTACGGCTGCTTTGCTGAGCTGGAAGAAGGCGTTGAAGGTCTGGTTCACGTGTCTGAAATGGACTGGACCAACAAGAACATTCATCCGTCTAAAGTCGTTCAAGTGGGCGATGATGTTGACGTGATGGTTCTTGATATAGATGAAGAGCGTCGTCGTATTTCTCTGGGTATCAAGCAGTGCACTGCTAATCCGTGGGAAACGTTCAACGCTGAATACAACAAGGGCGACCGTGTTTCCGGTACCATCAAGTCAATCACTGACTTCGGTATCTTCATCGGCCTTGAAGGCGGTATCGACGGTCTGGTTCACCTGTCCGACATCTCCTGGACAGAAACAGGCGAAGAAGCCGTTCGCAACTTCAAGAAAGGCGACGAAGCAGAAGCCGTTATTCTGTCTATCGACCCGGAGCGTGAGCGCATCTCCCTGGGTATCAAGCAAATGGATTCCGATCCGGTTGCTGAGTACCTGTCAGTGAATGATAAAGGCAGCATCGTTACTGGACGCGTCGTAGAAGTTGACGCTAAAGAAGCACACGTTGAGCTGGCAACTGACGTTATTGCCATTCTTAAAGCGTCTGAAATTAGCGCAGACCGCGTTGAAGATGCACGCAATGTGCTGAACGAAGGCGACAGCGTTGAAGCGCGTATTGTCAGCGTCGATCGTAAGAGCCGTCAGATCAATCTGTCGGTGAAAGCGAAAGAGCAAGACGACACTCGTCAGAACCTGAAGAAACGGCGTGACCAAGAGCCGGAAGCAGCAGGTGGCCCGACCACTATCGGTGATCTGATCAAGCAGCAGATGGGTCAAGACTAAATTATTAGTTTTTTCCTACTAAAGCGCCGCCCAAAAGGGCGGCGTTTTTTTTGCAAAATTTTACACACTTTTCTTTGTTGGCTTAGTCAGAAG
Organism: Vreelandella lionensis; assembly: GCF_002087295.1. GTDB lineage: Bacteria > Pseudomonadota > Gammaproteobacteria > Pseudomonadales > Halomonadaceae > Vreelandella > Vreelandella lionensis. The sequence goes on along the minus strand of NZ_MWVI01000035.1, from coordinate 19,430 downwards.
TAAGTGGATGATTGGGTTAATAAGCAAAGGCTTTAAAGCGCTATTGTGGATTGTAAAATTGTTTAGTAAATGGACCAAAATGAACTAGACTGTTGTCAATTACAAAATTTAAGGCAATAATGTGTCCGCATCCTGAACTAATCGGTATTGAGTTGCCCAGCTGAATGCCATCGCAGTTAAAACCAAGCTAAAAGGATTTCCTATGTCACTGTTAAACGACTACATTCAAAAAGAGCAGCAGCTTAAACAGCTTCAAGAAGAGCTGCAGCGTCTTGAAGGCGACCAGCGCCTGAAAAGCGAGCTTGAGTTTAAAGCTAAACTTGAAGCACTGATGAACGAGTTTGGTAAGCGTCCTGCAGATGTAATTGCGCTTTTGGATCCGACTACTGATCAGCGCAGTGCCAAAGCAGCTCCAGCCGCCTCTACTCGCCGTAAGCGTCGTTTAAAGATCTATAAGAACCCGCATACTGGTGAAGTGATTGAAACCCGTGGTGGGAACCATAAAGGTCTGCGTAGCTGGAAAGATGAGCATGGTGATGAAGCTGTCGAGTCCTGGCTCGTACGCATGGAAGACTAAGTAGTTTAACCGGCATTTCTAATAGAAATGCCGGTTTTGTTTTTAGAGGGTTAGTTTCCAGCAGCGACCTAGAAGACTGGCTTGGAAGTCAGCAGGGTTTGGCACTGCGGACTAGTCGGCCACTAGTTCAGCATCAACCAGTTCAATAGGTGTGCGTTGCTTCTCTCAGTAGTGGCACCCGCAGCTCTAAGTGATCGGGGTGCCATAAAATCCGTGGGGATTCTCCACTAATGTGAAAGCGATGCTGTTGATTGAGCAGCTGCAGTAGCGTTGATGTCAATGCATCTGATAGCTCATCAAAATCATCAAAGCAGGTTTTTGCATAGTGTTGTGCAGGAATTTCAATGCGCCGGTAAGCAACTGGTAGGGCTAAATTTTCTGTATTTGCTGTGTGGGCTAAATAGAGACCAATGTCAGTTCTTGACTTGCGTACCTTAGCGCCTGCCTCAAGGGCGTCAACTTTGTCTGCGAGCAGGTCAGGTAGCGCTACTGTAGGTGTCGCATGCCCCAGTTGAGCCACAAAGCAGGGGAGGTGGTTAGCATGGTGCGACATATTGCCTAGGCCAGAGATAGCATTTGGAGCTTTATAGACACGCGTAAAAACAGCCTGGCGTGGACGGCTCTTTTCGATAGTAGTGGTAAACTGTTTTACAGGTAACGCTAGGTGGCGCATGCTGCTAAAAGATTGGCGATAATGCCTAGGCGTCAGCTGATAGCGCCGCTGAAATGCGCGCGAAAACGATGAATGGTTTGCATACCCGCAGCGCATGGCAATATGCGCTATATTTTGTGGGGTAAGCGATAGCAAGACCGCTGCTCGCTCTAAGCGCCTCTGCTCACGATAAGCGCTAGGAGAGGTGTTGAAGCAGTGACGAAATTGCCGCCGTATCTGTGACGCTGAATATCCCAAGTGATTAGCAAGGTCTTCTATACTTAGCGATTGATCAAGCGTGTCCTGTAGCCAGATCTCAGCTCGCGACATTGCATTGAACATTATCTGGCCTCCCATGCGTGAGTCATACAGGTCAGTTGATAGCTTGCCTGTAATGCACCCTCCCGGTGCTTGTTGTTGCTGGTAACCTGGTGGTCCATGACTTTTATCGTTGCCACCAGTGTTTGAGTGTTATCTACAGAGCGGCCATCCATGGCTCGTGATGGAACGTGATGCGTTTGACGTTCGATAGATAGCCGGATAATCATTATTACCGATTAGTGGCTTCATCACGATGGTGTCTTTATGCTGCTAAGCTGAAGCAAAGGCAAGTTTGCTATGGGAGTTTACGCGTTTGTGCACAGTTTTTTTGTAAATAAAGTCTGTTTTGCAGACATATCGACCATCCCAAGTAAGGTGTAAATGAAACATCGATGAAATATCAAAAGGTTCAAAAACAACTGGATGAGCGTGAAAAGCTGCGTAAGTTTCGTGAGCTGGATGACGCCTTTGCGCAAGCATTGCGTCAGTTGGAAGATCCTGATAGTGACTTTGATATTCCAACAGGGCCCCCTGTACGCTCTTTAGCGGCGCTCGAGGCTGATGATCAGGCTGAGCGGCAGAAGGAACAGGATCTGCTGTTCAGCCAGCGCTTAAAGGCCTTGCTGAAGGAGTATGATTTATCAGAGGGTGGGGTAAGCGAACTGATACAGACGCTATTGGCCTACGGCCTATGGGAGATGGATCGCATGCCCGCCCAAAGTGACAGTGGGCACTAACGGTAGCGATATACCCGCAAGCTGGGTAGAAATACGTCACTCTCCAGCTTTTCATCCCGACGCTTTGCCCGCGTACGCTGCGCGGGCGGCTCTAGGGGCGGCATTTTATATGTGGCAAGCGATTTTCAGGGGCGGGAACAATAAGCGGCATGGCAATATTTAATGCGCGCCGGGGATGGCCGTCTTCTAGTGGTTCTGTAAAAAACAGGTTGCCGCGCATGAGCGGGGCTTGGTTTTGTACCTGTGCTAGCGGTTCGCTGCTTGGTATTCCCGCTAGTCTACGTAGCTGAATGCGGATATGTGGCGAGTCGGTATCTAACTGCAGTAGTTTCTGCTCAGCCTCCTGAACTGTGATGCGCTTGATAGAGCGCCCGCTGCTGTACCAAGCGAACCGAACTCTTGCGACAGGTGCTTCTGCAATAGGTAGCTGTCGCCAGCACTGTTTTAAATGCAGCCTAGCAAGGCCGCCCTGGCGAAGCACTGTTTCTACTTCAGGGTGGCGCTGTGGAAGGCGGTGTTTGGCTTCGCTGAGTGCGTTAGGGTGGCTTTGTTTGATTCGTTGGAGCAGCTCGCTTATCGCCTTTTTGGCAGCATTGACCTCTTGGAATGCTGATATAAGTGTATCGTCAGCGGCAATAAGAGCGATGTAGTTGCGAGTCTCACGGCCGTCTTGATTCTGCTGATGCCACATATCCAGCAATGCGGCCCGTAGCCACCCCGCATTGCTTAACCCATCAAAACGCCAGGTAGCGGGCGTTTTCGCTTCATATAACGTAGCGGCATGATGAATGGTGTTAATGAGTTGATCAAAATGATCATCTAACTCATGGAGTAAGCGATAAAGCGGGCGCGAGGTGTCGGTCATTAGCGGTACGCTGTGTTAAGAGAGCGGAGCATCTTTGTCGGCCTGAGCTAGCAGGGTTTCAATATCTGCTTCGTCCATAGCGGATTCACCTGAAATACGGTGGGACTCTTCTGCCCAGGCACCTAAATCTAGCAGTTGGCAGCGCTTACTGCAGAAAGGGCGGTAATGGCTTTCGGGGGCCCAGGGCACCCGTTTGCCGCACTGTGGGCAATCTACTTCCAGCGGTGCATCATTAGCGGGAATGGGCATGGTGGGCTCCTTTATGATGTTTTGCTGTTTCGGTAACGCTGATCTAGCGTACTTACTTGTTGCCGAGTGAAGTCGAGGCCCTGACTGTTATCAATGACATCGTCTGCACGTGAGAGGCGTTCGTCTCGAGGCAATTGGGCGGCGAGGATAGCACGCACTTGCGTTTCGCTCACCTTATCCCGCGCCAGTGTCCGGGAGATTTGCTCGTGTTCTGGAACATCAACCACCAATGTACGGTTCACCAAGGCATCCTGTCCTGATTCAAACAGTAACGGCGATACCAATAGCACATAGGGCGATGTTGCGCTCAAGCGCTCAAGGTGTGCAAGTAAACGCTCGCGAATGCGAGGATGAGTAACGGATTCAAGCCACGCGCGCTGAGTAGGGTCATCAAACACAATTTGGCGCAACGCAGCCCGATTAAGGCTCCCATCTTCATTAATAACCTGCTCACCGAAGCGCTCGGTAATTGCCGCTAGAGCAGGCTCACCTGGTGCTACGACTTCACGAGCAACGTCATCGGCATCCACCCAGCCCGCTCCAAGGTCTCCAAAAGCGCGGGCAACGGTGGATTTTCCTGACCCGATACCGCCAGTGACACCAATAATCATGTGATTCCTTTAAAGGCTATCAAAAACAAAGGTAGCAGACTGATTAATAGATGAGCGCCAGATAAAGTGCCATCAGCTCATCGCCCACCAGTAGCCCTATCCATCCAGCCAGCGCTAAAAATGGCCCAAAGGGGAGAGGCTGCCCGCGTAAGCGGGGTGATAGTGCTTGGGCTACTAGCCCACAAATAGCGCCTATGCCTGCCGAAACAATCAGTAGTAGCGGTAGCATGCTCCAACCAAGCCAAGCGCCTAAGGCGGCTAGCAGTTTGAAGTCGCCAAAGCCCATTCCCTCTTTGCCAGTTACCAATTTAAAGAGCCAATAAAAGCTCCACAATACGAGATAGCCAGCCATCGCTCCCCATACTGCGCTAGGCAGCATCACCGGCTGAAAGAGTAGTTGGTAGAGTAGGCCCGCCCATAATAGCGGTAGGGTAATAATGTCGGGCAGCAAATAAGTGCGTAGATCTATCACAGTTAAGGCTAGCAGCGCCAGACATGCACCGTAGATGAACAGGCTAGCTACGCTAGGACCGTGCAGTGCCAAGACGGCTACAGCAAGCACTCCACCCATTAACTCTACAACTGGGTATTGGGGGCTGATGCGGGTTTGGCAGTGGGCGCAGCGGCCGCGACGCTTTAACCAACCTACTAGTGGTAGATTGTCGTGCCAGGCAATGGCATGTTCGCAGCTTGGGCACATAGAGGGTGGGTAAGCGAGGTTAAAACGCGGTGCAGGCTCCGTGGGTTGCTCAAGCGACTCCAGCGCCTCGTTGCGCCACTGGCGCATCAGCATAACGGGTAAGCGAGTGATCACGACGTTTAAAAAACTGCCTAAGCAAAGGCCTATCACCAATGCAGACACATACAAAAATGTTGGCGGTAAGCCCATGGTGCTCCTAATTGAGTCTCAAGGTTAGGTTATAGCGCCGTACCAATTTCAAATATCGGCAGGTACATTGAAACGACAACGCCACCCACCAGGAAACCGAGTACCACAATAATAATTGGCTCCATAAGTGAGGTTAGCGCATCCACTTTGTTATCTACTTCTTCTTCATAATAGTCAGCCACGCGGTTAAGCATGGCATCTAGCGAGCCCGCTTCTTCGCCAATGCTCACCATTTGTACAGCCAATGCAGGGAATCGGTTGGTCATGCGCATGGCGAAGTGGAGCTGTTGGCCCGTAGTGACATCTTGGCGCACTTCATTGATTGCTTTGCTGTACACACGGTTATCCGCAGCACCAGCGGCAGTTTCCAAACCTTCAACCAACGGCACACCAGAGGCAAAGGTTGTCGCTAGGGTACGAGTGAAGCGGGAGACGGCTGACTTATGCATGATATCGCCAATGATGGGTAGCTTAAGCAGCAAACCATCTAGCCGATAAGCGACCTTAGGCGAGCGCCGCGCAGCGGCTTTTAAAAGCATGATGCTTCCCACTAACGCGCCGAGGGCATGGAGCCAATACTGCTGCGCCATCTCAGAAAGGTTAACGGTAAACTGAGTAAGGGCGGGTAGCTCAGCACCAAAACCCTGGAACATACTCTCGAACTCTGGCACTACCTTGATTAACAGCAGCATAGTGACCCCAATACCAATAGCCATAACGGAGGTCGGTTACCAAAGTGCTTTTTTCACTCGATTTTTAAGCGACTCCACTTTCTCTTTGTAGCTGGCAATACGCTCCAGCATTTGGTCGAGCGCGCCAGCCTGTTCGCCTGCATCGACTAAGTTTACAAATAGTCGATCGAACTGTCTGGGGTGTTTGGCCATGGCCCCAGAAAGGCTATCACCCGAAGAGACGTCCTCCATAATTTGCTGTGTTAGCGCCACCATCGCTGGTTTTTTTAGGCTTTCTGAAACGGCCTGCAGCGCCTGCAAGATAGGAATGCCCGCTCGTACCATGGTGGCCATTTGGCGAGCAAAGACCATGATATCGACATTGGTGACCTTGCCTCGGCCGCTGAAGCTGCTGCGCTTTTGGACTTTGCTAGCAACAATACGCTGTTTGGCGAGCTGCTCTACAATATCCGCCTTGGTACGGCCGATGAGTTCGCCACGCATAGGCCTATCTTGGGGGCCTTTACCAGCCCACTTCCAGCGGTGCAGCGGAGCGGGCTTGGCGCGGCGTGCTTTGGCTCTAGCCATTCGCTGGGTTACTCCTTACTGATTCGGTTAACTTCATCTAGACATGTGCTGCCATCAAGAACGCGGCTTAGGCAGCTTTGGTAAAGGCTAGGGTAGCCTTCCCGGCGCGCTTGCTGGTCGATTTCAATGGCATTGCCATCGCGCATAATCAGTTGGCGCATCTCGTCGGTAATCGGCATTACTTCATAAATGCCAAGCCGCCCTTTATAACCCTGAGTACATTGCTTACAACCAACCGCCTTATAAATAGTGGCATCGCGAATATCTTGCTGGTTGAAGCCTGCTTTACGCAGTGCCTCGACAGGAATCTCAGCGGGCGTTTTGCACTGATGACACAATTTACGGGCTAGTCGCTGAGCAATAATTAAGCTGACTGAGCTGGCAATGTTGTAAGTAGCGACCCCCATATTGGCAAGGCGTGTTAGCGTTTCCGCCGCCGAGTTAGTGTGCACGGTTGAAAGCACCAAGTGGCCAGTTTGAGCCGCTTTTACGGCGATCTCAGCGGTTTCTAAATCACGAATTTCGCCTACCATCACAACATCAGGGTCTTGGCGCAAAAAAGCACGGAGAGCGCTGGCGAAGTCGAGGCCAATTTTGGGGAGTACGTTGACTTGGTTAATGCCTGAAACTTTAATTTCTACCGGGTCTTCAGCCGTGCAGATATTGCGCTGGGTTTGGTTGAGAATATTGATGCCGGTATACAGAGTGACGGTTTTACCACTGCCGGTTGGTCCAGTCACCAAAATCATGCCTTGGGGCTTTTTAAGCGCGTTCTCATAAGCAGTTTGCTGTTGAGGGCTAAAACCAAGCTGGTCAATACCCAGTTGTGCGGATGTGGGGTCCAATATTCGCAGAACGATTTTCTCACCCCATACCGTAGGCAATGAGTTGACACGGAAATCAATCGAACGGGTTCGTGAGAGCTGCAGCTTGAGCGCGCCGTCTTGTGGCAGGCGTCGTTCGGAGAGATCTAGCCGGGGCATAATCTTCAAACGCGCGGCAAGACGGTCTCTTAGGGCAAACGGCGGGCGAGCAAACTCTACCAACAAGCCATCGACACGAAAGCGTACACGGAATTGGGTTTTGTAAGGCTCAAAGTGAATATCCGATGCCCCTCGACTAATGGCATCTAGGAGGATTTTATTGACAAATTTAACAACGGGGGCGTCTTCGCTGTTTTGCTCGGCTTTATCCAGGGCAACTTCATCGCCATCCGCGTTTTGGATGATATTAAGCCCACTGACCGCATCATCAACGTTTTCCAGTTCCTCAAGCATGCTGCGCTCATTTTGCGCGAGATACTGGATTAAAGTGTTACGAAGCTGATCAGCGGGTGCTAGTACGCCATCTACACTTAGGCCGGTGGCAAACTGTAGTTCATCCAGCTGTGTTAAGGTGGCTGGGTAGGGCACGGCCACGGTAAGCCGGTGTCCATGCCGAGCAAGGGGAAGAATATCCAGCCGTTGTAGAATTTTTACGGGGTAGTCATTAGCAGGTGGTAGGGCGTTAACACGGATAGCTTCCAGATCAATGACAGGTAGGCCATACTCCCAGGCCGCTGCAACGGCCGCTGCATTGGACTCAACTAGCCCGCTATCCACCACATGCTGTAGAAGCGAAATTTCTAAATCCGCAGCCGTGCTTTCCGCAACGGTCGCCTGGGCATCGGTTAGCAGGCCGTGCTTGACCAGCCGTTTGGCAATACCGCGCAGCCCCCCATGGTGGGCCGCATGGCTAAGGGTGGACTCCGGGGTGATTTGGCTCATAGCTGACTCGGTGGCTAGGCATATATGCTGAGTGTTGTACCATATTTACCCTATATGAGGTACTAGCCACCTCTAGGCTAACCGATGAAATAGGCTGCTACAGAGGCTCTAAACGGATGAGAAAGCTGGTTGCCATAGCCGGGTTCGTAAGCTACTGTAAGCCGTATGTTAGGCGACGGTTTAGTGAATCCTAGCATACTCATACCCTCACCACCGCAAGGGAACCTCGCAATGCAAACTACTCAACCTAACCAACCCCGCCGCTTCAAGCAGCAGGGCTTTACCCTCATCGAGCTGCTGATTGTAATTGCGATCATCGGTATTCTTTCCGCTGTAGCTGTGCCTCAATACCAAACGTATACACAACGAGCAGAGGCAACATCGGCATACTCCACTCTAAGCTCACTTCAGACTGGTTTTGACGCCGCTTTGGCTTCTGGAGTTGATCCCGATGAGGAGTTTGATGCTACTGATGGCAATGATGCTTTTGAAACTTATGTAGGCTTTGACGAAGAGGAGTTGAGCGGTGGGAATACTGTTACATACACAGGCCTGGATACGACTATGCCGACAATAACTTTTAACTTTGGTTCTATTGGTGCTGCTGCAACCAGTGGAACGGATGGAGCGGGTGATACATCCGCTTCTAACACTATGGCTGTAACTCGTACTGCTAATGGTGGCTGGACTTGTGCAGCCACTATTGAAGACAATATTCGTCCGCGTGGCTGTCAAGAAGATACAGAACAAGAGTAATTAATATTTGTTTGCTTAAAACAGCCGCTGACTATGCGGCTGTTTTTTATTTCCACACTCCCTGCGTATTTGCCTTATACACTCAAAGCTCCTAGATAGATTAAATGCCTTGAAGGAGCCAGTTATGAGACCCTTCACCTTAGGCGTTTTACTCGCCACTCTGTTTTGGCATACAGCCGCTTCCGCACAGCCTGCCCATGCGCCTGCTCACGGTGCGCGAGACCACGGTAATGCCAAGCATCATCATGAACAGCGCCACCAGTATGAGCGCGACCACCGATATGTCGATTTGCCGCGTATTAATGAACGTGAGCTACTTAGCCTGTTGCGCCAGTACGATGCCCCCCGCGCTGAGCCGCTGCCGCCAGGCATCCAGCGCCGATTAGAGCGCGGTAAACCGCTTCCTCCAGGCATTGCTAAACACTTTGATGGGCCGATTGCCCGTGAGCTGCCTCGTTATCCCGGCTACGAGTGGGAGCGTGTATGGGCGGATGTGGTCTTGATTGAAGCGGCTACCAGGGTGGTTGTAGACGTGCTGGTAGACGCTTTGCGCTAGCCCCCGAAAAGTGCAGCGTTTATGCTGGGTGAATGGTGGAATTTATCCAATGAACAGGAGCACTTATGGCTAACATCCCTCTAGAAGAGCGCCTAGCGCTGGCAATGGCGATTGCGGAAGAGGCCGGGCAGATGATTCGTGATGCCCGCGAACAGCAAACTTTTAGCCAGCGTTTAAAGGCGGGCATTGAGCTCGTGACCGATGTGGATGTTGCCGTCGATAAGCTGATTAGCCAGCGTTTGGAAGAGCACTTCCCCGGTGAGGCGCGCTTAAGCGAAGAGCTAAGCCCAGAAGAAGCGCTACACAACCCCGCCGAACAGCTATGGGTGGTTGACCCTATCGATGGCACGGTGAACTTTGCTCAAGGCCTGCGCCATGTGGCAGTTTCTATTGGCTGGATTGAGCAGGGGGTAGGAAAAGTGGGAGTGGTTCATGCGCCATTTCTAAATGATACCTTTAGTGCTGCTCAGGGCTTAGGGGCGTTTTGTAATCAGCAGCCGATTACACCAAGCGGTGCGGATTCGCTGGAAAGCACCTTGGTAGGCACTGGCTTCCCTTATGATAAAACAGCACGGAAGCACCTGCTGCGCCGTTTGGAAGCTACGTTGACCCACTGCCAAGACGTACGCCGCAATGGCTCAGCGGCCTTAGATATTTGTGATGTCGCCTGCGGGCGGTTAGATGCCTACTATGAAACAGTTTCGCCCTGGGATTTTGTAGCGGGCTGGGTTATCGCCCGGGAAGCTGGTGCGCGTGTAGGGCATCTAGTGGATGTGCCCGCCGACATACCTGCCGACCTCTTTCCAGAGCAGCTGTTGGTCACTGCGCCAAAGGTATATGACGCCATGGCCACGATGCTGATTGAAGCCAGCAGCTAGCCGGTTGGCAGGCGAAACGGCAAGCATTTGAAAAGAAAGCGCAAAAAGAGCTTTTCATTTGGCTAATAAAGCGCTAGTATACGCACCGTCTTGAGGCAAATGCCAAACAGACATCGGAGTGTGGCGCAGCTTGGTAGCGCGTTGCAATGGGGTTGCAAAGGTCGCAGGTTCGAATCCTGTCACTCCGACCAAAGAAATTATAACAAAAACCGCCGCTTACGGATCATACCGAGCGGCGGTTTTTGTTTGTGTCGAAAAATTTTCGAAATATTTTCGAAAAACTCTACATAGTCTTTTCTAGCATGAGACGTGGCGCATCCCACTGATAGCCCATACGAGTCATCTACATATGCCGCATATGTAGATGCTGTTAATCATTAGTTGCATGTCCATAGGCGAAGTCTATGACTTCTCTGGCAACACCCTCATAGCCTGGAAATAATACAGATCCCTTCACTCCAAGGTCTTCACAAAGCCATAGGAGCTCAGCAGCCTCATCGATAGGTAGCGTGATTTTCAGGAGTGATGGTTGGTCTTTGAAGGGATGCTTGTAAATTTCCTCCTCATATTCTAATCCAACATAATCAAGTTTTTCCCCGCGACCTGCATTGAGCCTGGATACTGTAAAAACCCCCTCTTGCGCCGATAAATTTGCACTAGTTCCTCCAGGCAATTCTAGTAAAGATATTTTTTTCCAAGCCCTATGTGAATTAATGCTTAGAGCCCAAACAGCCAGATGCCCATCTTTTCTATTTGTCTGTTTCAGTGCCGCTGATGCTGCAAAATACGCAGCTACATAGGATCGTCGCGTCCAATCCAGCAAACAGGTTGGAATGCCATGGTGTTGTGCAGTAGCAAGTACTGGATAGATAATTTCAGGTGGCCATGCTTTCGGGTCAATGGTGTATTGGTCTGGTGCAGCAAGGAGGTTTCGCAACTCTCTTGAATCACCAATAACTTGAATGCCAGATCTATCACAGGCCTCAAGAAATTTTTGAAGTACTATCACCTCAAAATAAACCTGAATATCTCCTTTTGGTTCGCCTAGTCGTCCTAGTAATGAACGAGTAGAAGGTATGCTCTGTGGGCGGTAAGCAGCTGGTACCAAGTTATACGTAGAGCATGGTTGACCACGGAATACGTACCCTTCACGAGGCCACCGTTCTCGGTTTAATGGAGAAAGGTAGTCTATGAGATCTCTCGCTTTTTCGATTGCCTTTTCTTGGTACATGAATATCAAGCCCTGCTTTTTATGATGATTTTTAGAATAAAATTTCACCTATACCAGTTGACATTAATTGTTTTATGTATATTGGGTGTTGGTTTAGGAAAAAATTATCTTCTTGTTCAGCTTGAACTAATTTCTATTCTGAACAAGCTTATTGATCAAAGGAATATCGTTCTTCAGTCAAAGTAGACAATAATAATTTGATTTAACCCTGCAGCAAAGCCTCCATCGTATAAGGGTTCCCCTTCGACTGTTGCCACCGTGTGTCGTGGCCATCGAGGTAGTGCTGCGTCATGCTTTCGTCGGCGTGGCCCATGAGCACCTGTATGTCGTTCACCGGCGTGCCTTTCAACTCCAGCAAGCGTGAGCCTAGCGACCGTATCTCATGGAAGGTCGGCTGTGCCGTAGCGGGCATGCTCTTGATGCTGGGTACACGCTCGCGCAGCTTGGCAAATTCCCTCGATAGGTAGTCACCCGACACCTGGGACCAGTGCGCTTTCCCTTTATGATCGGCGATGCGTTCGGGCATGCGGTGAACGATAAAAGGGGAGACAGGCGCAATTAGGCGCGATCTGCGAATCAGGTCTTCCATAGCCGGGGTAAGCTCGATCGCTACGTAGGCCGTCTTGCTGCGGTCCCGCGTTTTCTGGCGTATGTAGTGGAGGCGGCCGTTGCGAATGTCGTCGTATCTAGCGGCGGTTACCTCGGCACGGCCGAATAGGCACAGTAGCGAGAGTTCCATGGCAATCTTCATCCAATCCGGAGCCAGGGCGTGCATGGCTTTGAACTGGTCGACCGTCAAACGCCGGCGCTGCTTCTCATAGTGGTTGTTGGTGCGCGTTGGCGCGACCGGGTTGGTGTCTATCCAGCCCTTGGTCTGGGCGAACTGGAAGATCTGCGATAGCACTGCGCGATACTGCACATACGCGCTGCCCTGGTGGTTTTCATCCAGGTACTCGGCACACCAGCGCGTCGTGATGTGCTCGAGCAGCATACCGCCTGCATCTTTAATCAGGCGCTGGCCACGGCCACGCTTTGCCTTCTTGGTCCACTCCTTCAGCTTAGGGTCGGCGTCTACCCATTCGCTCAGCCATGCTGTGACTGCAGCTTTGAGCGTGACACCGCTTTCGCCCATCACCTCGGCTACCAGATCGGCACCGGTCATCAAGCGCGCATTGAGAATGCGCGCCGCGTCCTGCGCCTTGGCTTTGTCTCTACCCATCCCGTGGCGCGTGCCAGTGTCGGGGCGACGGTAGATATAGTAGCCCTTGCTCTCATACAGGTTCGGCTCCAGGCCTTTGTTCTTTCGCTTCCTTGGCCGTGGTGGCATGTCACGCCTCCATCAATACGCTGTCGGCTAGGTCGTTGCCGGTCTGGCGACGTTCGGCGTCGAGATCAATAAACCAGGTACCGCCCATCTTCTTAGCGGGTACCGAACCTTCGCGGCACCAGCGGCGCACCGTGGTGAGAGCGGGCGGATTACCGGCGAACCGTGCGCGGCGCCACTGATCTAAGTCCATCAATTTACCTGTTCGCATGTCAGTCTCCTGTGTGCCGCTGGCCACCAGGGCCATACCCTTGTTCTGCGCGCCACTGTTGATCCTGCCGCGCCATACTGTCATCAATCAATTGCTGCTGATGCTGCTCGAGTAATGCTCGAATCGCGGGGTTAGCCTCAAGCTGCCGTAGCCGGTTCAGCTCTGCCTGTTGGCGCTCGATGATGCCGGTGGCCACCGTGGCCAACTCCCACATATCGTTAGTGGTTTCACCGTCTGCCCGCACTTTGCCCAGTCCGTAGCAGTGCCCACAGGGGCGGTCTTTATTGCCCTTGATGTGGTCGTGACCGCTGCCAAGGCAGACGGGGCAGTCGTCGGGTAGTAGCGGGCGCCAGTGGTCCAGCCAATCGTCCTGCGTGGTAACATTCTGAATGCCTTTGTCGAGATCCTCGTAAATGATCAGCCAGCTACCCTCGAGCGGGCTTGCGCCCATGTGCTGCTGTAGCTCAGCGTATTTACCACCGCGCTCGCGGTGGGTGTGGGTGGGTTGCTGGGTCATTGGTAGGCTCACGCTCCTTTCCTCCCTTGCCCGGAAAAATGCCGATAAGCCAGCTTTGTCAGCTCGTATTGCTTTCCAGAAAGGCATGTACCTTCTGCAATCAGGCCTGCTGCTATGAGCCTATCGAGTGATGCTATAACTCGTTGATCTGTCCAGCCGCGACCCTTACCGGGCCGCCAGCATGAGAGCAGGTGGTCAAGCTCTTGGATTCCAACGGGTGAATAAAAAAAACGCTTTAGAATGATTTCGTCATCGATCATCTGGTCTTCAGCGGCCAGGGCGTCGATTCGCTGCTGGCGCTTGCATGGAGCCAGGCCTGTATCAACAGCAGCGTACCGGGCGTTTGCCTCTAACAGCTCATCAAGTGCAGCACTCATACCATCATGCCCTCCTGAATGGCTTCCCGCGGCTCAGACCGATTGATCACGTCGAAGCACTTCTCAACGCTGGGCTGCTGGTGGTTCACCGTCCACCTCCCAGCACTGGAAGCCCTTCCTCATCGATCGGCGCACCGGCGGGGAGAAAGTCGGTACCGGGTTGCCGACGCGTAATCTTCAGGCGATCATTTTCAGCACGGGCGGTATCCACAATCTGGGCCGATACTTCGCTTACCGCTCTAGCGCGCTGGATCTCTTCTTTCAGCGCAGCCCCTTTGATGCTCTCGTCACCCAGTCGCTCAAGCTGGGCAAACAGGTGATTGCGTAGGTCATCAATCTTGTTTTTCATACCTGTTGACTCCTGCGGTTGATCTTCCGGTTTAGGGCCCCGCGTAGCTGAACAATTTGCGGCAGCGGCTCGGGCAGGTTGAGGTAGCTGTTACGGCGCATGAGATCGGCGCGGCTGATCAGCTCCAGGTTGGCTGGCGCAAAGTTCCGGCTGTTGCTGTCGCGGAATATCACGGCGTGCCCCTTAGGCACGGGTTTGCCGTGATGCTTCTCCCACTCGATGTGGCTGACCGGCACCCAATCCCGTGGCGGGTAGCCGGTATCGCTCAGCTTGCGCTGCAGGGTAGCCCTCTTTTGTGACGCGCTCGCTGCCAATCGGCAACCAAGTGTGCGGCTTGTGACCTGGCTTGAATTGCCCTTTCTCGCTGCCGCGAGGGCGAAAGTGCGTGCCCTTATTCCACGTGGGGTGGCCGCTCCGGAATTGACCAGGTTTTTCCCTTTCCAGGTAAGCGGCTGACTTTTTCAGCTCGTTGTTCACCGCTGCGTTTTTAATACTGCTCAGGCTGCGGCGGAAGATGCGTGCCAGCGTTGCGTTATCCGTGTCCGGATACACCTTCGCCAGCGCTGCCAGGTCTTCCGGCGACCAGGGCTTACCGTTGTTAGCGAGGTAGTCCGTCATTGGCCATCCCCCTTGGATTCCTCCCCGCCGAGCCACTCCAGAATGCGCTCTACACTCTGGCGCAGGCTGCCCGCCATCAAGATGAAGTCGGTTTCAAAGCGGGCGAGGGCGTCGTCGCCATCGTCGGTGGCGTCGGCCTCCTCAATGAGCGCATCACCGAAGCGGAGAGACTTCAGCGCCAGGTCGTCATGAAGCACGAACGAAAGCTGGCCCTCGATGCTGAGTGCGAGTTTGCTGGCTTGGCGTCCGCTTTCGAGGAGCTGCTGCATCTCGTCGCTATCGAGATCCACCTGCCGACCGCGCACCACGCCATCGTTGCCTTTGGCTTTGAGCTCGACGTTGTCGCCTAGCTGGAGATCGGCGGGGCGCGAGGCGGTGTCACCCAGCCACGTGGTCATGGCGCGAATAGGCAGCGTTTGACTGGTCAGCGGTGTGGCTTTCAGGCTGCCCAGGGTTTCGCGCAGTAGGTCCAGCGCGTCTTCAGCGCGTGAGCGGCTGCTGGTGTTTACACCGATTAGCTGGCGCTCTGTGTCCCACCACATATCAATCTTCTGGCTGCGTACGAATGCCCGGGGTAGCAGCTTCTCGGTAACCTGTTCCTTTAGAGCGGTTCTCTCTTTGCGCGTGACCTTGCGCGCCTCGGTGGCTTCGATCTCCGCGACTTTCTCGTCTACTTCCTCGGCAACTACGGAGGCGGGCAGCAGGCGCTCTTGCCGGAGGGCGCTTATCAGGCGGTGGCCATCGTTCTGCAGGGTGTGCAGCAGTTGCTCGCCACCCTTGCGACCCGCTGGGGCTGCCCAGCCAATACGGCGTGCATCGGCATTGCCTAGCGGCTTGCTGGCATGTTCGGCTAAAAGCTCTGCCGTTTGCTCAGGGCTGAGCAGTTGCACGCCGTGCAGGCGGTATAGATGTAGGTTTTTGAACCACATGTTAGGCGTCCTCTAATTCGACTGGCGAAAAGATGCTATGAATCGCGCCAGTCTTTATAAAATCGTCTAGTACGATGACCTCAACGCCTTTACCCAGCGTCCCGAGAAAGCCATAAGACTTCCAATTACACGCTTCGCCATTACTATCGATGTGGCCGCTGTTGCATTCGTAGGGATTGCTGGTTTCCTTTGAGCAGGCCGGACAGCGAAACTTTCCCGACGAGAACCTCGCCTTAAATTCATCCAGCGTCTTGAAAACATGAACATCATTAACGTTTGGATAGCGAGACTGCTGGTAGTGGTTAATCGTATTCACGCGGCGACCCTCTTCCCAAGCGCGTAGTAGTTGTTCTTTGTCAATTCCCAGGTGCTGGCTATAGTGCTCAAGCCGATCAGGAATGAAGGCGCGCAGCTCGCACGCGCGCTCTTCACCTACATGCCCTGGCCACCCGTCATAAGCCTGCTTGGCCAGAGCTTCGATAGTCGTGGTGATGTAATCGCTCATTTAGGCGTCTCCCTGCTTGGGCTTCTCGCTGCCCTTAGCGGGCGCTGGCTGTCTAAAGATTCGGTCGAACTGTTCATCAAAGGTCATGACTGGCTCAAATGCCGCCGTATATCGCTCGCTGCGCGTCTTCGGCGGGGTAGTTGGGGTTGTGGTAGCACCACTCCGATTTGATCCGGTGCGGGAAGTGGTAGCCGTCGCAGTAGCACGTTAGGTGCCGCCACCCGCGTTTATCGGCCCAACTGTCGATCCGGAGGGAGTCGACGCTGCCGCAGCTTCTGCAGCGGAGGCGGCGGACGTAATCGCTGGGGTGCTTGGCCTTCACTTGGCGCGCACCGCATACCCGGCACCGGCAGTGGCGGCGGCGGTTGCCGACGGTCACGGCCTGGCCGAGCTTGTTGCGGACTATCACGCGGCCACCTCAAGGGGCACTGCCTTGGTGAGGTCGCTCTCCTCGATGTAGCGGCCCAGCTCTGAGCGGGTGTATTTGCCCGCGTCGTTTGTGTTGTTGCGGTAACCGTTAAAGTCGGGTGCGAACCATGCCGAGTGGCCTTTGTGCCAAATCAGGTAAAGGGGTTCGTCAGTGGGGAACAGGATCTCTTTCAGCACTTGGGCGCGCTTGAAGTCCATGGCCTTGATGGCTTTTGAGAGCTCGCCTTCCAACCGCTTGCGGCGTTGGCGCTCGTTGCGCTTGTCGCGTAGGCTGCCGGGGTTATTGGCGTATAGGTAGAACGATGCTTCATTGGTAACGCCGTACTTTCCGCTCACCACCCACCACATGTTGTTGATGTTGTAGTAAGCCGTACCGGTGCACATACGGCCTTTACTGTCAGGGAAATAGACGTGCTGACCATGTTCAATTAGCTGGCCGTCAGCTGATTTGCGGTTGTGGTCGCTGATCTCATAGGTGCTGGTGTCGCCTTTGAAGTGCCAGCTTGACGCCCAGCAAGCTTCTACAAACTGCATGGCAGTGAGTGCACCAGGGCCTCGCTTTTCGCTACGCCCATCACTTTTGCTCGAAGAAAACTCATAGCCAGCAAATACGTTGCATAGGTAGCACCGTAGGCGGTTACGGGTGCGCTGCATTTCGAGGCGCAGCAGGTAGGGCATGCGCTGCTCTTTATCAAAGTCGTAGCGGCCACCGTTGGAGTTGCTGACGTTGGCAACGTCTTGCCACATTTGAAATTCGATGTGGCGACCGGAGAGATCTAAAAGCCCCTGCAGGTCGCCTTTACGGCAATGGCGGTGATCTTCAGCCAAGCGCTGGCCATACGTTTCAACCATGTCAGCGGGCACTTCTGTGTGCCACCCTAGCCGCCGCAGCTGCTGAGCCATGCGAAGAAACACGTCTTTTTTGAACTGGCGTTCCCAATTGCCAAGCACCCGGCCTTCTGGTTCTTCCCAGATGTTTATGCTGGCATCGTGAAATGAAACGGTTCCTGTACGGTTGATCTGTGGCATGGTCATCACCTCAAAACTGAACCAGTTGATGGATAGGCACGGTCTCGGGCATGGCGAGCTGTGCCGGGGCGGAGTAGTGGGGTTGGATGGCTGGCGCGGCGGGCTGCATGCCGGGGCACTGTTCTTCCGCAATGTCTTTGTAGTCCGGCTGGCCGGTGCGCTCTGAAAGGGGAACGCCCCTGGCTTCTTCGGCGGCCCAGAT
Source organism: Vreelandella lionensis (assembly GCF_002087295.1). Taxonomy (GTDB): domain Bacteria; phylum Pseudomonadota; class Gammaproteobacteria; order Pseudomonadales; family Halomonadaceae; genus Vreelandella; species Vreelandella lionensis. The sequence continues at coordinate 1,593 of NZ_MWVI01000035.1, read as the reverse complement.
CGCCGCGTCGGTGCAGTAGCTCACGAGCCAATCAGCTTCCTCTTGGGCTTCGCCTTTGGAGAGGTAGCCCATCACCAGCACCGCGATGACGAGAAACGCTGCGCATAGGGTCTTAATGGCTTGGGGGCTCACTGGGCACCTCCTTTGTGTTGATAGGCGCGCAGTTCAGCCACCATTTGCTCCAAGCCGTTCAAGGCGCGCTCTGGCGTGGTGAGGGGCGGTAGCGAGGTGGAAAATAGCGTCTCTTCTTCATGGTCATGCGCATCTTTCACCGACACGCCGCCGGGGGCGATGACCATGACGGCACAGCGCTGCTGCAGCACCTGCATATCCAGCACGATGTCAGCGAGGTCATGCACGCGGTTACGAATGAGTTGCTTGATGGTTTTATCTTGAATGCTCATGCGTACACGCTCCCGGTATCACGGCGGGAAAACGTGCGGCTGGCGCTGACTTGCTGGCGCGTGCGCACCGGCGGGCGGTGGCGCAGAGTTTCGGCATCGGGGTTCAGGCCGCTGATGACCAGGGCGATCAGTAGGGGAGCTATCCAGCCGCGGCGCATGGCCTCAGCTACTGCGCCCGCCGCTTTGTAAACACCCAGCTTGTGATAGCCCTTTTTGAGACTGCCGCGAACGGTTTCAGGGGAGCGCCCGGTGGTGCGCGCTATCTCTTTGCAGGTGTTGCCCGCGGCCAGCAGCATGAGATCCACCGCCTCGGTGCGGGTAAGCCCTAAGCTGCCGAGTTCTGTGTTGATGGTGGCTTGCCAGTTGCCTTGTGTGATTTGCATTGCGCTTCCCCTTGCAACTCATAAGTTATGCGTTGAAGTATGCGAAAGCTCATAATATCTGTCAATGCGAAAACTCATATTTTTTATGGGGCACAAAAAAAACCGCCTCGATGGGCGGTTTTGTTTAGGCGATAGGCTGGTGTCAGGAAACAGCGTGCATCTCCTTTTTTTCTGCAATGGCTCTGGATTCGTAATATTCTTGCGCTTCAGCTTTCATGGTCCAATGGGCGTTATGGCCTTGCTCGTCAATGACTTGGCGCACCTGCTTAATTGGAATATTGAAAAACTCTTTGCGAGGATTGATGCGGTTGACTTGGTGTTCTGTAAACCTACGGTGTAGCTCTTTTTCTAAGCTAGGCGCATCTTCTGAGTAGATCATGGCATGAACATCGAATGAGAAGGGAACGCTAGCATCGCCAAGTTCTTTAACACGATCCATGGGATCTAACCGTCGAGTCATGCCGATTTTTAGAACATTTTGGCCGAAAGAGCCAATATTAGAAATAACATATACATGGCCACGCTTCGTTTGCTGCGCCATGGAAAGTGCTCGTTGCCCGCGCGCTTCTGCCTCTTCCAGCTGTTGCTCTAGCTCGTAGAGGCGCTCTTGAAACTGCAGGCGCTCTGCTTCGCTGGCGTTATCCATTTGCTTGCGTGCTTCTTCCATGGCTTTAGCAAGCATTCGCTCTTCTTTTTCTGCTTCGTTCCGCGCTTTCTCAATGTCACGGCGAGCCTTTTCTTCTTCTCGCATCTGTTCTCTGATGGCGCGCTGCTCTTTGTAGTGGTCAACTAATCCCGGACAGTAA
>NZ_MWVI01000034.1 GCF_002087295.1 Vreelandella lionensis | reverse complement strand
GTCGGCGCCGGCTTCACGGATTCAGGTTCATAGTAAGCAATTTTATCTTTATCTAATATCGTGGTGATCAGATGTCTAAGGACACTTCTAGCGGACTTGAGGGACTCTCTATCACCTTCCCACCCATCATTCAGTTCATCGTGCAAATCGTCTCTGTCTTCTTCTAGAATCCGCCCAACACGGAACCAGTAATCCCTCTCAGATATGTCACCAGCTTGCTTGTCTGTTAAGAATTCGAACTGATAGCGGCTACCTGTTTCGTCCTCAGGCTGTCCCAGTAGGTTGATATAAAGTCGCTTGAGAGGAAACGCATCGGGACTCGTCCACCACTTGCCATGGATTTTTTGGCTGTAAGACCCTCGTAGACCAATATTCAGAGCTGTAATACGCTGCTGACCGTCCAGTACGGCAACTAACTCGCGAGCAGGAAGATCTTTCAGCGGCGGGCAATGAGGATTGTCTCGCTGATGATAATGCGTCACAAAATCGTAAAACTGATACTTCCCACGATTATCAGGCTGTATGCGCCAAAAAAGGAATGTGCCAAACGGGTAGCCCTGAAGTAGACTATCGAACAGGTTGCAGATCTGATCAGGTCTCCATACAAACTCCCTCTGAATCGCTGGGAGTATTAATTCATTATTCCTCACCTGGTCAATTAATGAAGAGATGGTGCCACCTGTCTGATACATAGTATCTCCACTATATTGATTTTGCTTACGATGGTTTAGCTACCAGATTAATCTTTGACCATTTTGGACTGGCCAGCCCATCATCCCGTTTTAGCTCTGGCTACTCTCACCATTATCGTTTCGTTCCTGCCAGTCCCTTGAGATCGAATCCCAATCCACTGGTCGCTGGATATCTTGATAGCTACCGTCCTCAAGCTCTTCAGACCCAGACCAAACATTCCAAAAATCTGGATCATCGGAGGTTGGCCGCTCGGATTCTGCAAGGGCTCTCATTTGCACAAGCACAGGCAACTCCGAAGCCCAGCCCATCAAAATTGCATGCCGCGAAGGTAGTGACGGTAGATCTCTCAAAAGACCTCGAAGATTGTCTGGTACCAAGCGATGAACCAGTTCTTGGTCCCTGTCGTTGCTTATGCGGTGGAGGAGGAAACTATTGCACTGAGACAAGACTGTCGGTGAAAGCTCACTGGGGCGTTGCGATGAAAGAACCAGCCCGAGGCCAAACTTCCTGCCCTCCCTGGCAATCTTCTCGAAGACTTGGCAGCAAATGGCAGCAGAACTCTGGTTTTCGGTATCGGCGTTGTAACGTTTTATGAAGGTATGAGCCTCCTCCATAACCAAGGCTGTGGGTAAGATTTTTCCCTGGTTAATTTTTCGGTACCTTTGCAAAGCCTCCAGCGTCATCCTTGCAATAACGGCCGTCGCCAAATGCACCACTTCAACTGGGAGCAGAGACAGATCTATCACTGTAATTGAACCATTGGCTGCATCACTCGCCCCAATGTAGTCGTTCAACCAATCAGCCAGAGATAGTCCGTCTGTCTCTCCGGATACCGACTTCATCCGACTATCACCTAGAAGTGTTCTCACTCGCATCAGCATCGTTTCCACGTAATCGGAAACGTTAAGTTGCTCAGCGTTTACCTCAAGGCTTCTCAGAAAGTCCGATCCGGTGAACTCGCGTGGGACATCTGCATCTATTGGAAGAACATCGGTATCGCTGCCACCAAATGCTGAATGGGCGGCTTTTGTTTGACCTAGTAAGTCGTCTATTTCAGCTTTGGTAAAAGGCCCTGGCCAGTCAGCACGCCGTGTTCCGCGATACGTGCTTATCAAGCCATATAAACCTCTAATGCACTCATTCTCATCGTCCGAGTAGTCTTCGGATGTTCTGAGAGCGTCCTGCCAAGTTGTAAGCCTCTCCACAAAGCCCTTAACCGGACCCGGACCTGACCATGGCCGCCCCGAAGATTTCTCTTGCTGAATGATTCCAACAAGTGTTCGTAGATATCTCCGCATTTCATTACTTGGGGTCACATCGTCCTCAAAGGACCCATCTCTTACTGAGCGGAGTGCTTGAACCAAAGTTGGCCTTTGCGCTCTTGGACTGGCCTGGGTAAACGCGCTCCATTCCTCGCTATTCCAAAACCACATGGGAACCTTAAGCGCCTGAATCTCTTGGTCTTCATCGCCCTCCACAGAAAAAACACGAACGTTGCCTAGATCTTTGAAGGTGTTTGCATACTCACCGTTTGGGTCGAGGACAATGAACCTTGCGTTCGGGTCACCTCCGTCTCGGGCCTTTCTTGCAGCTTGGAGCGACCACCGGATGAGCCCTGCTACGGAACATGACTTACCGCTGCCCGTATTACCAAGAACGGCAAGGTGCCTCCCAAACAAACGATCGGGATCAACGCATACCGAGGCGTTTGCGGCCAACGGGCTCACTCCGATCTTCACATGCTTGTTTGTTCCTGACTCGACAATTGATCTGAGTTGATTTTGTGTGGGAAGCAGTACAGGGCTTCCAACTGAGGGGTAGGCCTCGACACCACGTCGAAATGAAAACTTGTCTTCGTCTTCCTGGAGTAACGAGCCAATCGGATTCAGGCTCATTTTCCGGAGCGGGTACGGGAGATCGATCAAACCAAAATCTTGCATGCCCCGGCGTTTGGGAAATTGAGATCTCTCGACTGTTATCCATTCGACTTGGGCAACGAGGTAACCCTCATCGCTGGGAATCAAAACGTATCCATTTATTCTCGGGAAAGGCCGAGGCGTGCCCGTGTTCAGGGCAACGTTGTCCGGAGCCTCGATATTGAGCAAGACCTTAATCTCATCGGGAGCTACAAAATCGATGGTTCCGATTATGAGAGAGTCTGCATAGGCCATAGGGCTCATACTCATGGTTGCTCACTCCCTGAATTACCGCCCTCTTCATCACGCTCTGATGTTTGCTGCTCTGAGTTGAAACGTTGACGCAACAACTCTGACATTCTGGATGTCGTCTTATCGATGGCCGCTTTTGGTAGAAAATATTTTGTGAGCTTCTGTATATCGGCCAGGCCCGGACCAACCATCAGACTAATCTGAGATGACCGACCGAGGTCGTCATAGGTCTTGGTGATACGGCCTAGGTTGTCATCACGGGAAATGATGACAAGATGCGTTGATGGTATAGATAGCATATCGCAATCACGCGGTTGATATGCTCATCGCCGAAGCTGTATCCGTAAGTCACAAGTGTGCTGTTTGGCCGGCAGATTGCAGCCGCAAAATCGCGAAATAACTCAACGTAGGGATAGTCAGCCGTTTCTCTATCTTTCGCTGAGTTGGGATAAATCATCAATTTGTTCGCATCTACACCCCGCAAACCAGGCGCATCCAGGTACGGCTTAATCTGTTCAGCACCAAATGGTAACCCGATACGCCGGATATCCTGTTCGGCTTGAATCCAATCCACGGAGCCATGGAGTTTTGTAAAACGTGCCACACCTTCCAGATATCTTGGTTCACCTCGAATGCCGGGAGGGTTGTAGTGCATGTCCAGATCAAGCCGAGAGGACCTAAAAACGGGCATCAGGTTTCCAAGGAATCTGTCGAGCAAATGGAGACCAGCGACCTCTGCACCTGCCTCAATCAGCCGATCGTAATTGGTAGTAAAAATATTTAATCGATCACGAACGCCAGTCCGGCTGGCAAAGCTCATCAAAAAAGTGATGAGAGTATTCCATGCCTCTTGTCTTTCACTCTCCCCAGCCTCAGCAATATTCCGCTCACTTTGAAGGATTGAAATCCCAAAATCACCAATTATTGTTTCCAAATCAGCCGACACGGCTTCGGCATTCTTGGTTTGCCCCAAAATCTCTAAGCCCCGGAGGAGTTCATTTGCTACACGTAGTTGGTCTTCGATATTCGCCTGATCTCGCCCAGATCGTTCAGCAGACTCCTGCGCAGCTTTCTTGATCTCTTTATCGGAGAAAATGAAGTCAACACTGTCCATGCCAGCAGCTGGCTTTTCAGCAGCAATGAAATGAATTGCATGGGTCAAGCCAGAGCCAGCAAGTAGAGAAAGGTGTTCCGTTTGAAACAACGATGTCAGCCATGGCTCAATACGAGACCGAAGCTCCTTGTAACCAAAATCTCTGGAGTTCAGCCAAGATGTCTCAGAATAGTTTTCACACTGAAATTTTCCGACGGAGAGATCACCTTCAAATTTGATAGGAGATGCATCATCCCTGACTTTTAATATGTGTTTTTCACTACTCATTCCATGACTCTCCTTATACTTTAACCACTGGTCTTAAGCCAAAACCTACTGAGGTTTTTCTCCCGTCACGGCCTTCACTTCCGCCAACAAATCCCCAAACTTGCCGTAATTCACCTTCACCCCATCATCCAGATCCAGCGAGATGCGTTGGTCGGCATAGTGACGCAGCTTCTCGTCGAAGGTATTAAGTTCGGCTTGTTGTTTGTAGAGCTTGCTTAGCTCTTTCTCAATCGCTTTCGCTTCGGCGGCGGAGGTGCTGGCGTCTTTGTCTTGCTCTAGCTTTTCCACGTAGCTGGCGAGCTTGGTGGTGAGCGGGATGACGTAGTCGGTGCGCATCTCGGCCAGGGTACTTTCGTTGTAGCGGTGCAGGTAGACCAGGCACTCGAAGGCTTTTTGCTTGCCGGAGGAAAACAGCCAGTAGATGGGGCGTTTTTTGTAGGTGCGCAGGTGGTCTTTGAAGAACTGGGTGCTGAGGTAGCGGCGGATAGTCTCCAGCGCGGCTTCGCCTTTCTTAACCTTGATGGCGTGCAAACAAAGGCTTTCGGCGACGAAATCGAGATTTTCCTGAAGGTTCTCTTCGCCCCAGACGGTGCGCACGAAATCGCGGAAGCGGTTGGTGGCGTCGTCGGGAAACCACTCCTGATCGGTGAGCGGGATGATGGCGTTGTCATCCGGCGCAAAGCTGGGTTCGGGGACCTGGGCGAGGTAGTCGCGGACGGTGTCGCCTTGGCTGGCGAGCATCAGGCCTAGCTTGTCTAGCGAGTAGCGGCCCATCATGCAGCCGATGGCGTAGCTCACCAGCTCCTTCAAGGTGTCGCACTGGAGCAGAGTTTCCAGCTCTTCTTCGGAGCGATTGCCGCCATAGCGATAATGGGGGTTGCAGTTCAGTGTAATTCCTTTCAGAGGAGCTTTCGGACTCATCTCTTCTTGTAAACCATAAGCATCTATAAAAAGGCGGTTGTTTTCTATCTCAAGCTGCTCCAGCTCTCCAACCATTTTAAGCCAGTCATCTCGCAACTTATTTAATGATTCATTAACTAGTGACTGCCCTTCATTTATTCCCGCTAACTTTAATCCTAAAAAGTCCCAAGATATTTCATGCGAATCCCAGTCATCTTTTTCTAGCTCGATAGATCGACTGGCTATAGAAACCACCTTCTCGCTGACCTCGACGACTGGGATCGACGCAATTTGCCCAGCTTCAAGATTTAAAGTTGGAGATAATATTTCAAAAAATCTTAACGATAGATTAGAGTTGAGCAGTGCCAGTAGCTTGTATGTATCATTCTGTTCTGGGAATATAGACATCCCGGCAACATCAAAAATAGCTCCTTTAGGCTGATACCTAAAAGAAGGGATCCCACTTCCTATTTTTGACCAGGTAACACTGGGTTCAAAGTAATACCTTTCATTTACTACGCGCTTTGATGCACTGCCGTAACGATTAATTGCAACGTGCTTTATCTCTTCTCCGCCCCCTTTCCAGTTCACCAACATCTCTTGGTTACCGTACCATTTTCTAAAATCGCCACCTTTATTATAAGGGAACCACTTTACGTCGCTGCCTTTCTCGGCTTTCATCGGGGTTTTGTCTAATGAAACCTCGAACCACATCCTTGTGAATCTGTCATTATCCATCGTTGCCAAACCTTGCCTTGGCAAGGAAATATCACCGAGAAGGACTCCTTTCTCATAGGCCTCGATAAGCTTGGAGGACGCCCAATACGCTACCGGGCTTCCCGGGATTTTCTTAAAATCATCCGGGGCAACCATTTTAAGCCGTCCGTTTTTTACAGGGAATTCAAATGGCTTCCCGTCATCAGCAATATCATTAACATCAGTATATGAAAATGAACCTTTCACTCCTGAGATATGCTGATTTCGAAAAATGGTTGCATTGGTTCCGAACGCGATTTTCATCACACCATTGCCCATGTGCACCATGGTTTCGATGGTGTGATCATCTAGCAGCGACTGCCGCATCTTTTCGTAGCTGGATAGGAACATCCAACTTTGCATGGTCACCATCGCGTTGAAGGCGTATTCCTTAAGCAGTGTGAACCCATGCTCAATAAAGACCGCAAATAGGTCCGACTTGCTATTGGGGTAGGCCTTCTTAGCGTAATCCTTCAGCGACTTGTTCATCCCCTTACTGCCCATATAGGGCGGATTGGCAACCACCGCATCGTAGCGCTGCGCCAGTACCCACGCCTGCTTCACAACCGGCATCAGCTGCTTAGCAGCAGTCTTCTGCATGGTATCGCCGCTATCGATGAGCTCGGTGAGTACTTCCAGCAGGGACTTGAGCGGGGCTTCGAAGCTGTTAGGCACTTCGATCAGCGAGCCGAAGGTCTTGGCGTCCTGGAAACGCTCGATCAGGTCGAAGATGGCCTTGTAGGTGTTGTCGTTGCTGGAGAGCTCCTTCTGCTCGCCCTCGAACAGGCTCTGGGACTGGCCCTGGTGCCAGTCGCCGGTAAGGTTGAGGTCGCGCCACAGGGCGCTGGCATCCAGGTGCTGGGTGCTCTGCAGGGCCATCACGTTGAGGCGCACTTTGTTTACACCCATACGGCTGAAGATCCGTCGGTCGTCTTCCCGGGCCTTCATCAGCAGCGCGAAGCCAGCGAGCTGGGCGGCGCGGTCGTCGATATCCAGGCCGAACAGGTTGTTCTCCAGGATCAACTTGGGGATGTCCCGGGAGCGATAGCCGCGCTCTTCATAGATGGCCTTCAGCACGTTGTAGGCCTCGACCAGAATATGGCCGGAGCCACAGGCGGGGTCGAGCACCTTGATGCTCTCGGGATCGATGCTGGCCGGGGTGATGGCGTCCAGCTGGGCCTGCACCTCGGGCTCCTGCTCGGCGGGCTCGATGTAGTACGGCATCTCGGCTTTGAGCGTTGATGCGGGGTAGGTTTGCAGCCACTGGCGGCCTACCGAGTTCTGCACCAGGTATTGCACAATCCAGTTGGGGGTGAACAGCTGAGTGGCGGCGGGGATGTCTTCGCTTTTCACCACCTTACCGATCACTTGGTCTTTCTTCTCACTGATGTAGAACTGGTAAAGCCCGCCCATCACTTCTTCATCCCGCCAGTCGGCTTCGGGAATCGCTTCGACCAGCTCACGGATGAGCGAGTCGGTTTTGGTCAGGTTGTTGGGCAGCAGCAGCTCGCTGGCGTCGTCCAGCGGCTCGAACAGGAACGGCATGGCCTCATGCAGGGCGTGGCATTGGGCCAGCAGCAGCTCGCGGTAGAGGGCTTCCTCCTGGGTGCCGTCGAGCTTGAGTTCGCGCACGCGGGCGGTGTCTAGCCCTGGTAAATCTACCTCTAAGCACTCCTCCAGAATCTGGAGCTGCCCGGCTTCGCCCCCTGCCCCACTTAAAACGCGGCGGCCGTGGTCTAGGTAGCCGTGAATCTCCATATAGCGAATGGCGCACAGGCGGTTGAACCAGCTATAGGCGGCCTGCTCTATCGCTTGGGTAAAGCCATCGCGCTGCACCCACGCGGCCAGCGCTTCCCGTGCGCCTTTCCGGTGGGCGGGCACGGTGTGGGTTTGGCCATCCTGGGCGGTCATCACCAACACATCGCCCTTTTGCTCCAGGGGGGCAATCACAGCGCCACCTTTGCCATCCGGGCTAATGCCCACACGGGCCGCCTGGCGCGTCATGGTGTCGATAAAGCGGGCGCGGGCTTTGGGGGCGTATTTTTTGATGTTGGCGGTGTACATGGTGAATTCCTTATCGGGCCGCCTGCGTGGCTTGGCCGAGGTGTTCTGGTTTTTCTGTGCGTGACTGTTCTAGGCTTGCTAGCCATCTACTGGACTGACGCTAGCTGTGCTGCTTACTGGGTCGGTGACTAGGTCACTGACCCATTGCTTTTAATGGAAAACGGTATTGCCAGCCAGTTATTCATCCATTCCCTCTTGTAGCTGCCGTAAATCTTGTTCAATTTCCTCTACGGTGGGCAGCGAGCCTTTGAGGTTGTCTGGCAAGGTCTCAACCAGGTTGTACTCACTGACACCCATGGGCTTATTCAGGTCGCGTAGAGCAAACTCGACTTCGATGTTATTTTTATCCCGACACAACAACAGGCCAATGGTGGGTTGGTCATCGTCGCGCTTGAGTAGGCTGTCCACCGCCGACAGGTAAAAGTTCAGTTTACCTGCGTATTCCGGGATAAAACGTCGGTTCTTGAGTTCGATGACCACGTAGCACTTGAGGGTGACGTGATAGAACAGCAGGTCGAGATAGTAGTCGTTACCAGCTACTTCGAGGGCGTACTGGCGACCGATAAACGCAAAGCCCTTACCCAATTCCAGTAGAAATTGGGTGATATGCTGAGTGAGCTGACGCTCTACGTCACGCTCGTTATAAGGCGCGGTCAGAGACATAAAGTCGAAGGTATAGGGGTCTTTGAGCGTTTGCTGAGCAAGATCCGACTGGGGGGCTGGCAACGTGCGGGAAAAGTTACTCACCGCCTTGCCGGTACGCTCATGCAGCCGCGACTTGAGTTGCAGGGCCAGCACGTCACGGCTCCAGCCATGTTCCAGGGTTTGGGTGAGGTAGAAGTCGGCTTCGTTTAGGTCAGCACATTTGCTGAAAATCTGGATATTATGCCCCCAGGGCGTTTGGACCAGTAAACCAGCACGATCGGCATCTATACCGGCCCAGGGCGTGTCGTCCAATTTGGCAACATCCTGTTCCCAAATTGCAGGATCACAGTAAAACCGGAAGAAAGCTCGGCAGTAGCGCAGATTTTTGGGAGAAAACCCACCGACCTCTGGAAACGCGTGGCGTAGGTCGTTGCTGAAAGCGTTAATAAAGCCACTGCCCCACTGTGCCTGGGTTTCCCTTTCGACAATCTGAGCGCCCAGTTCGTAGTAGAGTGCGATCAGTTCGCCATTCGCCGCTAGTGCTGCCCGCATACGAGCAGACTGCACACGCTGCTTAATGCTGCTCAGCCAGGCCTGATAGTCGGCGCGGGTAGAAAGGCTATGTGTCATGCGGCACTCCTTTTAGCAACGCTGCTGTTTTTGCCAACCAACCTATCCAGGCGCTACCGCACCTGTACCCGTTTGCCCGCTGAAAGTGCCCCTTCCAGCTCTTTTCTCAGCTCGTCCATAAAGGCATCCACTTCCGCTTGGCTTTCCAGGTACACACCGCTATGCACGCGGCTGAGTACGTCGCTCACACGCACCCTTGCCACGGGTTTGGGGGCATTCACCGCTGCCGGGGCTGTTGCGGTGTGCGGGCCGTAGGTTGTATCCCGTGGTGCCGTCTGTGTGGCTGGTTTGGGGCTCTCTGATCTGGGCGCTGGTGTTGTGGCCTCTCCCGCAGGCGCAGGCGGCTGCCGCTTGGCGGCTTCAGTCTGGGCGTTGTGCAGTGCCTCCAGGCTGGCTTCTTCTTCCTCGACGGCGGTTTCGGTTTGCAGCTGGTAGATCTGCGCGATGCTGACCGACTGATTCACGGAGGCTTTAAGCTGCTGCAGCGGGTGCAGCAATCGGTTGCTGAGTTCGGCGGGGCCAATGCCGCTTTTGGCTATTTCAGCGCTTACTTTGGCAATGCGCGTGTCGATACGGGCAATGGCGTGCTGGCGTTTTTCCTCCACCAGGCCGCTGTTAATCTCATCCAGCGCGCGTACCAGGCCATCCACTTTATTGAGCATGGCGTAGGGGGCGTCGGCGCGGTAAATACGCTCACACTCGGCCAGCGCTTGCTGGGCCTGGGTGTTTTTCTCAAGCTCTAGGCGGTTCACCGCAAACCGGTTAAGCGCCTGCTCTAGCTGTTGCCAGGTCGTCAGCTGCTTGGTGAAGAAGTCACTGAGATCGCGGTAGTCCTCTTCCACATCGAGCAGCGTATCTTGCTGGCTGGCAATGGTTTTGAAGAAATCAAAGCTATCGTCCAGGCGCAGCAGGCGCTCCACTTCGCGCAGTGAGCTATCAATGGCGTTGCGTCCAGGGAAGTTGCCCACGTCGGTTTTGCTTTTATACGCCTCTAGCTCGCGCCGCCAGTGGGATAAGCGGTCTACGTAATAGGTGAACAGTTCTTTTTCGCTGGTGGGGCCTAGCTGGCCAAATAGCTCTTTGGTGAGGTTGCGGGCTTTGTTGAGCACCGCGTCTTCGGTTTGGCGCTTTTTCTGGAGGCGCACTTCACTGCGGCGGCGGGCGTTGTTGAGTAGCTCAAACGCCTCTTTACCGCTCAGCGCGGGGCCAGCGGTATGGAAGGTTACGCTCCCAGCGGCATGTAGGCGGCCTAGAATCAGCAGCGTTTCGCCTTCCGGCCAGCCGAAGGGTCGGTTGCTAAAGCGCTCAATCAGCGGGTTCAAAGGCACCGGCTCGCCACCGTGTAGCGAAATATACTGCTCTACCTCTTTCACCGCTTGGGCGTTGCCCTCCTCGCCGTCTAGGTTCAGGTTCTGGGTGCCCAGGTCATCGGCGGTTAATACGGCCTGCAGCTCGCGCATTGGCTCCCGGCTGAGCACCGGGAGCTGGCTTAGCTTGTTGTAGGTGTTTTCCAGCAGGTAGCGGCAGGCGTCGTCTAAACGGCTGTTGAGCTGGCCTCGGCTGAGATCGAGCTTCTGGCCAAGCGCGTAGACATCCGCATCCAGCAGCATCTCTTCTAAACGCACCCGCAGGCGCTTTTTGCGCTCTTGGTTTTCACGGCCACGGTCGGCCAGAATGCGCTCCACGCTGTGGTCGTTGGCCGATAGGTTCAGGCGGATAAACTTATCGGTTTTTAGCAGCGTGCGCAGTTCATCGGTAAAGCGCTTGTCGTCAGGCAGCTTGATGAGCACCTGCCCGCCGTTATCGCCGCTTTTGTGAATGCAGCCCGCTTCGCTTAGCTGAACGTACTCCACGTCGAGCGGTGAGACCACCTCTACCCGTAGCTGGCTCTGGTAGCGGCCATCCAGGGTGTGGCCATCCAGGTAACGGCCAATGCTGTAGTCGGTTTTGTTGACCGGGTAGCGGTATTTGGTGCGGTCGCGAAGCAGGTCTTTGAAGATTAGGCTGGAAAGCTCCTTGTTTTCGTCGCTGCTGGTGACTTCGGTGGCTTTGATCTTACGGGTGATGTCCCGCTCTTCATTGGTGAGGAACTGGTACTCATCGCCGTTGCGGGTAATCAGGCTCTCTTTTTCCAACCGTGCCAGGGTGGCTTCCAGCTGCTCCCGAATGGCGATACGGTCATCGTCGATTTGGGTCAGCGAGAGTGTGACTAGATTATCGACCGTGCCTTTGACCAAATCCACATAGCGGATCATAAACAGCGTGCGCAGGGTTTCGACATCAAACGCCTCTAACACGGGGTTTTCGCTGGCCTGATCAATGGTGCGTTTTACCGCTGTATCGAGAAAGCCCTCTACTGCTGTGTAGAAGCAGTGCATCGGTACCAGTGCGCCAATCGTTTTCTCCTGCACGGCTTTGGCGGCCATGTGGAACGCATCGAGCATGGAGCGCTCGCCGTAGGCCAGGTGCGCACCGGTCGCCCCTACATTGCGGATCTCCTCAAAGACTTTTTGCACCAGCTGGAAGTGGTATGGCACAAAGGGGTAATTGGCGATAAAGCTCTCGACGCCTTCGATATTTTTCAGCGTGGGGCCGGAGCGGTCAAAGGTCAGCTGGTTACGCAGAATCGAGCCCTTGGCCTCAAACACGCCTTCCAGCTCGGCGCGTGCTGGGTCGGTTTTCACCAATAGGCGCTTGCGGATCACTTCATCGGAGTTGGAGCTTGAGAGCGATAAGCGGGTTTTAAAGCGCCCGGCGATCTTGGAGAAATCGTTGGCTTTTGACGCGGTCATCTCCCCTAGTCCGGCGTCCATATCCGCCTGAGACGTCACGACGATCCAGGCGCGACCACCGCAGATCGTGCCGAGGTTTTCGGTGAGCGTTTGCAGGGTCAGCATTAAGCGCGTGTCGCTGCCAATAAACTGGCCGACTTCATCGACCATGAACACCATGCGCTGGGTCGCTGACTGCGACTCCAAAAACTCTTTTACCCAGTGGCAGAAGTTCTCTACCGAGACGCTGAAGTTGGTTTCGGATTCCTCAAACCATTTATGCGCCGCTTCAGGAGAGAGATCGAGCGCGGCACCAATCGCTTGCTCAATATCATCCTGGTAGAACTGATAGCCGTCTCGCTCCTCTTCCCACACCACGCCGCTGGCTTCGTTAAAGGCCTGCTTAAAGCGCTCATACACGCCGCGTTTTTCCAGGTGACGTTCCATGTGGGCGATATGCGGGTAATCGGAGCTAAAGCCCTGGTGCTCGTTAAACACGCGCAAGAAGACGTTGAGGATGGGGTTGCCATCGTCGTTCGAGCTGGCCTTGCTGTCGATGTTGAACAGCACCACGTGGGCCGGCTCACGAACGGCTTTGTCGATATCAGCCCGAATAGAGCTATCGATCAGCTTCTGCTCATCAAAAAAGTCGGCGGCTCGCTTGGCCTGGCCGCTGGCATCAAACGCTTCCGTGTTGGCGAGTAGGTAAGAAAGCGTTTTCAAAAAGTGCGATTTACCCGACCCAAAAAAGCCGCTGACCCAAACGCCCACGCGGTTGGCGATGGAAGGGTCATCTAAAGGGGTGGTGTAAGATTCAAAAAAAGCGCGAAAGTGCTTTTCTAACTCGTTGGTGACGACATACTCATCCAGCTCTTGGTAGACGGTTTCCTGGTCACGCTGGTCGGCCTTGACCACGCCGTTGATTGACCGGCTGAGCGGTTTGAGGAAGAGCTCTTGAATGTGCATATCTGTCCTGTAAATGTTTGAACCCTGGGTGTTTCAGGCTGAGAGGTAAAGCGATATCAAAGACCACTACTCACCAAGCGAACATAATATACGGCATGACGTCATCCGTTGCGCTAGGGCACAAGCGCAAACGCACGGTAGTAGTTATTGCTTTTGATCTGCTTAAACAACGACATCGTTTGTCCGTCGTATCGGCCTGGGTAGAAGAGTACCAATGGCTTATGGCCAAGCGGCCCGTGTAGGGCATTTAACAAGCTGTGCGCACGCACCATGGGCCATAGGCTACCCACACCGGTAAGCAGCACAATATCGGGGTCATGCGACAAAGAGTGTCGGATAAGGTATGGGGCGAACTTGTCCATGTGCAGCGGCCCACGTAGCGCTTTGAGCAGTGCCGCATCGCCTTTGCTTTTTTGCATGGCAATGGCTTTATCCAGGAAGCCGCGCTCAGTCAGGTAATCCTTTAGCACTTCCAGCAGATTGACCTGCGCCATTTTGATATCAGGGTGCTGGCGTGCCATTAATGAGGGGAGGAAGTTCAGGTAGGCACGCACCTGGAATTCATGCTCTGGGGCGTAATCGAAAATCCAGAAGCCCAGTTCATTACCCAACCCCTGGCCCGCTAAAAAATCGGGCCGCGTGATTTTCTCAGCGACTTGGTTCAAACGCGCCCGAAGCTGGTCATCCTCGTGGTGGTTAAAGCCGCTGGGGGGTGGGTACTGATCACTCTGTGACATGCGGATGCGTCCCTGTGTCTAGCATGTTGGATGCGAGAGGTTTTCTAATGCAAACGGCTGATTGAGCAAGACTATGCCGCCAGCTACATAGCTTGCAAGATCTACTTAGTCGCGTTTTGAAGAAGCCACGGCTTTTGACAAGCAGGCATGTACTATGGGCACCTATCTTAGCAAGCGACAACAGGTACTCAAGCGGACGTGCTGGTAGGTTTCAAGCAAGCTTTTTACTTCTGGACGCAGCAACAAGGGCTGTAACTTGCGCGAGCGACTGGACGCCAGTGCGCCAACGTCGGCCAACATACGGTACACCACCTGCCCCATTTTACGTTTCGAGCTTTCGGCCCACCCTGCTATTGCTACATCGCGGTGGGCACGCTCAGCTAAAAACTCATCCCACTGATAGGCCTGAAGCGCCTCCGTCTGGGTTAAGAACGCATCGGCGACAACACTTTCAAGAAACTCCACCAATAGCAGGTTACGTGCCATCGCCGCACAGAAAGACACCTGTGTGGCGAGCTGGTCGTCGCCATCACGTAGCGCTTGCCAAAAAGGTGGCTCCAGCTTCTCTAAGCGCTTACGAATAGCTTGACCTGCACGTTTAGCAGTGGCGGGACGGTTCTTCTGGAGGCGGTTATCAACGATGATTGCCTGGTGCCACTGCCTTTCATCAGCATTAGAGAGCAGCAAATCGGCAACGGCACGGCTTTCGCGCACCATCAGACCACCGCCGATCAGGTCAGAATTGTAGCTGAAAGAAGTCAAAAGGTGCTCATCAAGGTCAATTACATTGGAATTGCAGGCAGCTGATCAGTAACGAGATCAGCTTTCGCTAGGCGCACTGCCCTTTTTAAGCTGTTCCAACAAACGTTGGCGTTCTGCAGGGTCGAGTTTATCTAACTCAAGAATCAATTCTGCCACGGTATCGTCTTCGCAGAAAAAATAGGGAATGGGCACCTCTAGTGCCTCTGAAAGCCTCTTCAGCAACTGGAAATTGGGCGCATGCTGCCCCTTTTCATACTGCGTCATACGCGCACTCGCCAAATTCGGCTCCATGCCGAGGTATTCACCCAACTGCCTTTGTGTCATACCCGCTGCTTGCCTGGCGGCTCTCAAGCGATCTGGAAGCGGACTGTCCATGAAAACACCATCGCTACTTGGAAAGCCGCTAGGCTAGCGCAAGATGACACAAAAATATGCTAAGAGATTCTTAGCAAGAATGCAATGGTATTGTTTTAGAAGTGCCCGTATTGTTATTTACCGAAATGAGACATCTGAATAATTGTTTAATTTTTTGAAAATAATTCACGCGTTGGGATTTTACGAGTAAACTGTGTCGCAACAAATGTTTCAGATTCCACAGTTGAATAACGGTTATATGAAGAGTATTTCGAAACTTCACTAATCGGAACATCTTCTAACTCAAGCTCAAAAGGGTTATCCGCCCCTAAAAAAAATTTATCGCATGCCTCTAAAAAGTGTTGCCTACGAACAGTGCTATCATTTTGTGACAATGCCACACAAAGCGCGCCCTCTAACACTCTTTTCACTTGCCTTGTTTCGCCTCGTGTAACAGAAAACAAAGGGAACAAAATTTCATCAACATGAATACTAGGGGCTTTTTTAAAACCCATTTTAGACGCTAAGCCCTTAATAAAACGTGTAAACTCAATTCTGTCTTCTAAATTGAAAAACTTAAAATAAGGCAATTCTATTGTGCACATCAAGCGTGAAGCCCACTGGGGCTCATTTAATATTTCAGCAGCCCAAGGCATACCGACAAGAACTATAGGAATACCTGCTTTTTCATTTACCAACTTTAATATATTAGCTATTCTTTGTTTTTCTTCAACGGACTTGAACTCTATTAACTCCTGAAATTCGTTAATTATTATAATTTCAGATTTGCATTTTTTCAACATCTTAACTAATGCTTCAGCAAGACCCGCCTCCCGCCTCCTCTCTCGCCTAGTATCAGCTCCGAATTGCCCTAAATCCATCATGAGCTGTATCAACATGCTTTCAACATCTGGTTTACTTGGAATTCTTGAAACAAGCACAGGCTTAATAACGGTGCCATTTTCAACATACTCTGGATATTGAGATTGGAACTCTTGAACCAGCCTACTCTTTCCTGAACCAGGGTCTCCTATTATTAACATACACTGTTGTTCTCCCCCTAGAGCATGATTAGCTTTCAGAATTTCTAAAGAACTTATGGCTCTTGCAACAGACGAATGCTTGACATAGCAATTCTTGAAATAAATTTGCTGCTCTAATTTTTCGTTACTCATTAACATATTCATGAGTAGGGCTCCAAATCATCAGAAATTCTTTTCCATTCTTCGTCATTTGGATTTACATCACTGTGTGACTTATTTCCTTTCTCGATATCACTTATTTCCCTACTAGTAAAGCCATCTATGATAGAGCTAGGGTTTTCACTTGATATTCCAAAATAAGCCGCCGCCTTTTTAGTTCCTTTAATTTTTTTCTTTGAAGCGGACACTTCCTCTGCAATTTCACAAACTCTATCGTCAATCAATTTTTCAGCTTCCGCAATACCTACATAATCAGTTTTCGAATTTATAAAATTACGATGTAATTTACGTCTTACTTTTAGCTGAAAAACACTCAGCCCATCATATAAGTGATCTGGGTCAACAGCAGAAACCCTGATATATTCTTTTTTTTCTACCAAATAAACATATATGTAAGAGACATCGTCTGGATCTCTCTTAACAACAACCTTCACTACTTTGCTACCAGGTGGCGGTGGGGTAATCTTACGATACTCCACCAACTCTTCATTAGTATAATCGATTCTATCAATGCTTATTCCCCCTCTTCGCAGAGTACACAGTTCAGTAGGAAAGGCTTCAATTTTAAATTTTTTTTCTTCAAAACCACTATATAAAGGAGGAGGATACTTTTTACAACTAATATCCCAAGATAATGCAGGTATTCTCGTCATCCTGCTATCTGGCGACTGGTTATAAATATCAATTATCCAAATATGCATTAGCTCAATAAAATAGGAAAACGGAAGGATTGCATCTTTCTCAGGTTTATAACCAGCTAACTGTTGGGCATTAGAAAAAGTAGTGCCAGGTATTTCTTTCACAAACTTAGAATTATAAATTGAAAACAACCTTTCAACTAAAGGTTTTTTCCAAGGTTTACCCACAGGGTTAAATTCAATGTTTATACCGACTGATGCGCAGAAAAATTCTAAATTTTTTGACCAGAACTCAGCTCCATTATCGACAACTAGCGTTTCAATTTTACCTTGACACGGCCAATCTTTTTTAATCATTGGATATTTTTCAACAACATCTTCTTTACTTAAACACGCGTTCATGATTGCGCTTCTTATTGAGTTATAACTTGGCTCCTGAAAGCTAAGATAAAAACCAATTATACACCTACTATGGCAATCTATTAAGATTGTTAAATACGGCCTTCCTATAGGAATGAGCAATGTATCGTCTAATAAAATCAAGTCGAGAGGTGTATGATCAATCTCAACGCGCTCCATCACACGTTCTGCCGCGGAAAACTTATTCACAACACGGTAATTTTTATCGGCCTCAGCTTTACCAAAACGCCCTACCTCTACTTCGTAGGGAGAAATTTTCTTTACACGTTTGTAAAATGCAGATTTTGTAATAGGTTCAATAGCATTATCAGGGTGCGCCCTGTTATATAGTAGTATATTGTTAAAATAGTGATAATAAGCGGTAGATACATGCGGCCTCTCTCTTTTGAGAAACTTTTCTTCCACAGCTTTTTTATAAAAATCCGCATCATCTCTTTTTGAATTTCCAGCGTTTTTCACTAGTCCTTTCGCAGAAACCAATGATTTTGGCCCAATGTCTTGATCGTAATTTTTATGCCATCTTGCAACACTTCTCCATGATGGCTTTTTTTCAATATGGCCTTGCTCTAACAACGAGTCTAAAAGTGGTTCAATATTCTTTTTCGTCCACCCACCCTGGAGATGCTCATTAACTAGAACGATAACTTTATACTTATAATACGCTTCCTCTTGTACGCTTTTGCTTAAGGAATCAAATGAAATATAAGAAAGGCGCTCAGGCGCATTTAGATATTGTCTATCTACAACTGCGGATGCTTCCCCACTTTGGAAGCCTGGGAATTCATCACTAAAAAATTCGATGCTCATTGCCCACCTCCAACCCAAATTAGAGATTCATATCCAAACGTTTCATCAATATTTATGAGAACTTTTCCCGAAGCAACTAACCACATAACGTCAACCAAGACCTCAGCTGAGTCAGCACCACACAGTTCAGAAATATCAGCAATAGTTAAACCATGAGACTTCTTTATCAATTCGTGAATTTTTTTACGAGATACCGCCTCAGTATAAAGCCCTGCATATCGGTTAATTAGTTTCAGATTTCTCAGTTTTGGAATTGAACTGATTTGATGATCAGTGACTAGATTAGCTCCTTTTGCCCAGCATTTCAACCGCCTTTTTTTTAGCGGTAAAACGCTGGATGAAATCATGCTTCAAAGCTTCTGGAGGTGGCTTTATTTCAACAAACACCTTCTTTCCTGAGCGGCAGAAAAGCTCAAAGTCGGGTGTGTAAGAGCAAGTCCTGTTTTCAAATTGATAATAAAAGCCTTCTGGCTGAGCAACGAAGGAACTTACCTCGTTGGCATATTCAAAATGAAAGCAGGCATTAAATTCGAGGGAGGACTCAACAGTCTGGACATTGCCATTCTTGTGACTGGCAAATTTATAGATGTGCTTGACGGGAGAAGGACGCAAGGTACGGGTATACATGGCAGTACACCTATTTTTGTTTTATTACTACAAAAGTAGGTTATGCCACGAGAAAAGGCAAAAAATGACAACAGCAGGACAGTTTGTGCCACTTTGAAGGAGAAACGACAGAAATGGAGGCGGCCCCAAAAGCCACATCCCGGCACACGCAGCCACCACTACCGTTGCTCCCTTCCGGGCCTGGCGGGGTTCGCAGTTTAGCGTTGCGGGAGGACCTAAGGGGCCACCATAGTCGTATGCTTATGAACTACATACTTGCGCTGATTGGTGGCTACGCCCTGATTTGAACAGGGGACCCCATCATTATGAGTGATGTGCTCTAACCAGCTGAGCTACGTAGCCTTTTCGACATCAGCGGGTGCAGAGTATGCCTATATGAGTGACAAAAGGCAAGCCGAAACGGCCTGCCTTTTTTCATCGTGCGACTCACTAAGCGCAAACGGGCTTACAGCGCTGCTTTGACAACAGGCAGTGCTTCTTCGCCTTCACGCGTGGTCACGCCTTCTAGCCAAGCCTCGAGTACTTCCGGGTGATCATTGAGATACGTACGCGCCGCTTCGCGAGGTTCGACACCCTCGTCCATGATGGCGCTCATCAGCTGGTTTTCCATCTCCAGCGTGAATGTCATGTTGTTCAGCAACTCACCGACGTTCGGGCAGGACTCCACAAACCCTGCGCGGGTATTCGTGTAAACCGTCGCCCCACCTAAGTTAGGACCGAAATAATCATCCGCGTCGGAGAGATACGCCATCTCGTAGTTACTGTTCATCGGATGCGGCTCCCAGCCCAGAAACACCATCCACTTCTCATTCGGAACCCGTGCGCCTAGCTCCGCCAGCATACCCGCCTCGCTGGAATCAACTACTTGCCAGTCACCTAGCCCATAGGCGTCATCATCAATCATCTGCTGGATGAGCTCGTTACCGTCATTACCTGCTTCAATGCCGTGAATGCGCTGCTCAAACTGTTCTGCATGCTCGGCTAAATCGTTAACAGAAGTCACGCCAGCGTCATACACATACTGCGGCACGGCGAGAGTGTACTTAGCACCTTTGAGATTGGCGGTCAGACGCTCAACCTCCCCTCGCTCAATGTACGGGTCGCTGATCGAAGCCATGGAAGGCATCCAGTTACCCAGGAACACATCAAAATCGTTATTACGCATACCTGCATAAGCGATGGGCACCGAGACAGTATCCACACGGGGCTCGTAGCCAAGCGCTTCGAGCACTTCGCTGGCCAGCGCCGTGGTTGCCGTTATGTCTGTCCAACCCACCTCAGCAAAACGAACGCTACTGCATTCATTGGCAAACGCCGTGACTGGTAAAAAAGCGGTGATGAATAAAGTGCCCAAACGACGCGTTGTTACTTGTTTCATAAAGCTCTTCCCTCATGATCTGTTTTATTGACACACGCTCTGCAAACAACAGACGCAGAGGTGAGAAGCGATCAGGCATACTTTTATTGATTGAACGTTCAATAAAAAAATGCCATCATACTCAGGTAATCATGCCTACTCCTGCTTTTCAAGGTGAGGAGCCAATGGGCATTCAACGTCATTAGGAGATAGCTGTGCCTAAGGTGGGAATGGAACCAATACGCCGCCAGCAGTTAATCAAGGCCACCATGGCGGCCATTGATGAGGTTGGCCTTGCCGAAGCGACGGTGATGCGCATCGCCCGACACGCAGGGGTTTCCGCGGGCATTATTAGCCACTACTTTGGCGGAAAAGATGGCCTGCTTGAGGCTACCATGCGCCAAATTTTGACGGATCTAAGCGATGCCGTGGCCGCGCGACGCCATGCGTTAGAAGACGATTCACCGCGTGCGCACATTGGCGCCATTATTGAAGGCAACTTTGATCGTACCCGGGCCACCGCCCCGCCGCTAAGACGTGGTTAGCCTTCTGGGCCAGCAGCATGCACAAGCCCGTACTTCAGCGGCTTCAGTATGTGAACGACCGTCGTCTTTACGCCAATCTTTGCCATCAGTTTCAACGGGTAATGCCAAGAGCCGATGCCCGCAACGCCGCTCGTGGCCTAGCCGCCATGATTGATGGTTTATGGCTGCGCGGAGCATTAACGCCCGAAGGCCTGGATGCCGCAGAAGCGCGCCATCTTGCGCACACCTATCTCGACCAGTTACTGACTCATTACGGATGCTATCAAGACGCATCCACTGCCGATTTTTATTAAGGAGATCAACATGGCCGTTCAAAACGTACAACCCCTCTATATTGGTGGTCGCCCGGTTGATGCCACCTCCGGCGAAACATTTACCGTTACCAATCCTTACGACGGCAGCCTGTTGGCCACTATCGGCCAGGCGAGCCAAGCCGATGTCAACAGCGCCGTTCAAGCAGCGCAGCGTGGCCAGCGCGAATGGGCCGCCATGACCGGTATGGAGCGCTCACGCATCCTGCTGCGTGCCGTAGCACTTCTTCGTGAGCGTAATGACGAGCTTGCTGAGCTAGAAACCCGCAATACCGGCAAGCCCATTAGCGAAACCGCCAGCGTCGATATCGTGACCGGTGCCGATGCTCTGGAGTACTACGCAGGCCTTGCCCCGGCGATTGAGGGCAGCCAAATTCCCTGGCGCGATAGCTCGTTTGTTTACACCCGCCGCGAGCCGCTAGGTGTCATTGGTGCGATTGGTGCCTGGAACTATCCGATTCAAATTGCCTGCTGGAAAGCCGCTCCTGCGCTCGCCGCTGGCAATGCGATTGTGTTCAAGCCCAGTGAAGTCACCCCGCTAACGGCGCTTAAGCTTGCCGAAATTTTCACCGAAGCAGGCCTGCCAGACGGTGTGTTTAACGTCGTTCAGGGCGATGGCCGCGTAGGCGCCATGCTGACCGAACACGAAGGCATTGCCAAAGTCTCGTTCACCGGTGAAGTGGGCACAGGCAAGAAGGTCATGGCAGCGGCCGGTGGCTCTACGTTGAAAGACGTGACGATGGAGTTGGGCGGCAAGTCACCGCTAATCGTGTTTGCAGATGCCGACCTCGACCGCGCAGCCGATGCCGCCATGATGGCGAACTTCTACTCCAGCGGCCAAATCTGCACCAACGGCACTCGTGTGTTTGTCGAGCGCAGCGTCAAAGAGGCGTTTGAGGCCAAGCTGGTAGAGCGCGTGGCGCGCATCAAAGCAGGCGACCCGATGGACCCAAGCGTCAACTTTGGCCCGCTGGTGAGCTTTGAGCATCAGGAAAAAGTGCTCTCTTACATTGCGCTTGGCAAAGAGCAAGGAGCGCGTGTACTGGCCGGTGGCGAAGCGTGGAACAGCGGAGAATTGGCCAAAGGCGCCTGGGCTGCCCCTACCGTGTTCACCGACTGCACCGATGAGATGCGCGTTGTTAAAGAAGAGATCTTTGGTCCGGTGATGTCAGTACTCGCCTTTGATGACGAAGACGAAGTGATCCGCCGCGCCAACGACACCAAGTACGGCCTGGCCGCGGGCGTGTTCAGCGAAAGCCTGAACCGCGCGCACCGCGTGATTCACCAGCTGGAAGCAGGCATCTGCTGGATCAACACCTGGGGCGAATCTCCCTCTGAGATGCCGGTCGGTGGCTACAAAGAGTCCGGCATTGGCCGTGAAAACGGGGTGGAAACGCTGAATCACTACACCCAGACCAAGTCCGTACAGATCGAGATGGGCCCGTTTGAGTCAGTGTTTTAACGACTGAATCAACACTCTCAAACATGGCGGCACAGATAGGCATTTTTACATCTTGTCTACCTGTGCCCGCTTATTACCCTCTTGATGAGAGAAACATTGATGTCTCAACCACGTGAATTTGATTACATTATTATCGGGGCTGGCTCTGCGGGTAACGTACTCGCCACTCGCTTGACCGAAGATAGCGATGTCAGCGTGCTGCTGTTGGAAGCCGGTGGCCCTGACTATCGTTTCGATTTTCGTACCCAAATGCCCGCAGCCCTGGCCTACCCACTGCAAGGCAAGCGCTATAACTGGGCGTTTGAAACCGACCCCGAACCGCACATGGACAACCGTCGCATGGAGTGTGGCCGTGGCAAGGGTCTTGGCGGCTCATCGCTGATCAACGGCATGTGCTACATCCGCGGCAATGCCCTGGATTACGATAACTGGGCCAAACAGCCCGGCTTGGAAGAGTGGGACTACCAAAGCTGCCTGCCCTACTTCAAAAAGTGCGAAACCCGCGATATCGGCCCGAACGACTTCCACGGTGGCGATGGCCCGGTCAGCGTGACCACACCCAAAGCAGGCAACAACCCGCTTTACCGTGTCTTTATCGAAGCGGGCAAACAGGCTGGCTACCCGGAAACCGACGACGTCAACGGCTACCAGCAGGAAGGCTTCGGCCCCATGGACCGCTTTGTAACGCCGAAGGGCCGCCGCGCCTCTACTGCCCGTGGCTACCTGGACACTGCCAAACAGCGCAGCAATTTAACCATCGAAACTCACGCCGTCACCGATGTCATTGAGTTCGATGGTAAGCGCGCCGTCGGCGTACGCTACGAGCAGAAAGGCCAGCCCCAGCAGGCACGCGCACGCCGTGAAGTATTGCTGTGTGGCGGCGCAATTGCCTCACCGCAGATTCTCCAGCGCTCAGGCGTCGGTAATTCGGAGTGGCTGAAAGAGCTGGGCATTCCCGTGGTGCACGACCTACCCGGCGTCGGTGAAAATCTGCAAGACCACCTGGAAATGTACATTCAGTACGAGTGCAAAGAGCCTATTTCCCTCTACCCGGCGCTGAAGTGGTACAACCAGCCGAAAATTGGTGCCGAATGGCTGTTTAACGGCACCGGCGTGGGTGCCAGCAACCAGTTTGAGTCCTGTGGCTTTATTCGCAGCCGTGATGAAGAGGAGTGGCCGAACCTGCAGTACCACTTCCTGCCTATCGCCATTAGCTACAACGGCAAGAGTGCCGTTCAAGCGCATGGCTTCCAGGCCCACGTAGGTTCCATGCGTTCAGAAAGTCGTGGTCGTATTCGTCTGACGTCCAAAGACCCCCACGCGGCACCGAGCATTCTGTTCAACTACATGGCCAAAGAGAAAGATTGGGAAGAGTTCCGCGATGCGATTCGCTTAACCCGTGAGATCATCGCCCAACCTGCGTTTGATCAATACCGAGGCAGGGAAATCGCCCCCGGCCCAGACGTGCAGAGCGACGAAGAGCTTGATAGCTTCGTCAAGCAGCACGCCGAAACCGCCTACCACCCCTGCGGTAGCTGCCGCATGGGCGAAGGCGAGATGGCCGTCACCGACGCCCAAGGCCGCGTACATGGGCTTGAAGGGCTGCGCGTGGTGGATGCCTCACTGTTCCCGGTCATTCCTACCGGCAACCTGAACGCGCCAACCATCATGCTGGCAGAAAAAATCGCCGACCGTATTCGGGGTCGCGAGCCGCTGCCCCGCGCTAACGTTGAGTACTACGTTGCTAACGGAGCACCGGCAAAGCAGGCGTAAGTGACACACTCGCCTTTGATAAAACGCCATGGCCTAGCGCCATGGCGTTTTTTTATGCCCCAACTGCGCTACAGTAAAGCGTATATAGCGAACGTATAACGGTGAAATGCTTGCACTTAGACAGGCGTCTCTGCGAATATTCAAACATACGTTTAAATACGTTCATTAATAACCATCCACGGAGATCCCCCCATGCTCACCTTACTACTTATCGTGCTGGCCGTTGCGGGCTTGCTCGTGGTGATGCGCCGCGAGGCAGGTGCCACCGCTGCCCTTGCCCTACTAGGCGTACTGGGCTTAATTGGCGTAGTGTTAGGCGCACCGATCATAGGCACGTTGCTACTCATTGCCGCCGCCGCAGTAGCCGTGGCGGGCCTGCCTGCACTGCGCAGCAAATGGCTAACCCCGCGTATTTTTGCCACTTTCAAAAAGGTAGCGCCGAAAGTATCGGCTACCGAGCGCACCGCGCTGGAAGCGGGCAGCGTTTCCTGGGATGGAGAGCTTTTCTCAGGTAAGCCCCAGTGGCAATCGCTGCTCGACTTCAAAGACGACGGCCTAAGTGACGAAGAGCAGGCGTTTTTAGACAACCAATGCTCAAAAGCCGCTGGCATGTGCAACGCCTGGGATATCGCCCGTGAGCGCGCCGACCTGCCCCAAGAGCTGTGGGACTACCTGAAAAAAGAAGGCTTCTTCGGCATGATTATTCCGAAGGAGTACGGCGGTTTGGGCTTCTCTGCCAAGGCGCAATCCATGGTGCTGCAGAAGCTCTCCGCCAACGAAACCCTGATGGTGCCTGTAGGCGTGCCCAACTCTCTCGGCCCAGGCGAACTGCTGCTGAAGTACGGCACCCAAGAGCAGAAAGACCACTACCTGCCCCGCCTGGCCGATGGCCGCGAAATTCCCTGCTTCGGCCTCACCGGCCCCCGCGCGGGTTCTGACGCGACCTCACTGCCGGATACCGGTGTGGTATGCAAACAAGTCATTGACGGTGAAGAAGTGGTGGGCGTGCGACTCAACTTTGAGAAGCGCTGGATTACCCTTTCCCCCATCGCTACGGTTGTTGGCCTAGCATTCCGCCTTTTCGACCCGGAAAAGCTGCTGGGCGATGAAGAAGATCGCGGCATTACCCTGGCGCTGATCCCCCGGGATACTCAGGGTATGGACATTGGCCGTCGCCACCACCCGATTGGCAGCCCGTTTATGAACGGCCCGATTAAGGGTAAAGACGTGTTCGTACCGCTGGACACCATTATCGGTGGCCCGGATATGATCGGCCAAGGCTGGCGTATGCTGGTGGAGTGTCTCTCGATTGGCCGCTGCATCACGCTGCCCTCCGGTGCCACCGGCACCGCGCGCTATGCACTGGGTTGGAGCGGCGGTTTTACCCGCGTGCGTCGTCAGTTCAACGTACCGGTGGCCGAGATGGAAGGCGTGCAAGAGCCTCTGGCCCGCATGGCGTCATTGGCCTACATTTCGGCAGCCACGGTGTACCAAACCGCCAACCTGATCGACCATGGCGAAAAGCCAGCGGTACCCTCTGCCATCCTGAAAAGCCAACTAACCGAGTTCCAGCGCGTACTGCTTAGCGATGCGATGGACGTGCACGGTGGTAAAGCAGTGACGCTTGGCCCGCGTAACTATCTGGGTATTGGCTATAGCGCTAACCCAGTGGCCATTACCGTTGAAGGCGCGAACATCATGACCCGCAACCTGATGATCTTTGGTCAGGGCGCGATTCGTTGCCATCCTTACGTGCTGGAAGAGCTGGCTGCCAAAGATGCCAACGATGTGAAAGCCTTCGATAAGGCCTTCTTCGGCCATGCAGGCTTAATCTTTGGCAACGCGGCGCGCGCCTTCACGCTAGGACTAGGCCTTGGCAAACCGAGCGTTCCGTTTAGCGGCCCCGCTGTCGGTTATGCCCAAGATATCGCTCGCCTCTCCGCCGGTTTCGGCCTGTGTGCGGATGCTGCGATGGCCAGCCTCGGCTCTACGCTGAAAAAACGCGAAATGCTTTCCGCTCGCCTGGGCGATATCCTTTCCAACCTCTACCTTGCTTCTATGGTGCTCAAGCAGTGGCATAACGGCAATAAAGTAGAAGGCGAAGAAGCCCTACTGCATTACAGCATGCAGTTCCTGCTAAACCGCGCAGAGCAGGCCTTTGTTGAGATTTTTGACAACCTGCCAAACCGTGCGCTGGGTAAAGTATTGAAAGTTGTGGTGATGCCCACCGGCCGCCGCTGGAACAAACCCCACGATGACTTGGCCCGCGACATTGCCCAGCGGGTGTCTACCCATAGCGCGCTGCGTAGCAAGCTGCTTGCCAACACCTGGGACAAAGATGACGGCACCGTTAGCAATCCGCTGGCCCGCTATAACGCTCTGCTAGGGGATTATGAACGCGCGGAAGTGATTTACCGCACGGTGAACAAGGCCTATACCAAAGGGGAACTGCCGCAAACGGCACTCCACCCCGAAGCACGGGTAGAGGCAGCGCTTGAAAAAGGCTTGATCAATGAAGAAGACGCCGCCTTTATGCGCACGTTTGAAGCCGAAGTGCTAGAAATGCTGACCGTCGATGACTTTGCCTACGACGCCTTTGCCAACGATAAGTCGACGCTGATTGACCATAACGCGGCACCGGCCAAGGCCTCTTCGCCAACAGAAACCAGCGTCAAGTAGCCTACTCCCGACACCTCCCAACCTACCGGCCCTTTCTGGGCCGGTTTTTTTTGCCCTCTTTCTATGTTCTAAAACGAAGCAAACGAACATGCGCGACTCCCAGAGCCACTCATGGCGCACCACACCGTTTTGTCAGCCGTTTGAAAAATCGCTTTTTTGCTCTTTTCTACGCCTAAAAGCGAATACAAACGGCCATCAAAAGCGTTGCAAGTTCGCAAATGATCAACTAGCCTTTCGTCAATGAAAATATCGCACGGGTTGGTTGCCACACAATAAACGCCCAATAAGTACGGCCAGCCACCCTCCCTCGCGATCAGCGCACTACGCCATTTATCGATACCACCTATCAATAACAACGACGCTAGCGAGATCGGCATGTCCTTACATTTGCAAAATATCGACCACGTCGTCGGGGGTCAGTCCCATATCAGTGGGGTTAACCTCGAATTGGAACCCGGTTCCTTTAACGTATTGCTGGGACGCACGTTGGCGGGTAAAACCACGCTCATGCGTCTAATGGCAGGCTTAGAGCAGCCCACCCGCGGGCGTATCTTCATGGACGGCAAAGATGTCACCGGCGTTTCGGTTCGCAAACGCAACGTATCCATGGTCTACCAGCAGTTCATCAACTACCCAAGCATGACGGTTCGCGACAATATCGCCTCCCCTTTAAAGCTGGCCAACACGCCTCAACAGGAAATTGACCGCCGTGTTGGCAGTATTGCTGAAATGCTGCATATCGAACATCTGCTCGACCGCTACCCCCAAGAGCTCTCAGGGGGGCAGCAGCAGCGCACCGCCATGGGCCGGGCGCTAGTCAAAGATGCCGACCTGATTCTGTTCGACGAACCGCTAGTGAACCTGGATTACAAACTGCGCGAAGAGCTACGCGATGAGCTACGCGAGCTGTTTAAGGCGCGCAACTGTATTGCCGTTTACGCCACCACCGAACCCAACGAGGCGCTTGCTCTAGGCGGCAATACGGCGGTACTGCATGAAGGCAAGCTACTGCAGTACGGCCCCACCGAACAGGTGTACCGTGAGCCCAACGGTCGTCATAGCGCCGAGATGTTCTCCGAACCGCCGATCAATATCGTGCCCGGAAAGCTGACCGCGACGGAAATCACTTTCGACCAGTCGCTGCACTTCCCCTGCGACCCCGGCCTTCAGCGGCTCACACCGGGCGATTACGACTTTGGCGTACGCGCCTCGCATATCACCCTTAAACCTCAGTCTGCCGATGATCTAGAACTGCCGGTACTGGTCGACGTTGCGGAAATCAGCGGTTCCGAAACGTTTTTGCACGTGCGTCATGAACGCTTCCCGCTGGTGCTTCACTTGGCAGGTATCCATGAGTTTCACGTGAACGACGCGATTAACGTCTACTTCCCGACGCATCAGCTGTACGCCTTTGATAAACAGGGCAGCACCGTGCATATCCCCTCTTCTGCTCAAGGGAGCGTTGCCCATGGCTGAGATTACCTTAAAAGGCTTGGCACACAGCTACAGCAAAACCCCTAGCAGCCATAGCGATTACGCGATTCGTCAGATGGACCACGTGTGGCACCAGGGCGGCGCTTATGCACTGCTCGGCCCGTCGGGCTGCGGTAAATCAACTCTGTTGAACATCATTTCCGGTCTGCTGGAGCCTTCAGAAGGCGACGTGCTGTTCGATGGCCACCGCGTGAACGAGCTGCCGCCGGAAGAGCGTAATATTGCCCAGGTGTTCCAGTTCCCGGTGATCTACGACACCATGACGGTGTACGACAACCTGGCTTTCCCGCTGCGTAACATGAACACCCCAGAGTACAAGGTCGACCCTAAAGTTCGGGAAATTGCCGATATCCTCGATCTCACGCCACTACTCTCTCGGAAAGCCAAAACCCCCACCGCCGATGAGAAGCAGAAGGTCTCTATGGGCCGCGGGCTAGTCCGCGTTGATGTCTCCGCGATCCTGTTTGACGAACCCTTGACAGTGATAGAACCGCAGCTCAAGTGGAAGCTGCGCCGTAAGCTCAAAGAGATTCATGAGCGCTTCAATATCACCATGATCTACGTCACCCATGACCAGCTTGAGGCGTCTACTTTCGCCGACAAAATTGCGGTGATGTACGACGGTCAGGTGGTGCAATTCGGCACGCCACGGGAGCTTTTTGAAAAACCGGCGCATACCTTCGTGGGTTACTTCATTGGCAGCCCAGGAATGAACTTTCTGAGCGTCTCTCACCAAGCGGGCAAAGTGATGTTTGGCGAGCTGCCGCTACCGGTGAATGAGGCCGTTAGCCGCAGCGTGGCCGCCGCAGGCTCCAGCAATATCAAGCTTGGCATTCGTCCGGAGTTCATTACGGTCAGCAACTCGCCGGAGCCAAACAGCGTACCGATTGAAGTGGTCAACCTGCAGGACTTGGGGACCTACTCGCTGCTGAGCTTTACCTTGAACGGCCAGTTGTTCAAAGCGCGCCTGCCTGAAGGTCACGCGCCGGTAGGTGACGCTGCCCATGCAGTGTTTTCCGATCAGCACATCGCGCTCTACGTCGATGAATACCTAGTGGAGATCGGCCATGAATAATAAAGTACTCAATAACCGCGCATGGCTGCTGGTACTTCCCATGCTGGTACTGGTGGCTTTTTCGGCCATCATCCCCTTGATGACCGTGGTCAACTACTCGGTTCAGGACGTGCTGGGCCCTAATGCCCGCTTCTTCACCGGCACCGAGTGGTTCCACAGCATTCTGAACGACTCTGCGCTGCGCGACGCGTTCGTGCGCCAGATTCTGTTTTCCCTGACCATTCTCGCCATCCAAGTGCCTTTAGGCATCGGCATTGCGCTAATTATGCCTAAACGCGGCTGGCAGGCCTCAGCTGTCTTGATCTTGATTACCCTGCCGCTGCTCATTCCATGGAACGTGGTGGGCAGTATTTGGCAAATCTTCACCCGTGGCGATATCGGCCTCATGGGCTACGGTCTGCGGGAGCTAGGGATCAACTACAACATTACCCGTAATTCGGGCGATGCCTGGGCAACCAGTATCGGGATGGACGTTTGGCACTGGACTCCGCTGGTGGCCATGCTCTGCTACAGCGGCCTGCGTTCGATTCCCGAGGCTTACTACCAAGCCGCGCGTATCGATCGTGCCTCTAAATGGGCTATCTTCCGCTACATCCAGCTTCCCAAACTCACTAACGTACTGGTCATTGCGGTGCTGCTGCGCTTTATGCACTCGTTCATGATTTACGCCGAGCACTTTGTACTGACCGGCGGCGGCCCGGGTAGCTCCACCACCTTCCTGAGCCAGTCACTCGCGACTATGGCGATCGGCCAGCAGGATCTGGGGCCCTCTGCCGCGTTCTCGATCATCTACTTCCTGGTTATTTTGCTCGTGAGCTGGGTGTTCTACACCACCATCATGCACATGCAAAAAGATAAGAACCCGCACGGGGGAGCATGATATGTACCGCTTAGATAACGCCCAGCAGGGCGAGAAGTACAACACCATATTTAGCAGAACCACCCCGGCACAGCGCCGTAAACCGCAATGCGCGCAGCCGCTTTCGCTCGCGGTTTCTGTTGGGGCTGTACCTGTTCCTGATGATCCTGCCAATTTATTGGCTGATCAATATGTCGCTGCAGACCAACAGCGAGATTCTGGGTTCCATGACGTTATGGCCCAAAAACCTGACGTTTGATAACTACATCGGCATTTTCACTAACTCCAGCTGGTACATGGGCTATGTGAACTCAATGCTGTATGTGGCGCTCAACATGCTGATCACGATTTGCGTGGCGCTGCCTGCCGC
The DNA here is from genome assembly GCF_002087295.1 of Vreelandella lionensis. GTDB lineage: Bacteria > Pseudomonadota > Gammaproteobacteria > Pseudomonadales > Halomonadaceae > Vreelandella > Vreelandella lionensis. The sequence goes on along the minus strand of NZ_MWVI01000034.1, from coordinate 5,337 downwards.
CTATGCGTTCAGCCGCTACCGTTTCATTGGCGACAAACACCTGTTCTTCTGGCTGCTCACCAACTTAATGGCACCGCCTGCGGTGTTTCTGCTGCCCTACTTCCAGCTCTACTACTCAGTAGGCCTGTTTGATACCCACATTGCCGTGGCCCTGGCCCACTGCCTGTTTAATATTCCGCTGGCCATCTGGATTCTGGAAGGCTTTATGAGCAGCGTGCCAAAGGAGATTGATGAGACAGCGTATATCGACGGCTACAGCTTTCCGCGCTTCTTTATCAAGATTTTCATTCCTATGATCCGCTCCGGTATCGGCGTCACGCTGTTCTTCCTGTTTATGTTCTCTTGGGTAGAGCTGCTGCTGGCACGCACGCTGACCGCCACCGACGCTCAACCGATCGGCATGATCATGACACGGACCTCCACCGCTTCGGGCATTGATTGGGGCACGCTTGCCGCCGCGGGTGTACTCACCATCGTGCCAGGCATTTTGGTGGTCTACTTCGTTCGTAACCATATCGCCAAGGGCTTCGCCCTGGGCCGCACCTAAGGAGCACCGCCATGACTTGGATGGTATGGACTACCCCGACTGCCATTTTCTTTTCATCCATTGCAGCGATGCTAGCAGGGATGACGCTGTGGGAGATTTTATCGCCCACCATCGAACGTAAAGGCTTTTTACCGATTAGCACTACTCGTGGCGACCGGCTGTTTATCGGCCTGCTTTCCGCCGCGTTTATTCACCTGGGTGTTATTGGCTTCACTACGCTATCCATCTGGATAGCACTGGCACTATCAGCGGTATGGCTGCTGGTGTTGATGCGCTGGGGTTAGGCCAACGGCCCACTCAGCGGATGTACGGCGGTATCAAGGACGCTCACGTTATCAAGGAAGAGCACAACAAAACGAGGTCAACATGCGTAATAACAAGTTCAAACTCACTACCCTCGCCGCTAGCCTCATGCTCGCCTCGGGGAGCCTGATGGCAGATGACCATGACGCAAGGGCAATCGCCGAGCGCTTGGTGGATGAACACTTCCAGGACTCGACGCTCAGCCGTGAAGAGCAGATTGAAGAGCTGCTCTGGTTTGCCAAGGCTGCCGAACCTTTCCGCGGAATGGATATTCAGACCGTGGCCGAGGGCTTGACCACCCACGTGTACGAAAGCGAAGTGCTCGCCCCTGCGTTTAGCGAGCTGACCGGCATTAATATCACCCACAACATTATTGGCGAAGGCGATGTGGTTGATACCATGCAGAACCAGATGCAGTCGGGCAACAGCATCTACGACGGTTTTGTAAACGACACTGACTCCATCGGCACCCATATTCGCTACGGTACTACCATCAACCTAAGCCAAGCCATGGAAAATGAGTGGGCGGATTACACCCTGCCTACTCTGGATCTAGACGACTTCATCGGCCTGCAGTACGGCACCGGCCCGGATGGCAGTCTCTATCAACTGCCTACCCAGCAGTTCGCCAACCTGTACTGGTTCCGCTATGACTGGTTCCAACGTGAAGACCTGCAAGAGCAGTTCCGTGAAATTTACGGCTATGACCTAGGCGTGCCCACCAACTGGACTGCCTATGAAGATATCGCCGAGTTCTTTACCGAGCATGTCGGTGAAATCGACGGTACCAAAGTTTACGGACACATGGACTACGGCCGTCGCGACCCGTCGCTTGGTTGGCGCTTCCATGACTCCTGGCTCTCCATGGCAGGTATGGGCAGCCCCGGCGTACCTTCCGGTAACCCGGTGGATGACTGGGGTATTCGTGTCAACGAAGATAGCCAGCCGGTCGGCGCAAGCGTTAGCCGTGGTGGTGCTACCAACTCCCCCGCCTCTGTGTTTGCGATGCAGAAAGCCGTGGATTGGCTGCGTGACTTCGCGCCACCTGAAGCACAGGGCATGACCTTTGGTGAAGCTGGCCCCGTGCCCGCCCAAGGCCACATCGCTCAGCAAATCTTCTGGTATACCGCCTTTACCGCCGATATGACCGACCCGTCTGTTGCTGTGACTGACGATGAAGGCAATCCATTGTGGCGCATGGCACCTTCCCCCACCGGCCCGTACTGGGAAGAAGGTATGAAAGTCGGTTATCAGGACGTAGGCGCTTGGACGTTCTTCGACTCCACACCTGAAGACCGCCGCACCGCTGCTTGGCTATTTGCCCAGTTCACCGTAGCGAAAACCACCTCGCTGGAAAAACTGATGGCTGGCCTGACGCCGATTCGCGAGTCTGACATTTTCTCTGAGCAGATGACCGAAATGGCACCCAAACTGGGCGGTTTGGTGGAATTCTACCGCAGCCCGAACGAGTCTAACTGGACGCCTACCGGTACCAACGTACCTGACTACCCACGTATGGCCCCGCTGTGGTGGCAGAACCTAGCTCCGGTCATGAGTGGCGAAGTCACGCCGCAAGAAGGTCTTGATAAGCTCGCGGCCGATATGGACAACACCATGAACCGCTTGGCCCGCGCCAACGTCTTCGACAGCTATGCCCCAGTGCTGAACGAAGAGCGCGACCCGCAGTACTGGCTTGATCAGGAAGGTTCACCGAAGCCGAAGCTTGACGATGAAATGCCGCAGGGAACCACCGTTCCTTACGATGAAATGATGGAAGCATGGATGGCGGCCGGTACCCGCTAATACCTGCCGGGCGGGCGAAAGCCCGCCCATTATACTGGTGTCATCAGCGGGTCCGCATGGCGTTCTTCACTGCTTGAGACCACACACCAACATGGGGCTTTTTCTTAATTAATTGGAACCGCTATGAAACTGCGTAACCGTAATGTCGAGAAATTGCACACTGATGACTTTGACGCACTGATTATCGGTGGCGGCATCAATGGTGCAGCAACCGCCGCCGCCTTAGCGGGCAAAGGTGCCAAAGTGGCCCTGATTGATCGTGGCGACTTTGCTGGCAGTACCAGCATGCACTCCTCAAACGTGGTTTGGGGCGGCATTAAATACATGGAAAGCAAAGACTTTGCACTGGTGCGCAAGCTCTGTAAAAGCCGCAATCACTTAATAAAAAGCTACCCCTCTACCGTTCAAGAAATTCGTTTTCTCACCACAATTACTAAAGGTTTCCGCCACTCTCCACGCTATTTGTGGGCGGGCACCTGGCTCTACTGGCTGATGGGCAACGGTTTTACGAAGCTGCCGCGCTTGCTCTCGCCTAAAAAGATCAAGCAAGAAGAACCGATTATTGATCTCAACGGTGCCGTTGGCGGGTTTGAATACTCTGATGCTTACCTGCACGATAACGACGCCCGCTTTGTGTTTAATTTTGTACGCCATGCGCTGAACTACGGTGCCGTGGCCGCTAACTACGTTGAGTCATTGGGCGCTGAGCGCGAGGGCGACATCTGGGTCACTAAGGCGCGCAACGTGATGGATGGCAGCACGTTCAACATCCGCTCTAAAGTGCTGATTAACGCCGCTGGCCCCTGGGTTGACCAACACAATGCGCTCACCGGGCAAAAAACCACCCACCAGCACCTTTACTCCAAAGGCATTCACCTCATCGTGCCGCAGCTGACAGATACCAAGCGGGTGCTGGCTTTTTTTGCGGATGACGGGCGGCTGTTCTTCGTAATTCCAATGGGTAACCGTACGTGCATCGGCACCACCGATACTCATATGGAGCATCCTGAAGTGGATGTCACGGCTGACGATATCGCGTTCGTTTTGGAAAACATCAACAAACGCCTAACGCTCGACAAACCGCTGACCCAAGACGATATTATCTCTACCCGCTGCGGCGTACGCCCCTTGGCCATTAAAGCCGATCAGGGCAGCGACCGGGATTTCTTGCAGCTATCGCGCAAACACGTGATCGATACCAACCCAGAGAGCGCGCATATCAGCATCTTTGGCGGCAAACTGACAGACTGCCTTAATGTAGGCGATGAAATTGCTGATGAAGTTAAGCGGCTAGGCGTTACGTTAACCGACCCGAACTTCCTTTGGTACGGCGAGCCGCCCGAAGCAGTCAAACAGCAGTTTATGGATCAAGCCAAGCGGATGAACCTGGATGCGATGACGGCTACGACGTCCTCAGAGCCACTCTCCTCGCGGCTTTGGCGACGCTACGCCGAACAGGCCATGCCTATGCTGGAAAAAATCCGCCAAGACCCATCCGAAGCCGATATTCTTATTGAGGGCACTGAGTACATCCGCTGCGAGTTGGAGCACGCCCGAGATCACGAGATGATCACCCAGCTTGAGGACTTCCTGCGCCGACGGGCAAAAGTGTCACTGGTCGTTCACCATGAGCAGTTGCGCCAATCCGCTGGTCTTAAAGAGGCGTGTCGCGTGCTATTTGGTGATGCCGCAGAGGAGCGCTTTGCTACTTACTTTGAAGAGAACCGTGATACCTCCCGCCCACGTTTAGAAGTGCTTTCTTAACAGTATGCAATTAACCTTAATCGCTTAAAAGAGCACTCTTAGCCATACTTATTAAACACGAAAAAGCCCTCTGCTAATTTAATAGCAGAGGGCTTAAAAGTGTTAAGCAAGCTAGTGAAGGGTTACTCTTCGTGCTCGACTAACAGCTGAGAGTCGCCCGCTAATACTTCATCCCATGCTTCTTCCAGTGTGCAGCCTGAACGGCTATCAATGGTGTCAATAACTTCGACAGCATGTTGGAGCGACTCACGGTTGCTTTTCAGCGCCAATACCAGCTTGGCTAAATCTCGTTTACTGAAAGAGGTAGCGATACGGTCAGCTTGTTGGCTCAATTCGATGCAGTTCATACTAAGTCCCTCATGGTATGGTCAACCGCTGCTTGCTATTGTTTAAACTTCGTTTATTAAATAATCAAGCAGCCATCTTAATTAACGACGAATGGTGACGTTGCTACTCATGCTGGGCCGGGTAAGTGCCCAGTTCGGTAACTGCGAAACGGTCACAAGCGTTACAAGACCTTCGCCTTAAGCGCCCTGGTAATACGGCAGCGCCTAGGTGTGTAGCAAGAAGCAGTTCGGCATATCGGGATAACAAAACACCGCCCTGATCCATGACTTCACTATGGGTGACAGACGCTATGCTCACAATGCATCATTGGCCGCAGGTGGGGTTGTAGTTTGACTACATCACGGCGTCAAAAGCGGTATTGGTGATGATTACTTTCAGGAAGGAAGTTAAACGACTGTTTTAACAGAGATCAAACATAAGAAGCGAGACTGCTAACGAAGTGATAAAAAGTAGAGACTCGCGAAGAAATTAAAAAGCGAGTGAATTTTACACCTAAATAACGATACATCCATACGACTAAGGGCGATAGCGACACTAGACAACAACATCAAGTAGGAAGGGGAGTCGCCTCC
>NZ_MWVI01000033.1 GCF_002087295.1 Vreelandella lionensis | reverse complement strand
GGCTTCACGGATTCAGGTCTTACTGACAGTGCTAAGACTTTCTTAAATTGGGTGCTCGCTGGAGTTAGCCAACATTAAAGGGCGCCAGTGGTTTTTACTCTTATTAGTCTATTTTTCTTATATTAACTTCCCAAATAATTATTGGTTATTAGCGTTTATAGTAAGCCTTTTTAATGAGGCAGGTGAAGTATTTGACAAATACCCAAACGTTAGTAAATAGCAGCGCAAACAGAGGCGCCTGCCGCAGATTGCGAGATATGAAACGATTCAATAAGCATTGCCTGTTGCCAAAAGGTGATTAGTAGGCATCAGAGTCATAAATTAAAATAACCATTCTGACTAATTAATATTAATTGGCTTCTTATTTGCCATTGTTGAATGAGCAATATCAACAAAAGCATCGACAAATATCAGGTTTAAACTCTCTTAATCCTCTTTTACTCTGTTACCAAAGGTTTCAAAAGTATATTTTTTGTGAATTTTGGTATCTGGGTAGTGCCTGGTTCACCCAATTCCACAGGCGTAAAACCATGATTGTGAAACAGGTGAGAGATAAGCAGCGGCGTGAGCAGAGGGGCGATGATTACCATAAAGGTAACGTCGATGCATGCCTAGCTAAGTATGCCAAATACAAGGCAAACCTCAAGGCGGTGGCCATGCTGACTAAGGGCGTCTCGACGTTATTCATCACTGGTTTCATCGCTAGCGCGTGGGCACAGGAGAGTTTGCCTGACGATAGCTATCACCGAGTGTTCACTACCAACTACCGTGCCGCCTCTCTCATCGACGGCCGCTCCCTTAGTAATGTTCAGGGGGCCATCAACGTCAACATGGCGTCAGGTTACGGCAATCTGCAGAGCAATTCCGGTGTTATTGCCATAGGAGACAATGCCTTGGCTAACAACATCGTGGTGCAGATAGCCGCTTTGAACAATCGCCTCGAGCCCGAACAAGCCAGTGCAGTGATCAAAGATCAAGCACTGAACCAAGCGGTGGGCTGGATATCCGTCAACCAAGCGGCGGGGCAATCAAATGTGCAGAGCAACACCTTGAGTGTAGCGCTGGGCATAAGAGGCAGCTCCTTGGCCAGCGAGTCGCTGAGCCAAGTGCTGCCTCGAACGCAGGAGCTGACAGAAGAGGCGGAGGACAATGCGTCGTCGCGGCGGGTCGAGATTGAGAAGTCGGCCTTTGCGGGGTCACGTGGCGTCATCCAAGTAAATCAGTCGGCTGGAATGGGCAACGCTACCGGGAACCATGTCGGTATCCGTATGACATCCGGTGCTCTCAGGTAGTAACGCCTTCCTTAATCAAGAGCAAGACTTGCAGTTTCATTCAGGAGAAAGGCAATGAAAACGTTTGCAAAAGCACCTCTCGCAGTTGGCTATCGCAGCACTTCTCGCGGCTCCTTATGCGCTGGCGGAATACAACGGTAGCAATGATTTCGACACCGATGCCTATCTGGATGTGGATGTCGAAAACGATATCTCGGTAGCACTTGAGCATAGTGTTGCAAACTCAATCGAGGTAGGCGTCACTTTTGAAATGGAAGCCGCATCAGCAGATAACTTCGCTGCAGCCACCATCGATCGTAAGCAGTTTACCGATGACAATGCCGTATATTCGGACAAGAGTGTGAATAATGCCGGAGTTACAGGCTCCAGCAATAACGCTACCGGTAATATTGGCATTAACGTGGCGTCAGGCGATCTCAATAAACAGGCCAACGATACATCAATTGCAAGCGGTAATGCAGGAGAGGAATCTGGTGTAGAAAGTATGCTGTTTGGTGGTCGTCATGACGGTGGTAACGTGGCGGTAATGGCGGTGGCAACGGCGGAGGTGATAACGGTAATAATGATGCCTTGATGGTGTTTGCCAAGGCAGCTACCTACTCCATTCAGTCCTCCTCCAATAACAGCTATGACAACGATGGCACTACGAACAGCGCTGTGATTGACAATTCGATGAATAATGTTTCGGGTAACATCGGTGTTAACGTTGCCTCTGGAGCAGGAAATGTTCAGAACAATGCCATGACGCTAGCGGTAGGCCAGGGTAGCTCCGCGGAAGCAACGACTGGTGGCGTTCAGGTATCCTACAACAACGTCTCCGACAATGACCTTTATGCGGCTAATGTCGGACCGTTTACCGTCTCCGTTGCGAACAATACAAACAATGCCGTACTGAACAATGCACTGGCTAGTGCTGCCGGTAACGTCGGCGTCAACATCTCCTCAGGTAACGGCAACATGCAAAGCAACACCCTGTCCATCGCTCGCGCTCAGTAAGCGGTACCGGGGATAAGGCCCGGCCCGCTGTGCGGGCCGGGTTTTTCTAATCAGGTTGCTTGGCAGGGAAATCGGTATGAAAACCTTTGCGATAGCGCTGCTCAGCCTCGCTCTTACTGCTGGTAATACACTGGCCACCCAACGGGCAGATGCCGCAACAATCCGGCTGGGAAATGTGTTGCCTGGCACCTTAGTAACCAAAGAGGTGCAGTCGATTCGGGAACGTCGCTTTGAAAACCTTATCGCGCAGGAAACGGACTTTTCCTGTGGCGCGGCATCCCTGGCAACCATTCTCAAGTATGCCTACGGCTGGTCAGAGGTGACTGAGGTGGATGTGCTTGAAGGAATGTTTGCGGTTAGTGATCCCGAGATGGCGCAGCGCATGGGGTTTTCTCTGCTTGATCTACGCAATTATGTGGAATCGGTTGGCTTGCGTGCTAGGGGCTACGAGATTGAGGGGGATGCCCTGGATGCCGTCTCTATTCCTGTCATTGTGCTGCTTAATCTCGCTGGTTATCAACACTTTGTAGTGATGAAAAAGGTAGTAGGGGACCGTGTTTATATTGGTGACCCCGCGCTGGGTAACAAAGTCATGAATCGTTCCGAATTTCTCGATGCTTGGAACAACATCATCTTTGCAGTCATCGGTGAGAATTTTGACACCCATACGGTGTTGCTAGACCCGGCCCAGCCGTTAACGGCACGCCGACTAACAGATGTTTTCTCCCCGGTGCCCAAGCAGCAATTACTGGATTTTGGATTTCGCCATGCTGAAGTGTTCTGACCGCTTGGTGCAATGATCATAAGGATGAAAGCATGAACGGGCATGAAAGTAAGCGGTGCCACGGCAAGATGACTGTATCGGCTGCTCGGCGCATCTTTGATAATGGCGTTTACGCCGCTGGCGCAGGCGGCAACCACTGCATCTACAGACTTCAGCGATTCAGCTTTTCAGAATGGTAGGCAGCTGGCGGATCATGAATTAGCACAGCTGCGCGGTAAAGCGGTCAACAGTCGCGAGATCCTCTTTTTTGGCGTGGAAATGTCGACGCGCTGGCAAACCTCGGCAGGTGAGGATATTCATGCCCGGGCGAATCTAGGCTTTGATATGGCAGGAGGCCAGCCTACACCTCAATTCTCCACTCATATTACCGCTACCACGCCAGAAGCGTATGCGGCTTATCAACAAGCGATGAGCGATACGACCCCAGTGCTTGATGGTGGCAGTTTTAATGCTGAGGGGGTCGTACAGCTGGTACAAGCAGGTGGAGACTTCAATAGTGCCAATAACGCCTTCTGGGTGGATGTAGGGCAAGACGTAGCAAACAGCAACCACCAGCCAGCCAACGAAAAACTGATAGAAACCACACCGGGCGGTGCCCAAGTGACCATTGGCAGGCAGGCCGGTGGGCTCGGAATGATGCTGTCCGTACCTGGTGCAGGCGTGGTCAGCCAGGAAATACGCTCAAGCCGCGGACTTCATCAATCTATCCAACTCATCAGTGACCACCAGCAAATCAGTAATATGACGCGCTTGAATGTTCAGCTGGGAAGTAGCTCCGAAGCTGGGTTTAACCATGAGTTCAAACACTTATTGAACTCAGTCCGTTCACTGGAACACTTGTAGCAAGGCTAGATCTGATCTCTAGGTAAAAGCCCCAGCATCGCTGTATTGCTAGGCGTTTAAACGGTGTAGCACCTTCTCGATGACAACCTATTAAGTATCGACTGACTACGCAGCTCTCAATTTTGAGGGCTGCCCTCCGCCTTGCTGACTTCCTGCAGCAATATGTGCTAAGCCAAAATTAGCCCCTAATATGTCCTGATAAATCAGTTCGACATGAATGCTGATCTATGCCTATTGAGTAGGCGCAGAAACTGATCTCAAAAAAACCTAATTTTTTGTAGAGCCTTCGCTAGACTGCAATCTTAATCAAACAGTATGACGAGAGTCGTCAATCTTTTTCATGCTTATTGTGTCAAGACTATTGCTTGAAAGGCTGTCGAAAGGTATCAAGAAGTCTAGCCTTTCTTCGCGAGTGGAGAAGTGAAGGCAAAATGCTCGTAACGAGCTCATATTCAAGGGAGGCAATAATGCCGGAACACAAATCGACAAACCAGATGCAGTCTGCCGGTTACCAACTTTCGCTCTCGTTACTGCTTCTCGCTGCCGCGAGTATCTCGCCGGTAGCGATGGCACAGGACGCCAATGAAGAAGTTGTTCGAGATGCCCAGCCCAGTCAAAGCGTTCGGGACGTTCTACGCGAGGAGCATGCTCTGTTCTCTGATCGGTTAACGATTGAGCCAGGAATCAGCTACTCCTACTCCGACCGCAGTGACTTGGCCCTAAGTGGGTTCTTGGCGCTGGATGCGATCTTTCTCGGCAATATCAACGTCGATACGATAGAGAGCCACACCACTACATTCGACTTGAATACTCGTTACGGTGTAACAGACCGTTTAGAGATAGAACTCATGCTCCCCTATGTCTACCGCAGCAGCCACTACGAGACTATTGGTGCTGGTGGATCAACAGGCGGGTTGGTTGAAGAAACCGTCAGCCAGGGCGACCTGGGGGATATTAGCGCCGGGCTGTATTATCGTCTCTTACCTGAGACTGAATCCCGGCCCGATGTTGTCTGGAATTTCTCTGTTCGGGCACCTACTGGTAAACACCCTTACGACATCAGAACGAATACGAGGATTGTGGATGCAGGAGAGGGTGAAACTGAAAACCTCTCGGTGCCGACCACTCTCCCTACCGGTAACGGTGTTTGGGGCGTAGGCACTGGCCTATCGTTTCTTAAAACCATCGACCCCGCCATTATCTTCGCTAATATTGGCTACACCCATAACATCAAACGAAGCTTTGACGATATCAACTCAAACGATCAGGTAGTGCCCGGTGAAGTGAATCTTGGCGATAATATCCGCCTAGGGTTTGGGACAGCCTTCGCATTGAACGAGCGATTTAGTCTCTCTATGTCGTTTACTCATCAGCACGCTCTGGCAACAAAAGTTACCGCTAGTGGTGGGCGTGAGCAAACGATAATTGGCAGTAGCGCTAATGCCGCCTCTGTAAATTTTGGTGCTACTTATGGCCTATCAGACTCCACGTCGATTGTTACCAGTATTGGTATCGGCATGACGGACGATGCGCCAGACTTTACCCTCGATTTCCGTATGCCTTTTCAGATCTAAACAGGTGTTATGCCCCTGTGCCACAGGCACAGGGGCTGCCCTAGACTTTTTCATACGCTAGGCCAACCACTACGCTAATACCTAACTTACCCTAAAAGGACACCCCCATGTTTACCGGCCTGAGTGCATTTCCGTTAACCCCCATGAATGAGCAAGGCATCAACGAGCAGGAATTTACCCAGCTAGTGGCGCGCTTGGCGCAGGCGCAGGTGGATTCCATCGGCGTGCTGGGTTCTACCGGTAGCTACGCTTATTTAAGCGTGGAAGAGCGGGCGCGGGTGGCCAAGCTGAGCGTGGAGAGTGCGGCGGGGGTGCCGGTGGTGGTAGGCATTGGTGCGCTGCGCATCCGCGATGTGCTGGCCAATGCTGAGCACGCACAGCAGGCTGGGGCTGGCGGCCTGCTGTTAGCGCCTGTTTCGTACCAAAAGCTGACTGATGACGACGTGTTTAGCCTGTTCAGCACCGTCAGCCGCGCCATTAGCGTGCCGCTGTGCGTGTACGACAACCCCGGCACCACGCACTTTACGTTCAGCGACGAGCTGCACGGGCGCATTGCCGAGTTGCCCCAGGTGCGCTCAATTAAAATTCCGCCAGTGCCCTACAACCTAGAAGACGCCAAAGCTCGCGTGGCGCGGCTGCGGGCGCTGATTCCTAATGATGTGACCATCGGCATCAGCGGCGACCCCGCCGCCGCGACGGGCCTGTTGGCAGGCTGCGAGGCGTGGTATTCGGTGATGGGCGGGCTCTACCCAGAACTAGCGCTGGCGCTAACACGCGCCGCCCAAGCGGGCGACGCTGAACAGGCTCAAGCCCGCTCAGACGCCTTAGCACCGCTATGGGCGTTGTATCACGACTATGGCGGCAGCCTTCGGGTAGCGGCGACCATTGCCGAACTCACTGGTCGCGCCAGCGCACCTTGCTTGCCCCAACCCCCGAACACCCTGCAAGGGGAAGCTCGTCAACGGGTGGCAGCGGTGATCGAGGCACTGGACCTTCACTAAATCGCATCAAGCAAAGCGCACGTGGCTAAAGCACTTGCGCACGGCGCCGCAGCCAGTTGTGAACAAACTCCAGCTTGCGCAGCGCCACTTCGGAAAGCACAAACGGGTAGAGATCCGACAGCCCCATCGAACGGTTTACATGGTTTACGCCTGCCACTAAGGATGCCGCAATATGAATCAGCCGCTCTGAATCCGGTTCAGCGTAGGCATCCCAATTATGGTCATCCGGTAGCACGGGCGAGGTCATGCCCGACGACACAAAGCTATCGGTGATATCGGTTAAGTGCAGCAGGTGCGAAGTGGTTTCCGCCCAATCCTCATGGGGGTGAGAAGAGGCGTAGGTCGACAGAAACCGCGTTTGCCAATCCGCAGGCGGGCCGTTTTCATAGTGGCGCTGCAGCGCTGCCGGGTAATCCTCCCGCTCATCGCCAAACATCTCGCGGAAGTCATCCAGAAAATCCTTCCGCAAGCTAAGGCGCCACCACAGCATATGAGCAATTTCATGGCGCATATGGCCAATCATGGTGCGGTAAGGTTCATCCAACGCCTCTTTACGAGTGGTGCGTAGCACGGCATCAGCTTCCGCCACGCTAATCGTCACCACGCCACCCACGTGCCCCATGGGGACAGGCGTACCGCCTTCCGCCAGCATATGAAACACCGGCGGCGCGCCGGGGTCTTCCGGGCGAAACCAGTGCCAGCGGCCTAGGTTATCAATTACCCAGCGCTTGGCTGCCTCGGTTTGCGCCCAGTTGGGTATCGCATCGGAAATGGCAGGGTCCGGGGCTAGGGCGGTCATCGCGCAGGCGCGGCAGAACTCGCCATGCTTGGGGGCAATCCAGTTACAGCCAATCACTTCACGATTGGCACAGAAGGGCGGCATGGGAATAAACGCCCGTGCCTGGGGGTCGTAAGCCACCGGCACACCATCCGCCGTGACCAGGTTATCAAACCAGAGTGAACCGGCACCGACCGGATTAGAAAAAACACGCATAGGTCGGGTATCTCAAGAGAAACGAAGCTTCAGTCTAGGAGCCGAGGCCTGCCTACGCCAATAGCGATTGAGATACCCGGCCAATTAAGCGCTACGCTACCGGAACCGTGCCGCCATCAATCACAAACTCCGTGCCCGTGATTGAGCCTGCCAGCGGCGAGGCCACGAACGCAATCAGGTTCGCCACTTCCGCCGGGGTAGAGGGCCTGCCCAGCGGGATGCCGCCCAGCGCGCCCATGATGATCTGCTTGCCGCCCTCGTAATCGGTGCCCGCCTGCTCGGCCAGACGCTCCGCCAAGGCAACGGCGGCTTCCGTCTCTATCCAACCCGGTGAGACGCGCACCACCCGCACGCCTTGTGGCGACACCTCCTTCGATAAACTCTTGCTATAGGTCGAGAGCGCCGCTTTGGCCGCCGCGTAGGCGGTGGTGGATTCCGGCAAAGGCAGCTCCCGCTGAATAGAAGTCACGTGAACGATTACCCCTTCACCCTGGGCTAGCATGCCCGGCAGCAGGGCGCGGTCTAGCCGCACGGCGGGGAACAGGTTCAGGTTCAGCTCCTGCTGCCACTCGTCTTCACCCAGGGCCGCAAAGCCGCCAGCCGGGGCGGATGAACCGCCCACCACATGCACGATGATATCCACACCGCCCATGCGCGCCTTCACGGCTTCCGCCACTGTCGCGCAGCCTTCGGCCGTGGTGAGATCGGCGGCGACGAACAGCTCTTCAGGCAGAGCCTCGGGGCGGTTGCGGGCGGTGGTTAACACCTGGGCGCCCTCTTCACGAAACAGCGCCCCCACCGCCGCGCCCGCGCCTTTACCCCCACCCGTGATCAATACGCGACGGCCGCTAAGCTGCAGGTTCATGGGGTAATCTCCAAGCTTTGAATGCGTTCATCGGCCAGTTCGATATGGTGAAACAGCTGCACCGGGCTACCGGGAAAATCGCCGGTCACGGTGGTGGTAATCACCATCTTGTCGCCATCACGAGAGACGTCAGTGGGCTCCACGTGGTACTCAAACTGGCGGCGGGTGCCGCGTAACCAGGCACGAATGGCGGCAATGCCCTGGTGGGTTTGCCCTTCATCCACCACGCGGGCATCGGCGGTAAAGCACTCCGCCAGTGGGGCATCATCCGCGCCGTTGCTAATGTCGATATAGGTGGCAATGGGAGTAGAGAGTGACACGCTCATGGTAAGCCTTCCTCATCGTGGTTGCTGTACGAGGATCTTCTGCTTAGGCTTACCGATTATCAAGAACGCACAAAAAGGTAAGTGGCTTACCCATGAGAAGGATTTACACGCCCACTAGCGCGGCCAGCGGAGTGGAAGATGTATTAAAAATGCTGGAAGGGCGCTGGAAGTTGATTATTCTCTTCCACCTCTTCGACGGTAACGTGCAGCGCTTCTCCGATTTTGAAAAGCTGTTCCCCGGCATCTCGCAAAAGATGCTCGCCCAGCAACTGCGGCAACTGGAAGCCGATGGCATCGTGGCGCGCAAGGTGTACCCGCAAGTGCCGCCCAAAGTGGAATACCGCCTAACCGAGTGGGGCCAAGCGCTCTGCCCCGCGCTGGATGCGCAGCTGAAATGGGCCGAGCAGAAAGACGTGTTTCACCTCACCGAACACGCGGACGATGCCAGCGCCTGAGCCTCGCCAGCGCCCACGGCGGCGCTCGCCAGTCGCCAAGGCTGCCCTGGCTCAGTATCATCACCGCTCATTTACCACAGAAGCCACTGCTTATGTCTTGCCCGCCATGCCCCCGCTGCCAGTCGGAATTCGTCTACCAGGATCAACGCCTGTTCATCTGCCGTGAATGCGCCCACGAATGGAACCCTGAAGAAGCCGCCGCCGAAGAGGCTGTGAACGTGGCAGATGCCCACGGCACGCCGCTCGCCGAAGGCGACAAGGTTACGCTGATCAAAGACCTCAAGGTCAAAGGCAGCTCCCAAGTACTCAAGATCGGCACCAAAGCCGTCATCAAACGGCTAAAAGAGGGCAAAGACCACCAGCTAGACTGCAAAGTAGACGGCGCAGGCGACATGATGGTGACCGCACAGTTTGTGAAAAAGGCCTGAAGCAGTCGTTCTGTCTTATTAGCTGTACAGGTTTGCGAGCAACGGCTAGACTTGTACCCTAAATAGTACATGTGAGGCGTGTATGAAAATTGTGTCTTTTACAGAAGCGAGGAATGGCTTAAAAGCCGTGCTGGATGGCGTCGTTAATGATGCGGATACCACCGTGATCACGCGCAGGGATGCTGAAGATGCCGTTGTGATGTCGCTGGATTATTACAATAGCCTAATGGAAACAGTGCACCTGCTTCGTTCGCCTAAACATGCTGAACACCTTAACCGCTCAATAGCGCAATATCGTGCTGGCCAAACAAGCGCACGAGAGTTAATGGATGAGTAGTCAGCGACTGTTGTGTTGGACAGATGAATCTTGGAACGACTACGTCTATTGGCAAGCGCAGGATAAGAAAACCCTTAAGCGCATTAATAAGCTGATAAACGATGTAAAGCGCTCTCCCTTTGAAGGAATCGGCAAGCCAGAGCCCTTAAAAGAAAACCTAGCGGGCTTTTGGTCTCGACGTATAGACGATACTAATCGGCTTGTTTATGCAGTCGATCACCACGCGATCACTGTCATTTCTTGCCGCTATCACTATTAGCCCGCAACTGAATCGGCCCCGAGAGTGAGCCAGCAGTGGGAGGTGACTTTAGCCCGCGACTGTGCCTGCACCCAGCCAGCTAAGTGGAAAAAATGACAGCTACCACACCAGCCCCCATCACCATCGCACTCGCCCAACTGCCTGTCAGCAAAGCGGCGGTAGACGACCACCTCCAAAGGCACCTAGCTTACATAGAACGCGCCGCCGCGCTGAAGGCCAACGTGGTGGCCTTTCCCGAACTCTCGCTCACCGGCTACGAGCCGGCGCTCCTCAGCCGGCTGGCCATGCCCCGCGACGATGCCACCATTTGCCGCCCTCACCGCTGCAGCCGTAGCCAATAACACGGTGGTAATCGCAGGCTGCCCACTGCACAACCCGAACGGCAAGCCCTACATCGCAGCGGTGATCTGCTTCCCCAACGGCGAACACACCTTCTACCTAAAGCAGCACCTTCACGAAGGGGAAGATGTTTACTGTGCCCCCGGCACTGAAAGTGGCCTAATCAACGTTAACGGTACACGCATCGCCCTGGCCGTTTGCGCCGACTTCACCCACTCCATACACGCCGCTACTGCAGCCAAACAGCAGGCGGACGTATATCTCGCCAGCGCGCTGATCTCCCCACGTGGCTATGCCAACGATGCCGAGCTGCTCGCCACCATCGCAAAGCGCCACCAACTGCCGGTATTGCTCGCCAACCACGTTTCCAACACGGGCGGCTGGCAAACCTGTGGCAATAGCGGCGGCTGGAACGCAGCAGGGGAGTTAAACGTGCAAGCCAGCGGCACCCAACCCAGCTTAGTGCTGTGCCGCATTCATTACGGTGGCATAGTAGTAGCGTGGAAGTGATGACTAACTTACATAGCTAAGTATGAGTTACCGACTAAAAACTAATCCGGTAAGGTGGGCTTAACCTAAATTAACTGCTAGTCTCGAAGCATTAGAGCGAACAACGCCGCAGGGACAACACGATGCAGGATGCCCGCATAACGCTTCACCCTAGCCAGCAGCGCATGCAAGTGCGGGCGGATGGCGTTCTGTTAGCCGACCCCACCGATACCCTGGAACTCCGCGAACCCGGCTACCCGCCGCGCCACTACTTCCCACGTAAAGACGTGCGGATGGACTTACTTACTGTTTCGGAAACGACCACTTATTGCCCGTTTAAAGGGCATGCAGTGTATTTTTCGCTGGGTGAGCGACGGGATATTGCTTGGAGTTATGAGGAGCCGATGGAAGAGGTTGAGGCTATTGCGGGTAGGGTGGCGTTTTATTTGGTAGTGAATAAATGATGGCTTTCAATCCCGAGCGGATATCACGGCAGGAGCGGAATGCTGCCTATTTATGCTTAATTTATTTTGACTTAAATAGGTTGGTATGTGAGTTAAAGGAAATATAAGTTGAATGCAAGTGCCGCCGGTTTCACTCAGATTATGTCGCAGGCTATACAAGAATTGTTACATGTTTTCAACCATAAAAACCCAGCTATAACTAAAAAGTTTTTAATATGAATGATGAAAAAATTAGAAATCTACTGACCAAATGTTGATTCTTTAATTAAGCATACTTGTCATTTTACGTTTGATTTAAGTAAGCCGGAGGGTAAAACCCATAAAGGTGTGTGCGTAAATTATACAGACATGCAAGAAAGAAGAAGTGATTTTTTACGGGAGTTAAAAAACACAGTATGTAGTTGGGTTTATGGAAAAGATAAATATAACGATCTTTTTAAAAAAGAATTAGAGAAAAGAGGCTATGACTATCAAAATCCTGAATCCGTGAAGCCGG
>NZ_MWVI01000032.1 GCF_002087295.1 Vreelandella lionensis | reverse complement strand
CGCCATGCCTGGCGCACCATAAAAAAACCGGCCTGCATCGAAGATGCAGGCCGGTATGATCAGCAGGCAAAAGCGTTAGCTCAGGTTATCCACCACCTTCAAGACCGGGGCTGCCTGATTCAGCGTGTAGAAGTGCAGGCCCAGGCGCGCCGCCATCCAGCAGGCGTTCACACAGGCGAGTCACTACATCGGTACCGAAGGCCGCAATGGCGTCGCTGTCATCGCCGTAGGCTTCTAGCTGCTTGCGAATCCAGCGGGGAATTTCCGCGCCGCAGGCATCGGAAAACCGCGCCAGCTTGGTGTAGTTGGTAATCGGCATAATGCCGGGAATAATCGGCTGCTCGACGCCCAGCGCCCGCGCTTTATCGACGAAATGGAAATAGGCATCGGCGGTAAAGAAGTACTGGGTAATCGCCATGTTGGCACCCGCATTCATCTTTCGGGCAAAGTTTTCCACATCCTTATCGAGGCTGGGGGCCTGTGGATGAGATTCCGGATACGCCGCTACCGCGATGTCGAAGTGGTCGCCTGTCTCATTGCGAATGAACTCTACCAATTCATTGGCGTAGCGCAGCTCGCCGATACTGGCCATCCCGGAGGGCATGTCACCGCGCAGGGCCACTAGGCTATCGACGCCCTCTTCCCGGTACTGCGCCAGTAAATCGCGCAGCTGGGCCTTTTCGCTGCCGATGCAGGAGAGGTGCGGCGCCGTGGTGATGCCACTTTGGCTAACGGTGCGCACGATATCCCGAGTGCGCGCCTGGGTGGAGCCACCCGCGCCGTAGGTGACCGAGAAGAAACGCGGTTTACGAGCGGCCAGCTCATCACGCACGTGAATTAGCTTCTCCCGACCTGCATCGGTGTTGGGCGGAAAGAATTCAAAGCTAATACCTAACGGATGCTCTTGGCTGCTCATGGTTTGTCCTCGCAGTGCGGTAACGTGATCATTATTTGAGGTATTCTCGCTGCTTCGCCGCGCAGCGGCTAATGAAAGATTCCACGGTCGACCTTCAATTCGGCTCATGTTGGCGCTACCGCGTCTATCAAGGAGGAGAAATGGACTTAGCACCCAGCGCTTTAATGGGCCCGCTGCTTATGCTGTTAGGGTATGTGGGGCTCGGCTTTATTGCCGCCCAACGGTTGAAAATAGACCCGCGCCCGATCGCCACGCTGCTGGTGTACCTAATTGCGCCGCTGACAATTTTTCGCGCGCTGATGAATGGCGGCCCCACCTCAGAGTATTTGGTGCTCACCCTGGCAATGTTTCTGTTGGTCAGCGCCATGGCCCTGGCCGCTCGCTGGGCCACCCAGCACCGCTTTGGCCCGCAGGAAGGCGCGCTGTTGGCGTTCTCTTCTGGCCCCGGTAATACCGGCTACTTTGGGCTGCCCGTCGCACTAATTCTGCTGCCGCCGGAAGGGGTGACGCTGTATCTCTTCTGTATGCTGGGCATTAACCTGTATGAGTTCGCGGTGGGGTTTTATTTGAGCGCCCGTGGCCACTTCTCGGTACGCCAGAGCTTGGCCAAAATTATTCGTCTGCCGCTGGTCTATGCGTTTCTCTTAGCGCTGCTGCTACACGCGCTCAACGCCACGCTGCCGGAATCACTGATGAGTTCATTAGCGGTCTTTCCCGCCACCTATACCCTGCTGGGCATGATGATCATTGGCATGACGTTAAGCCAGGTCCCCCTCGCCGCGTGGGATACGCGCTTAGTGGCGACCTGCGTGGGCCTGCGCTATTTGCTCTGGCCGCTGGTGATGCTGGGAGCGGTGCTGGTGCTCCAGCAGTTCACGCCACTCGCACCGGAGCTGGCGATGGCACTGCTGCTATTAGGCGTGGTGCCCTTGGCCTCGAACGTCGTCGTTGTAGCTATGGAGTTGGGCATTCAGCCGCAGAAAGGTGCTTTAGCGGTACTGACCACCACACTGCTGGCACCGCTGTTGATCCCGCTCTATCTGGGGCTGATGCTGCGGCTCACCGGTCTCGCTTAAAACCCATCGACGCCCGCTTGCTGCAGCTGGCGGGCCATGCGCTGAACAACTGGGTGGCTGAAGAAGGCAACGAGCGCTTCGCCGCGTACCGGGCCAACGCCGGGCACGACTTGCCAATCGGTTCGAGAGTAACCCGCGAGGGTGTACCAATCGCCTAGCCGGGCATCGCCTCCTGGCGGCATCCCCAGCGCCGTTAGCCATGTCGCATAGGGCGCTTGGCGCGCCGTGTCGAACTGTGCCATCAACGCTGCGGCGGTGGTCGCGCCAATACCGTGGGCTTGCTGTAGCTGCTCTGGCGTTAGGGCCAACCAACCCAATAGTTCAGTGACCACACCGGCCTCCATCAGCGCCTGCCAAGTGCCTTCGCCAATCCCTCGCATGCCCAGCTGCTCGCTGAGATAGGTTAAGCGGGCCAGCAGTTGGGCGCTGCATTCTGATGTTCGCTCGGGCGTTAGCGTAAAGCAGCTCAACAGATGGTAGCGCTCGGGCGGTGGGGCGCTTAGGGCGGCTCTTTCACGCGTTTGCCACACCACGCTGTCTACCTGAGGAATCGTCAAGCCCGCCAGCGTCACCGCCACGTGGTCACCTGGGCGCACGTCCGACGCCTGCCAGCGCTCCAATGAACCCAGCGACACGCGGCTGATGCGCCGCCCTTCCAGAGTTACTGGGTAGAGCCATAGCAGCGGCGTTACGCGCCCGGTGCGCCCCACCCGAAACTCGACCCCGCGCACCTGAGCTAGCGCCTGCTGAGACGGATACTTCCAGGCCACCGCCCACTAAGGGGGCGATGACGACCAGCTGCGCACGCCAGGGCGATCAGCCTGTTTTAACACCACGCCGTCGGTGGCAAACGGCAGCGGGCCGTTAAACCACCGTTCGCGCCACTCGGCGGCCGCCTCCTGGCCGCTGATCGAGTGGGTGTAATCGGCCGTATCGAAACCCAGCGCCGTCAGTTGTGCCAGCCGTCCGGTCATCTGCGTCGGGCCATCCGGCCAATCCCATACGAATAATCCGATGCGATTCAGCGTCTCTTGGCTTGGGTCGCGCTGCGCCATGGCACCGGCCACGGCACTTCGGGCACCCGAATCTGGCTGGCGTGCCTGCACGTGGTTCTCCAAACCGCCAGTAAAGCTCGCCCTGCAGCACCGCAGAGACGGGCTCAGGAAGCGTTACGGGCACACCGGGCAGTTGCTGAACCCGCACCGTCCAATCCTGCCCCCGCTCGCCGTCTCCACGGCTAACAGCCTCGACGAGCTCCCCATTCTGATAACGCAGCGTCACCGCCACGCCATCCACCTTGGGTTGAATCCATAGGTCTTCGCGGCGGCTAGCAAAGCGTCGAATACCTTCTTCATCGGCTTTAGTGAGTCCGGTTTGAGCGGCCGGATGCGTGCGGGTACCGTCGCTGCTGGTCACTCGGGTAAGCGGCTGGTGGGGAGTCGGGGAATCCAAGCAAGCTTGCCAGTTTTCCAATCGTGCCAGCGCCTGATCGTACAGCTCATCAGCAATCAGCGATTCGCCGTCATCATGGTAAGCGCGGTCCCACACTTCGATATGTTCAGCTAGCGCCTGGGTTTCCAGCGCCAGCCGCTCGGCGGGCCAGTCGGGGCACATGTCTGCCTGTGCGAAAAAAGTGACACTCATTAACCGGCTGCCGCTAGGCCCGCCATTCCGGTGATTCGCCAACCCGGCATACGCATCCTCACGTGGTGAACGGGAGATTTTTCAGCCCTTATTAAAGTTAACTTATATGAAACTGGCAGAGATGCAATGCGTATATGACCACTCTCAGAGCTGCGTTCGGCACATAAAAAAGCGCCCCCTGGCGTTAACCAGAGGGCGCTTTTCGCTAACCCATGGCGCTCATTGCGCTTGCGGGAAGCTTATAGGCCAGCGGCCTGACGCAGCGCGTCTGCTTTGTCAGGTTTTTCCCACGGGAAGGCTGTAAACGTCTCGGTGTGCGTTTCGCCTTTGTCGTCTACCCAGCTGTAGCTGTGCTCAAACGGCTCGCGGCCAAAGTGGCCATAAGCCGCCGTCAGACGGTACATCGGGTGCAGTAGATCCAGCATCTTGGTGATCGTGTAAGGGCGCAGATCGAAGTGCTCGCGCACCAGATCAACAATTTTAGCGTCGTCGATTTTGCCAGTACCGAAAGTGTCGATAGACACGGAGGTCGGCTCGGCCACGCCAATGGCGTAGGAGACCTGAATCTCGCACTTGTCCGCCAGGCCCGCTGCTACGACGTTTTTCGCCACATAGCGGCCAGCGTACGCGGCGCTGCGGTCTACTTTCCACGGATCTTTGCCCGAGAACGCGCCGCCACCGTGGCGCGCCATGCCGCCGTAGGTATCGACGATGATCTTACGACCGGTCAGGCCACAGTCGCCCACCGGGCCGCCAATCACGAACTTGCCGGTCGGGTTGATGTGGTTTGGGTGTTGGCATCCAACCACTCAGCGGGAATCACCTGCTCAATGACTTCACGCTTAATCATTTTGCGCAGGTCTTCTTGATCGATTTCCGGGTCGTGCGGAGTGGAGAGGACAATCGCATCCACGCCACACGGTTGGCCTTCAGCGTTATAGCGGAAAGTGACCTGGCTCTTGGCATCCGGACGCAGCCACGGCAGCAGGCCGTTTTTACGCAGCTCCGCCTGACGCTCGACCAAACGGTGCGAGTAGTGGATCGGCGCAGGCATGAACGAATCGGTTTCGTTCGTGGCATAGACAAACATCAGGCCCCTGGGCGCCCGCGCCTTGGTCTTCCGGCTTGGTACGATCAACGCCCTGAGCAATATCGACACTCTGCTTGCCAATCAGGTTGATGACGCCGC
Source organism: Vreelandella lionensis (assembly GCF_002087295.1). Classification (GTDB taxonomy): domain Bacteria; phylum Pseudomonadota; class Gammaproteobacteria; order Pseudomonadales; family Halomonadaceae; genus Vreelandella; species Vreelandella lionensis. The sequence continues at coordinate 11,742 of NZ_MWVI01000032.1, read as the reverse complement.
ACGTCGCACCGTCGAAGCCCCCCTGAGAAGAGGTGTTGCCGATATCGGTAATCACATCACGCACCAGCGTCTCTAGATCCACCCACGCGGAGGTGGTGATCTCACCGGCAATAATGGCAACGCCCGTCTTCACCATCGTTTCACAGGCAACGCGGGCCTGTTTATCCCGGGCGATAATGGCATCTAACACCGCGTCTGAAATCTGGTCGGCAATCTTATCGGGATGGCCTTCGGAAACGGACTCGGAGGTAAACAGGGAATATTCGCTCATCGCGCACTCGACCCTCTGTATGACGGCTGCTCTGTTATGACCGCAGCATCAGCAGGAAATCATGGCAGGAAGCTCCCTGTCCGTATAAAGAAGCGGCACCATCACTTTCACCTCCACTTCGGGAGCCAGAGTCTACACGCTGTTGCAAGTTCTTCCCACAACGTGCCCCTGAGAATTTGCCGCCGCCGGGGAAGTCAGCGACAATAGCGCCTTTATTCTTTCCGTTTTCAGGCGAGGAGCACCCCCATGCCGTCCCGTTTTGAGCTGGCCAATGCCATTCGCGCCCTTTCCATGGATGCTGTTCAGAAGGCCAAATCCGGCCACCCTGGCGCCCCCATTGTATGGCTGATATTACCGAGGTGCTGTGGAATGACTACCTCAAGCACAACCCCGAAGACCCCAAGTGGGCTGATCGTGATCGGTTCGTGCTGTCGAATGGTCACGGCTCCATGCTGCTCTACTCGCTTTTACACCTAAGCGGCTATGAGCTGAGCCTGGAACAGCTGCAAAACTTCCGCCAGCTGCACTCGCCCACCGCTGGCCCCCCGGAGTTTGGCTACGCTCCCGGCATCGAAACCACCACCGGCCCGCTGGGCCAAGGCTTTGCCAACGCGGTGGGTTTCGCGATTGCCGAGAAAACCCTGGCCGCGCAGTTCAATCGCCCAGGCCACACCATCGTTGACCACCACACTTGGTGTTTCTTGGGCGATGGCTGCTTGATGGAGGGTATCTCCCACGAAGCGGCGTCCCTGGCGGGCACTCAGCAGTTGGGCAAACTGATTGCCCTTTACGACGACAACGGCATCTCTATCGATGGCGAAGTCGAAGGCTGGTTCACCGACGCTACGGCCAAGCGCTTTGAGCCCTACGGCTGGCACGTGGTACCGAACGTCGACGGCCATAAGCCTGAAGAGATCAAGGCGGCCATTGAGCTGGCGAAGAGCCATGACGACAAGCCAAGCCTGATCATCTGCAAAACCATTATCGGTTTTGGTGCCCCCAACAAGCAGGGCAAAGAAGAAGCTCACGGCGCACCGCTGGGTGACGACGAAGTGGCTCTGGCACGTAAGCAGTTGGGCTGGGAGCACGCGCCTTTCCATATCCCCGAACCGATTTACTCCGCCTGGGATGCCCGCGACGCCGGTAAAACGCGCCAGCAAGAGTGGGAAGGCCGCTTCGCTCGCTACACCGAAGCCTTCCCGGAAGAAGCGCGTGAATTCAAGCGCCGCATGAAAGCGCAGCTGCCCACGGAGTTGGCGACTGAAGCGCTGATCCAGCAGGCCCAAGAGAAAGCCGAACGCATTGCCTCGCGTAAAGCGTCGTTTGAAGCGCTGAACGTGATTGGCCCGCAAATGCCAGAACTGCTCGGCGGCAGCGCTGACTTAGCGCCGTCTAACCGGACATTCTGGAAAGGCGCGAAAGCGATCACCCCCGACGATGCCCGCGGCAACTACCTGCACTACGGTGTGCGTGAATTCGGCATGGGCGCGGTGATGAACGGTATCGCTCTGCACGGCGGATTCGTGCCGTACGGCGCGACCTTCCTGATCTTTATGGAGTACATGCGCAACGCCGTGCGTATGGCGGCGCTGAGGGGTCAGCAGGCTATCTACGTGTTTACCCACGACTCTATTGGCCTGGGCGAAGATGGCCCGACGCACCAGCCGATTGAGCAGCTCACTAGCCTGCGCACCACGCCGAACCTGAACACTTGGCGCCCCTGTGACGCCGTGGAGACCGCCGCTTCCGGGGATGCCGCGATTAAGCGCCACTCTGGCCCGCCGGCGCTGGTACTCTCGCGCCAGAACCTGCCGCACCAGCAGCGTACCAAGGCCCAGCTCGCGTCTATCCAGCGCGGTGGCTATGTGCTGAAAGATAGCGAAGGCACCCCAGAGCTGATCCTGATTGCCACGGGCTCCGAAGTCTCCCTGGCGATGGACGCCGCGGCCGAGCTGGAGCAGCAGGGTAAAGCCGTACGCGTGGTTTCCATGCCTTCGGCATACCGCTTTAACGGCCAAGACGCTGACTACCGTGAAAGCGTGCTGCCCAAAGCCGTGACCAAGCGTATTGCCATCGAAGCTGGGCATGCCGACTACTGGTACAAATACGTTGGTCTCGATGGCCGCGTGATTGGCATGACCACCTTTGGCGAGTCGGCCCCGGCTGGCGAGCTGTTCAAGCACTTCGGCTTTACCGTCGAGAACATTGTTAAACAAGCCAATGAGCTGCTGGGTTAATCCCCCGCTCACGGGTCACGCAGTGCGGGCATCGCGATGCCCGCACTAAACGGTCTGCTATGGCTAATTAGCTACTGGTTGATCGGAGAAGTGGTCATTCACTTCTCCGGTTTACCCATCTCTTCTGGGGTGGTGGGCATGCTGCTGCTGTGCGCCACCCTCGCTATGATCGGCAGGGTGCCCTCCAGCCTTGCTGCCGCTGCCCAACCGCTGATTGCACTCCTGGCTATGCTGATTATGCCGGGCGTGGTGGGTGTATTCTTTATTCTGGATGAGCTGGCAGGCCAATGGCTGGCCATTGTGGCCGCCCTGCTACTCGGCACGCTGCTCAGCGTGTTCACCACGCTATGGTTACTAACGCGTTTGATGGGACGCAGCCATGCTGACTAACCTGCTGCCCGCCTTAACCGCAACGCCTTTACTGGCCGTTGGACTAACGCTGGCCGCTTATTTGGTGGGCAGCGCAGTTTTTATACGGCTGGGTAAGCCCTCCTGGCTGCCCGCTATTTTGATCGCGGCACTCCTTTTGGCCGCAATACTAGCGCTGTTGGGGCTGCCTTACGCCACCTACCAGCAGGGCGCTACGTGGCTAACCGTGCTGTTAGGCCCCGCTACGGTGGCGCTGGGTATGCCGCTTTACCAGCAACTGCCGCGCATCCGTGAACTCTGGCGACCGCTAGCCGCCTGCCTGCCTATTGCTGCTGCTTTTGCGGCTTGCTATGCCTTGGGCATTGCGTGGCTGTTGGGAGCGAGCCCAGACATTTTGGCCTCCATTGCGGCCAAGTCGGTGACCGCGCCTATTGCCATCGGCATCACCGAACAGCTCGGCGGCAACGTTGCGCTATTAATGGGCTCGCTGCTAGTGACCGGCGTGCTGACCATCCCCTTTGTTAGCTTGGCGGATCGGCTGCTACGTATCAACGATTAGCGGATCATCGGTTTTGCGCTGGGGCTCAATGGGCACGCCATTGGTACAGTGCGAGCGTTTGATATTAGCCCTACCGCCGGGGCGTTTGCCTCGCTCGGAATGAGCCTAACCGGTATTTTTACCGCGCTGCTGCTGCCGCTGGCGTGGCGGCTAGTGGGCATCGGGGCTGGGTAAGCAACCCCCGGTGAAATACGCTATCATCGGGCCACTTTTTCTAAGAGCCGCATCGCAACATGGCGAACGCTTCCACTAAATATCGCATTGCTATCAATGGTTATGGGCGCATTGGCCAGTGCGTGCTGAGGGCACTGGTGGAACGCCAACACCCAGAACTTGAGGTGGTGGCGATTAATGAGCTTTCTGACCTCGCCACCATCACGTATCTCACCCGTTACGACACCACCCACGGACGCTTCCCAGGTGAGGTGGACAACGATGGCAGCGCCTTGCTCGTCAACGGCCAGCGCATCCACGTGCTGTGCGAACGCGACCCGCAAGCGCTGCCCTGGGGTGAGTTGGATATCGACCTAGTGTTGGAGTGCTCGGGTAGCTTTAAGGATCGCGCCACCGCCGAGCAGCACTTTAACGGCTGGGGCCAAGCGGCTGCTGTTCTCCCAGCCCGCTGAAAACGATGTGGATGCTACCATCGTGTGGGGCATCAACGAGCATGAGCTTGCCCCCACGCAGCGCATTCTTCTCTGCGGCGTCCTGCACCACCAACTGTTTAGTGCGCTGCTTACCGTGCTGGATGAAGCATTGGGTCTGGAGCACGGCGTCACCACCACGATTCACTCGGCGATGAACGACCAGCCGGTGATCGATGCGTATCATCAAACCGACCTGCGCCTAACTCGCTCTGCCATGCAGTCGATCGTGCCGGTGGATACCGGCTTGGCAGTGGGTATCAGCCGTCTGATGCCGAGCCTGGCCGGGCGTTTTGAGTGCCTGCACGTGCGGGTACCCACCATCAACGTCTCGGCCATGGATGCCGCGCTGACCGTACGCCGCGATACCAGCGCCGCCCAGGTGAACGCGCTGCTACACAGCGCCAGCCAGCAGCGCTTGCAAGGGGTGCTAGGCTATACCGAAGCCCCCATGGCATCGATCGATTTTAATCATGACCCCCGCTCTGGCATTCTAGACGCCACCCAAACCCGGGTGGCTGGCACACGCTTGATCAAGCTGCTGTGCTGGTTTGATAACGAGTGGGGCTTTGCCAACCGCATGCTGGATATCAGCCAGCGCTTGGCAACGTTTCGCTAATTGATGGGTAGCATCACCTAGCGCTCTTACATTCGCTTGAACACAGGAAACCGCTCACATGAACGTGCAAAAAATGACCGACCTGCCCCTGGAAGGGCAGCGTGTGCTGATTCGTGAAGACCTGAACGTGCCGATCAAAAACGGCCGTGTTTCCAGCGATGCCCGCCTTCGCGCCGCACTGCCGACCATTCAAGCAGCGGCCAAAGCGGGTGCCAAAGTGATGCTCATGAGCCATCTGGGCCGCCCCACGGAAGGCGAGCCTGCCGACGAGTTCTCCTTAGCTCCCGTGGCCAAGCACCTTGGCGAGCTGCTGGGTAGCCCCGTCAAACTGGTCGACGACTACCTCGACACCGCGCCCACGCTCAGCAACGGCGACGTGGTGCTGCTTGAGAACGTGCGTTTTAACAACGGCGAGAAGAAAGACGACGAACAGCTGGCCAAGCAGTACGCCGCGCTGTGCGATATCTTCGTGATGGACGCCTTCGGCACCGCCCACCGCGCTCAAGCTTCTACCCACGGCGTGGCCCGCTTTGCGCCCACCGCCTGTGCAGGCCCGCTGCTGGCTCAAGAGCTAGACGCACTGGAGAAAGCCTTAGCGAACCCGGCGCGCCCGATGGCGGCTATTGTGGGCGGCGCCAAAGTCTCCACGAAGCTCGACGTGCTGACCGCACTCTCTGATAAGTGCGACCAGCTTATCGTCGGCGGCGGGATCGCCAACACCTTTATCGCGGCGGCAGGCTATAATGTGGGCAAATCGCTCTACGAAGCCGACCTGATCAGTCAAGCCAAAGCGCTAATGGAGAAAGTCTCTATTCCGCTGCCCACTGACGTTGTTGTGGCAACGGAGTTCTCTGAATCCGCAGAAGCAGTGGTGAAACCGGTGGACCAGGTCGCTGATAACGAGATGATTCTGGATATCGGCCCGGACACCGCTGCCCACTTGGCCAGCCTGCTCAAAGATGCTGGCACTATTTTGTGGAACGGCCCCGTGGGCGTTTTTGAGATTGATCAGTTTGGCAAAGGCACCGAGGTGCTCTCCCATGCCATTGCTGACAGCCGCGCATTTTCCATTGCCGGTGGCGGTGACACCCTCGCTGCGATTGATAAATACGCCATTGCCGACCGTATTTCCTATATTTCCACCGGTGGCGGGGCGTTTTTAGAGTACGTTGAAGGCAAACAGCCTACCGGCTGTTGCTGCACTTGAAGCTGCGGCCAAGCGCGGCTAATACGTAATAATTGAACTTGCACGCTCACTGCACCCGTTCACACTGACAACCTATAAGGTGACCCCATGGCTTTAATTAGCATGCGCCAGATGCTCGACCACGCCGCCGAATATGGCTACGGTATTCCCGCGTTCAACGTCAACAACCTTGAACAAATGCGGGCTATCATGGAAGCCGCCGATGCCACCGACTCTCCGGTGATCGTGCAGGCCTCCGCTGGCGCGCGTAAATACGCCGGGTGCCCCCTTCCTGCGCCACCTGATTTTGGCAGCAGTGGAAGAGTTTCCGCATATTCCGGTAGTGATGCACCAGGATCACGGCACCAGCCCTGCGGTATGCCAGCGCTCTATCCAGCTCGGTTTCTCCTCCGTCATGATGGACGGCTCGCTGGGTGAAGATGGCAAGACGCCGATGGATTACGACTACAACGTTGACGTCACTCGTCGCGCAGTAGAAATGGCCCACGCCTGTGGCGTCTCTGTAGAAGGCGAGCTGGGCTGCCTGGGTAGCCTGGAAACCGGCATGGCTGGTGAAGAGGACGGCATTGGTGCCGAAGGCAAGCTGGATATGGAACAGCTGCTGACCGACCCCGAAGAAGCCGCTGCGTTTGTAAAGGCTACTCAGGTCGACGCGCTGGCGATTGCCATTGGCACCAGCCACGGCGCGTATAAATTCACCAAGCCGCCGACCGGCGACACGCTTTCCATTCAGCGTATCAAAGAGATCCACGCGCGCATCCCGGATACCCATCTGGTCATGCACGGCTCCTCTTCGGTGCCGCAGGAGTGGCTGGAAGTGATCAACCGTTACGGCGGTCAAATTCCGGGAACCTACGGCGGACCGGTTGAGGAAATCGTCCAAGGCATCAAGCACGGCGTGGGCAAGGTGAACATCGACACCGATCTGCGCCTAGCGTCCACCGGTGCTGTGCGCCGTTTTATGGCAGAGAATCCGTCAGAGTTTGATCCGCGCAAATTCTTAAAAGAAACGGTCACCGCTATGCGTGACCTGTGTATTGCCCGCTACGAAGCCTTTGGCACTGCTGGCAACGCGAGCAAAATCAAGCCGATTAGCCTGGAAGCGATGTTCCAGCGCTACGAGCGCGGCGAGTTGGCTCCTAAGATTAAGTAAGCAGCTAAGCAATTAGCAACGCTAAGGCGGCCTTCGGGCCGCCTTTTTTGTTGCAATGCAGCACCAATAAGCTATTACTAGAGAGCGCCACCCCACATTTCTTCACCAGGCAGCCCTCACTATGAAGCAGTCCCAAATGCCCCTGTTTACTCCTCCCACCGCCATGTTTGATGTGTGGAAGGTCGGAATGATGGGGATGGAACTATGGAGTTCGTCGCTATCCACGATCGCCATGCGTCAACAGCTATGGCAAACACAGCCCTTTTTTAGCCCGTCTATGATGCGCGAAAACCAGCGCATGGTGACCGAAAAAATTGAGGCCAGCATAGAAGCTGGCCTCGTAATGCAAAAAGCGTTTTTCAGCGCGATGCGTGGTCAGTACGCGCCCTGGTGGATTACCAGCCAGAAAGCGATGAAACCCTATCATCGACGCAGTAGCGCCAACTCACGACGCCTCTCCCGCTAACGGCGGTAGGTTACTCGTTATCGTCGTTGCTCTGCTCATCTTCACCGCTTTCAATCGCATCTTCAGCGCTGCCGGTACCACCCGTGCCACCTTCGGTATTTTCGCTATCGGCATTAGTACTGTTGCTCTCTGTATCAGTACTGGTGCTCTCCGTCTCAGCGCTGCTGCCCTCGGTGTCAGAGCCAGTGTTCTCTGCCTCAGTGCTGCTGCTATCTGCCTCAGTGCTGTTATTTGCAGTGTCTTCAGTGCTGCTATCGACTTCGGCCGTGTCAGTGTCCTCTTCAGCACTAGACGCTTCCGAAGCCGACATATCAGAGGAAGGCTGCTCATCGCGCTGAACAGAACCTGCCTTAATACCGTACTTCTCTTCTAGCGCCGCATCATCCAGCGCTTGGTGCTGCTCGCTATCGGCGTTGGTCTCAGGTTCTGCCAACACGCTAGCCGCAGAGGCCATCAGCGCGGTACCAAATACAAATGAGAGTAACCAAGGGTTGAATCGCATATACATCTCCATTTTATGGTTATTGCGGCGTCGCCTAACTACTATAGCGCTTCTCCTAGCGATTAACATAGATTGCCTTAAAAACCGGGTAGTTAACTTAATGATGGCATAGGCAAATGGCATCTAGGGGCAAGCTAACCGTAAAAAATTATAAAACAGTGTTCACAAAGTCCCAAAAATCTCGTTCAATAGCAGTCTAGTCGGCTTAAATTAACGCGAGTAGCGCTTGTAGCGCTGCAAGGAACTTCCATGCCGCTTCCACTTCTGCTGTTTGATTGTGATGGCACCCTCGTCGATAGCGAACCCCTGCTTGCTGAAGAGATGGACCGGGGCATCACTACGGTGGGCCTACCGTTTGCCTCCTCCGATTACCTAGGGGAGTTTCGTGGTGCCCGCTTCCGACGCATTGTGGCAGAACTTCAAACCCGCTACGGTGAAGTAGATGCGGACCGGTTAAACCGTATGGAACAAACCATGCGGGCCAATCTGGCAGACCGGTTAGCCAACGAGTTAACCACCATTCCCGGTGCCCGGGAATCACTTGACGCCCTATCACGCTATCCAAGCGCGGTGGTATCGACGGGCCAGAAACGAAGATTCGCACCGCACTCAATGCCACGGGGCTTAGCCATTACTTTGCTCACCGTCTATTTAGTGGCTACACCGCTAACTGTTGGAAGCCAGAGCCCTGTTTACATCTTCACGCAGCCAGTATCATGGGGTTTGCGGCAAAAGACTGCATTGCGATTGATGACGCCTTAGTTGGTGTTCAAGCAGCACTGCAAGCGGGCATGACAGTGATTCATTTGAATCGCTTCCCCGATGCCGAAGCAACACCGGAAGGCGCTATTATGATTAGTAATATGTATCAACTGCCTGCCGTTGTTGAACAACTGACCCACGAGCGATGGCAGGCCACCATGCCGCATCACTCTACAGAGAAATAGTATGGCTTCATTACGTGATCAGCTCGGTGGCCTTGTTTACTCTACCGAGCATGGCAAAACATGCCCCGACTGTCGGGCACCTATTGACGAATGCCGCTGTGAAGACACCAGCGAGCAGGCACGGCTTGCTACGTTAGATGGCATTGTACGCATCCGCCGTGAAACCAGCGGGCGTAAAGGAAAAGGCGTGACTACCATCAGCGGTATACCGCTGGCCCACGCTGAACTTAAGACGCTGGCCAAAACGCTTAAACAGCGCTGTGGTACGGGTGGTGCAGTTAAAGAGGGCGTGATTGAAATTCAAGGCGATCATCGCGAAACACTGCGCGATGCCTTAACCTCAATGGGTTATAAAGTAAAATTAGCTGGCGGTTGATGCGTCCCACGCACACTCCTAGCTCATGGCGAAAGGGCAAGGCACGACAATGGTTTGGTTGGAATACCTGCTACCGCTCATCTTTTTGTTCCCCATGGCGGCGATGGGCGGCATTGTATTAGCCTTGCGTAGCCTTCACGATGCCCGCGTGCACTCCCCCTTTGACGCGCCGCTGCGCGAGCCTGGCCAAGCTCTTCGCCACCGCTTGGATCAAGCCTTCTCTAGCCTATTTCTGAATGGCACTCTCGGGCCATTAATCAGTCTCGCGCCGTTGGGCTACGGCATGGGACGTATGCTGTTTGTGGATAAACAGGATTGGGTCGAGTGGGCGCTGTATGGTTTGCTGAGTACGCTGCTGGTACTGGCCTTTTCATTACTGCTAGTACGCGACTACCAGCGCATTCGCCGTTTAAAACTCGGACTTGCCTGCGAGCTGGCGGTGGGCCAGGAGCTGGAGCGCTTAGTGCGCCCCGAAGCGCATCCTTATTATGTTTTCCACGATGTACCTACCGACAGTTTCACTATCGATCATGTCGTCGTGACGCCTCATTGCCGTGTTTGTGGTGGAAACCCGGGCAAGGGCGCTGGCGATTGGCACCGATGGCAAGGAGCTGAACTGTGTGGCGGGAGAGAGTGAGCGGCTACGCTTCCCCCACTGGCAGGAGCCGCGGCCGCTGCATAAAACCCCTCAGGGTGTCAGCTGGCTTACCCCATGGTTAGAGCGGCGCTGCGGCGTACCCGTACCCGGGAAAGGGGTGTTAGTGCTTCCCGGTTGGGCAATCGACACAAGCGAAGCTGCGTCAGATATCTTGGTAGTGAGCGGCGAGCAGCTTGCCCGCCAGCTTACCTAATTAACCCCAGGACAGATGAGCGATGCCATTCACGATAAAGTCATCCATATTCTGCTGGAACGGGCGCGGCTGATGGAGCTCAAGCCCCTCCGCCAGCCGTCCGTTTAATGGATCGCTCAGTCGCCGCGTAAGCGACCGCCCATCTCTTGGGCAAGATCGACTGCGTAGTGGTCGGTCATCCCGCCAAATGAAGTCCAGCATCCGCCGGTAGCTGTCATAGAGTGTCCACGAGGGTAGCGGTGTATTCTCGCCAATTAACGCCAGCACCCGCTGGTGTTTGAAAGAGCTTTGCCCCGTGTGGTGCAACTCATGGGCCGCACCGATGAAAGCTTCTAACAGGATCCCCAGCGTGGTGTAAGCACCAATCTCCAGCTTCGCCTTGCGCTCATTCTGGAAAATACGCTCACGAGCCAGCTGCTTGGCAGACTGCACACCCCAGCCTAAATCCGGGTGACACAGCTCTAATAAATCTTCGCTGAGGGTGCCGCTGAGTAGCGCCTGCTCATGCTGTACAAATAATGCCCAAACATCGTTTACGGCCCGCTCCATGGCAGCACCTCTGAGTAGGGCGATACGGCGGCGTTGCGAGACATTTTTACGCTGCATCTCGGCATACTCCGGTGGGAACTCCCCGGCCATTTGACGCAGAATCTCAACCACTTCCTCGTAGCGCAGAATGACCATCTCCAGGCCATCTTCCAGGTCTAATAAGGCGTAGCAAATATCATCTGCCGCTTCGACAAGCCAAGCCAACGGGTGGCGGCACCAGCGCTGCCCCCCTTGGGGAAGTACCCCAACCGCATCCGCGACCTCTTTTAACAGCGCCTGCTCTGACTGGTAGCAGCCAAACTTACCCGCCCTGCCGCTATAGCGTACCGTCCAGGGATATTTCAGCAGCGTGCCAAGCGTAGCCGCCGATAAGCGCATGCCACCGTTGAACTGGTTGTACTCAATCTGGGTAATCACGCGAAAGCCTTGAGCGTTGCCTTCATAGGTCAGCAGGTCTTCGCGCTCAGCCTCTAATAGGCCATCCAGCAGGCCACTGCCCTGGGCACGGCGAAACCAGTCGCGTATCGCGTACTCACCGGCGTGACCAAAGGGCGGGTTACCGCTGTCATGGCCCAGACACGCCGTTTACACAATAACGCCCAAATCAGCGGGGGTAATCCAGTCAGGGAGGCGGTCACGCAGCAGCTCGCCCACAATCATTCCGAGAGAGCGGCCGACACAGCCAACCTCAAGGGAGTGGGTTAAAAGCGTGTGGATGTGATCGTTTTCAGTCAGAGGGTGCACTTGGGTTTTACGCCCCAAGCGTCGGAAAGAGCCGGAAAAGACAATGCGATCATGATCTTTATGAAAGGGGCTACGCCCAATTTCCCGGGTGCTATCTGTTCGTTTATCGTGAAGGCGTCGAGGGGAAAGTAACTGATCCCATTGCATTTGTGTCATAGCGCTCCTCCTTGGAGTTCACATTCTGACATAAAAACGCGGACATAAAACGACAGATAGAAAAACAAAAAACCCAGCCTATTGGCTGGGTT
>NZ_MWVI01000031.1 GCF_002087295.1 Vreelandella lionensis | reverse complement strand
CATCACGGCGTTCGCGTCGTTGAAATCAACGAAGGCACCCGCCCTATCCGCACGGTCTCCACCGCCGTGATCGGGCTGGTGGCCACGGCCCCCATGGCCGATGAAACCGCCTTTCCCCTCAATACCCCGGTGCTCGTCACCGACCTCTACGCTGCAATCGGCAACGCCGGTTCCAGCGGCACCCTACGCCGTACCCTATCGGCCATCGTCAATGAAACCCGCGCGATCTGTGTCGTGGTGCGCGTTGAAGAAGGGGCCGATGCTGACGCCACCACCGCCAACATCATCGGCGGCGTGAGCGAAACCGGCCAAAAACTCGGCATGCAGGCGCTCACGGCGGCAGAAACCAAGTTCGGCGTTAAGCCTCGCATTCTCGGCGTGCCGGAACTCGACAACGAAAGCGTGGCCAGCGAGCTCGCCGCCGTTGCCCAGCAGTTGCGCGCCTTCGCTTACGTGTCCGCCTACGGCTGCGAGACCGTCGAAGAAGCCAACATGTACCGCGAGAATTTTGGTCAGCGGGAAGTGATGGTGATCTGGCCGAACTGGCAAGCCTTCGATGTAGACGCCGAAGAGATCCGCCCGCTTTCCGCCGTTGCCAAGGCACTTGGCCATCGAGCGATGCTCGACAACCAGATCGGCTGGCACAAAACGCTTTCTAACATGCCCGTCAATGGCGTCACCGGCATCACCAAGGATCTCTCATGGGATCTGCAAGATCCGGCCACCGACGCAGGCGTACTCAACGCCGCCGATGTCACCACCCTTATCAACAAAAGCGGCTTTCGTTTCTGGGGCTCCCGCACTTGCTCAGAAGATCCGCTGTTCGCCTTCGAGTCCTATACACGCACCGCCCAGGTGCTGGCCGACACCATTGCCGAAGCCCACCTATGGGCAGTCGATAAACCCATGCACCCCAGCCTGGTGCGCGACATCATCGAAGGCATTAACGCCAAGTTCCGCGAGCTTATCCGACGTGGCTACCTGCTCGGCGGCTCCGCCTGGTTCGATGCCGAGCTGAACACCCCAGAAGTGCTCAAGAGCGGCAAGTTGTACATCGACTACGACTACACCCCGGTACCGCCGCTCGAAAACCTCATGTTCCAGCAGCGCATCACCGACCAATACCTGGTCGACTTCGCCGACCGCATCGCTGCCTAACCGCCGCCGCTTGTTTGACTAACAGGAGCCAACAGAATGCTACCTAACATCCTGAAAGACTTTAATTTGTTCGGCGACGGGAACAACTGGCAGGGCATGATCCCCGAGCTAACGCTGCCGGAACTGGCGCGCAGAATGGTCGAATACGAAGGCGGCGGCATGGACGGCCCGATTGAGGTCGACCACGGCAATGAGCTGCAGGTATTCGAGTGGACGCTGGGCGGCATGACCGTCAATGGCCTGTTCGACACCTACGGCAGCCCCATTCACGACGCCGCCCTGCTCCGTATGACTGGCTCTTACGAATCCGACGAAGACGGCAGCATCATCCCGGTCGAGATCGTCATGCGTGGCCGTCACAAAACCATCAACCTCGGCGATGCCAGCAAGGGCGACAACAACCAGATCAGCGTCACCACCACCCTGTCGTACTTCAAATTGACCGTCGATGGCGAAGACATCATTGAGCGCGACGTCCCCGGCTACGTGTTCAACGTGCGCGGTACCGACCGCCTCGCCGAACGCCGCCGCGCCCTAGGTCTATAACCCCAACTACTCACCAAGGCCGCCTCGGCGGATCAATTCAATCATTAGGAAGCCACCATGACCGATAAGACCGAAGCCCAAGCTGCTGAGAACACCGACACCCAAGCCACTGCACCAGGTGTACCCACCGAAGTCGTCGAACTGGAAACCCCTCTACAGCGCGGCAAAACGCTGGTGAAAGAGATCACCGTGCGTAAACCCATGAGTGGCGGCATGCGCGGCGTCTCCCTGGTCGACATCATGAACCTGGACGTCGCCGCCCTCACCAAGGTGCTACCCCGCATCACCACTCCCGCGCTCACCGAAGCCGAACTGAAAACCATGGACATCGTGGATCTGGTACAGCTCGGCACGGCGCTGAACGGTTTTTTAACCCCAAAGAAGTTCAAGGAAATCGAAGCCTAGCGCTACCCCACCACGTGGAAGATGCCATGGCGGATCTCGCCATGGTCTTCCACTGGGAGCCCAACGCCATGGACAACATGGAGCTGGAAGAACTCATGGAATGGCGCGAACGCGCCCGCAAACGCCACGAAGGCAAGCCCAAAGGTAAGCCGGGCAAGTAACGCACCGTGTAACGTAAAGAGAAGGAACGGCCGATGTCGCGCAATCTACGCCTGCAAGTCATGCTCAACACCGTGGATCGCGTCACCGGCCCCTTAAAGCGAAGGCGCCAAAGTGCCGGGCAAACCGGCCAGGCCATGCGCGAAACCCGCGACCAGTTAAAAGACCTGCAGCGTCAGCAAAGCGACCTCACCAGCTACCGCAAAGCCAATGCCGCCATGCGGCAAAACACCCGCGCGATGCGCGACGCCCGCGCCCGTAATCAGCAATACACCGAAGCGCTCGAAAAACAGCGCGAAGCCCATGTCGGGATCAAGTCAGGCCTCACGGTCGCCCGCCGCGAATACGACCGCCTTGCAAAAGAGCTGCTGGAAACCAAGCAACCCACTGACCAGCTCACCGCCTCACTAGAGCGCGCCCGCGTTCGCCTGCACGGCCAGCAAACCGAGTTCGACCGCTCCGCCCGCGCAATGAAGGAGTACCGCAACAGAACCCGTAACGCAGGCGAAGAGGTTAAAAGGCTCACCCAGAACCACGCCACGCAAACCGAGCGAATTCGAGGGCTAAAAACGCGGCTGGATGAAGCGGGCATCAGCACCGACCACCTGGGCCGAAGCGCCCGGGAGCTGCGCACAAAAGAAGAGCGCCTAAACACCACGCTGCAGGAGCAAAAACGTCACCTCGCCGAAGTCGCCGACCGCCAACGCCGCTTAACCCAAGCCCGCGACCGCTACCAGAACGGCATGGCCAACGTCGCCCGCGCCCAAGGCGTGGGGATGGGCATGTTCGGGACAGGCATCGCCCAAGGCTACGCCGCCAGCCGCTTGCTAATGCCAGGCGTTGCCTGGGGCGAGCAAATGAGCACCCTGCAAGCCGTTGGCCGCTTCGGTGCCGACGACGAACGCTACCAGGCATTACGTGAACAATCCCGCGAACTCGGTGGCTCCACCGCCTTCAGTGCCACCGAAGTGGGCGGCGGGCAAGAGTTTCTAATGCGCGCAGGCATGAGCGCCGAAGCCATCCAGTCCTCCATGCGAGACGTGCTGAACCTGGCACTGGCCAACAACACCGAGCTGGCCCGCGCTGCAGACATCGCCTCCAATATCGCCGGTACTTTCAAGGTCGATATGGAAGTGGAAGGCAACATGGCACGCGTCGCGGACATCCTCTCCGGTACCGCCAGCCGAGCCAACGTCAATCTCGAAATGCTCGGCGAAACCATGAAGTACCTGGGCGGCTCTGAAGATCTCGACCTCACCATGGAACAGGCCGCCGCCATGGCAGGCTTGATGGGTAACATCGGCATACAAGGCAGCATGGCCGGTACCGCCATGCGCGCCATGGCCAACCGCCTGACCGACCCCGCCAAGGAAGGTCGCAAAGCCATGGAACAGCTCAACCTCCAAGTGGCCGATGCCAGCGGCAACATGCGCGCCATGCCCGACATTCTCCGCGACATCAACAACGCCACGCGGGATCTCGGCAACGTGGAACGCCGCGCCCTGCTCTCCAAGATTTTTGGTGCCGAAGCCGGGTCCGGCATGACCGAGCTGGTCAACGGCATGTCCGATGGCATGCTGGATGACCTGATCGGCGCGCTACAAACCAACGCCGGTGAAAACGCCGAAATGGCCCGCGTGATGGCCGATAACCTCGGCGGCGACCTAAAGAACCTACGCAGCGCCTGGGAAGAAGTCGGCATCAGCATCACCGACACCAACGACGGCCCCCTGCGTGACTTGGTGCAAAACATCACCGCCATCACGCGCGGCGTGGCGGAGTGGATCAAAGCCAACCCCGAGCTGGCGGGCACCATCGCCCAGGTGGCAGCGGGCGTTATTGCTCTCTCCCGGCGGTCGGTGCGGTCACCATGACATTAGCGGGCATCGTCTCCCCGCTACTGTTTACCCGCTTCGCCCTCGCCTCCCTGGGCATCAAGGCAAGCGGGCTTTGGGGCTCCTTTCGGTTGGCTGGCCAAAACCGCCATCCCCTGGGTACTGACCGCCGTGAAAGGATTACTGATAGGGCTTGGCCCCATCGGTTGGGGCGTGCTGGCCATCGCCACGGCCGCCTTAGCCATCTACCAATACTGGGAACCCATCAAGGCGTTTTTTATCGGCCTATGGCAGCAGGTGAAAGGCGCCTTTAGCGAAGGGATCGGCGGCATCGCTACCCTGCTGGTCAACTGGTCGCCCTATGGGCTTATTTATAACGCTTTCACCAGCACACTGGAGCGCCTGGGTATTTCCGTACCCGAAGGCTTCCGCAACCTCGGCAGCATGATTGTGGAGGGCATCATTGGCGGCCTAACCGGCAAGTTAGGCGAGCTGCGCGAATCGGTCACCGGCATGGCCGGAAGCGTCAAGGGCTGGTTTAAAGACGTCCTCGACATTAACTCCCCCAGTCGTGTGTTTGCCGGTTACGGCAACAACATCACCCAAGGGCTAAGCGGCGGTATTGAAGAAGATGCGGATAACCCGCGGAAACAGGTGCGCAGTCTCGCCACCAACATACGTAACGCAGCGGGCGGGCTAATCCTCGGCGCCGGACTCACGACCGGCGCCGCCGCCAACATCGACACCAGCGGCGTACAAATCGACGCCCGGCCAACCGCTACAAAGCCACGCAAGCGCCCAGCCGGTCAACGTCACCATCAACCTGGGCGGCCTGACCGTGAACGCCGCCCCCGGCATGGATGAACAGGCACTGGCACGGCTAGTAGGCGAAGAAGTAGAGCGCCGCATGCGAACCGGTTGAACAGCGCGCCGCCGCCGCGTACCGCCGCAATCTCTATGACAACGACTGACAGGAGCCAAGCCCATGATGATGACGTACGGCCTCTTCGTGTTTGGCCTCAATACGGCCGCTTACCAACAGCTCCAACGGCAAACCGCGTGGCGGCATGCCAGCTCCTCGCGCATCAACGCACGGCCCGCCCATCAATACCTTGGCCCCGGGGACGACACCATCAACCTCACCGGCACCCTACTGCCCATGTTCCCCGGCGGCCAACAGAACCTGGATATGCTGCGCGCCCTGGCGGACGAAGGTCGCGCCTGGCCACTCATCGAAGGCACCGGCACTTACTACGGCATGTACACCATCGAAAGCCTCCAGGAGCGCAAAAGCGACTTCTTCCGCGACGGCGCCGCCAAACAGATCGAATTCGACCTGAAGCTAACCCGTATCGATGAAGGCCGGACCGAACTGCTCGGCATCCTGGAAAGCAGCGCCCTACGCGCACTAACCGGAGCACTGGCATGAGCCTGCAGCCTGATTACCGCATCACCCTGCAGGGCCAAACCATCAGCCCAGAGTTCCGCGCGCGCCTGTCACAGCTCACGCTTAATGATCGGCGCGGCATGCAGGCCGACCAGCTCGATATTGTCTTAACGGATGATGACGGCATGCTCGATATCCCGCCTACCGGCGCGAAAATCACGCTGGCCATAGGCTGGAAGGGGCAGGCGCTGGTCGAGCGTGGCACCTTTACCGGTGATGAAGTGGAACACACCGGTGCCCCGGACACGCTCAGCATCCGCGCTTCCAGTGCCGACCTGCGGCAGGGCCTGCCCGGCAAGCGCACCCAAAGCTGGGATGCCGTCACGGTGCGCGACATCATTACCACAATCGCCAAACGTCACGACCTCACGCCCAGCGTAGGCGCTACCCTCGCGGGCGTTCGCATCAACCATATAGATCAAACCGATGAAAGCGACCTGCACTTTCTCACACGCCTGGCAGAACGCTTCGACGCAGTGGCCACCGTCAAAACCGGCCGCCTGATGTGTGTACCCGCTGGCCAAGCCACCACCGCCAGCGGGCTGGAGATCCCGCCAATTCCTCTACGTCGCCAAAGCGGCGACCAGCACCGCTACCTAATGGCCGAGCGCGATGCCTACACCGGCGTGACCGCCCTATGGAATAACACCGCCCACGCCACCCGCGAAGCCGTCACGGTATGCGACCCCGAAAACGCCCAGCAACTGCGTCACACCTACGCCAGCGAAGAAGAAGCACTGGAAGCTGCCCAAGCCGAATGGCAACGCATCCAGCGCGGCACCGCCTACTTCTCCATCACCCAGGCCATTGGCGACCCGGAGATCTTCCCCGAAACGCCCGTGTGGTGCATCGGCTGGAAACCCAAAATCGACGCCACGCCGTGGGTGATAACAGAAGTGACGCACAACCTGACGGAAACCAGATACACCACCGCGTTGCAGTTGGAGACACGGCAAAATAACTAAAAATTCTGGACGCATAAGCTATTGTTTTAACAACACCACAGATAGCAACGCTAGCTGTGCAGGTTAGCGACGCAGTGAACAAAACGCAGAAATAGTGGTAATATGTGTACTTAATTAGCGTATTAGGTGCCTAAACAGACTATAAGGTACGCAAAACACGTAGTTATGCAGTGACTTAAGTTGTAGAGATCTGTAAGGCAATACGCTTACGACTAAACGACCTTGTGTAAATAACAGTTCACTGCAATGATGTAAGCAATTAAGGATAACACCTAGCGTCAGACGCCAGGTAAATGACCGCCAAGCTGACGCTGTGGCGGTTTTGTT
>NZ_MWVI01000030.1 GCF_002087295.1 Vreelandella lionensis | reverse complement strand
TTGATTTCAACGACGCGAACGCCGTGATGGTAATCGGCCATGCCTGTCTCCCGCGCAGGTTCAAGCGTTTCACTATGAGAGCTGCCATGGTGTGGCGACTTCGCGCGGGAGGGTAGTGGTGGGCGTTGTGCGGGGAAGGTATTACATATAACAGTGCCACTCTGGCCAACGGCTATTTGCAGAATTTCGTTTTTAGGGCTAGTTTTTATTAACAATTATCAATAATAGGCTGATCATGAAAGACAATGAATATATGAATTTTTCGGAAGACTATGAGCTTAACCACGCCCTTAAGAAGTTGGATAAAAGACAAACAAAAGAAAATCGAGAACGTTTAATTGATATTGGAAACAATATGAAAGCTAGCACTGGCAAAAAACGCTTACAGCATGGTGAGTTGCGTGAGTATGCCAAAACGAAAGCTAAGTCACTGGAATAACGAATAGCCCGCCAATTTTGGCGGGCTATTTTACTATTTAATGCATACTTGACAGTCTTTTCTCAGACCTCTCCGCAATATTTATCCCATGAAGTGCCTCGGCATCCTTCGCCGCACCGATCTGCTCACTGACTTTCCACTCCGCTTTAAAATAGCCTTGTACATGCTGGGCCACTACCTAGCCGCCGATGAAGCTTGCTAAGCCATGAACGGAACTAGCGCAGGTTGAGCTACTCGGAGTGCAAGGCCTATGCTTATGCTCAGAATACAAAGACCATAGCAAGCTCTAATGAACGGAGTGTCAGCGGTTTCTAGCTTGAGCATCAGACATTGCATTTTCGCTTTGTTGGCAGGTGATGTTGGCATTTGTTTTTCCAATGTTGACCATTTAGAAACGTCACCATCGGCAATTAGTGTGATTACTCATAGCTCTTTATCATGTCAACCCCCATGGTTACCCTAAAGCGTCAAAAAAGTTTTATTGAACTAGCCCACCATCAGGCAGGCTGTTTGTTGAGGGCTACAGCAACGTACCTGAAAGGATCTGCTCTCGCCGGGTAGCGCCTTCGCTTTCTGAGATGATCTCTGCATTGATGAGCAGTGATAGGCAGTGATCCACCCCGGCGGCCGTGGAACCGAGTGATAGATCAATGTACTGCAGGCGTGGATCTTCGATGATCTCGAAGAAGTCAGCGAGGGCTGGGTCGCTTGCCCGCAGCTCCTTCAGTTTCAGGCGCTCGGCGCTGGTGAACAGCAGCTTGAACTCGACCGGGCCAACGCGCGCGCGGGGTGGCTCGCTTTTCCATTCCCGCCCATGCCAATACCAAGGGCCCGACTCTTGGGGTGGTGGAGATGTGGTTTCGTTCTTACCCATCGGCCCGTTTGCGGGTCGCTGAGAATTGAGGCGACCGTCCTTACTGTATCCATAATACGTTGACATTATTCAACCCACCCCATGCGTGCTTCTGCAGGATCGCCAGACAACAGCAATGTCTTTTCCGTATCTAGCCCAGTGATAGCTGCGTAACCAGTTCCTGACGGTCCACCTGATACAATTCCATATTCAGTGATAACGCCGATGCCAACGGCATGAGATGCCGATGACAGTTTTGACCAACTTTTTCCGTTGTCTGATACATATGCATCAGCATTATTAAAAGAGAGGAATAAATCAGACCCAAAAGTAACTTTATCGCGGACATCGTTCTGTGTGCTTTGCCACGTGTGACCATCGTCTAGTGTGTAAACAGCACCACTTGATGTACCGCTCACCATAACCCATGTGCCCGCACCATAAGACGCAGAATTAAAGTTATTATTTGAACGGACAGTGCTCCAGCTTTCACCGTTATCAGTGGATCTATCGACATTCGCGTATGAACTGTTCCAATACAGAACCGTTCCTGTTTCAGGGCTAGCAGCCATTTTCGATATAGTGCCATTAACAGAAGACACATTTTCCCATGTGCCTAGGGGGTCATTCGCTCTGTAAAATTGACCTCCGTTCGCAGCAAACCAGTAAGTACCATTAAAGACAACGTCAACATTCTACAAGCTATTGCTGACGTTAACCTGTTTCCATGACATTAGGGAAGGTCTGAATAACTGCCGATAT
>NZ_MWVI01000003.1 GCF_002087295.1 Vreelandella lionensis | reverse complement strand
GACAGTTGCTGCCCCATGCCATGTCAAGGGGTATCGCCAACGTAAGCCATTTGTACAACGAGATGTGCCATGAGTCATTCTCCAGACATAAAAAAAGCGCCGACCAAAGGCCAGCGCGAGAAAGTGAATAAGCGGATCATTCGCCCCACACAGGGCGAACAACGATGGGCTAAGCGTTAGGTGCTAAAGGCGGATAGACGTCGCGGTAGGTGCAGCCGCAAGACAAGCATAACCATGGTGTCCCGCTACCTACTGGCAGCCACTGCTTAAACAATGAGGTGGCGATGCGCGAGCCGGTTTGGACCACCGGCCACGGCCCCCATCATGGCGGCAGGCAGTTTTGCCAATGGAAAGCGAGTCACAGTTGGCGGCGGTGGGCCGGTGATGGCTGTCGCTCTCCATGCGCCAATAGCACCGCCGATCAAGGTGCTGCCCACCACGCTCACGCGTTGGGCAGTCTCCAGGTTCAGCATGCGCGTTGATGCACAACGTTTACAGGGTGGGGGCATATTGAAGCTCCTATGCAGAGGAAAAAGTTTCCAGTGGGGTGGATGCATAGGAGTGATATAGGCCGAAATTTTTTGGCTTCTTCTTGGCACGTCAAATAGCTGCGGTATTTAATTAAGCGCAGTGCGACATTTTTTGTCGCATGGCAGATAGATAATCCTGTCCATTGTTTAAGCAGTTACTAGTTTCGGGCATGTGCCTACATCACAGGAGATTAGCACTTGTACAGTCGACTCTGTCTACTGATGAGAAATGTGTCGCCTTCATTTCAGGTTGAGCCCACATAGCCTAATAAACTTGAAATTTTCTTCAAGTATTGCTGAAATCGACCGACATTAAGTTATATTTGTCATATTGAGCAAGGAGATAAGTACAACCAGAGCAGCGGTTGAGCGCACAAGGGCAGTCTAATCACTTGGGCCGACTGTTTAGTTTTTTATATGGCACCTAGCTGAAAAAATAGGAACTGTATTGCAGTACACAGACTGCAATTTTCATAATTAATCATAAGGAAATTCTATGCCGCTTCCCTTCATTCTTGCTGGAGCAGCCTTGGCCAGCGCTGCCTATGGCGCAAAGAAAGGCTACGATGGTTATCAGAGTCACTCAGAAGCCGATAAGATCGTGACCGATGCCAAGCAGCGCTACGATGAAAAGCGAGAGGTGTTTGACGAGCACGAGCGCGCGACCACTATGGCACTTGAGGTGCTTGGCAAACAAGAGCTTGAGATTGGTCAGCGTATCGGTGAGTTCAAGGTTTTGGCTGATAAACTCCAGCAGCAAATAAATGCGGGCCGCGAGAAAAAGCTGAAGGTTAATATTCCCAAGCATAAGCTCCAAAGAAATTGAAGAGTACAGCTACACCGCTGTTGGTGTGCTGGGAACAGTTGGCAGGTGCAGGCTCCGCTGGTGTAGCAGCCGGATTTGCAGTCTACGGTGGAGTAATGGCTCTGGGGGCTGCTTCTACGGGCACCGCGATATGATCACTCGCTGGAGCCGCCGCGACAAACGCAACCTTGGCAGCCATAGGTGGTGGCTCTCTAGCCACAGGTGGGTTGGGCATGGCAGGTGGTACCGCCATTCTCGGAGCCGCTGTTGCTGGTCCGGTCTTGGCTATTGCAGGTTGGGCTTATAATAGCCATGGCGAAGAAGCTCTTAGGAATGCTCACAAAGCGAACAGAGAGGTCAATGAATCGATTGAGAAGTTAGAGCAGGCCGTTGCGCATCTTAGCCGCACAACGTTGTATGTAAGCAAGATCAGTGGCTCTTTGACTTCTATCAACAATCAGTTCAATTTATATTTCGATCAGCTCAAGGAAATTGACAGCCACCTTCAGGACATCAAAAACCAGAACCTCAATGTGTCTCAAGAGTTGGGCAAGCTCAATGACAATATTATGCGAACCATTGAAAATGGTTATGCGTTAGCAAGTATTCTGGTGGATCTTATTACCACACCGATATTCAAAGTGAAGGAAGTTGAAGGTGAGATGGTCATGGATGAGAACGGGGTGCCTGTGATGAAGACAGATGCAGAAGGTTCCATGATACTTAATGAAGGCGAATTGGATCATCAGCTTGAAAAAGCAACATCCAATGCGGGAGACATTTCAGCCGCTTAGTATATTACGATGGTGGGCGAGAGCTCCCCATCTTATATTTAAACTATCTTACATGAGCCTCCCTATGCATTCTTCATCGCAAGATTTTGACTGGACCAAAGAGCTTGAAAAAACTATTGTCAACAGTTTGGCGACAAGCTTCGGACTAGACTTTCTTCTTTTCGAGGACAAAGTCGGGGGAAACGTAGATACCATTAATAATGCTCGCCAGGGGATCTGGGCTACTGATGCAGAAAAGCAACGCTACGAGCAGCGCGAAAAATATGACTCACACCCCTACCATAAACATGAGAACTATATAAATACTGGTAAAAAAGATAAGTTATTACACCAGACTGGAAAACTTCACGACCCCTATCGCAACATTACCATGGGGGCAGCCGATGAACGCCATCTCGACCATGTAATCAGTGCCAAAGAAGTTCATAATGATGCAGGGCGTGTCTTGGCCGAGCTTGATGGCGTGAATTTAGCAAATCAGGACAGTAACCTCCAGTCTACACAAGGCACAATCAACAGATCCAAGAATGCAACATCTATTGATGCTTATCTAGAAAGACTTCCTGGAACAATAAATACCCACAAAAAAAATTTGGCTAGTAAACGCCATAAACTAGAAAACCACCCGCGCATCACTCCGCAGCAGCAGCATGAAGCGCGCAAGCTGGAAGATGAACTTCGAAATACTGAAAATAAGATTCAGCAGCTTAAAGACATCGATCCAGACAGCATGCGGAAGCGTGACAACGAGCCCAGAAAGCCCTATGAACAGCAGATTAATCACTCATACTACACCAGCAGTAAGTTCCTGAAACAGACTGGTAAGGCATCAGGCATAGCAGGCTTGAAGATGGGAACACGTCAGGTATTGGGGTTAATCATGGCTGAGGTCTGGTTCGAATTACGCGAGCAGATCCCTGAGTTGTTGGAAAAGAGCAAAGAGCAATTCGATTTTTCATCTTTTATCGACAGCATCAATAAGACGCTAAAAGGTATTTGGATACGAGTCAAGACACGTTTCCAGGATTTCCTTACGGCCTTCAAGGATGGTGTTTTTGGGGGAATATTTGCCAGTCTCACAACCACGCTTTTCAACATGTTTGCTACCACGCAGCGCATGGCGATCAAAATCATCCGCGAGGTCTGGGGTCAGTTGGTCCAAGGCGATCAAGCTGCTGATTTTTAACCCTGATCAGTTAGGTTTTGTCGATCTGTGTAAAGCCGTAGTTTCCGTGCTGTCCATTGGGGCCGCTACAACGGTGGGGACTATCGTCTATACCCAGCTATTGCCAATATTTAATTTTCCTTTGGGCGCCGAACTGGCAGCTTTTAGCAGTGCGTTAGTAACGGGCATTGTCACTTTAGGGCTAAACTATTTCATTCTCCATAGCAGCATAGCGAAAAAAATCTGGACATACACAGAATCTATTATGCCGCATGCTGAGACAGTGGCTAAATTCCAGGCGATCAACACAGAGCTTGACCGTTATCTTACTGAGCTAATTAAAATAGAGTTCGGTTTAAATCCGCAAGAACTTGAAGCGTTTTCGCAAGACCTAGTAGCTTGTAATAGCGAGATTCAACGCAGCATACACTTGCAGCGAGAAGTGGCGAAAAGGGGCATTGAGCTACCTTTTGAAATGGGAAACTCTGAGAGCACACGAAATTGGTTGGCATCATGCATCACCGGATAAAAGAATTCCCCTGTACTCAATGCGGGCTGTGTTGCCAAAATGTTAATTTGGCGGTTGAGACCAGTAGCCTTGACCGGTGAGACGGCACTTGTAAGCATTACAGAGATACTGATAAAAGCTGTACAATTTATACCGATAGACCTGACATTTGTCGGGTCGACCGGCAGTATGATTTGCACTATGCAGACAAATTTAGCTGGGATGAATTTATCGACTTGAATCTCAAAGTTTGTGATATTTTATTGCATGAATCCGAAACTCCATATCTAAATAAAGACAAACCCGGAGAAACGACACTGTTACCCGATAGAAATCTGTCAAAACCTGATCGCTGATAATCAAGCCACAAAAAGAAGCTCAGCATAACCTTTGAGCTTCAGTCTTCCACCTCATGAAAGCTGACTGCTAGGCAGAGTAAGAGTTGCCTGAAGACTACGCTTAGCCTTCTTTGAGGATTTTAGAGAACCCATACTTACTTTGTGTGTGCCGACCAACGTACCGGCAATGTTTCCAGGCTGGCAGACCGTATCGAGATTAAAGCTTAAAGACGCTCTGCAGTTCGCAGCGCAAGCAGGATAGGGACATATAGCCCCTCCAATAGATAGCCACTCATCAGCTTTCTTAACGTGTTTCGTAGTTTTCGTTGATAATCGGCTCAACCAGTTCTGTCACTCTACTCAAGGCACTTTTACGTTCCTCGTAATAGTCATATCGATCATAAACCCCTTCCACGCCTTTCAATTTGTGATTCAAGCAACGCTCAGCCAACATGGCCCGGTACACCTGCCCCAGCCAACAAGCTACGGCAGGTACGCCGCAAGTCATGCACCGTAAACTCGGGTAGATCACCCATTCTATTTTCAGGTTGCTGCTTCTTACCTGGCTCTTTACCAAATAGCTTGGCAATGGCTCGGTTCAGGGTATCCTTGCCCATATGGGGCTGCTTGCTGCTGCGACGGCTAGGAAATACGTAAGGCGAACCACAAGCACGAATGTGAAGCTCCTCTAACCAATCGACCGTCTGCGGTGGCAAAGGAATTGCAATCCCAACCCCTGACTTGCTGCGCTCTCCGGGTAAATTCCATTTCGCATTGTTCAAGTCAAATTCTGACCATGTGGCTTCTGTTAGCTCTGTTTTACGCACTCCAAGCACAACAAGCAGTGCGCATGCGAGATAGTTGTCACGCGTAAAGCTAGTGCGATTCTCTCTGAAAACCTCAAAGACAAACCTGAGCTCCTCAAGGCTAAGTGCTCTATCACGGCTTTTCTCAACCCCGCCCGCATCGTTGACGTTGAAAGCAGACGCAGGGTTATAGGTCAAAAGTCCTAGCTTGATGCCATGGTTAAATAGCTGCTTTAAATACATCAAAGCATCGTTTGCAATGGTTGGCCGACCGCTGCTCGTCACCTTTCTGACGATGGCACGTATATCCATAGGAGTAACGCTATCTAGCGATAACGAACCTATGGAGGGAGCAATATCCCTTTCAAATACACGCTTGGGGATATTGGGATGCTTGAGCCGCTTCTCTAGTTCCTGATACCAATCGTCGAACAAATCCTGCACCGTAGTACTGATGGTTATTTTTTCTTCACATCTGCGCTCTGTAAGAGGGTCCGTACCATTACGAATGGCTCTCTGAGTCTCAACCACCTGCTCACGAGCCTCAGCTAAGGAGAGGTGAGAGTATTTACCCAATGTCATGCCGCGACGCTTACCCGCGAAGGTATAGCGGCACATCCAATAGGCAGCGCCTGCCTTCGGAATCATCAAATACAATCCGTTGCCATCACCATAGCGCCCAGGCTTGGCTTCTCTGATCAATGATTGAATTTTCTTGGCGGTAAAGCTCCCCATCCCTCCCCCCTCTATTAACGCTTCAACACTTCCCCATTTTTCAAAATACTTTCAGTGAATTATGTAAAAATTGGGTAGTATTTTTAAAAATTCGGTCTAATTAGTGGGTAGCATGGCATTTCACTACCCACTTTACTACCCACTTAGCAGCGGCTTAAGCTGGGTACTGGAAGACAATCGTGTACAACGACTGATATAAAAATATAAAAAAAACAATGATTTATATAATCACCTAGACGAGAATGAATAATAATCAATATTCTGAATCTGCTCTCGCATCTGCTCAATCAGCACCTTCAGCTCCACCGCGCAGCGGGTTGTCTCTGCCACCACCGATTTTGACGAGAGCGTATTGGCTTCGCGGTTAAGCTCCTGCATTAGGAAATCCAGGCGGCGGCCTTTGGGGCCTTTTTGGGCGAGCGGGTGGCGCACTTCTTCAATGTGCGCCGTTAGGAGGTCTAGCTCTTCGTCTACGTCGGCTTGTTGGGCTGCCAGTACCAGCTCGGCTTCCAGGCGTTGGGGGTCGAGTTCGGTTTTGGCGATTTCTAAACGCTCTAGCAGCTGGGCGCGCTGGCGTTCCAGAATTTGCGGCAGCAGGCTGCGTACGGTGGCCACTTGCTCGCTCACTGCGTCTAGGCGGGTGGTGATCATCTCGGCCAGGTTTTCGCCTTCGCGGGCGCGGGCGTCGATCAGTTCATCCAGCGCTTGGTTAAACAGCGCTTTGGCGGCGGCTTTTAGGGCGTCTTGGGCGAGGTGCTGGGGTTCCATCACGCCGGGCTGGTTGAGCAGCGCCAGCGTGGTGGGCGGCACGGCGCTGCGCCCCTGCTGCTGAATGGCGGCCAGGGCGTCGGCAATCTCTTTTAGGCGCTGGGCGTTCACTGCCGGTGCTTGGGCGGTGTCGGCGCTCTCGAACCGCACGCTGCACTCTACTTTGCCACGGGCCAGGCGGGTACGCAGTGCTTCGCGCAGTGCCGGTTCTAAATCACGCAGGCTTTCGTGCAGGCGAAAATGTGGTTCTAGGTAGCGCTGGTTCACCGAGCGGATCTCAACTTGCAGGGTGCCAAACGGGGCGGCCTGCTCGGTGCGGGCGAAGGCGGTCATGCTGTGTACGCGGCGGGAAGCGGCCATAAGTCGATGCAACCTTTCCATCAATGTGATTCCGAACAGTCTAACCGATAGGCCCATCCGCGCACGCTCAGACGTGTACAATAGCGGGCTTTCCTACTTTAAACATGATGTGAGGTGCTATGCGTCCTGATGTAGTTCGCCCCAGCGGTCGCGAGGCCGACCAGCTCCGTGAAATTCGCTTAACCCGTGATTACACCCGCCATGCGGAAGGCTCCGTGCTGGTGGAGTTTGGCGATACCAAGGTGCTGTGCAACGCGAGCGTGGAAGCGGGCGTGCCGCGCTGGCTGCGCGGTAAAAATCAGGGCTGGATTACTGCCGAATACGGCATGCTGCCCCGCGCGACTCATACCCGCAGTGGCCGCGAAGCGACCCGTGGCAAACCGGGTGGCCGCACGCTGGAGATTCAGCGCCTGATTGGTCGCAGTCTGCGCGCAGCGGTGAATTTGAAGAAGCTGGGCGAGTTCACCATTACCGTGGATTGCGATGTTATCCAGGCCGATGGCGGCACGCGCACGACGGCCATTACCGGCGGCTGCGTGGCGCTGGTGGATGCGCTTCGCTACCTGCAGCGAGAAAAGAAGATCAAAGGAGACCCCTTCAAGCAGCTGGTCAGCGCGATCTCAGTCGGCATCTACAAAGGCGTGCCGGTGCTGGACCTGGCTTACCCCGAAGATAGCAAAGCCGACACCGACCTGAACGTGGTAATGACCGAAAGCGGCGAGCTGATTGAAGTACAGGGCACGGCGGAAGCGGGCGCGTTTAACCGTAAAGAGCTGAACGCGATGCTGGATTTGGCCGAGAAAGCCGGTGATGAATTGCGTGAGAAGCAGCGTGAAGCGCTGGGGATTCGCGGTTAAAGGAGCCCTGCGTTACGCGGGCCCTGAAACCCAACAGGCCAGCGGTAAGCTGGCCTGTTGGCGGTGCGACGCGGGAAGTAGCTAACGCTTAAAGCGCTAGATCATACTCAACGATCAGCGGTGCGAACTCTGAGAAGGTCGCATCGTAATCAATCCACGCGTCCACCACGTGACGACGGAAGTTGGGGCCGACCAGTTGGTAGTCGATCCGCCAGCCTTCTTGACGGGCACGGGGAACGTCTTGGTCAAGTCTGGGCGACCAGGTGTACTCGCCTGCATCGCGATTAATTTCGCGGAAGGTGTCGATAAAGCCGGTGGGGCCAAGCACCTGATCCATCCAGGCACGCTCTTCCGGGCGGAAACCGGAAGTGAGCTGGTTGTCCGACCAGTTGGCCAAATCGACGGTTTTGTGGGCAATGTGCCAAGTACCGCAGATGATGTATTCGCGGCGTTTGCGCGACATCTTCGTCAGGTACTCTTGGTACTGCTCCATAAATGCCTGTTTGGCTTTTTGGTCACTTCCATCAGGCATCAGGAAGGTGGCAATGCTGAAGCGGTCATAGTCCGCCTGCAGAAAGCGCCCTTCGTGGTCGCACTGAGGAAACCCCAGGCCGTACATAATGGCTTTGGGGATTTTGCGGCAATAGAGTGCCACACCGGAGAAACCATCCTCCTCGGCATCCAGGAAGTAGCCTTCGTAGCCTTCCGAATAGAGGATGTGGTCACCCAGTTCGAAACTTTTCGCCTTGATGTTCTGCACGCAGACCACGTCGGCATCCTGCTTAGCCAGCCAGTCCAGGAAGCCACGGTCGACGGCATCACGTATACCATTGACATTGATGCTGGCAATTTTCATAAATCGTCCCTTTTGCGTCGCTGCTGTATGATACCCGACGTTTAGACGTTTGGGTAAATAGACAAACCAAATCTTGCTATTTAGCCCCGTTTTATTGTTGCGTTTGACTTACATTCTTATCGACCACTCCTACCGACAAGAGAACACCGCCGTGGCCACCACTCTACAACCCTACCAACGCGATTTCATTGCCTTCGCTATTGAGCAAGGCGTGCTCAAGTTTGGCGAGTTCACGCTGAAGTCGGGGCGAGTAAGCCCTTACTGTTTTAACGCTGGGCTATTTCAGACGGGCCGTGCGCTGGCCAAGCTGGGCCGCTTTTACGCCCAGGCCATTGTCGATAGCGGCTTGAAGGCCGACGTGCTGTTTGGCCCTGCCTATAAGGGCATTCCACTGGCCGCCGACACCGCGGCGGCGCTGGCCGACCACCACGACCTGGATATGCCTTACTCCTTCAATCGCAAAGAGGCCAAAACCCACGGCGAAGGCGGCAACATTGTGGGCGCGCCGCTTTCAGGCGATATTTTGATCATCGATGACGTGATCACCGCAGGCACCGCGATCCGTGAAGTGATGAGCCTGATTGAGCAGAGCGGTGCTCGTGCTGGTGGGGTGATCATTGCCCTCGACCGTCAGGAGCGGGGCCAGGGCGAACAGAGCGCCATTCAAGAAGTACAGGCACAATACGGCATGCCGGTGGTTAGCATCGTCACCCTTGAGCAAGTGCTCACTTATCTTGAAGAGCACGCAGGCGGCGAGATGCTCGCCTACGCCGATGCGGTACGCGCTTACCGCGACCAATACGGCATTGCCGGGTAACTCTAAATCTCGAGGGGCAACAGCGAAATCCTGCTGGCGCCACGCTTCATAGCTCACCACCGCTACCGCGTTGGAGAGATTCAAACTACGGTTATTAGGTTGCATGGGGATGCGCAGTTTATGCTCAGCCGGGAGCATAGCGTGCACTTCTGGGGAGAGCCCGGCAGTTTCGGAGCCGAACAGCAGCACATCCCCCGGTGCGAAGTCGGCATCGCTGTGGGCGCGGGTGCCCTTGGTGGTAATCGCCCAGATGGTGCGCCCCTGCATGGCGGTGTAAAACGCCGTAAAATTCGCGTGGCGGGTCACGTTGGCAAGGTCGCGGTAGTCTAAACCAGCGCGGAGCAGCTTTTTCTCTTCGAGATCAAAGCCCAGCCGCCCAATCAAATGGAGACGGCAGCCGTTGTGCGCCACTAGGCGCATAATGTTGCCCGTATTGGGAGCCATGCGCGGCTCGAATAGCGCTACTTCAAACATCACCACCTGCCTATGAGTTACCTGCTGTATTTGCCTGCTGCGCCTTCGTCAGCGCCGCTGATTGTAATAGAAATTGCCCCGAAACACTTGTAGAGGTCACCCTTCGCCATGACGCCCCAACCGCCAAAGAGCATTCTTAGCCGTATCAAAGGGCTCAACCCACGCCAGCAGGAAGCGGTGCGCTACATCGATGGCCCCTGCCTGGTACTGGCGGGCGCGGGGTCGGGCAAAAACAGCGTGATCACCACCCAGATTGCCTCCCTCGTGCAAGAGTGTGGCATGAGCGCACGCAAAATTGCCGCAGTGACCTTTACCAAAAAGGCCGCCCGAGAGATGAAAGAGCGGGTGGGCCAAATGCTAAAGGGCAAAGAGGGCCACGGGCTGACAGTTTCGACGTTCCATAATTTGGGGCTCAATATCATTCGCGGCGAGCTGAAAACTCTGGGCTACAAGCCGGGGTTGTCGCTGTTCGACCCGGAGGATGCCAAGGCGCTGCTGCGGGACCTGATGAACAAGGATGCCCAGGTGGATGCCGAGCAGATCAACGCCGTGCAGGCCAAAATTTCGACCTGGAAAAACGACCTGGTGCTGCCAGGGGATGCGCTCTCGTTCGCGGCCGACGATGACGAGCACTTCGCCGCGCGCGTCTATGAAGCCTACGTTCGCCACCTGAAAGCCTACAACGCGGTGGATTTCGACGATCTGATTCTGCTGCCGGTGGTGCTCTTACAGCGCGACCCAGAGGCGCTGGCCCGCTGGCGGAGCAAAATCCACTACATGCTGGTGGATGAGTATCAGGACACCAACGTCTCCCAGTACCTGCTGGTAAAGCTGCTGATGGCGGAACGGGCCACCTTTACCGTGGTAGGCGACGACGACCAGTCGATTTACGCGTGGCGGGGCGCGCGGCCAGAAAACTTGGTTACGCTGGGGGAGGATTTCCCCCGTTTGAAAGTCATCAAGCTGGAGCAGAACTACCGCTCTACCGGCAACATCCTACGCGCCGCCAATACGCTGATTGCCAATAACCCCCACGTCTACGACAAAACTCTATGGTCGGATATGGGCGACGGTGCGCCGATTCGCGTGGTGGTGAATCGTCATGAAGGAGGCTGAAGCTGAACGGGTGGCGAGCGAAATGCTCACCCGGCGCATTAAAGAAAAAGCCGAATGGCGGGATTTTGCGGTGCTCTACCGGGGCAACTTCCAGGCGCGGCTGTTGGAGTTAAAGCTGCAAACACTACCAAATTCCGTACAAGCTCTCCGGCGGCACGTCGTTTTTCTCCCGTAACGAGATCAAAGACGCCATGGCGTACCTGCGCCTGCTGATTGATCCCGCCGACGACAACCCCTTTTTGCGCATCGTCAACGTGCCCCGCCGCGAAATTGGCCCCGGCACGCTGGAGAAGCTCGCCAACTATGCCACAGAGCGCTCGATATCGCTGTTCGCCGCCTGCCATGAATTAGGGCTCGAGCAAACCCTACCTACCCGCGCCGTGGAGCGGTTATCACGTTTTACCCACTTTATTGATGGCGTGCGCAAACGGATGGACCAGGGCGATGCCATTGCTGCGATACGCGACATGCTGCGGGATATGGATTACGAGGCGTGGCTCTACCAAAACGCCAGCGCCCCCACCATCGCCGAGCGCCGCATGGCCAACGTGTGGATTTTGATCGACGAGTTGGAGAAGTCGCTGAACCGCGACCCGGAAGACGCCACCGATTCCACCGCGACGGAAACCGACGGTGTGGAAGCGGCCATTTCACGCCTGGTGCTGCGGGATATTCTCGAACAGCAGGCGGAAGAGGATGACTCAGACCGAGTGCAGTTGCTCACCATGCACGCCTCCAAAGAGTTGGAGTTCCCCCATGTGTATCTGATGGGCCTGGAGGAGGATTTGCTGCCCCACCGCAACGCCATCGAGATGGATACCGTGGAGGGGGAGCGCCGCTTGGCTTATGTGCGCATTACCCGCGCACAGCGCACGCTAACGCTCACACTGGCCCGCCAGCGCAAGGCCTATGGCGAGCTGATGGACTGCCAACCCAGCCGCTTTTTGGATGAGCTGCCCGCTGATGATTTGGAGTGGGAGGGCCGCGCCGATAAAGAAGACCCGGAGAAAAAGCAGGCCGGCGGAAAAAAGGCGATGGCCGGGCTGCGCTCGCTGCGGGGATGAGGTCGTGAACGGTGTATCGCACAAAAAATATCCACGGGGGGTTTTGGGACCACCCGCCTGTGGATAGTTTATAACGCCTGGCTTACCCGCCCATGTGGGCGGGCCGCTCGCCTTTACTGTGCTTGCGAGACCATGTAATCCACCACGGCCATAATCTCTTCATCGGAAGCGCTGCTACCACCACGCGGCGGCATTACGCCCTTACCGTTGAAGACGCTTTGGTAGAGTGCGTCGGTACCCTGCTCAATACGCGGGCCCCAGGCTTCCGCATCGCCCAGCTTCGGTGCACCGGCAACACCAGCACCGTGGCACGCCGCACAGCCAACGCTGGCGTACAGCGCTTCACCGTCTAAACCGCTGTCGCCACCGGCAGCTTCTTCTTCATTAGCAGCAGCGGCTTCGCTCGCTGACTCTTCTGCTGCAGCGTCGTCGGCTGCTGCCATGTCGTCGCTCGCGCTCTCTTCAGAGGCTTCTGCTGCGGCTTCTTCTTCACCGCCACCTAGCTCAGGCACTTCCATGACGGGCTCAACCATATAGGCAACGGCCGCTTCCAGCTCTTCGTCAGAGAGGTTGGGGTTACCGCCACGGGCAGGCATCGCGCCAATACCGTTAATGGCGTGGTCTAGCAGTGTGGCAAAGCCTTGCTCGGTACGCTCGGCCCAAGCGGCTTCGTCACCGCGTACCGGTGCACCGGCCGCGCCGGTTTCGTGGCACGCCATACAGACGTTGTTGTAGATGCCCTCGCCATCTACTTCACCATCACCGCCACTGCTAGAAGCCGCGGGGGCTGCTGCCGTGCCGCAGTCTTGGCCTTGAAGGCAGAGTTGTCCTACCGGCGCTAGGCGCTCAGCGATTGCGTCACGCGCTGCATCTTGGGCATAAGCACCGGATGTGCCTGCCATGACGCCGAGGGCCGCCAGCCCGCTCATGATCAGCTTAGATTTCACTCTCACCACCTCTTAAGTTTTATTTAATAAAAGCTTAGTGCTTCAAAATTAGTGCTTATGCTTGATACCTAGCGCTTGGAGACGCCGCACTTGCCCCTGATGCGGCAGTACCACTATCTACTTTGGCAACCCAGACGCCAAGACATGCGTATGGAGTTAGTATACCGAGAACATAAAGGGTAAGAAAATGCTACTAAGCGCGGCAATTCAACCCATGACGTCCGTTATCTGAGTATTTCTCTGCTGATCGGCGTGGTTAGCACCATGCTAGCAATTGCTCCCGCCCTTCCCGTACCAACCCCGCTTGGGAATAAACCCGCTGTGCGGGGGTGTTTTGCGCATCCACCGTTAGGGCAAGGCACTGTGCCCCTGCCTGAGCTGCCAAGGCCTGGGCATGCTGAATGATGACTCCACCAAGCCTCTGACCGCGCCATTCAGGCACCAGCCCCATCAGCTGCAGGCTCCAGTGCTGAGCGGTGGTGGCGAGTAACAGTACCCCTATAGTGTCATCTTGATACTTCAGCCGATACCAGGGGGTGGGATTCGGCGCCTGAGCAGACACGGCCTGGGCGTAAAAACCCGCCAGCAGCGCTTCTACCGGCAGTACGTCACGAAGCGCTGGGCAATCCAGGGAGTCTTCACCCACCCGTTCAAGTAATGCTTGCTGTTCAGCCAACGCTAACTCCCCAAGAGGGCGCAGCGTCAGGGTATGCGGCGTATGAACTGCCTGGCACGGCCACACAAGATGCTCTAGGGTAGCCAATGTACGCATACCGCTCTTAACCAACGTTTCCTCCCAAGCTGCCCAAGGCGCGGGCAGGGCCACATGGCAAAGCACTATTGGCTGTTCGCTCACCCAAGCCTGCAATGCACACAGCAGTTGCCGGGCAACGGGGTTATTCCGCTTAGGCAGCCATAGCTGCGCCGTATGGTTTGCCAGCGGTTGCACCCAGGCGGCCGCGACTATTTGGTCGCCATCCATCGCCACCCACAGACCCTGCCAATCAAAGCTTGGCGTCGCTTGGGTCGCCGTTATGCATGTTGCAACGCAGGCTGCAGGGCAGGGTCGTGCACTGCAGCCAAGTGCAGCAGCGCCTCGCGTCGCCGGTTGGCGAGGCAAGGCATCATGCGGTGGTTCCGTTGCGATTCTGCTGTCACTGCGCGCTCCCGTGGCTTCCTATGCCTAATGGATGGACTGATTTTTTTAACGGCTTAAGTTTTCGTTAAGTAATGTCAACGAGAGTGTCGGGAAACACGATGGAGATCGCCCGATGGCTCACCTAACGTTCGTTGCCCTTAACACCTTTGCGCTGGCAGGAAGCTTATAGCCAGCATGACAGGATACAGCTTCAGCAGTTGATACAGGCGCGTTTCGCGCATCAACACAACGCCACGGTCTATCACTTTCTACCGCGTCTATTTGGCCTTTGGCAGGCAGAACAACCCTATGCCGCGGTTGGGCTCCGCGTGGCCGACAGCGAGCCGCTGTTTTTAGAACGCTACCTGGATACCCAAGCCGAACAGGTGCTCAACGAGCGCTTTGATCACTCCCTTCGCCGCCAGGATATCGCTGAAATTGGCAACTTAGCCACCCTTCGGCCCGGCTTGCAGCGCCAGCTATTCATCCATTTAGCCCACCAGCTAGCGTACGAAGGCATCGCCTGGCTGCTGTTTACGGCCACGCCAGAAGTTGCTAACGGGCTGCGCCGCTTAGGGCTTGAGCCTCAGCCGATCACTCCTGCCGACCCCAGCCGCCTGGGCGATGAACAGGCACTGTGGGGGCACTATTACGAGCATCGCCCGTGGGTAATGGCCGGAGACTTACGCAGCGCCATGCACACCCTGCAGGCCTCTGCTACGCCTGTCAGCCTCGTTAGCACAGAGGTGCTCCATGCGCGCTCAGCCTAATGCCTTATTGGCACGTATTGAGCGCTATGCCACCAGCGCTGCCCAGCATATTGCGCTGACTGACGGCAGCCGTTCCCTCTCCTATACCGACCTACTTGAACAGATTGCTCAGCGCCGCCAGCGGCTGCGCAACGCTCACGCTCGGCGGGTCGCGCTGGCGCTAGAGAACGGTTTGGAATGGGCGCTCTGGGACTTAGCGCTGATGATGGAAGCCTGCGTGGCCGTGCCTATTCCTGAGTTTTTCAGCGACCAGCAGCGCCGCCACATCGTTCAGCAAGCGGGGCTGGATAGTTGGATTGGCCACGGCAGCGAGACTTACGGCTTTCAGCCCACCGGTGATACGGCCATCACACAGCGTTGGGTTGAACAGCCGCCTGTACTACACGCAGGCACTACGCGCATCACCTTTACCTCTGGCACTAGCGGCGCGCCCAAAGGGGTGTGTTTGGATAATGCGGCGCTACTCACCGTGACCGAAAGCCTCGCCACCGTCGTCGCACCGCTCGATATACGCCGTCACCTTGCCCTGCTGCCGCTCTCCACGCTGTTGGAAAACATCGGTGGGCTGTATCTACCACTGTGGTTAGGCGCTTGTAGCGTGCTGCCAAGCATGGCGGCACTTGGCTGGCAGGGCGCCAGCGGCTTTCACGCGCCCCACGCTCTTGAAGCGATAGACCGCTATCAGCCCAACAGCCTGATTGTCGTACCGCAACTGCTTCAAACACTCGTCAATCACGCGCCCAATGCCCCCCGTAGCCTGCGCTTTGTGGCGGTGGGCGGGGCAACGGTGGCACCGACCCCGCTCGCCAACGCCCAGCAAAGCGGCTGGCCGGGGGATGAAGGCTACGGCTTATCAGAGTGCACCCCGGTGGTGGGTCTTAACCGCCCTGGCGAGCCAAGCGGCGGTGTGGGCCGCCCGCTGCCACACGCGCAAGTTCAGGTGGATGAAACCGGCCACCTGCGCGTATGCGGCGCGCTGATGCTGGGCTATCTCGGCGAAGCCCCAAGCGGCGAGTGGTATGCCACCGGCGATACCGGCCAGTGGCAAGGCGACGCGATCCGCCTCAACGGCCGCCAACGGGAGGTATTCATTACCGCCTATGGGCGCAATGTGAACCCACAGTGGGTAGAGGGTGAACTCTGCACGCAACCAGCCATTGCTCAAGCCATGGTCTACGGCGAAGCCCTGCACGCGAATAGAGCGCTGATTGTGCCCGCTTCTACCCACATCACCGATACCCAAATCGACGCGGCGATTGATGCCGTGAATCGCTCGCTGCCCGACTATGCCCGGCTGCACGCGTGGCAGCGCGCCGCCCCTTTTACCCCCCACAACCAACAGCTCACGGCCAATGGCCGCCTGCGCCGCGACACACTCCTGGCAGCCTATGGCCATGGGCTGCAGAGCGCGTCCCCCCACAACAGCAGGAGCAACATCATGACCGCTTACCAACAGCTACAAGACGCCACCCAAGAAGCACGTACCTGGCTACTGACAACGCCGATTGTTAACCGCGCTCTGGCAGGCAATGTCACCCTGGAAGAGTACCTTGCGTTCTCGGCCAGGCATATCACCACGTGCGTTTCACCGTGCCGCTCATGATGGCCTGCGGCGCGCGGCTGCCCGACCGGCTGAACTGGCTGCGTACCGCGCTGGTGGAGTACATCGAAGAGGAGCACGGCCACGAACAGTGGATTCTAGATGATATCCGTGCCGCAGGCGGTGACGCGGATGCCGCAGCGGCAGCCACGCCCGACACCGCCACCCGGCTGATGGTGGCCTGGATTCGAGATAGCGTAGAGCACGGCAACCCGGTGGCGTTTTTCGGCATGGTGCAAGTACTGGAAGGCACCAGCACGGCACTAGCGACCCAGGCCGCCGAGCGGCTACAGGCCAGCCTCTCGCTGCCCAATAGTGCCGTGCGTTATCTCACCTCCCACGGCAGCCTGGATATTGGCCATTTAGCCTTTTTCGAGCAGCAGATCAACCAACTTGGCGATGAAGACCTCGCCGTGGTGATTGATAGCGCCAATATGTTTTACCGCCTGTATGGCGCGATGTTCAGAGGCATTCAAGCGCGCAGTGCAGGACGCAGCGCGGTGGAGGAACTTAGCCATGCGTTGGCCTAGCAAGCAGGCACTGCCTGGCGGGTGGGCAGGCCAGCGGGTGCTCATCACTGGGGCGAGCGGCGGCATTGGCTATGCCCTAGCCGAAGCACTGGCCCAGCGTGGCGGACACCTCGTCATCAGTGGGCGAAAACCAGAGGTGCTCGCTCTGCTGGTTAACCGCTTTCCGGAGCAGATGGTGGCCGTTGCCGCAGACCTGACCCGTGCCGAGGAACGCCACCGTTTGGTCAGTGCGGCCCATCTGGCGGGCTGCAATATGCTGATCAATGCAGCTGGCAACACCCAGCAGGGATTTTTCGATCCCACCACGGATAGCGATATCGAGCAGTTGGTGGCGATTAATCTAACCGCCACGCTGCAGCTAACACAGGCACTGCTGCCTCTGCTGATGGCCTGCCCTCAGGCAACGATTATCACCATCGGCTCTACCTTTGGTCAGTTGGGCTATCCAGGCCAGGTGACCTACTGCGCGACCAAGTTTGCCCTGCGAGGTTTTAGCGAAGCACTACGGCGCGAGCTTGCCGACACCCGGGTACGCGTCATGTATATCGCCCCTCGCGCCACACGCACGGCCATGAACTCGCCGCAAACCGAAGCCCTCAACGCCGCGCTTGAAAACGCCGTTGACTCCCCCGGCGCTGTTGCCCTAGCCATTATCAACGCCGTGGAGCGGCAGCGCGAAGAGCTGCAAATTGGTCGGCCGGAACGCTTCTTCACTCGGCTGAATACGTTGTGGCGCGGTGCGGTAGATCGGGCGCTGTTACGCCAATTACCTATTATTCGTCGATTTGTGGCTACCAAGGAGTCAACACCATGAAAAGCGCTCTTAAAAGTACGGCTAAAGGTCGCCCCTCTCCTATGCTGCGTAGCGCGCTACTGACCAGTGCGTTAGGGCTATTCAGCCTGCAAGGCATGGCGAGCGAAGATGTCAGTGAGGAAGTGGCGGCATCGCTGGCTGAAGTACAGCAACGCTGGGCCGAGATTAAGTACTCCCTACCACAGGATCAGCAAGGCCCTGCCTTCAGCCAGTTGGGTGACCACGCAGAACAGTTGGTTGAGCGCCACCCTGAAGCCGCCGAGCTGCATATCTGGCGCGGGAATTATCCGGTCTACGGAAGCCGGGGTGGACGGTGGGCTTGGCGCGCTAGCGCTGGTGAAGGAGGCGAAACAGGAGCTTGAAACCGCCCTGGAACTTAACCCGCTGGCGCTGGAAGGCTCAGCCTATACCAGCTTAGGGGCGCTCTACTATCAGGTGCCGGGCTGGCCCATTGGCTTTGGCGATGAGGACAAGGCCGGATGGCATTTGCAGCGCGCCCTTGCGATTAATCCCGAAGGGATCGACAGTCTCTACTTCTGGGGCGACTATTTACATGAGCAGGGTCGTGATGACGAAGCGCGCCAAGCATTAGAAAACGCTCTACTGGCTCCACCCAGGGAAGGCCGCGAACTGGCAGACAGTGGCCGCCGTGGTGAAATACGTCAGCTACTCGCTGAGCTTGAGTAACGCAGCACAGACAGAACAAGGAGCCTTATGCGCATTTTGCTGGTAGAGGACGACCCCAGTTTAGCCTCGGGTATTCGGCTAGCTTTAAAGCCCGAACACTATACCGTGGATCATCTGAGTGACGGTGCTACCGCGCTCGATGCGCGCACCGAGGGCGAACCGTTTGACGCGGTGATTCTTGATTTAGGTTTACCGCGCCTGGATGGTATGGAAGTGTTGAATGCAGTCAGGCGACACGGCAGTCATGTACCCATTTTGGCACTCACCGCCCGCGATGCGGTGGATAACCGCATCGCGGGACTCGACGCTGGCGCTGACGACTACCTCACCAAACCTTTCGAGGTGGCCGAGCTAAAAGCCCGCCTGCGTGCCCTATTACGCCGTAGCCAGGGCCAAACCAGCAGCCTGCTTAGCTGTCGGGGCATTACCCTTGACCCGCCCACCCTCCACGTTCGCTATCAAGACGCGCCGGTAACGCTCTCCCGCCGCGAGCTAACGCTACTGCAGGAGTTTATGAGCCACCCCGGCCGAGTATTTACCCGGGATACCCTAACGCGGCTAGTTTACGGCTGGGAGGAGGATGTGGAGAGCAATGCCATTGAGGTGCACATCCACCACCTGCGACGAAAGCTGTTTTCCGATGTTATTCGTGCCGTACGCGGCATTGGCTACGTCATGGATAAACCCGCTAAGGAAGAGGCATGACATCGATTCGTCAACGCACTCTGGGGTTAACGCTCTTAGTATTTGGTGCCAGCATGTTCGTGATTGGCTTCATCAGCTACCGCTATGCGGCCCATGAGATCGAAGAGCTTTACGATGCCAGCTTGGCCCAGAATGCCCGCCTGCTAGAGGGTTTACTGCAAGCACCGCTGCCCGATGACGACCGCGATGTTCTACTAACCAGCTTGGAGAATGCGCTGCTACGCGCCGAGCAGTCGGACAAGCGCTTTGCAGGGCACCGCTATGAAAGCAAGCTGGCCTTTCAGCTATGGGAAGAGGACCGGTTGTTACTACACTCCGCCAGTGCCCCCGATGCTTCGCTAGCGCAGCAACCCGTTGGCTACTCCACGCTGACCGTTGGGGAGCACGACTGGCGAGTGTACGTGCTGGATGTGCCAGACTCCTTCAGCCGCGTGGTGGTCAGCGAACGCGAAGACGTGCGCGGCGAGCTAATCAGTGCCGTGGCGCTGCGCACCTTGCTGCCAGACCTAATCGGCTTACCCTTCTTAACGCTGCTGCTATGGTGGTCGATTGGTTGGCGGTTAGCCCTGCTATCCCGTATGGCAGCGCAGATCCGTAACCGCGACCCGCATAACCTAAAACCGTTACCACTCTACCCGCTACCTCAAGAGCTGGGCACCATTGCCGGGGCATTAAATCGACTATTAGAACGGCTACGCCAGCTGCGCGTACGCGAGAAGCGCTTTATTGCCGACGCTGCCCATGAACTGCGCACCCCGCTGGCCGTGCTGGACCTTCACGCCCAGAATGCCTTAACGGCTGATAACGCTGAGGACCGTGAAGAGTCGCTGCACCACCTGCGTAGCGGCGTTGCCCGCTCGACGCGGCTGGTCTCCCAACTACTAACCCTGGCTCGCCTGGACCCTGAAGAGGAGCCGCTGCCTGAGCTGCGCCATGTCAATGTTCTGCTGGAAACCCAAGAAACCCTAGCGAAGCTCTCATCGGTGGCGGCAGAGCGCCAGCAGCAGCTGTTCTTGAATGCCGATGATCAAGCCGACTGGACAATGGAAGAGGAACCCGGTGCGATTGAAACCCTGGTGCAAAATCTTGTCGGTAACGCAATCCAACACTCTCCCGAGCAGAGCACCATTACGATTACCCTTGAGGCTGCCGTGCTGAGCATTACGCGGATGGTGGATGACCAAGGGCCAGGCATACCGTTCACGAGCGCAGTCGGGTAGTAGAACGTTTTCAGCGCGCAGGCCCAGGGGCGGGAGCTGGGCTAGGGTTATCCATCGTCGAGCGCCTAGTAAAGCGCCATGAAGGCTTGCTACGACTCGAAGATGCCGCCGGTAATGGCCTACGCATCAGGGCAGTATTAGCAAGGGACGCGCTGACTCAGCGCCATGCAAAAGAATGAGAAAAAATGTAACACCGGCGGACTCTTAAGATTGTGATAAGAATTCCGTGCAAGTGTGAAGGTACAGAGCGGGCACGTTGTTAATGACCTGCTTCTTCACACCACGGAGGTACCCCTCGATGAACCAAACACTGCATTCTCATAAGCCGCTTGTTCAATTCGGTGCTACCCCGCTACTCACCACTCCGGCACCCAAGCAGCTCACCCCGGACGACCCGGCAATGCCAGTACTGACCGATTTTACCCAGGTCATGCCGCAGTCTATTGCCGGAGACACTCCGATTGATGACGCCCACCTTAAAATGCGTCACGGCGGTGTTCGTCTGCTGTTTTTCATGGACAAGCAGGCTCACTGCCTTTGCGTGCTCACCGCCAAAGAGGTGATTGGCACTCGGCGCATCAATTTGGCGATGCAGCAGCGCAATCTTGGGCGTTCGGAAGTCACCGCCGCGATGATCATGACGCCCTGGGAAAAACTCAGCGCCATGCCGCTGGCGCAGCTGGCATCGCTCACCATTGAAGATCTCGTGTTATCAATGGAAAGCTTTACCGAGCAGCACCTGTTAATTACCGAACGTAAGCCAAATCAGGAACTGAGCGTGCGCGGCATTATCTCTGCCACCGATATTCAAACGGTGATGGGTAGCCGCCTGAATACGCAACTTCCCGCCACGG
The DNA here is from genome assembly GCF_002087295.1 of Vreelandella lionensis. Lineage (GTDB taxonomy): Bacteria > Pseudomonadota > Gammaproteobacteria > Pseudomonadales > Halomonadaceae > Vreelandella > Vreelandella lionensis. The sequence goes on along the minus strand of NZ_MWVI01000003.1, from coordinate 21,911 downwards.
TGGTTCCCATGGCGCGCAGCTTCGCGGACATTTGCCAGGTCATTACCGGACACGATTTATAAGCTTTTTTTACGCTTAAGGTAACGAGTTGGCTTTACCACGCTTATTAACCAAAGCGCCCCTTATCTTGAGATAAGGGGCGCTTTGTTTGCCTGCCCAGCAATAGAGTGCTAAGCAGGAAAGGACTCACCGGTGCAGGTTAGAACATGCCCGCATTTACCAACAAATGAGCCCCAATACTGGCCGCGTAGCCCAACAAAATGGCCGGAGCCCAACGCAGAGGAACCGCAAAGGTATAGATGCCACGAGCTTGGCCCATCAGCGCAACACCCGCTGCCGATCCCATAGATAGCAGGCTACCACCCACGCCAGCGGTGAGTGTAATCAGCAGCCAGTTACCTTCCGACATATCCGGCGCCATGGAGAGCACCGCAAACATTACCGGAATGTTATCCACCACCGCTGAAATCAAGCCCAAAACCACGTCGGCCCATACCGGGTCCCAGCCGCCGTAGAGTGTCTCGGAGAGCAGGCTCAGGTAGCCCATAAACCCAAGGCCACCCACACACATCACCACGCCGTAGAAAGAACAGCAGCGTATCCCACTCGGAGCGGGCAATTTTGCTGAAAATATCAAACGGCACCACGCTACCCAGTTGCTCCAGCTTTTGCCAATCGCCACGGCGAGAGTAGCGTTCACGCTTGCGCTCCAGAGAGCGGGGCAGGCTGCGGCGTAGGTAGTAGCCAAAAAACTGCAGTAAGCCCAGGCCAAACATCATGCCCATGGCGGGCGGTAGGTAAAGAATCGAGTGGCACAATACCGAAATGGCTACGGTAATTAAAAACAGCACAATGATCCGTTTAGCGCCACGCTTCATCCACACGTTCTCAGTGAGCGCAGCTGGCTGACGGTTAACCAGGAAGAAGTTCATGATCACCGCAGGCACCATGAAGTTTACTATCGCGGGGATTAATAACGCGAAGAAGCCTTCAAAGGGCACTTGCCCTGCCTGCCACACCATCAGCGTGGTGATATCACCAAACGGGCTAAACGCACCGCCTGCGTTAGACGCCACGACGACGTTAATGCAGCAAAGACAAATAAACTTGTTATCCCCTTCTGCCACCTTCAGTACGACCGCACACATCAACATGGCGGTGGTCATGTTATTGGCAATCGAGGAAATACCAAACGCCAGACAGCCGGTAATCCAGAACAGGCTGCGGTAGCTAAAGCCTTTACGTACCAACCAAGCCCGCAAGGCATCAAAAATACGCCGCTCTTCCATGGCATTGATATAGGTCATCGCCACCAGCAGGAATAACAGAAGCTCGGTGTACTCCAGTAGGGTTTCCTTGAAGGCACTTTCCGCCTCGTGGGGCATACCCGCTTGAACATAAACCCACGCCACAATTGCCCAGATAAGGCCAGCGGCCACCAGAACAGGTTTGGATTTACGCATGTGGATAATTTCTTCACTCATTACCAAGGCATAGGCAAGAATGAAAATGGTCACAGAGGCAATACCGGCAAGAGAGGCAGTGAGATCTAATGGGCCGGCAGCAGCATAGGAGAGCGAAGGAAAAGCAAAAAGGCAGAGCGCGGTCAACAACCAAGCAACACGGCAGGCTGGATGCCGAGTTGAAAGGGCGTTAGGTGGTTTCATAGCAGCGTGATCCTGGCAGGGTTAGAGAGTACCGCCACGATAATAAGCACACTAACTATGTGCTGCAACGCAGCGATTGCGCATAAGATGCGGCCTTTTGCCGCATCTTGTAAAGCGCTTTATGCTGACTAACTGTTATTAATTGTGACACGGCACTTATTCGACGGTCACACTCTTTGCAAGATTACGCGGTTGATCCACATCAGTGCCTTTTAATACCGCAACATGGTAGCTCAATAGCTGCAGCGGCAGAGTATAGAGCAACGGTGCCAGTGCTTCATGCACATAGGGCAGCTCCAGAACGCGGATGTCATCTTCGGGGCTAATGCCGACCTCCTTGTCGGCAAATACAAATAGCTGGCCGCCGCGGGCGCGGACTTCTTGGAGGTTGGATTTCAGTTTTTCGAGCAGATCATCATTCGGGGCAACTGAAATAACCGGCATCTCGCTATCCACCCAATGCCAGCGGGCCGTGCTTTAGCTCCCCGGCAGGATACGCTTCGGCATGAATGTAGGAGATTTCTTTTAACTTCAGCGCGCCTTCAAGGGCAATTGGATAGTGGGCACCACGGCCCAAAAAGAGCGCATGATTTTTTTCGGCAAACGCCTGGGAAAGCGTTTCGATTTGGCTGTCTAGCGCCAACACACGTTGGCATACATCAGGAAGCGTACGCAGTGCGGCGACGATATCTGGATAATCGGCCTGTCCTTTGGCTTTGCTCACAGCCAGCGTGAGCAGCATCAGCGCAATAAGCTGAGTGGTAAACGCTTTCGTCGAGGCCACGCCAATTTCGGGGCCTGCCCGGGTCATTAGCGACATATCCGACTCGCGCACCAGCGAGCTGCCAGGTACGTTACAAATAGCCAGCGAGCCAACATAGTTCAGCGTTTGTGCAAAGCGTAGCGCCGCTAGGGTGTCGGCGGTTTCCCCCGATTGGGAGAGCGTCACAAACAGCGTCCCTTCCGGTACGACCGGGTGGCGATAGCGGTACTCGGAGGCGACCTCTACCTGCACCGGTACCCCGGCGTAGCGCTCCAGCCAGTAGCGTGCCACCAAGCCCGCATGGTAGCTGGTGCCGCAGGCGATGATGTGCACTTGGCGTGTTTTCTGAAACAGCGCCTGGGCATCTGGCCCAAAGCTCTCTACCAACACGCTGCTGGCACTAAGCCGCCCCTCTAGTGCCGCCTCGATCACCTTAGGCTGCTCAAAGATCTCTTTGAGCATGTAGTGGCGGTACTCGCCTTTACTGGCCGCGCCATCGCCATGCTCAAAGGTATGGATGGGCCGCTCTACCCTGTTTCCTTTGCGATCGACAATACGGATATCGCCATGCTCCCGCAGCTCGACCAAATCCCCCTCTTCCAGGTAGATAAAGCGGTCGGTTACCTGCAGCAGCGCCAGCGGGTCGGAAGCTAAAAATGTCTCATCAATACCTACGCCTACCACAAGCGGGCTGCCCTGGCGTGCACCTACCACAACGCCGGGTTCAGCAGCGCTCATGACGCCAAGGGCATAGGCCCCTCCTAAACCACTGACAATCTCTTGAGTAGCATCAAACAGCGTAAGCCCAGCCGCCAGTTTTTCAGCCAGTAAGTGGGCGATCACTTCAGTATCGGTTTCTGACGTAATGGCATAGCCTCTGGCTTGCAGGGTCTCTTTAATCTTTTCGTAGTTTTCGATAATGCCGTTATGCACTACGGCAACGTTGTCGCTGCTGTGGTGTGGGTGAGCGTTAGCTTCGGAGGGTTTTCCATGGGTCGCCCAGCGGGTATGGGCAATTCCGCAGCTACCCGTTAGCGCCGCGGTCTCTAGCTGCGCTTCCAACGCAGCCACTTTCCCCAAAGCACGGCGCCGCGTGAGCGTTCCATCGTTAAGCACCGTCATGCCAGAGGAGTCATAACCGCGATATTCCAAGCGCTTAAGCCCTTCCAGCAAAATCCCCTGCACATTACGCTGCGCAACCGCCGCGACGATGCCAACACATAGTTCTTCTCCTAAGCTACTTAACCAGTCCGCGCAACGGTAAAACGGCGGCGCTGATAGATGAATACGGCTTTTTAATGATTCTTAGCACTAGGCTTTTTAACTTTACTATGGCGTGGCCAATCAACTTTTTCTAACTGGCGGCTACGATAGACGGCTAAGGCGTAATCGGTGACGTCTTTAGCAATCGTTGACCCCGCCCCGACAGTGGCCCCTTTACCAACCGAGACGGGCGCTACCAACGCCGTGTTAGAGCCGATAAAGGCATTATCACCAATCTCGGTATGGTGCTTGTTAGCGCCATCGTAATTACAGGTAATAGTGCCTGCGCCAACGTGGACATCGCGGCCATGGCGAGCATCGCCGACGTAGCTTAAGTGGTTAATCTTGCTGCCTTCACCAACGTCAGCATTTTTGGTTTCCACAAAGTTGCCCACTTTGGCTTTCACGGCTAAGCGCGTACCGGGGCGAAGCCGTGCAAAGGGTCCAATTTGGTTGAGGCCTGCCGCCACTGTCGTGTCGATAACACTATGGCTGTTAATTTCGCTCTCTGCGCCGATGGTGCTGTTTTTGATGACACAGTAAGGGCCTACCCGCACTCCTTCGCCAAGCTCTACATTGCCTTCAAATACGCAGCCCACATCGATGAATACATCATGGCCACAGGTAAGCTTACCGCGTACATCAATTCTTGTTGGGTCGGCCAAGGCAACACCTTGCGCCATCAATGTTTCAGCTATCTGCTGCTGGTAAGCGCGCTCTAAGCGGGCCATTTGCAAGCGGTTATTAACCCCTTCCACTTCAGTGGCGTTATGGGGCTGCGCCGTTGCTACCTTGACGCCTTCACTGGCCGCCATGGCGATCACATCGGTCAGGTATCACTCGCCCTGGGCGTTTTCTGCGGAAAGCTGGGGCAGCCAGCCCTTCAGTTGAGCACTGGTCATGGCCATAATGCCAGTGTTGCACTCAGTAATCGCTAACTGCTCGTCGTTGGCATCCTTCTGCTAACAATCGCCACGGCCTGACCATCACTGTCACGCACAATACGGCCGTAGCCGCTAGGGTCATCTAACGTGACGGTCAACAGGCCCATATGCTGTTCATCGACATGGGCCAGCAAGTTGGCCAGCGTATCGCGACGAATGAGAGGGACGTCGCCGTACAGCACCAATACGATGCCGCTACCTAACTGCGCCTGGGCTTGTGCTACTGCATGGCCGGTGCCCTTCTGCTCTTCCTGCAGCGCAAACGACACCTCGTGCTCTATCAACGCTTCTCGCAGTTGTTCCGCCCCATGGCCAATTACCACATGGGTTCGGCTGGGGTTCAGGCCGCTGGCCGTTTCCAGCACGTGCTGCACCATGGGTTTGCCCGCCAGCGTATGCAGCACTTTGGGCAGCTGTGAACGCATTCGTGTGCCTTTACCCGCCGCAAGAATGACGATATCGAGGTCGTGCATGTTATTCACCTGTCTCCGTTTGGCGATTCGCAGTGGACGTCGCCCAAGGCTCAATTCCCAGTTCATTCACCAGCGCTTCACCAAAATAGTTGACGAATGCCGGACTGGCGAGGCTGCGCCAGCTCTCCCCATCTTTCACTAGCATTAAAATATTCAGGTTATTCTCTACCGCGAGCTGCATACCTTTTTCACTGCCTACTACGGTGAGCGCCGTCGCCCAGGCATCTGCCCAGGCATTTGAGGGATGAAACACAGAGACCGAGGCGAGCTGGTGCTTAATGGGCCGGCCGGTGCGCGGGTCCAGAAGATGGGAAAAGCGCTCACCGTCGACTTCAAAGTAGTTACGGTAATCACCGGAGGTACCCACCGACATGCCCTCCAACGCAATCACATGTTGCGCTTCCGGTACCCCGCTTTGTGGTACTTCAATACCAATGCGCCAGGGTGTTTGCGCTTCAATGTCGCGGTAGCCACGGGCAACCAGCCCACCGCCAATATTGACCAAATAGTTTTCAATTTGTTGCTGGTCCAGGTAGGCGGCAACGCGGTCGGTAGCGCGGGGCCTTTGGCTACCCCAGAAAGATCAGCAAATACATCCCGGAGGCGCCGCGCCTGCGTCCGCTGGGTATCCACCTCGACTGCATCGAACCCAATCGTGGCCATGCGCTCGCTTAACTCGGCCTCGCTGGGCACCTCTTCTGGCCGCGCTTCAGGACCAAAGCTCCATAAATTCACTACGTCGCCAATGGTGATATCAAACGCCCCCTCGCTGGCTTCCGCCACCGAGCGGCTTATCGCCAGCACTTCGATCAGCTCGTTAGAGACCGGCTGCCACTCGTTGAGCGGCGCGTCGTTAAAGGCGACTAGTTCTGAATCGTCACGGTAGGTCGACATCGCTTGGTCAACGTCTTCCATCTCGGCCAATATGCCCTCTTCCAAAGCTTTGGCTTCGCCATGCGTCAGCGGGTCGACCAGAGTAATTTGATAATAGGTGCCAAAAATACCGCATTCAAAGCGCCCCGGTGACTCCAGCGGCCGATCATTTTCTGAACAGCCCGCCAGCAAAACGCCCACCAGCGCCACGACTCCCACACGCCCAAGCGCGGTTTGATAGACCTTCATCCAATTTCCTTAAATAAAACGCGCCGGGTTAAAAGTGAAAAAACCCACAGTAGCCAAGCACCAAACAGCACCCGATACGCCACGAACGGCTGCATCCCCAGCTTTTTAATTACCACTAAGAAGTAATGAATACATACATATGCGCTGATTCCTGATAACAGCGCCCCTACTAGCATAGCGGGTACATCAATTAAGTGAGGCGCTTTCAATAGTTTCACCGCCTCAAGCCCGCCCGCCAGAACAATCACCGGATTTTAAAGTAAACACGAGAAGCGCGCCGCCCCTTCACGGTTCATACCCACCATCAGGGCAGCGGTCATGTTGATGCCCGAGCGCGACGTACCTGGAATCAGCGCCAGCACCTGAGCGCCGCCGATGATCAGTACATCTTTTAGGGTCAGTTGATACTCGCTGCGGGTGCCGCGCATTTTCCAATCGGCATAGCCCAGCAGTAGCCCGAAGGCAATCAGGCTAATGCCGATAATTAAAGTGGAGCGCATATAGCCGGAAATAAGATCATGGAGTAAAAAGCCGACGACACATACTGGTAGCGTGGCAATGGTGACCCAAAAAGCTAGCCGCGCGTCTTCATCGACACCCTTTCCTTTCACCGCGGTTAGGCTGCTGACAACCATTTTCCAAATTTCCTGGCGAAAATAGATCACGACAGCGCTAAAACTGCCCAAATGCAGGGCGACATCGAAGCAAAGACCTTGATCTTCCCAGGTGGTCAGCACCGGCACCAAAATGAGGTGGGCAGAGCTAGAAAAAGGAAGGAATTCAGTGAGCCCTTGCACCACCGCCAATACCACCACTTGGAGCCAATCCATAGGTCATCCTGTCTGTATTACGTCATTAAATGATGTGTAAGCACCTGCAGCGGCGCTTAGGATACACATCCAGCCATTCATTGTCCGCACCGGTGAAGCGCGCAAATTCATAAGAAGGTATAGAGCTTATGCAACGGTAAGCTACAATAGGCGCCTATTAGAAGTGTGCGTCCCTGCAAGGTACCTCATGACTCAGACCGTAGAAACGCCAGTGGTTCCCAATCGCGAGTTAGATAGCCAAGAGGCTAAGCGCGTAACCTATATCGGCGCTTGGCTGGACGGTTTGCTGAGCATAATCAAAGTCGCCGTCGGTTTTTTTGTCGGCTCTGCTGCGCTGATTGCCGATGGTATTCACTCGCTCTCTGATCTTGTCACCGATGGTTTTGTACTGGCTGCCATCCACTATGGCCGCCAGGAGCCAGATAACGATCACCACTACGGCCACGGCCGAATCGAAACTCTCACGACCCTGCTATTGGGCAGCGTGCTGATCTTCGTGGCCGGGGGCATCGCCTGGTCGAGCCTGGATCGCCTGTTTAGCGGTGCCGAAGTCAACGCTCCCGGCATGATAGCCATTGGCATCACCGTGCTCGCGCTACTCAGCAAAGAGTGGATTTTCCGCTATACCATGCGAGTGGCTAAACGGGTGAAGTCCAAACTGCTGGAGGCCAATGCCTGGCACTCGCGCAGCGATGCGCTTTCAACAGCGGTAGTGCTGGTCGCCTTGGTGGGTGCCCAGTTTGGCTTAGGCTGGCTAGATGCCGTGGCCGCTATCATCGTAGGGCTGCTGGTCGGTAAAGTGGGCTGGGATTTGCTGTGGGAGTCGGCCCGAGAACTGGTGGATACTGCCCTTCCAGAAGACATTCAGCAGCAGATGCACGATGTCGCCCGCAGCGTACCTGGGGTGGATAGCGTACACGATCTGCGCACACGCCAATCTGCAGGCTGGGTGATGGTCGACCTGCATGTGGTGGTGGGACCGAAGATCACCGTGTCGGAAGCCCATGAAATCGGAAACGAAGTGAGCCGTCGCCTGCGTCACGAATTTCCTTTATTGACCGACGTGATCTTCCACGTCGACCCGGAAGATGACGCCGGCGAAGGCGACCCCAGCCGCTTGCCCGGCCTGCCGCTGCGTCCAGAAGTGGAAGCGGCGCTGAACGAGCGCTGGTACAAACATCCGGTATGGCGCACGCTGAACGAGCTACAGCTCCACTACTTAGAAGATAAGGTATCGGTAATCGCTGATTATTGGCGATGCGGTTCACCAACCGCCTCAATGCTTGGCCAGCCAGCTAAAAGCGCTGGCTAGCGATATTGAGTGGCTTGGTCATGTGGAAGTACTATTTATTACCCGCGCGGCCAGCAGCGCCATGCGTTAAGCCTCTCCTAAACGCCTGACAATATGGCCGTGGCGATACTGAAGTAAATCAGTACCCCAGAAGCATCAATCAGTGTGGTGACCAGCGGCGCCGAGGCGGTGGCGGGGTCCACCTTAAAACGCTCCAGTACGAACGGTAAGCACATGCCGATCATGCTGCCAAACAGCACGATGGTGACCATGCTCAGCGCGACGATGATGGCCACCGCTTCGCCTCCGCGAAAAATACCGATGGGGGCCCCCGACAACCGCCATAGTCAACCCTAATGAGCCAGCTACAAACAGCTCGCGCCCGAGCATCTTGCTCCAGTCTTTCACGCCGATATCGCCAGTGGCCATGCCGCGCACCATCAGCGTGGCGGCCTGCGCACCCGCGTTACCCCCGCTGCCAATCAGTAAGGGTAAAAAGAACACTAGCGCTACCTGTGCCGCAATAGTGTCCTCAAAATATGCAATGCCCGCTCCCGAAAAGAGGTTGGCAAATACTAACAGCACCAGCCAGAACACCCGCTTGCGATAAAGGCTCCACAACCGCACCCGGCTAACGCCATCTTCCAACTGCCCGATGGACATCCCTTTGTGGATATCTTCGGTGGCCTCTGACTCAGCAACATCCATGGCATCATCGTGAGTCACGATGCCTACCATAAGGCCATCGGCATCAACCACGGGCAGCGCCAGCAAGTCGTACCGAGCCACAATTCTCGCCACCTCCTCCTGCGCTTTATCCACAGGGGTTTTGATGACATCTTTGATCATGATGTCATCCACCAACGCCCCAGGGCGCGCGACCATCAGTTGGCGCAGCGACATGGTACCGATCAGTTGGCCGTCATTATCCAGCACGTAAAGCTGGTAGACCGTTTCTGCATCAGGGGCGGTTTGGCGCACGCGCATCATAGCTTGCGACACCGCCATGCCACTGGCTATGGCTACATAGTCGAAGGTCATGATGGCGCCGGCCGTACCTTCCTCATAGCGGGCGAGGCGCTTTAAATCTTCTCGCTCTTGGTGCGCCATACGACGCAACAGCGCTTCACGGCGATCTTCCCCTAGCAGGTTGAACAAGTCCGCCCGCTCATCGGAGCCCATCTCTTCCAGCAGTTTGAGCACTTGGGTATCGGATGACTTCCCGACCACCTCAAGCTGGCTTTCTCCCGGCAGGTAGCCCAACCCGTTGGCCCGCCCGCTCGGCGGAGAGAATCGCCAGCAAGGCAAGCGCGGCGTCAAGTTCGTCATCCTCCTCAATTAGCTCTTCTAAGACATCGCCAATATCTGCTGATCGAATTTCCGCTAGCCGTTCGGCCAGCTGTGTTTTATTCGGCGCTTCCTGGGTAAGCTCTTTCAGCAGCTCACTTTTTAATGCCTGTAGGGCTTCTTCGTTTAGTGCCATCGCCATCTCCTTGTGTGCAGGCAAGCGCCATACTGCCTAATCGTATGCTTTAATATCGGACAAAAAAAACGCCCCTTAAACCCTATTACGGGCTCAAGGAGCGTTTTGTTCACGCGCAGCGTGTTGTTAGCCTTTACCCGCCTTTTTGCGCAGCTGCTGAATCGTTCGCAGCTGGGCAACGGCTTCGGCAAGTTCAGCGGCAGCGCGGGTATAATCCAGCTCCGATGACTTGTCGTTAAAGGCTTTCAGCGCCTGCTGACGCGCTTCTTCCGCCGCGGCCTCATCAAGGTCGCTGGCACGGGTCGCTGCGTCGGCAAGGATCGTGACAACGGTAGGCTGGACTTCCATGAAGCCGCCAGAGACAAAGAAGTTTTCTTCCTTGCCATCATCGTGGATCACGCGAACCGGGCCTGGCTGAAGCTCGGTCAGCAGCGGGGTGTGCCCCGGCAAAATGCCGAGGTCACCCATAATCCCTGCAGCTACCACCATCTCGACAGTACCTGAGAAGATGGAATCTTCAGCGCTGACGATATTGCAAGTGAAGCTATTCGCCATAGCGAATCCCCCTAATGGACGGGATTACTTCTTCATCTGGTTGGCTTTCTCGACAGCTTCGTCGATGGAGCCGACCATGTAGAAGGCCTGTTCCGGCAGGTTGTCGTACTCGCCTGCAAGGATGCCCTGGAAGCCACGGATAGTGTCTTTCAGCGACACATATTTACCGGGCGAACCAGTGAAGACCTCGGCTACGAAGAACGGCTGCGACAGGAAGCGCTGGATTTTACGCGCGCGGGCAACGGCCAGCTTGTCTTCATCAGACAGCTCGTCCATACCCAGAATCGCGATGATGTCCTTCAGTTCCTTGTAACGCTGCAGAACGTTCTGAACGCCACGAGCAACATCATAGTGCTCTTCGCCTACGACCAGCGGATCCAACTGACGTGAAGTGGAGTCCAGCGGGTCAATCGCGGGGTAGATACCCAGCTCAGCGATTGAACGCGCCAGTACCACGGTCGCATCAAGGTGGGAGAAGGTGGTCGCCGGCGACGGGTCGGTCAAGTCATCCGCAGGAACGTAAACGGCCTGTACGGAAGTGATAGAACCGGTTTTCGTAGAGGTGATACGTTCCTGCAGAACGCCCATCTCTTCGGCCAGTGTCGGCTGATAACCTACCGCAGACGGCATACGACCCAACAGGGCAGATACTTCGGTACCGGCCAGGGTGTAACGGTAGATGTTATCGACGAACAGCAGAACGTCACGGCCTTCATCACGGAATTTCTCAGCGATGGTTAGACCGGTCAGCGCCACGCGCAGACGGTTGCCGGGCGGCTCGTTCATCTGACCATAGACCAGCGCTACCTTATCGATAACGTTGGATTCGGTCATTTCATGATAGAAGTCGTTACCCTCACGCGTACGCTCACCTACACCGGCGAATACAGAGTAGCCGCTGTGCTCGGTAGCGATGTTGCGGATAAGCTCCATCATGTTAACGGTTTTACCAACACCCGCACCGCCGAACAGACCGACTTTACCGCCTTTCGCGAAGGGGCAAACCAGATCGATTACTTTGATACCGGTTTCCAGCAGCTCGTTAGAGGCTGCTTGGTCGGCATAGCTCGGTGCTTTACGGTGGATCGGCATGCGCTCTTGCTCGCCGATCGGGCCAGCTTCATCAATCGGCTCGCCGAGCACGTTCATGATGCGACCTAGCGTTTCCTTACCCACTGGTACGGAAATCGCAGCACCTGTGCTGGTCACGTCCATGCCACGCTTTAAGCCCTCAGTGGAGCCCATGGCAATGGCGCGTACTACGCCGTCGCCCAGCTGCTGCTGTACTTAGGATGGTCTCAACATCGGAGACCTTCAGCGCGTCGTAGACCTTGGGCACAGAGTCCCGCGGAAACTCTACGTCAATCACCGCGCCGATGATTTGTACGATACGTCCGCTCATCTTGGTTCCTCTCAAAAACCTGCAAATGAAACCTGTCTGCCGGGAGCCACCTAAGCGATGGCAGGCTCCCTAGGCGTTATACGGCTGAAGCGCCGCCGACGATCTCGGAAATTTCCTGGGTGATGGCGGCCTGACGGGCCTTGTTATAAACCATCTCCAGATCGTCGATCAGGTTGCCCGCGTTATCAGTGGCACTCTTCATAGCGATCATTCGGGCGGCCTGTTCACACGCACCGTTCTCGACTACCGCCTGATACACCTGCGATTCGATGAATCGAACCAACAGGCTGTCTAGCAACGCCTTGGCATCCGGTTCATACAGGTAGTCCCAGCTTCCGGGACGGGCGTTTTCTTTGTCATGCTTAGCGTCTGCGCCCATATCGGACGACAGAGGAAGAAGCTGACGCACTACTGGCCGCTGCGTCATGGTGTTAACAAATTCGTTATACACCACGTACAGGCGGTCTAGGCGTCCTTCATCGTACGCTTCGAGCATCACCTTAATGCTACCGATCAGACCCTCAACGGTTGGTGCTTCCCCAATCCGCTTTTTGCAGCAATTAGATTGCCACCATAATTGCGGAAGAAGGCACCAGCCTTCGAGCCGAGGGCGCAGAAGTCCAGCTCAGCGCCTTGCTGTTTCCAGGCAACAGCGTCTTTCACCACTGCCTTGAACAGGTTGACGTTTAAGCCGCCACACAGGCCACGGTCGGTGGAAACCACGATATAACCAACGCGCTTTACCTCGCTACGCTCGACCATATAGTCGTGCTTGTACTCGGGGTTTGCGTCAGCAATGTGGCCTACCACGTTACGAATCTGCTTGGCGTACGGCTGGCCAGCCTTCATCAGATCTTGCGCTTTACGCATTTTCGATGCAGCTACCATTTCCATGGCACTGGTAATCTTCTGCGTATTTTTAATGCTCCCGATCTGGGTGCGTATCTCTTTTGCAGCTGCCATAGCGATCTACCTTTCGTTCGTGGCTCTCAGAAAGCATGCAAGCCCGCCCGCAGGCGGGCCGGACATTACCAGCTCTGAGTCGCCTTGAACTTCTCGAGACCTGACTTCAAGCCGTCCTGAATCTCGCCGTTGTAGTCGCCGGTCTGGTTGATCTTATCGAGCAGTTCGCTGTGCTCAGACTTCATGTAATCGTGCAGAGCACGTTCGAAGTCCAGCACCTTATCGACGCTCACGTCATCCAGGTAACCTTCGTTAGCGGCGTACAGAGACAGCGCCATTTCTGCAACTGACATCGGCGAGTACTGCTTCTGCTTCATCAGTTCGGTAACACGTTGACCGTGCTCAAGCTGCTTACGCGTGGCTTCATCAAGGTCAGAGGCAAACTGCGAGAACGCCGCCAGTTCGCGGTACTGAGCCAGGGCCAGACGAACACCGCCACCCAGCTTCTTGATGACTTTGGTCTGCGCAGCACCACCTACACGAGAAACCGAGAGACCTGCGTTAATCGCCGGACGAATACCGGAGTTAAACAGGTTGGTTTCCAGGAAGATCTGACCATCGGTGATAGAGATAACGTTGGTCGGTACGAATGCCGATACGTCACCACCTTGTGTTTCGATGATCGGCAGTGCGGTCAAGGAACCGGTTTTGCCTGTCACTTCACCGTTGGTGAACTTCTCAACGTAGTCAGCGTTAACGCGCGCAGCGCGCTCCAGCAGACGTGAGTGGAGATAGAAAACGTCACCCGGGTAAGCTTCACGGCCCGGCGGACGACGCAGCAGCAGCGATACCTGGCGGTAGGCAACAGCCTGCTTGGAAAGATCGTCATAGACAATCAGTGCGTCTTCACCGCGATCGCGGAAATATTCACCCATGGTGCAGCCAGAGTAGGCGGCCAGGAACTGCATCGGTGCCGGATCGGCAGCGCCTGCAGCTACAACGATGGTGTGATCCATCGCGCCGTGCTCTTCTAGCTTGCGCACCACGTTAGCAATGGTCGACTGCTTCTGACCGATCGCGACGTAGACACAGGTCACGCCTTTGCCTTTCTGGTTGATGATCGCATCGATGGCAATGGCGGATTTACCAATCTGACGGTCACCGATGATCAGCTCACGCTGACCACGACCGATTGGCACCATGGCGTCGATGGATTTCAGACCAGTTTGGATCGGCTCGTCAACGGACTGACGGGTAATAACGCCAGGCGCTACTTTTTCTACCGCGTCGGTCAGTTTAGCGTTGATATCGCCTTTGCCGTCGATGGGGTTACCCAGCGCGGCGACAACGCGACCAATCAGCTCAGGGCCTACCGGAACTTCCAGAATGCGACCGGTACACTGAGCGGTCATGCCTTCTTCAAGCTGTAGGTAGTCACCCAGGACAACAGCACCGACGGAGTCACGCTCCAGGTTCAGTACCATGCCGAAGATGCTGTTCGGGAATTCGATCATTTCACCAAACATCGCGTCTTCGAGGCCGTGAATTTTCACGATACCGTCGGAAACGCTGACGATGGTGCCCTGATTACGGGCTTCGGATGCGACGTCAAGCTTCTCAATTCGCTGCTTGAGGATGTCGCTGATCTCGGAAGGATTCAGTTGCTGCATGCCATGTCCCTCAGACTCAAGCGGTCAGTGCTTCAGAAAGGCGGTTCAATCGACCACGCACCGAACCGTCAATGACGGTATCGCCGGCACGCAGGATGACACCGCCAATAAGCGACTTGTCCACCTGAGTAGTAATGGAGATTTCGCGATTCAAACGTTTCTTGAGCGCGTCTGCTAGCTTGGTCTGCTGTTCGCCGTCCAGCTCATAGGCGGACGTAACGGTCACTTCAACACGCTGTTCATGTTCGGCACGCAGGTACTCGAACTGTTCAGCGATAAAGGGCAGTGCCGTCAGGCGACCTTGGTCGGCCAAGGTATCCAAAAAGCGTGACAAATCATCGTTCTGCTGTTCCGGCAACATATCGGAAAGCAGCTCTACTTTTTTGTCATTCTCAAGTTTTGGACTGCCCATCAAGCGACGAAAGTCGCTGTTAGCAACCGCAGCGCTTAAAAAACTAAGCGCCTGAGACCAGCTATCAATCGCCTCATGATCACGCGCGTATTCAAACGCCGCCTTAGCGTAAGGACGAGCGACGGTAAGTAATTCCGCCATGGGTCACCTCGTTACAGTTCAGCAGCAAGCTCATCAAGTAACTTGCGATGTGCTTTCTCGTCGACCGAAGCTTCTAATACACGCTCGGCACCAAGGATGGCGAGGTGAGAAACCTGGGCACGAAGCTCGTCTTTTGCACGATTCACTTCTTGCTCAATTTCGGAACGAGCGCTTGCCATCAGGCGTTCGCCTTCAGCGCGAGCCTGTTCGCGTGCTTCTTCGATCATTTGAGCAGAGCGCTTGTTGGCTTGCTCGAGAATTTGAGAAGCCTGGGCCTTGCTTTCACGCAGCGTTTGCTCAGCGCGCTCTTGAGCTAGCTCAAGGTCGCGAGTCGCACGGCTGGCTGCGTCCAAGCCATCAGCAATCTTTTTCTGACGCTCATGAAGCGCGTTGCTGATCGGAGGCCACACATACTTTATGCAAAACCAGACAAAGATCGCGAAGGCGATCGTCTGCCCGATAAGCGTCATGTTGATATTCACAGGGATGTACCTCTGACAATTTCGTGGCGACCGGAGTGAAACAAAACCGAGCGGGTTAGCCGCCCGGCGATGCAATCATTAACCGGCAACACCGAAGATCAGGTACATCGCGATACCAACACCGATCATCGGAACGGCGTCCAGCAGACCGGCCATCAGGAAGGTTTTGGTCTGAAGTTGGTCGCCCAGCTCAGGTTGACGAGCAGTAGACTCGATCAGTTTGCCACCGAGGATAGCGAATCCGCTACCGGTGCCCAAAGCGCCCAAGCCGATCATGATGGAGGCAGCAATGTAGCTAAGTTCCATGGTAATGCTCCTAGTTTTTCAAGTTTAAGTGCAAGGTTGAGGGTTAAGGTTAAGGGTTAATCTCACGCAAGCGGTGCGCTTAGTGATGCTCGTGAGCAGCACTGAGGTACACCACGGACAGAACAGTAAAAATGAATGCCTGTAGGACAACGATCAGGATATGGAAAATGGCCCACGGCACATCCAACAACCAAATTGCCCAGAACGGCAGCATGGCAATCAGAATGAAGATAACTTCACCCGCAAACATGTTGCAGAATAGACGCATTGCCAAGCTGAACGGCTTCACCAACAGAGCGACAATTTCAAGCAACAGGTTGAAAGGAATCAGCGCCCAATGGTTGAACGGCGTCAACGACAGCTCCTTGGCAAATCCACCTACGCCTTTCACTTTGAAGCTGTAGCAGAGAATGAGGCCAAAGACGCCCAACGCTAAGCCTAGGGTGGCGTTAACGTCTGTTGTCGGCACGATTTTCATATAATCGACGCCTAACTTGCTGAACAACACCGGAAAGTAATCGACCGGAATGATTTTCAGCGTGTTCATGAAGAGAATCCACACGAACAGCGTCCGCGCTAGAGGGGCAATAATAGGATTGTGCCCCTTGAACGCGCCCTTAATCATGTCTTCTACGAACTCGAAGACCATCTCAACGGCGTTTTGCAAACCGCCAGGCACCCCAGTAGTCGCCATTTTACCGGCTTTACGGAATAGGAAAATGAACAGCAAGCCCATGGCAATCGACCAGCCCATGGTATCCACGTGGATCGCCCAAAAGCCCATTTCACTTGCTTCTTCAGCAGAGTGCGCCAACGACCAGCCATTCTCTGGGTGCTTACCAAAGGTTAAATTCTGCAAGTGGTGCTGGATATAGTAAGTCGTTGAGACTTCGTTACCTGCGGCCATAGACATGTCACCTCAATTAGTTGCGCGGTGCCTTAGCATCAGCAATGGAGCCAGCCAATGTGTCAGAACAATCGCGACATAAGCGCTAAAAAAGAAGCTGGGTTTGAGGGGGGCACGGCAACAAATACGGCTGTAAAGAGTGCCACCGTCAAACCAAACTTACCTGCCTCGGCGCGCAGCAGCATCGCTGACCGCTGAGAAACGTTCGTATGTAAAAACCCCATCCGATAGACAAAAAAGGCATGTGGCAACAATGCGACAAGAGCGCCTTTCAGTACTGAGGTCACGCCCGCTAGCTGTGTCGATGAATACGCAAGCAGCATAGCCATCAGCGTCACTAGCAGTTGAATAATGGCCAACCGTATGATGTACGCTTTACGTCGCTGGGTCTCAATTCGCTGCATATTTCCCCAGTACGTCAAATGAACGGCCATTATTGCTTTGGCAGGTAGGTGACTTAATACCAACCTGCACAAATCTTGCGCGATTATAGGGAAGCGCTATCACACCTTCAACCGAAGTTGCACGGAATTCGCGCGTTTCAGCATCGACTTGCGACCAAAGGGCTAAAAATAGGCCGTATCTTTCATTAGCGTGCTATTTAATATGCGCTAGAATTCCATCCAGCTCTTCAAGGCTTGTATAACGAATAGTGACTCGGCCTTTGCCTTTTTGACCATGATCAATCGAAACAGGCGCGCCGAGAAGCTCACCCAGATGGGTTTCTAAGCGGGCCACATCGGGTGTTTTGGCTGACTGCTTGGCAGAAGATACAGGCGCCTGATGGGTTTGCACCTTTTTCACCAGCGCTTCGGTATCGCGCACGGTAAGGTCTTTATTGACCACTTCGTGGGCGACTTGGCGCTGCTGTGCACTATTTAACGAGAGCGTGCGCGAGCGTGACCCATATCTAAATCGCCCCGCTCTAGCAGGGTTTGCACCTCTGGGTCGAGGGCCAGCAGACGAAGCAAGTTGGCAACCTGGGTACGAGACTTACCCACTGCATCGGCAATCTGTTGCTGAGTGAGTTCAAATTCATCACCCAAACGCTTCAGCGCAATCGCTTCTTCAATGGCGTTGAGATTTTCCCGCTGGATGTTTTCAATCAGCGCTAAGGCCAGCGCGACTTCATCACTCACATGGCGTATGACCGCCGGAATAACGTCCAGCTCGGCCAGTTGCGCGGCGCGCCAGCGGCGCTCACCGGCAATAATTTCATAGCGGTCTTTACCTACCGGACGCACTACGATGGGCTGCATCACGCCTTGGGCACGGATCGAGTCGGCAAGCTCTTCCAGGGCTTCAGCTGGATGTCTCGGCGGGGCTGTTACTTTCCGCGCATCAGTTGCCCAAGTGGCAGACGCTCCAGGCGTTCAGCCATTGCGTCATCTACCGCCACGTCTGGCACCGGGGCGTCGGCGCTCTCAAGCGTTGCGCCACCGGTCAGGTCTAAACTGTCACGACGACGTGCGCCCGCACCAATCAGGGCATCCAGGCCACGTCCTAGCACGCGTTTACGCGTCATTCGCTTTCCCTCGTACTTTTAACGTTACGTGCTTTGAACGCTACAGCGGAACCGTTACAACGACAGACGCCGAATCATCTCTTTGGCCAGCACGCGATAGGCTTGGCTACCCCGCGAAAAACGCGCGTATTGGGTGACCGGTACGCCGTGGCTTGGCGCTTCAGCGACTTTCACGTTGCGCGGAATCGTCGTTTTCAAAAGCGCATCGCCGAAAAAGTCGCGTAGCTGCTTATCCACTTCGCGGGTGAGACTGGTGCGCTTATCGTACATGGTGCGCAGAATCCCGGAGACGGCAAGCTCAGGATTCACGCTTTGTTTGATCTGCTCCACCGTATCCAGCAACGCGGAGAGCCCCTCTAGGGCGTAAAACTCACACTGTAGCGGAATCAGTACGCCATGGGCGGCGGTGAGTGCGTTCACCGTCAGCATATTCAGCGACGGCGGGCAGTCGATCAGCACCACGTCGTAATCGTCCGCGACGCTGGCGAGCGCGAGCGATAGGCGGCTTTGGCGCTGGTCGCTATCCAGTAATTCGACTTCTGCTGCAGTGAGGTCGCCGTTACCGGGTAGAACGTCGTAGTGAACCGGCAGCCCGCGAACGATAACCTCGCCTGCAGTGGCTTCACCAAGCAACACGTCCAGCACGCTTTTCTCAAGATCGTACTTGTCGATCCCGCTGCCCATGCTGGCATGGCCCTGTGGGTCCAAATCCACCAGCAGTACGCGGCGATCAAGAGCAGCCAGGCTGGCGGCCAGGTTAACGGCTGAAGTGGTCTTGCCCACGCCGCCTTTTTGGTTGGTCAGGGCAATGATCTGGCTCACTACTCAACTCCTTTTGGGGTCAGGGATCAACAGCTGCCGCTCGGCCGTTTCAAAGGGTACATTCAACAGGTGGCGCTCGCTGAGTTCAATGCCTTCCGGCAGGTCACGCAGCTCGTCATCGGCACCAGGGCCTTTCATTGCTAGCCACTGACCATTTGCAGATGGCAGGGGGCGCGTTAGTGTCACGAAATCCACCAAACTGGCAAACGCACGTGAGATCACCTGATCAAAGTGCTGGCCGGCGAACTGCTCTACCCGTGCCTGAGTAGGCGTCACGTTCGTCAGCGCCAACTCCATCACCGCTTGGCGCTGGAAGCGGACTTTCTTGCCATTGCTATCCAGCAGCGTCACCTGAAGTTCGGGCTTCATAATCGCTAGTACTAAGCCGGGTAACCCAGGCCCTGCCCCCACATCCAGCAGCGTTGGGCCGTGAACGTAGGGAGCAACGGCGGCGTATCCAGTACGTGACGCGAGACCATTTCTTCAGCATCACGGACTGCGGTGAGATTATAAGCCCGGTTCCACTTGTGCAACAGCGCCAGTAAACCAAGCAGCTGCTCTCTCTGTTCAGCGCTAATCACAACCCCTAGCGCTGATAGGCCTTGATCAAGTCGTGGTGCAACGCCATTGGGTAAGCTGTTGACCAGCGGCTGGAGTCGACTCATCCGTTGGCCACCTCGGCGTTGGTAATCAGGCGGCGTTTTTTCAGATGCACGAGCAGAATCGATATAGCTGCGGGCGTTACCCCAGAAATCCTGGCTGCATGTGCAAGGGTTTCAGGACGGGTGTCGCTGAGTTTTTGGCGAATCTCGTTGGAGAGACCTTCCACCCGGTGATAATCAAGTTCCGCAGGCAGCGGCGTAGCTTCATGACGCTTAAGCTTATCGATCTCATCCTGCTGACGATCAATATAGCCCTGATATTTGGCTTGAATTTGCACCTGTTCGGCCACGGCTTCGTCATGCACATCACCGCTTTCCATACCGGGGAGCGAGGTAATATCGGCATACGTCAGCTCAGGGCGTTTCAACAAATCGCTTAAGCAGTACTCTCGGGGTAGCGGCCTGCCGGTTTTTTCAGCGATTTTTTCCGCTGCCGGGCTATTGGGCTGTACCCAAGCGGTGGCCAAGCGTGCAGTTTCCCGCTCGATGGCTTCGCGCTTTTGACTAAACGCTGCCCAGCGCGTGTCGTCGACTAAGCCTAGCTTGCGGCCTTTTTCGGTCAGGCGCAGATCGGCATTATCTTCACGCAGCAGCAGGCGGTATTCCGCCCGCGAATAAACATGCGGTAGGGCTCTTTGGGTGCCCATGGTGATTAAGTCGTCTACCAAAACGCCGAGGTAGGCTTCATCACGGCGGGGGGACCCAGCGTCGAGCTGTTTAGCGCGGCGAGCGGCGTTTAAGCCCGCCAGTAGCCCCTGGGCACCCGCTTCTTCATAACCGGTTGTGCCGTTGATTTGTCCGGCAAAAAACAGGTTGTGGATAAATTTGGTTTTCAGCGAGTGTTTCAAATCCCGCGGATCAAAGAAATCGTACTCAATGGCATAGCCAGGACGCGTGATGTGTGCGTTTTCTAACCCTTTGATCGAGCGCACCACCTGCAGCTGCACATCAAACGGCAGCGAGGTCGAGATGCCGTTGGGATAGAGCTCGTGGGTATCCAGGCCTTCAGGCTCGATGAACACCTGATGGCTCGATTTGTCGGCAAAGCGGTGCACTTTATCTTCAATCGAGGGGCAGTAGCGCGGGCCGATCCCTTCAATCACGCCAGAGTACATTGGCGAGCGATCCAAGTTACCCAGAATAATCTCGTGGGTGCGCTCGTTGGTGTGCGCGATATGGCAGCTCACCTGCTGGGGATGCATCTCCCGCGAGCCGAGGTAAGACATCACCGGCGTTGGGGTATCGCCCGGCTGCTCTTCCAACTGCGAAAAATCGACGGTTTTGGCATCGATACGCGGCGGCGTGCCGGTTTTGAGCCGGTCAACGTGAAACGGCAACGCACGCAGTCGTTCTGCCAGCGCGTTGGAGGGCGGATCACCCGCGCGGCCTCCGCGGCTTTGATCCAACCCGATGTGGATAACGCCACCCAGGAAGGTACCGGTTGAGAGCACAACGGATTCCGCGTGAAAGTGAATGCCGGTTTCAGTCACGACGCCGCGTACGGTGTTGTTATCCAACAATGAGATCACCTGCCGCCTGCTGAAAAATCGTCAGGTTGGGCTGGTTTTCCAGCATGCCGCGAATGGCGGCTTTGTAGCGGATGCGGTCGGCCTGGGCACGGGTTGCACGTACCGCTGGCCCTTTGCGTGCGTTGAGCACGCGAAACTGGATGCCGCCTAAATCCGTGGCTAGCCCCATTGCACCGCCGAGCGCATCAATTTCTTTCACCAAATGGCTTTTGCCGATGCCGCCAATGGCGGGATTGCACGACATTTGGCCAAGCGTCTCGATGTTGTGAGTTAGCAATAGGGTTTGACAGCCCATACGAGCAGAGGCCAGTGCGGCTTCAGTTCCCGCATGGCCACCGCCGATGACAATCACGTCAAAGCGGTCGGGGTAGTTCAAGAGACACCTCGTCTTGCGCCTGTTGGCACGGATGATGTGGTCAGCGATTCAGCGCTGTTGGAATAAGCCCGCCAGTATAAACCTCCTGTGGGTAACCGTCAGGTTTTTCCACACCCCAACCTAAGGGTTCAGTCTTTATTAATAACAAAATAAAAATAAATAAGAGAAGTTCTGTTGATGTAGTAACTACTGGTGTGGACAAAATCTGTTGATAAGTCTATTAAACCTATTTTTATCAATATTTTAAATTGTTGACCTTTAGGTGATTAAGCAGCGGAGTGCCTGCGTAGAAGCGGTGTTAGAGCTGTGGATGAAAGTGCGACTTACCCACAAGACTGACTGACAACGGGTTATCCACCGCTGGGTACCTGGCTTGTTACCGC
>NZ_MWVI01000029.1 GCF_002087295.1 Vreelandella lionensis | reverse complement strand
ATGCCTGGCGCACCATAAAAAAACGCCCGTCTGGGCGTTTTAAAAGAGTGCTACAAAAAGAGGAGGGTTTAAATAATACCCGCTTGGCGTAGTGCTACGCGTTGCTCGTCAGTGATGCCGATGGCATCCAGCACGCTGTCGGTGTGCTCGCCTAGCGTGGGCGGTGCGGTTTGGGCACTAATGGATTCGCCGTTAATACGAATCGGGTTCGCCACTAAGTGCACTTCCCCCGCTTGGCGATGGGGCAGCGTCTGCTTCAGGCCGCGAGCTTTCACGTGGGGATCGTCAAAGACGCGGTCTAGGGTGTTGATCGGCCCGCTGGGCACGCCTACCGCTTCAAATGCCGAGAGCCACGTATCGGTAGGCTGTGATGCTAGGGCGAGTTCTAATACCGGCACTAGTGTCTCGCGATGCTGGACACGGCTACCGTTGGTGGCAAAGCGTTCATCTTGCGCCAACTGCGGCTGATCGATCACTTGGCAGAAGCGCTTGAACTGCTCGTCGTTGCCTACCGCCACAATCATATGGCCATCCGCCGTGGCAAACGCTTGGTAGGGCACGATATTAGGATGGGCGTTGCCTAACCGCTGAGGCACCTGACCGGAGGTCAGATAGTTAAGCGCCTGGTTCGCCAACACGCCTACCTGAACATCCATCAGAGCCAAATCAATGTGGCAGCCTTCGCCGGTGTCGCGGCGCTGGTAGAGCGCTGCCAGCACTGCGTTGGCGGCATACAAACCGGTAAAGATATCGGTAAACGCCACGCCGCTTTTGACCGGGCCACCGCCGGGTTCACTGTCCGGCTTGCCGGTCAGGCTCATAATGCCGCCCATGGCCTGAATCATAAAGTCGTAGCCCGCCCGGTGGGCGTAGGGGCTTTCCTGGCCAAAGCCGGTAATCGAGCAGTAGATAATGCCGGGGTTTAGCGCCTTTAAACTGGCGTAATCCAGGCCGTACTTCTTTAGCCCGCCGACTTTGAAGTTCTCCAGCACCACATCCGACTGAGCGGCAAGCTGTTTAATCAGCGCTTGGCCTTCGGGCTTGGCCATATCTACCGTCACCGAGCGCTTACCTCGATTGGCGCAAAGGTAGTACGCCGATTCTGTGCTGCCGGAGAGCCAAGGAGGCCCCCAATGGCGCGTGTCATCGCCGCTTTGGGGGCGCTCCATCGTGATCACCTCGGCACCCATGTCGGCCAGCATCTGCCCGCACCAGGGGCCTGCCAGTACCCGAGAGATATCGAGGACTTTGATGCCTGCCAGGGGCTTTGCGGCTGTGCTCATTGGGTGCCTCGTTGCTGGTGATCGATTCGTTGGTATGCGTTAGTCGGTATGGATTAGAAGAAGGACTGAATGCCGGTTTGCGCGCGGCCCAGGATCAGGGCGTGCACATCGTGGGTACCTTCATAGGTATTCACGGACTCCAGGTTCACAATGTGACGAATGACGCCATCCCCGTCAGACACGCCGTTACCGCCGTGCATGTCGCGGGAAACGCGGGAGATATCCAGCGCTTTACCGCAGTTGTTGCGCTTGATCAGCGAGATCATTTCCGGTGCCCAGTTGCCGCTGTCCATCAGGCGACCCACCTGCAGGGCCGGCTTGAAGGCCCAGGGTGATCTCTGTCTGCATATCGGCCAGCTTCTTCTGGATGAGCTGGTTGGCGGCGAGCGGGCGGCCAAACTGCTTGCGGTCCAGGGTGTACTGGCGGGCGGCGTGCCAGCAGAATTCAGCGGTGCCCATCACGCCCCAGGCAATGCCGTAGCGCGCTTTGTTCAAGCAGCCGAAGGGGCCTTTCAGGCCGCTAACGTTAGGCAGCAGGTTCTCTTCAGGAACGAAGGCGTTGTCCAGCACGATCTCGCCGGTGATAGAGGCACGCAGTGACACTTTGCCTTCGATTTTCGGGGTAGAGAAGCCTTCGGTGCCGCGCTCAACAATAAAGCCTTTAATCTGGTTGTCGTGGGCGGCGGATTTCGCCCATACCACGGCAATATCGGCAATCGGGCCGTTGGTAATCCACATTTTCGCGCCGGTCAGGCGGTAGCCGCCATCCACTTTTTCCGCACGGGTGATCATGGAGCCCGGGTCGGAGCCGTGGTCGGGTTCGGTCAGGCCAAAGCAGCCGACCATCTCGCCGCTGGCAAGCTTGTTCAGGTACTTATGCTTCTGCTCTTCAGAGCCGTAGGCTTCAATGGGGGACATCACCAGCGACGACTGCACGCTCATGGCAGAACGGTAGCCGGAATCGACACGCTCTACTTCGCGGGCAATCAGGCCGTAAGACACGTGGTTCACGCCTGCACCGCCGTACTCCGGGGAAACCGTCGCGCCTAGCAGGCCTAACTCACCCATCTCCGACATGATGTCACGGTCAAAACGTTCTTCACGGAACGCGCTGAGCACGCGTGGCTGCAGGTTTTCCTGGCAGTAGTCATGAGCCGCTTCGCGGATCTGGCGCTCTTCGTCGGTGAGCTGGCTTTCCAGCAGTAGCGGGTCGTCCCAGTTAAAGCGTGTCATAGCGTGAACTCCGAAAGTGATCTTGTTGAGACCAATGTATCGCCGTTATTTAAAAATATCTACATTTTTTTAAAACGCAGAATTTAACGGATGCCTCGCGCTTGAAGTACTCGAGTAATGATCGGCACCGGCGTCATTAGGTGGTCACGCATCAGGTTGGCGGCTTGCTCAGCATTTCGCGCCAGAATCACGTCGACCAGGGCGGCATGCTCTTGGCGTTTGGTTTCAAGGGCTTGAGGCGACATGACGGTCTCTTGCAGCCATAAGTGGCGGTAGCGCTCTACCTGATCAAACAAGGTGTCGCGCATTTGCAGCAGGTGCGGCGAGTTACAGCCACTGGCGATGGCGGTGTGAAATGCTTTATGGCGTAAATCCCAGCCATCCAGCAGCTCATCGGGGGAGCTAACCTCGGTTACCTTGGCTAACCGGTGGGCGGTAGCCAGCACGCTGGCTTCCCAATCGTCATCGCCGCGCTCAATCGCTAAGCGCAAAATTAGCCCTTCTAACTGGGCGCGGGCATCGTAGATATCGTTCAGCTCGGCCAGCGACATCGCCGCCACCCGATAGCCGCGCTGGCTAATCGCTACCACTAAACGGTCGGCCACCAGTTGAGAAAGCGCTTCGCGCAGCGGCCCCGTGCTCACTCCGTAATACTCTTTTAAGCGGCTCATTAAGAGCTTCTCTTCAGGCGCGTAGCGGCCGCGAATGATGTCGTGCTTAAGCGCGTGATAGGCGCTAATCGCGAGGTTTTGGCGCGGCGCATCGTGCTCCATAAGAACTCCTTAGACCAACGTGTTAGACCAATGTAGGGACGTAGCGATCAACGTGAATTAACGGCTATTATCAATAAATTTTGAAAATTTGGCATAGGTAACGACATTCATGTGGGATTTCATCATTGTGTGCGGTGTTATTTTAGGCTTCTCCACCGCCATGCAGCTGCAACAGGCCTACCCGGATAAGCGCCTGCTGGTGGTCGAAAAAGAGTCGGGGGCGGCCCAACACCAAACCGGCCACAACAGCGGGGTAATTCACGCGGGGGTGTACTACACGCCGGGCAGCCTGAAAGCGAAGTTTTGCCTGGAGGGCAACCGCGCCACGCGTGAGTTTTGCGACCAGCACGATGTGCGCTACGACATCTGCGGCAAACTGCTGGTAGCCACAAATGACCTTGAAAAGAAGCGCATGGAAGCATTGTGGGAGCGCACCGCTGCCAACGGGCTGGAGCGTGAGTGGCTGGAAGCCGACGCGCTCAAGGAGCGCGAGCCCAATATCACCGGCGTGGCGGGCATTTTCGTGCCCTCCAGCGGCATCGTGAAATACGCCGAGGTGACCCGTGCCATGGCGGCGGAATTCGAACGCTTGGGAGGTGAGATCCGCTTTGATCACTGCGTGACTGGCCTTGAAGAGCGCACCGATGAGGTGGTGGTGACCACCCAACAAGACACCTTCACGGGGCGCTATCTTGTCACCTGTTCTGGCCTGATGGCGGATCGGGTGATTCGCATGCTGGGCAAAGACCCTGGCTTTACGATTTGCCCGTTTCGTGGGGAGTATTATCTGCTACCCGAGCACCACAACCAGATCATGACCCCCCTGATTTCCCCGTTTCCTGACCCCGCCATGCCGTTCTTGGGCGTTCACTTAACGCGCATGATCGATGGCACGGTGACCGTTGGCCCTAACGCGGTGCTGGCACTCAAACGTGAGGGCTACCGCAAGCAAGACATGTCGTTAAGCGATATGGGGCAGATGTTCACGCATCCCGGTATTTTGAAAGTGCTGGGTAAACACCTGAAACCCGGGCTGTTTGAGATGAAAAACTCGCTTTATAAGCGCGGATATCTTGATTTGGTGCGTAAGTACTGCCCCAGCTTAACCCTTCAGGATTTAACGCCTTATCCTGCGGGCGGACGCGCTCAGGCGGTATCCAATGACGGTAAGCTGGTGGATGATTTTCTGTTTGTGAATACGAAACGTACGGTGAACGTGGGCAACGCCCCGTCGCCTGCGGCGACCTCGGCGCTGCCGATTGGTGCTCATATTGTGGAGCATGTCAAAGCACTGTTGAAATAGGGTGAAAGCGGTTTGCTGCATTAGCATCTCACGCACCAGCCGTGCTAACTTCTGTGCACCGCCCCGGGCAGCCGTTCACGGCGACTCGGGGCTGGGGCTTCACACCTCCTTTACGTCAACCATACCTATAAGTCCAAGTAGGACGGAGGAAATGCTCATGCGAACTCTAAAATATACCGTAGCAGCATCCATGTTAGCCGTCGCACTGCCAGCCAGCGCGCAGCAGCTCTCAATTGCCACCGGCGGCACCGGCGGGGTGTATTACCCTATCGGCGGCGGCTTTGCTGAAATGATCAACAACACATCGAAGGTGCTCAGGCCACGGCCGAAGTAACCGGTGCGTCTGTTGAGAACATGGGCCTGATCATGCGCGGCGATGCCGATATGGCGCTGGCGCTGGCCGATACGGTCTATCAGGCGTACACCGGTACCGGCGATTTCGATGGCCGCCAGATTGAGAACACCCGCGCGCTGGCGTCTGTGTATCCCAATGCTGTGCAGTTGGTCACCCTGGCAGAGTCTGACATTCAGAGCATTGCGGACCTAGCCGGTAAGCGTGTCTCTGTAGGTGCACCGGGTAGCGGCACCGAGCTAAACGCCCGTGCCCTGCTGGAAGCTAACGGCGTCAGCTACGAAGATTTCACTCCTCAGCGCCTGAACTTCAACGAAACCGCCGACGCGATTCGTGATGGCGACATCGACGCCGGTTTCTGGAGCGTAGGTCCGCCCACCAGCTCTATTCTGAACCTTGCCGCTACTCGCGATATCCGCCTGATTAGCCTGACGGATGAAGAGATTGCTAACGCCCAGGAAGCTGAAGCGGTATTTGCTCCTTACGAGCTGGCCGCAGGCATGTACGACGGTATGGACGAAGCGGTTCAGACCATTGGTATTCCCAACGTACTCGTCGTCAACTCTGATATGGATGAAGAGCTGGCCTACCAACTGACCCAACGGCTATTTGAAAGCACCGATGAGCTGATCGCGGTTCACCCGGCCGCCAACGACACCACCATTTAGTTCACCATGAACTCTACGCCGGTGCCGCTGCATCCGGGCGCGATTCGCTACTTTGAAGAAGTGGGTGCTGAGATTCCGGACCGTCTGCGTCCGTAATTGATCAAGGAGCACAGCCATGCAGTGGCAACGACGACTGATGGCGCTCTTGTTGATGAGTGGTTTGTACCGCCGAAGCGGGGGTTACCCCCGCTTCGGCGGCTGCGTCTATGCGCTTAACGGTCGTGACCGATCAGGGCGAAACGCTAGTGGATGCAGCCGCGCCTGAAGGCAGCCGCTGGTGCATCCAGTGGCAGCACTCTGTTGAGCATTTCACGGTGTTGGATTGTTACCGCAACGTAGACGGCACGATGCAGTTAGAGCGTAGTCATCAACCGGATTTTGCCGCAGGGCTTGGGCATATCTATGGACGCGGCGAGCAGGTGTCCGACGGTGAGGGCGGGTACTGGATCAACGCGATTAACGAGCCGGTTGCCAACAACCGCTATGTGCTGCGGGTGGGGTCAACGGCGGTTAATCATCGCGTGGTATGGGCGTCTAACGGGCACACCACGGTAAGTTTGAGTGAGCGCGCTGCCGGGCAACGCGTCACTATTGAGTTGTCTGCCTCCTAAGCATCAACCGCTATTTTTTATCACTCAGCGCTTATCTCATTACGGTTTCATAAAAATTAAGTGGGTATTAACCCCCTAAGTTAGCTAACGCTTCCGAGGACTTCATGAAAGAATCCACGCCACCACCGGTTATCATGCCGGGCGGTAATGCGATTCAACCCCGCTTCGTTTTATGGTGTATCACCATCGTGGCGGTGGGACTGTCGTTATTCCCACTTTATTCGGCGGGTATCCAGCCGGTGGGCTTATTTTTCCAGCGCAGTATTCTCTTGGCGCTGATTATGCTGTTGGCATTTTTAATGTTCCCTGCTTTTGGGCCCAACCGTAAACGCGGTGTATTGGGGTGGGGGATTGATCTGATCTTTTTTGCTGGGGCGTTGATTACTGGCGGTTATTTGGTTCTTCAACCTCGGTGCGATTTTCAGCCGCGCCGGGGTCTGGAACGAGACCGATATACTCGTCGCCTGCATTTCCACGGTGACCGGGCTGGAAGCCAGCCGCCGTGCAGTGGGCTTCGGTATGACGGTGATTGGCTTATTAGCCATTATCTATGCTTTTGCTGGCCCTCGGGGTGAGCTGCCTTGGCTGGGGGAATGGATGCCCGGGATCATGGAGCACCGTGGGTATAGCCTTGACCGCGTAGCGGGCCAGCTTTACCTGGGCCAAGAGGGCATCTTCGGCCTGCCGCTGGGGGTTGCTGCCACTTATATCTTTATTTTCGTGCTGTTTGGCGCGTTTCTGGAAAGCACTGGCGCGGGTAAGGTTCTTTATTGATATGGCGTCTGCCGCCACTGGTCGCCAGCGTGGTGGCCCCGCCAAAGCCGCTGTGTTGGCATCGGCGGGCATGGGGTCTATTTCTGGTAGCGCCATTGCTAACGTGGTGACCACCGGCGCTTTTACCATTCCCCTGATGAAAAAGTTGGGCTATCAGCCTAAACAGGCGGGTGGCATTGAAGCGGCAGCCTCTACCGGCGGGCAAATTATGCCGCCGCTGATGGGCGCTGGCGCGTTTTTGATAGCGGAATATACCAATACGCCGTACCTGGAAATCGTCAAAATCAGTATTTTGCCGGCGATTATGTACTTTGCGACGGTGTACCTGTTCGTGCACATCATTGCCTTGAAGCAAGGCATGCAGGGCTTGCCGAAAAGCGAGCTGCCGCAGATGCGTCAGGTCATGAAAGATGGCTGGCACTTCCTGCTACCGCTGGCGGTGTTGGTATGGCTGCTCGCCATGAGTATGTCGCCCATGCGGGTGGGCTATTACGCCGTGGTGACCATGGTGATAGTGGCGGTGATGCGCTACGCGCTGTGGTACTTCTTTGTGGCACCTAAGCAAGGCCAGCCAGTGACCGTTGAGCGTACCAAGTCGGTGATTTGGGCGGGGCTAGTGAAGCTAGTACAAGGCTTGGAGCTTGGCGCGCGCAATGCGGTGGCGGTCTCTATGGCCTGTGCGGTGGCGGGCACTATCGTTGGGGTGGTGGGCCTGGCGGGCCTGGGTCTGAAATTCTCCTCCATGATGCTGGCGTTCTCCGGCGGTAACCTAGTGCTGGCGCTGTTGATGGTGTGGTTGGCGAGCCTGATTCTGGGTATGGGCCTGCCGGTGACCGCGAGCTACATCGTGCTGATTGTGCTGGTTGGTCCTGCGTTAACGTCCGAATTTGGCGTACCGTTACTGATCGCGCACTTAGTGGTGTTCTGGTACTCCCAGGACTCGAATGTGACGCCACCGATTGCCTTGGCAGGGTTTGCGGGGGCTGCGATTGCGGGCAGTAAACCCATGGAGACGGGCTTCCAGGCTTGGAAGTTTGCCAAAGGGCTCTATCTGATTCCGCTGTTTATGGTCTTCAACCCAGAGATCATTATTGGTGGTCCGGTGCTGGTGGTGGCCTGGAACGCGGTCATTGCACTGCTCGCGCTCTGTGCGTTTGCTGCATCCCTTGAGGGCTACCTGTTTACGCGTATGTCCTGGCTGCCGCTTAGCCATTGGTGGGGCCATTTTTGGGGTGTTCTACCCGAACCTCTGGACAGAAATTGCTGGGGTCGTGGTGATGATTGTGATCATTGCCGCCAACTGGCAGGCCAGTAAGCGTGAGGCTACGCCGGTCACTGGTTGATCCGGTTAGCGTGACGATAAAAGGCGTCCTATAAAAAAGCCCGGAAACTTAGGTTTCCGGGCTTTTGCTTGAGTAGCTAGCCCGTAGGCTAGCCGGTGGTTAGCGAATTAGAAGATCGACTCTGCGGTGCCCGAGCCTTGTGAACCGCTGGCCTCTTCAAGCTCTTGGCTAATACGGCGGGTCTGGAAGTCTGGCAGGTGATCCTGGTGGAACAGCTCCGAGATACCGCCTGACTGGTCATCGTGCAGGCGACGGCCGGTATTCGGATCCACCCGAGCAGTGACGATAGTGTCAGGCCGCTCAGGTAGCGCAGAGGGCGTACCTTCCAGCGCATCACCCATGAAGTCGATCCAAATCGGTAGTGCTGCATTCGCGCCGTACTCGGCAATGGTGTCGTTGCTGTCTTTACCGACCCACACCGTTGTCACGAGATTGCTGTTGAAACCGGCAAACCAAGCGTCCCGCTGGCTGTTGGTCGTACCGGTTTTACCGACGATATCCTCACGATTAAGACTCAGCGCTGCCCGGCCCGTGCCCGATGTGATGACGTCGCGCAGCATGTCACGCAGGATGTACACCGCGGCGGCGTCGGCAACGCGGGGCCGCCACTGGGTAGCTTTTGCCATCAATCTCGACGGTCTCCTGGCCTTCGGCGCAGTTAACGCAGGCGACTTGGGGAGTGGCTTCATCGATGATCTCGTTGTCATCGTCACGGGTGACGCGCTCAATAAACCAAGGGGCGACTTGAAAGCCACCATTGGCGATCACCGCGTAGGCGTTGGTCATCTCCATCGGCGTAAGGCTGGCGCTGCCTAGTGCCAGTGACAGGCCACGGGGCCAGGCGCTCAGGCGCAAAGCCAAACCCTTCCAGGTACTGAATAGTGTGGTCGAGCCCCATGGTTTGCAGAACGCGAATGGTGACGAGGTTGCGCGAACGCGCGAGCGCAGGTCGCAGGCGCATCGGCCCTTGGAAGTCACGGCTGGAGTTCACCGGGCGCCACAGCGAATCGCTGCCGTCGTCCAGCACCACCGGCGCGTCATTAACCACACTGGCGGCGTTCATTTCGCCATCTTGCAGC
The DNA here is from genome assembly GCF_002087295.1 of Vreelandella lionensis. GTDB lineage: Bacteria > Pseudomonadota > Gammaproteobacteria > Pseudomonadales > Halomonadaceae > Vreelandella > Vreelandella lionensis. The sequence continues at coordinate 62,278 of NZ_MWVI01000029.1, read as the reverse complement.
GCGGCGAGGTAGATGAACGGCTTGAAGATAGAGCCAGACTGGCGCTGCGCCTGAACGGCACGGTTGAACTTGCTGGCGTGGAAATCAAAACCGCCTTGAAGCGCCAGAATAGCGCCGGTGCGCGGGTCTTGCGCCACCAGCGAGCCCTCGGCATCCGGTCGCTGGGAAAGACGCAGCGTACCGTCGTCGGTTTCCATTACGCGAATCAGTCACCACGCTTGGCAATCTGGTCGGCGCTGCTGGGTTCGGCACCACGGCTACGCGGGCTTAAGTAGGGCTGTGCCCAGCTTAGGCCATCCCAGGCAATGGTTTGCAGCTCACCGCCGCGGGTTAATACCTGCATTTCACGGCCGCTGCTCTCTACCACAATCGCGGGCTGTAGCAGACCGTAGTTGGGCGTGCGCTCCAGTACTTGAAGCCAGTTGCTCACATCGCCATCTACGCCTTCGACTTCTGTTTGGCTACGTTGCGCTGCCTGACGGGCAGTTTGGCGAATCTCAGGCGACTCAGATAGCTCCTCTTCCAAGCCTTGGGTGTTGGTCTGCTCTTGAGCTTCTACCAAGCTGGGCGCGATGTCCTCTTGCTCGGCGCCGCGCCGGCCGTGGCGTAGGTCGTACTCGATCAGGCCGTTGGCCAGTGCTTGGCGGGCAAACGGCTGCAGCTCGCTATCAATAGTAGTGTAAATACGGTAGCCGCCGGTGTAGGCGTCATCGCCAAAGCGCTCAATGGCATACTGGCGAGCCATCTCTGCCACATAGGCCGCGTCCACTTCGGCTTGGGTGTAATGGCGGCGAGCGGTGACCGGCTCTTGCACGGCATTTTTGTAGATATCGTTATCGATATAACCAAGCTCGCGCATACGGAACAGAATCCAATTACGACGGATCAGCGAGCGCTCAGAGTTCGCCAGTGGGTTAAAGGCAGAAGGCGCTTTGGGTAGCCCAGCAATCATGGCGGTTTCGGCCAGGCTCAGCTCGGCAAGCGGCTTGTCGTAGTAAGTCTCGGCGGCGGCAGCAATGCCGTAGGCGCGGTTACCCAGGAAGATTTTGTTGACGTAAAGATAGAAAAACTCCTCTTTATCGAGGATCTGCTCCATCTGCAGGGCTAGCAGAATCTCGCGGATTTTGCGTGTGAAGGTCTGGTCCAGGGTCAGCATGTAGTTACGCGCGACCTGCATGGTAATGGTCGAGCCGCCCGACTGAATGGTGCCACCGCTCTGTACTAGCTCCACCGCCGCCCGCGCTAGACCGCGAGGGTCGACGCCGGCATGGTCAAAATAGCTGGCATCTTCTGCCGCAATCAGCGCATTAATCATATCCTGTGGGATATCGTCGAAGTCGATCGCCATGCGGCGCTCTTCGCCGAATTCGCCAATCAGTTTGCCGTCGTTGGTGAAAATACGCAGCGGTGTGTGCAGTTCAAAATCCCTGCAGTTGGCGAACGTCGGGCAGTCCCGGCGAGAAGTAGATAGCGGCACCAATCACCGCCAGTATGACCGCGCCTGAGAGCGCAACAACCAGCGAAAATAGTGACAACACAAGAGTTCGTAAAAACGTCATGAACAGTGGGCACCCGTGAAAAGAAGAGTAGGTATGGTGGTGTATCCGCCATAGCGCGCAATTGGCTGCCATTAGAGGAAGGGGAGGCAGCGGCCACCAGTGTTGATATAGCGAGGAGCATGGGCGTGTGCCTTAACTCAAAATCATGTAACCTCGAAACTCGCACGATAGGCAGGCGGAGCCGGAGTCAGCATGCGCTTACTAAAACCCAGTAAAGGGTTGATTGGTGTCGATATTACCTCGGCCACCGTCAAGCTACTTGAACTTAAACAGTGCAACGACAACTACCAAGTTGAGAGCTACGCCGTGCGCCCGCTTCGCGAAGGCGCGGTAGTCGAGCGCCGTATTCGTGACATGAACGATGTTGCCAACGTGCTTAGTCGCGCCGTTGAGCATGCCAAACCCTCGACGCGCAAAGCCGCCGTGGCCGTTCCGGCCAGCGCCGCGATTACCAAAACGCTCCAGTTTCCCATTTCGCTTAGCGAAGATGAGATAGAGGAACGCATTATTGCCGAGTCTGACCGGCATATTCCGTTTCCGTTCAGCGAGGTAGCGTTCGATTTCCATTGCCTAGGCCCCGCGCCCTTTGATGAAGAGCAGCAGCAGGTGATTTTGGTGGCGTGCCGCCAGCAGGATGTTTCTCAACTTACCGAAACCTTAGAGCGCGCAGGTCTTGAGCCTGCGGCGGTGGATGTGGAAACGTTCGCCATGGAGCGCTCGCTGGCCGAGCTACGCCGTCAGCTCAGCGTAGAGAACGACCCCAACGCCTGTGTCGGGCTGGTGGATATCGGTGCCAATATGAACGCCTTCCACGTGGTGCGCGGTGGTCATATTGTTTATAGCCGCGACACGGTGTTTGGCGGTCGCCAACTGACCGATGCGATTCGTGACCACTACGCCATGAGTAATGAGGAGGCCGGCTTTGCCAAAAAGCGCGGCGGCCTGCCGGATGACTATCACGAGAAAGTGCTGAATCCGTTTTTAGAAACCGTGGTACAGCAGGTAGGGCGCTCGCTGCAGCTCTACTACACTGCTGGTCGCCAGCATGAGGTGCAGCACATTGTGCTGGCGGGGGGCTCTAGCGTGATTCCTGGGCTTGCTGAGCGAATTGCTGAAGATAGCGGGATGTCGGTGACGATTGCCAACCCGTTCCAACGTATGCGTGTGAATAAACGCCTTAATATTGAAGGCCTAACCAATGATGCACCGGCCATGCTCACCGCTGGCGGTTTGGCGATGAGGGTTGGGTTATGAGCATCAAGGTCAATTTGCTGCCCTGGCGGGAAGCACGCCGTGAAAAGCGTACACGCCGATTTTATGGGGGAGTCGTGATGATGTTCTTAGCGGGTATTGGTTTAGGGCTGGGTGTCTTGCAAATTTATCAGCAGCAGTTATCGGCTCAGCAGCAGCGCAATGCGTATATCACGAACCACATTGAGCGCTTGAATAACGAAATCGCCGACGTGCAGCGCTATCAAGCAACCGCAGCCCGGTTGGGTGAGCAACTAACGCTGTTTCAAACCCTGCAAGCCGAGCGGATAGGCACTGTACAGTTGTTCAATAATATTGCTGCCAGCGTGGTGGATGGCGTGGTGTATCAGCGCCTTTCCCGCAGTGGTGAACAGGTTAGCTTTTCTGCCATGGCGGGCAGCGAGCGGCAGGTATCGGATCAACTGCGCGAAATCGCCAGCATGCCAGGGTTAGGGGTGCCACAATTCTCTGAGGTAGCCAGTGGCGAAGATGGTACCAGCCGAGTGTTCCAGTTTGACGTGGTACAGTCTGTCGTAGAAGAAGCCGCCGCTGAGGAGGAAGCGCCATGATCTGGGGGCGTGAACGCTGGCGGAGTGAGTGGCGGCAGCTGCAAGATGTAGATTGGCAGGGCTGGATGTAAAAGAGGCGGGAGAGTGGCCCGCGCTATTAAAAGCGCTATGTGGGGTGCTGGCCTTTGTCATTGCCGTTGGCGGCTTGAGCTGGTGGTTGGTAAGCGACAAGCGTGCCGAACTAGAAGCGGCCCAACGCCAAGAAGCGCGCCTTTTGAACGAATATCGCAGCAAAGTATCCGAAGCGGCCTTTTTGCCTGAGGTGCGGGAGCAGTCGGAGGAGTTAGAGGAGCAAATGGCGACCATGCGCGCCATGCTGCCTACCAGCGCTGAGATTCCGTCGCTACTGGACAGCATCAGCGATGCGGCGGTGGAAAACAATTTAAGCATTGAAGCTATCCGTTTAAGGCCTACCGTGAGTAACACTCACTATGTGGAGCATCCGCTGGATATTCAGGTGCGCGGCGGCTATCACGAACTAGCGCAATTTGTGGCAGCTCTCAGCCAGCTTGCGCGTATTGTGACCCAGCACGATTTAACCCTTGCCCCTGCCGGGCAGAGTGGTGACTCGCTGCGCATGTCGCTGCTGGCACGCACCTATAGCTATATAGAAGCAGTGGAAGGGGAGGAGCCCGCCCCATGAAGCGTCTACTTAGCATTGGAGCGGTGGTTCTGTTAGCGGGCTGTGGCGATGCCAACCTCAGCCAGTTAGATACCGTGATGGAAGAGATTCGTCGTACACCGGCAGGGCAGCCACCGGTGATTATACCGACGATTCCTGAGTATCAGCCGGTAGATTACCGTTATCGCGAGGTGCGAAGCCCCTTCTTAGCACCAGAAAGCATTCGTGCCAACGACACGGTAGCAGTGATGGAGAGTGCACTCGCCCCGGATCAGCAGCGCACCCCCGAGCCGCTAGAGGAGTTTCAGCTGGAGGCGCTGCGTTTAGTTGGCACATTGCGCATGGGTGGGAAGCAGGTGGCGTTGATTAGCGCCCCTGATGGCAGCGTTTATAGTGTGCGTGAAGGCAACTATTTAGGCACTAACTACGGGCATATCACCGCGATTGGCCCGCAAGAAGTACGCATAACCGAACGTATTTTTAATCAGTTGCAGGGTTGGCAGGAGCGTCAGGCATCGCTCACCCTGAATGAGTAGGCTAAGCACATATCGCACGGTGCGCCCTATGTATTTTTACTTGTTATCGGATAACACGCTATGGTCGTCATGCTTCGTCTAATTACGCTGTCATTGTTAGCCCTGATGCCCACCTTTGCCCTTGGTTCAGTGCTAACGGATTTTGATGTGCGTTCAACCAGTGGCGGCGAGGTGGAGCTGGTATTGCAATTTAGCGGCGGCGTTGCCCAGCTTCGCGGCTATCGGCTGAATACTCCGCCGCGGCTAGCACCAGATCTAGCCGATACCCAAAGCAGCTTGCCTCAGCGGCGCATTAACGTAGACAGCGCAGGTGTGGAGCGTATTACCGCGCTGGAGGGCAATGGCCGTACACGGCTAGTGGTCGACCTGAGCGAGCCGCTGGACTACACCTCTCGCATAGAAGGGGATCAGCTGCGCATCACCCTAAGCCCTGAAAGTACTAGCGCTGCGAATGACAACTCGTCCGCAGGTATGAGTAGCGGGTTGGAAACTGCCCTAGGGCCGCAAGTAACGGATATCGACTTCCAGCGGGGGGCTGTTGGGGCAGGGCGTTTGCTGGTCTGTTTTGATCGTGAAGGGGAAGTGACGCAAGTGCGGGAAGGGAGCGAGGGCCGCGTTATTGCTGAGCTTCGCGACGTAGATATTCCTGATTCCTTGAATCAAATTTACGATGTGACCGACTTTGCTACACCCATTACCCGCATAACCCCCCGCACTGGCCAGCGGGAAACCCTGCTTGAGCTGCAAACTAACGGCCCCTACGCGATGATTTCATCGCAAAGCGGGCGAACACTCACCGTGGAAGTACAGCCGGTGAGCCAAGCCTCTCAGCAGGACCGCGCGCAGCAGGGAGAAAGCTTCAACGGCGACCGTCTGAGCCTCAATTTCCAAGATATTGAGGTGCGAGCCGTGCTGGCGACGCTGGCTGAGTTTACCGGCTTGAACCTAGTCGCCAGTGATAGTGTTACTGGGCGAGTAACGCTCAACCTCAACGATGTGCCCTGGGACCAGGCGCTGGCGCTGATTTTGCAAAGCCAAGGGCTCTCTAGCCGTGAACAGGGCAATGTGATTGTAGTAGCACCGGCCAGTGAGCTGGCCGAGATTGAGCGCCAGGAGATTGAGGCCCGTAGCCAGCAGCAAACCTTGGCACCGTTGGTGACTGAGTTCATCGAGATAAAGTACGCACGGGCCGAAGACTTAGCACAGCTGTTGCGTGGTGGTGACGGTTTTGGGCTGCTCACTGAGCGTGGCCGCGTTAGCGTTGACCAGCGTACCAACACACTGCTCATTCAAGACACGGCCGAACAGGTGCGCGATATTATGCGGACGCTGGACCGGCTGGATGTGGCGGTGCGTCAGGTACAGATCGAAGCGCGCATCGTGATTGCCCGTGATACCGCTTCCCGAGAGCTAGGAGTGAATTGGGGAGTCGATAGCACTCGAGGCTTCTTAGAGGAGGAAAACGGCAACTTCACTCGTCGTGACATCAACCCCAACGGCATCAACCGTGCCCAAGGTGGCCTGGCGGTGGACTTAGGCTCCACGGCAGCGGCTGATACGGGCTTCAGCTTTGGCTATCTCTCAGGGGATATTCTGCTCGGCCTTGAGTTGCGCGCCCTTGAAAGCGAAGGCACAAGCCAGACGATCTCCCAGCCTCGGGTGATTACCGCCAACCAGCGCACCGCAACGATCCGCCAAGGGGAGGAGCGGGCATTCCCGAGTGTCGATGCCCAGGGCAACCCAGATACCGAGTTTAAAGAGGCAGAGCTCTCCCTTGAGGTAACACCTCAAATTACCCCGGCTAACCGCATCATTATGGATTTGGTAATCAAGAACGACAGCTTCCGTGAGAGCGAGTTCGGCGGCGAGCCGCCCATTGATACCAACCAAATCGAGACCCAGGTGCTGGTCGATAATGGCCAGACGGTGGTGTTAGGCGGTATTTTGACCACTGAACAGCTGAGCCAAATAGCGAAAACACCGCTGCTGGGCGATCTTCCTATACTGGGCAGGCTGTTTCGCTATACCGAAGAGAGCAATGAAAAGGTAGAGTTATTAGTCTTTATCACTCCACGATTACTTGATTATGGTTTGGCGGTTCGCTGATGCAGGATTTACCCAATCTTTTCTTAATAGGCCCCATGGGGGCTGGTAAAAGCACGATAGGCCGCTTATTGGCGGGAGAACTATCGCGCCCGTTTTACGATAGCGATCACGCCATACAAGACCGCTGCGGTGCCGATATACCCTGGATTTTTGACGTGGAGGGTGAGCAAGGCTTTCGTCAGCGTGAAATTCAGATGATTTACGAGCTCACCCAGCTCACGGATGTCGTGGTCGCCACCGGCGGTGGCGCTGTGCTGCGAGAAGAGAACCGCCGAGCGCTGCGCGATCGCGGTACAGTGGTGTACTTGATGACCACTGTCGAGCAGCAGCTAAAACGCACCGCCAAAGATCGCAACCGCCCGTTGCTGCAGTGCGCGAATCGCGAACAGGTGCTCAACGATATGTTCGCCGCCCGTGATCCGCTCTATCGTGCTACTTCCGACATTACGGTACGTACGGATCGCCGTAGCCCCCGTGCCGTGGTGAATGAAATTTTACGCCGCGTGCATCGCCTGATTGATCCGTTAGAAACCGCCAGCGCCCCGCATAAAAAGGTATCTCAATGACAGAGCTAGCCCATGACCGTACGCTAACCGTTGAACTGGGTGAGCGCAGCTACCCCATCCATATTGGCGTTGGGCTATTAAATCGCTCAGACAGTTTTGTGACCTATCTGGCCGGTAGCCAAGTCATGATCGTCACTAATGAAACCGTGGCGCCGCACTACTTAGACACGCTGCGTTCTAGCTTACCCGAGCATTTAGACGTGCGTGCCGTGGTGCTGCCAGATGGCGAGCAGTACAAAACCATCGAGCAGGTAGGCCGCATTTGGGATGCGCTGCTGAAAGCGGGCTTTAACCGCCGCTGCACACTCATTGCCCTTGGCGGCGGTGTGATTGGCGATATGGTGGGCTATGCCGCTGCGTCCTATCAGCGCGGGGTGGCCTTTATTCAAGTGCCCACCACGCTGCTTTCCCAGGTGGACTCCTCGGTGGGTGGCAAAACCGGTGTGAACCATCCGCTGGGTAAGAACATGATTGGTGCGTTTTGGCAGCCCAAAGCCGTGGTGGTGGATATTGCTACTCTCACCACGCTGCCCGCTCGGGAGCTCTCAGCGGGGCTTGCCGAGGTAGTGAAGTACGGTTTTATTCGCGATGCGGCCTTCCTCGCTTGGCTTGAGCAGAACATGACGGCGCTGCGCCGCGTTGAGCCTGAGATCGTTGCAGAGGCCATTGCCAAAAGCTGTCAAATCAAAGCCGATATTGTGGCGGAAGATGAAACCGAGCAGGGCGTTCGTGCGCTGCTGAACCTTGGCCACCACGTTTGGCCACGCCATTGAGGCGCATCAAGGCTATGGCAAGTGGCTTCACGGTGAAGCGGTGGGGGCAGGTATAGCCATGGCAGCGACACTCTCCCACCAGCTTGGGTGGATTAGCCATGAGGCGCTTGAACGTACCAAAATGGTGATTGAAAGCGCTGGCCTGCCGCTGGTCGCGCCAACGGGAATGTCGTCTGATGACTTCTTGGCGCGCATGCGGCTGGATAAAAAGAACGTGGATGCGCGCTTGCGTCTGGTGCTACTGAACGACTTGGGAGACGCCTGTGTCAGCGATTCAACGCCTGCCGAAACGCTTCGCCACCTATTAGATAATTACCCTCGCGGCCAAGGCGTCGTTGGCTAACCCACTATCTACTCTGAAACCCGCCTTTTAACGGCGGGTTTTTTTATACGTACTTGCTTGAGATTAGCGGGTGGATAATGGAATCCGTATGCCTTATGCGCTATCGGCATGGGGTTTTGGCTTGTAATTAGACTAAAGTCTAACGGTTCGATTATGCCGTTAAAATATCGTTTCTTTTATTTGCAAGCCATTGAAGTGTAACTATTTTTTTGTTGAACGGTAATGCAAATACGGGATTTGGCGAGGGTTTTTGATGATTGGCGCGCGCCGGGCGATTGCGCTACGCGGTGGCAAATCGCTATGCTGAGCGACCATTTTCTTGCAGCAGCGGATACGGAAAATACCCTATTTTGGGCGGGTAACAAGATCCATAAAAAAAGAAAAACCCGCAATAATACCATAAAAACGCTGCTTACAAAATACGCTGACTAGAGGCACGCCCATGAATAGAGGTCTTCACCAGCCAGGCGAGTTTCGCGATAACTGCGGCTTTGGCCTTATTGCCCATATGGAAGGGCAGGCCAGCCACGACTTGCTGAAAACGGCTATTGAATCACTGACTTGCATGACCCACCGCGGTGGTATCGCGGCAGATGGCAAAACCGGCGACGGTTGTGGCCTGCTGCTGAAGATGCCCGCGCAGTTCATGCGTGCTGCTGCAAAAGAAGCGCTCGATGTGGAGCTAGGCGAGCGCTTTGCGGTGGGCTCGGTTTTCCTGCCGAACGACGACGCGCGTGCCTCCAAGGCAAAAGAGACCCTGGCCGCCGAGCTAAGCGCGCGTGGTTTGGACGTACTGGGCTGGCGTGTTGTGCCTACCGACTCGAGTGTCTGTGGCCCTATGGCGCTAGATTGCCTACCGCGCATTGAACAGCTGTTCGTCGCCCCCGGCAGCAGCGAAAACTTCGACGTTGATCTCTTCATGGGCCGCCGCTACGCCGAACAGGCGCTGCGCAGCGACGAAGACTTCTACGTGGCGTCGCTCTCCACCGAAGTGGTCTCCTATAAAGGCTTGGTGATGCCGGAAGATTTACCGGCGTTCTACAAAGACCTCAACGACCCACGTCTGGAAACCGCCATCTGCGTTTTCCACCAGCGCTTCTCGCCCAACACGGCGCCGCGCTGGCCGCTGGCGCAGCCGTTCCGCCTGCTCGCGCATAACGGTGAAATCAACACCATTGAAGCCAACCGTGGCTGGGCGAACTCGCGTAAAGCGAACTTCGTTAACGAACGCCTGCCGGACATCGCCAAACTGGACGAAATCGTCAACACCACCGGTTCTGACTCCTCCAGTATGGACAACATGCTGGAAGTGCTGCTGACCGGCGGCATGGAACTGCACCGTGCCGTACGCATGATGGTGCCGCCCGCTTGGCAAAACGTCGAGACCATGGACGCCGAGCTGCGCGCGTTCTACGAGTACAACTCCATGCACATGGAGCCGTGGGACGGCCCCGCAGGCGTGGTGATGACCGACGGTCGCCAAGCAGTATGTATGCTGGACCGTAACGGCCTGCGCCCGGCGCGCTGGGTGATTACCAAGAACGGCTACATCACCCTGGCGTCTGAAATTGGCACTTACGGCTACAAGCCCGGAAGACGTGGTGGCAAAAGGCCGCGTGGGCCCTGGTCAAATGTTGGCCGTGGACACCCAAACCGGTGAGGTGCTACACACCCAGGATATCGATGATCGCCTCAAGTCCGCTTACCCCTACAAGCGCTGGCTGAAGCAGGAAGCGAACTATCTGGAGTCGGCGCTGACCGAGCTGGCGCGTTTCCAAACCATGGATACCGACGCGCTGAACGTGCAGCAGAAGATGTTCCAGGTGACGTTTGAAGAGCGTGACCAAGTGCTGCGCCCGCTGGCGGAAAGTGGCCAGGAAGCGGTGGGCTCCATGGGGGACGATACGCCCATGGCGGTACTGTCGAGCCGTCCGCGTCTGCTCACCGATTACTTCCGTCAGAAATTTGCTCAGGTCACCAACCCGCCGATCGACCCGCTGCGTGAAGCGATCGTGATGTCGTTGGAAACCTGCTGTGGTGCCGAGCTGAACGTCTTCCAGGCGACGCCTGAGCACGCCCACCGCTTGATTCTGACAACCCCTGTGCTGTCGCCGCGTAAATTTACTGCGCTGGTGAACCAGGAAGATCCGGCGTTTACTAGCCATATTCTGCCGCTGGGTTACGACCCAGAGCAGACCAGTTTGCAACAGGCGATTACCGCGCTGTGCCAAGAAGCCGAAGCGCAGGTGAAGGCTGGCAAGGTCATTCTGGTGCTCACCGATGCCGAGCTGCCGAAAGGACAACTGCCCATTCAGGCGGCGCTTGCAGTAGGTGCGGTGCACTCTCACCTTGGCCGTTTAGCGTTGCGTCCTAACGCTAATATCGTGGTGGAAACCGGCTACGCCCGCGATGCCCACCAGATGGCCGTGCTGTTCGGCGTTGGTGCAACGGCTGTCTTCCCGTGGCTGGCCTACCAGGTCATGGCGGATATGCATCGCACTGGCGAGCTGACCGGCAACCCGGCGGATGCCCGCGAGAACTACCGCAAAGGCCTGCAGAAAGGGTTGTTCAAGATTCTCTCGAAAATGGGCATCTCAACGCTGGCGTCCTACCGTGGCTCGATGCTGTTTGAAGCGGTAGGCCTGTCGGATGAAGTCATGAACACCTGCTTTGTGGGCATGGCTTCGCGTATCCAGGGCACCGGCTTTGCTGAGCTTCAGCTTCAGCAAGAGCTGCTGGCCAAGGATGCATGGATTCCCCGCAAAGGGATCTCTCAAGGCGGTATGCTCAAGTACGTGCACGGCCACGAGTACCACGCCTACAACCCGGACGTAGTGAAATCGCTGCAAGCCGCTGTGCAAGAAGGCAGCTACGCCAAGTGGAAAAAGTTTGCCCAACTGGTCAACGAGCGTCCGGTGGCCACCATTCGTGACCTGCTGACGCTCAAGCCTTCTGAGTCTCCGGTGCCGCTGGAAGAGGTCGAGCCCATTGAAGCGCTGATTCCGCGCTTTGATAGCGCCGGCATGTCGCTAGGCGCACTGTCGCCTGAGGCGCACGAAGCGCTGGCACAGGCCATGAACGAGGCGGGTGGTCGCTCCAACTCCGGTGAGGGCGGCGAAGACCCCGCTCGTTACGGCACCATTCGCAGCTCGAAAATCAAACAAATCGCCTCTGGGCGCTTTGGCGTGACTCCGGCCTACTTGGTCAATGCCGAAGTGCTGCAGATCAAGGTGGCCCAGGGTGCGAAGCCCGGTGAGGGCGGCCAGCTACCGGGTGGTAAGGTCAATCAACTGATTGCCCGCTTGCGCTACTCGGTGCCCGGCGTCACGCTGATTTCACCGCCGCCGCACCACGATATTTACTCCATCGAAGACTTGGCGCAGCTGATCTTTGACCTCAAACAGGTCAACCCAGACGCGCAGGTCTCGGTAAAACTAGTCTCCGAGCCAGGGATCGGCACCATTGCGACCGGTGTCGCCAAAGCCTATGCGGATTTGATCACCGTGTCTGGTTACGACGGCGGCACCGCAGCCAGCCCGCTCACCTCCATCAAGCACGCCGGTTCCCCTTGGGAGCTGGGGCTGCCCGAGGTGCATCAGGCGCTGCGCATTAACGGCCTGCGGGACAAAATCCGTCTGCAAACCGATGGCGGTCTGAAGACCGGCCTCGACGTCGTTAAAGCGGCGATCCTCGGCGCGGAGAGCTTCGGTTTCGGCACCGCGCCGATGGTTGCGCTGGGCTGTAAATACCTGCGTATTTGCCACCTGAACAACTGTGCCACCGGTGTAGCGACCCAGGATGACTTCCTGCGTGGCGAGCACTTCCGCGGCACCGTGGATATGGTGAAAAACTACTTCCGCTTTATTGCTGAAGAAGTGCGCGAATTGATGGCCATGCTGGGCGTGCGTAAGCTCACCGACCTGATTGGCCGCACGGACCTGTTGGAAGTGCTGGAAGGCAATACGGCGTCGCAGCGTAAGCTGGACTTAATGCCGCTGCTGGCGAACGACTTCGTGCCTGCAGATGCGCCGCAGTTCTGTGAAGTGAGCCGTAACGTGCCCCACGACCCGGCTGCCAAAAACCAGGAAGTCTTGGCGGCGCTGAAAGAGGCCATTGAGCCTCAGTCTGGCGGCACGTTCGATTTTACCATCACCAACTGCGACCGCAGTGTAGGTGCGCTCACCTCCGGTGCCATTGCCAAGCGTTACGGTGAAGATGGCCTTGAGGCCGCTCCGGTCACCGCGCGCTTTACCGGCGTGGCGGGACAAAGCTTTGGCGGATGGAACGCTCGTGGCCTGAACCTCTACCTGGAAGGCGATGCCAACGACTACGTCGGTAAAGGCATGAACGGCGGCAGCATCGTGATCGTGCCGCCCAAGGTCAGCCAGTTCGAGAGCCATAAAACGGCCATTATCGGCAACACCTGCCTCTATGGGGCGACAGGCGGCACGCTGTTTGCCGCTGGTACCGCAGGCGAGCGTTTTGCAGTACGTAACTCGGGTGCGACGGCAGTAATTGAAGGTGCTGGCGACCACTGCTGTGAGTACATGACCGGTGGTTTGGTCTGCGTGCTGGGTGAGACCGGCGTTAACTTCGGTGCGGGCATGACCGGTGGTTTTGCCTACGTGTTGGATGAAGATCGTAGCTTCGTGGATAAGTACAACCACGAGCTGGTCGAGATTCACCGGGTCAACACCGAAGCGATGGAAGCCTACCGTCGCCCCCTGCGGGAGATGATCGAGGCCTACGGGGCCGCGACGGGTTCCGCACGCGGTGCGGCGATTCTGGAAGACTTCAGCGACTACGCGCGCCACTTCTGGCTGGTGAAGCCAAAAGCGGCCAGCCTGGGTAGTCTGCTGTATCAGTCGCGGCGTCAGCCGCAATAACCGTCAGCGCCTACGCTTCGAGGAGAGAGATCATGGCCAACCGTTTAAATAACGATTTTCATTTTGTCGACGTGGGTCGTAAAGACCCACAGAAAAAACCGGCGCACACCCGGGCCAAAGAGTTCGCGGAAATTTACGAGCCGTTCAAGCCCACCGATGCGGCGAGCCAGGCGCACCGCTGCTTGCACTGCGGCAACCCCTACTGCGAGTGGAAGTGCCCGGTACACAACTACATTCCCAACTGGCTGCAGCTGGTGGTGGAAGGCAACATTATTGAAGCCGCCGAGCTGTCTCACCAAACCAACTCGCTGCCGGAAGTGTGTGGCCGCGTGTGCCCCCAAGATCGTCTGTGCGAGGGTGACTGCACCCTGAACGACGGCTTTGGCGCGGTGACGATCGGCTCGGTGGAGAAATACATCACCGATACCGCCTTTGCCATGGGCTGGCGCCCTGATATGTCCAAGGTGGTGTGGACCGATAAGAAAGTCGCGATTGTTGGTGCAGGTCCTGCGGGCTTGGGCTGTGCCGATATTCTGGCGCGCAACGGCGTCAAGCCGGTGGTGTTCGATAAGTACCCCGAAATTGGCGGTCTGCTGACCTTTGGTATCCCTGAGTTCAAGCTGGAAAAGAACGTCATGGAGCGCCGCCGTGCGGTATTCGAGGAGATGGGCGTTGAGTTCCGTCTGAATACCGAAATCGGTACTGATGTCGAGTTCGAGACGCTGCTGCAGGAGTACGACGCGGTGTTCCTGGGCATGGGTACTTACAAGTACATGCAGGGTGGCTTCCCCGGTGAAGATCTGCCCGGCGTATACAAGGCGCTGGACTTCCTGATTGCCAACGTAAACCGCCGCTTGGGTTTCGCGAAAGACCCGAACGACTTTATCTCCATGGAAGGCAAGCGCGTGGTGGTGCTGGGCGGTGGCGATACCGCGATGGACTGTAACCGCACCTCGATTCGTCAGCGCGCCGCCAGCGTGACCTGTGCCTACCGCCGGGATGAAGAGAACATGCCGGGCTCGCGCCGTGAAGTGGCTAACGCACGGGAAGAGGGCGTCGAGTTCCTGTTCAACCGCCAGCCGGTAGCGGTAGTGGGCGAAGATAAGGTCGAGGGCGTGAAGGTGGTCCGTACGCGCCTGCGCGGTCCGGATGAGAACGGCCGTCGTCGTCCCGAAGTCGTGCCGGGGTCTGAAGAGATCGTTGCGGCTGATGCAGTCGTGGTGGCCTTTGGTTTCCAGGCAAGCCCGGCACCGTGGTTCGATAGCGCCAATATCGACGTCAACGAATGGGATCTTGTTAAAGCGCCTGAGCATGGCCAGCACGCCTTCCAAACCAGCAACGAGAAAATCTTTGCCGGTGGCGATATGGTGCGCGGCTCCGATCTCGTGGTCACCGCTATTTATGAAGGGCGTCAGGCCGCCGAGGGCATTCTGGATTACCTAGGCGTGTAAAGTGTGTATGTCATGCCGAACAGCACCAGGGGTAGGTCGTAGCGAGGGTCTTTTGTCATGGATGACAAAAGTAGCGCCCAGGGATGGGTTCACAGCGCCCTCGCGCAGACCTACCTCTGGGGCAACTGTGCATCGGCATCCTTTAGCCCGATCAATCGGCCTCCCACTGCTTATGTGCAGCCAGTAGCTAGGGTGGGAGGCAGCTTTAGCTCGTGACCGAGGCTGGCGCTGTTTCAGTTCAAATTGAGCCTTAAGGCGGACTCTGCTATTCTGTCGTCCCATCCTGGTGTGGCTTTCTGTTACGCCTTTTGATCACGTTTCGACAGGTTTTCCATGACACGATATATCTTCGTGACCGGCGGCGTTGTGTCCTCTCTTGGCAAGGGCATCGCGTCGGCCTCGCTGGCGGCGATTCTCGAGGCCCGCGGCCTTAAGGTCACCATGCTCAAGCTCGACCCGTACATCAACGTGGACCCGGGCACCATGAGTCCCTTCCAGCACGGCGAGGTGTTCGTCACCGAGGATGGCGCCGAGACGGACTTGGACTTAGGTCACTATGAGCGCTTTATTCGCACCAAAATGACCCAGGGCAACAACTTCACCACCGGCCGCGTGTACGAACATGTGCTGCGCAAAGAGCGCCGGGGTGACTACCTGGGTGGCACTGTGCAGGTCATTCCGCACATCACTGATGAGATCAAGCAGCGCGTCTACGCTGGAGGCGAAGGCTTCGATGTGGCGCTGGTGGAGATCGGCGGTACGGTCGGCGATACGAATCACTGCCGTTCCTGGAGGCCATTCGTCAGATTCGCAGCGAGCTGGGCGCCAGCCGCGCCATTTACATGCACCTCACCCTGGTGCCGTACATCAAGACCGCTGGCGAAACCAAAACCAAACCGACGCAGCACAGCGTAAAAGAGCTGCGCTCCATCGGTATCCAGCCGGATATTTTGATTTGCCGCAGCGAAGTGGAGCTTGAGGAGAGCGAGCGTCGCAAGATTGCCTTGTTCACCAATGTGGAAGAGCGTGCGGTAGTGCCGCTGCAAGACGCCGACACCATCTACCGCATTCCGCTAATGCTTCACGAGCACGGCCTGGACGATATCGTCTGCGACAAGCTGCGCTTAGAAGCTGAGCCTGCGGATCTGTCGGAGTGGGTCAAGGTACTCGATGCCAAGCTGAACCCGCTGAAGTCGGTCAGCATCGCCATGGTCGGTAAGTACATGGAGCTGCTGGATGCCTACAAGTCGCTAAACGAAGCGCTGATCCACGCGGGTATTCAGGGCCGCATCAAGGTCAACGTCGACTATATCGACTCCGAAGACATCGAGCGTCACGGTACCGAGCGCCTGGCAGGCAAAGACGCCATTCTGGTGCCCGGCGGTTTTGGCGAGCGCGGTGTGGAAGGCAAGATTCTGACCGCCCAGTTTGCCCGTGAAAACAACATTCCCTACCTGGGTATCTGTTTAGGCATGCAGGTGGCGGTGATTGAGTTTGCGCGCAACGTGGCAGGCTGGAAGGATGCTAACTCCACCGAGTTTACTCACGATACCAAACACCCGGTGGTGGGTTTGATCACTGAGTGGATCAACGCCGAAGGCAAGATCGAACTGCGTGATGCGGCGTCTGACTTGGGCGGCACCATGCGTCTCGGCGGCCAAGTGTGCCACCTGGCATCCGGCAGTAAAGCCCGCGAAGCGTACGGTGCCGACGAAATCGTCGAGCGTCATCGCCACCGCTTCGAAGTCAACAACCAGTTCATTGATGATCTGGAAGCTGCGGGCCTGGTGATTTCGGGCAAGAGCGTCGATCAGTCGCTGGTCGAAGTGGTCGAGCTGGCGGATCACCCTTGGTACGTGGCGTGTCAGTTCCATCCGGAGTTCACCTCGACGCCCCGCGATGGCCATCCGCTCTTCTCGGGCTTCGTCAATGCCGCACTAGAGCACAAAACGGCACGCACCCGGGCCCACGCCGCACCTCAGGAATAAAGGGGGAAGCATGTCTTCTCAATCCCAAATTCCCAGAGCATCACATCAACGTTGCCGGCTTAACCGCCGGCAATTCTTTGCCCCTCATGCTGCTTGGCGGCATGAACGTGCTGGAGTCGGCGGAGCTGGCCGATGAAGTGGCACAGGCCTACGTGAATGTGACGCAAAAGCTGGGTTATGCCTTATGTGGTCAACGCCAGTTTCGACAAAGCGAATCGCAGCTCGATCCACTCCTACAGGGGGCCGGGGCTGGAAAAAGGCCTGCAAATTCTGGCCGATATCAAGGCGCGCCATCACGTGCCCATCATTACCGATGTGCACGAGCCGTGGCAGGCAGCGCCTGCTGCTGAAGTCGCCGATATTATTCAGCTGCCGGCCTTTTTGGCGCGCCAAACCGATCTAGTGGTGGCAATGGCGAAAACGGGTGCGGCGATTAATATCAAAAAGCCGCAGTTTTTAGCTCCCCATGAAATGCGCCATATCCTCAAAAAGTTTCAGGAAGCGGGCAATGACCGCCTGATGCTGTGCGAGCGTGGCACCAGTTTTGGTTATAACAACCTCGTCGTAGATATGCTGGGCTTTGGCGATATGAAGCAGACCGGTTACCCAGTGTTCTTCGATGTCACCCATGCTCTGCAGCGCCCCGGTGGCCGGGCGGATAGCGCCGATGGCCGCCGTGCCCAAGTGGCAGAGCTTGCTCGTGCGGGCGTGGCGGTTGGTTTGGCGGGGCTGTTTTTGAAGCTCATCCAGACCCCGATAACGCCAAGTGCGACGGCCCCTGTGCGCTGCCGCTGGATCAATTAGAGCCATTCTTAACGCAGCTGTCGCAGTTAGACGCTCTGGTAAAAGGCTTCGATCCCTTAACCATCCGTTAATCGCGGCGTTAATCCGTGGTATACATTGGATCTTTCATCTATTAGACCGACAACCAAAGGATACTGTCATGACCAAAATTGTTGAAATCAGCGCTCTGGAAGTGCTCGATTCGCGCGGCAACCCGACCGTTCAGGCTACCGTGCGTTTGGAAAGCGGTGCCGTAGGCGTTGCCTGTGCACCCAGCGGTGCCTCCACGGGCTCCCGTGAAGCGCTTGAGCTGCGCGATGGCGACAAGGCACGCTACCTCGGCAAAGGCGTTTTAAAAGCCGTTGAGGCCGTGAATGGCAAGATCCGTGAAGCGTTGTTGGGAATGGATGCGCGGGACCAGCGCGGCTTGGACAACGCCATGCTGGATCTGGATGGCACGGATAACAAAGCGACCCTAGGTGCCAATGCGATTCTGGCTGTCTCTCTGGCGGCGTCCAAGGCCGCGGCAAACGCCAAGGGCGTGCCGCTGTACGCTCACATCGCCGAGCTATACGGCCAGCCCGGTCAGTACAGCATGCCGGTGCCGATGATGAACATTCTGAACGGCGGCGAGCACGCGGATAACAATGTGGATATCCAGGAGTTCATGGTGCAGCCAGTCGGCGCTGCGAACTTCCGTGAAGGCTTGCGTATGGGCGCCGAGCTTTTCCACGCACTGAAAAAAGTGCTCTCTGCCAAAGGCCTCTCTACGTCGGTCGGTGATGAAGGCGGCTTTGCGCCGAACCTGGCTTCCAACGCGGACGCCCTGGCGGTCATCAAGCAGGCCGTTGCCGATGCGGGCTACACCTTGGGCAGCGACGTCACGCTGGCACTGGACTGCGCCTCTTCCGAGTTCTACAAGGATGGCCAGTACAACCTCTCTGGCGAAGGCAAGAGCTACGACGCCGAAGGCTTTGCGGACTACCTAGCGGGCCTGTGTGCCGACTACCCGATCGTCTCTATCGAAGATGGTATGGACGAGTCCGACTGGGCGGGCTGGAAAGCGCTGACCGATAAGCTGGGCGATAAAGTACAGCTGGTGGGTGATGATTTGTTCGTGACCAACACCAAAATCCTCAAGCGCGGCATCGACGAGCAGATTGGTAACTCCATTCTGATCAAGTTCAACCAGATTGGCTCGCTGTCGGACTCCCTGGATGCGATCAAAATGGCTCAGGATGCTGGCTTCACGGCGGTCATTTCCCACCGTAGCGGTGAAACGGAAGATACCACTATTGCCGATTTGGCCGTAGGCACCTGTGCTGGTCAAATCAAGACCGGTTCGCTGTGCCGCTCTGACCGCGTGGCGAAATACAACCGTCTGCTGGTCATTGAAGCCGAGCTTGGCGATGTAACCTACCCAGGTTTGAAAGCGATTAAAGGCCAGTAAGCACAAAAGCAGCACCTATGCGTAAGAGATCTCTCAATTTTTTGTAAGAGATCTCTTACAGATGCCGACGACATTCGCTCGGATTGCTGTAAGAAAAAACGAAATTCTTCACTAATCTTAATTTAAGTGGTTGAATTTTATGATTTTTTTGAAATTAGGCGAGCCATTCAGGCTCGCCTTTTGCGTTTTGAGCTTGCTTGAGAACTTGGGCTGTTCTGCCACAATGCATTCAGGACAAGGGGAGGCAAGGATGCTTCAGGCAGGATGCAACGGGATGCAAGCAGGTGCGCCGGGTGATACAGAGATGTGAGTCCTGGCAAGGAAGTAGCCTGAGGAGGTTGACACAGGGAGTGGTCAGAGAACGTGCTTGGAGCGGGCGACCTACGGGTCGCCTTTTTTTTTATGCGCGTTTTCTGCACGGCGGCTTTTCCAGCCAATAAAAAACCAGCGCGAACGCTGGTTTTTACGCGGCTTGTCTTGCCAGGAGCACTTAACGCTCTAGTTTTTCCAGCTTACCGGTTTTTCCGTCCCACTCTTCGGCGTCGGGCAGCGGGTCTTTCTTCTCAGCGATATTGGGCCACACTTCGGCCAACTCCGCGTTGATCTCGATAAACTGCTCTTGGCCATCTGGCAGCTCATCCTCCGAGAATATTGCGTCAGCAGGACACTCTGGCTCACACAGCGCGCAGTCGATGCACTCGTCCGGGTGAATAACCAGGAAATTGGGGCCTTCGTAGAAACAGTCGACTGGGCAAACTTCCACACAGTCAGTGTATTTGCATTGGATGCAGTTCTCGGTAACGACAAACGTCATCTTGCTATCCCTCTTGCGAGACCGAGAAGTCTCCCGGTCGTGGTCAATCGTGAATGGTTATAAATCAGCGGTTTTTTATAAGATAAAAAGTATGGGCGACATTCTAGTGGTGCCCTTACCCGGCGGCAAGCGCTCGCCGTTATCCGTTGATGCGATTACGGCCGCTTTTTATACCCTTTCTCTATAGTTCCCTTCATAGCAGCTCGCGCCACTGATACAGCAACGCCAGCGCTTCACGGGGCGATAAATCGTCGATATCTGCCTTACTAAGCGCCTCTACTACCGGGTGGGGCGCACTGGCGAAGAGATCGTTCTGCTGCGGTGCACTCATATTAGGCGTTGGGTGCTGCTGCTCGTCCACATCCCGCTGCTCTAACATCATCAGCTTTTCACGGGCGCGGCGAATCACGTGGCTAGGTACCCCCGCCAGCTGTGCCACCTGCAAACCGTAGCTTTGGCTTGCCGGACCTGCTTCGATCCGATGCATAAACACAATGCCGTCGCCGTGTTCGGTGGCGGTCAGGTGAATATTGGCAACCCCCTCTGTTTGCTCAGGCAGCGCGGTCATTTCAAAGTAGTGAGTAGCAAAGAGCGTTAGCGCTTGGGATTTGGCTAAGTGCTCAGCGATTGCCCAGGCCAAGGAAAGCCCATCGAAGGTGCTGGTGCCACGGCCAATCTCATCCATAAGCACCAAACTGTGCTCAGTAGCATTGTGCAGGATATTGGCGGTTTCGGTCATTTCTACCATGAAGGTAGAGCGCCCGCCCGCTAGATCATCTGACGATCCGATCCGGGTAAAGATACGGTCAACCGGGCCGATCTCGGCGGCATCGGCGGGTACGAAGCTGCCGCTATGGGCCAGCAGGGCGATCAGGGCGGTTTGGCGCATGTAGGTCGATTTACCGCCCATGTTGGGGCCGGTGATGATCAGCATGTGCTGTTGCGGGGTTAGCAGCACGTCGTTGGGCACGAACGGTTTGTCGCTGACCTGCTCCACGACCGGGTGGCGTCCGGCGGTAATGGTGATGCCCGTAGCCTCCACCAATTGAGGGCGCACCCAGTTGAGAGCGTCGGCACGCTCGGCGAAGGCGCATAGAACGTCCAGCTCAGCCAGCGAGCGCGAGGTGTTCTGTAGTTCGTGCAGCTGGACGTTGAGCTCGGCTAGCAACTGGTCATAGAGCCACTTTTCCCGCGTCAGCGCCCGCGACTTGGCGGAAAGTGCCTTGTCCTCGAACTCTTTTAGCTCTGGGATAATAAAGCGTTCCGCATTTTTCAGCGTTTGACGACGAATATAGTCGGCTGGCGCATGCTGCGCCTGGGCGCGGGGCAGCTCAATAAAGTAGCCGTGTACGCGGTTATAGCCGACTTTTAGGTTGGCTAGTCCCGTGCGTTCGCGCTCTCTCAGTTCTAACTGACCGAGATAGTCGCCTGCGTTTTCGGCCATGCCGCGATGCTCATCTAGCTCGGCATCGAAGCCGTCGGCAATTACGCCGCCATCCCGAATCACTACAGGCGGGTTGTCGACCAGCGCTCGCGCTAGCGTATCGGCCAGCTCGGGGTAGGGGCGAATGTGCGGCTTGAGGCTATCCAGGGCGCTGCCGCTGTCGATATCGGTCAGCAGCGCTTCCAGCGTGGGCAGCGTGGCGAGCGCATCTCTCAGTCGTGCGAGATCGCGTGGGCGTGCGCTGTAAAGAGCGACGCGGGCGAGTATGCGTTCCACGTCTCCCACGTCGCTCAGCGTATCCCGCAGGCTCATATAGTTGGCATCAATAGAGAGTAGGGCCACGCCGGCTTGGCGGCCTTCGACGATCTCCCGCTGGCGCAGTGGGCGGTTCAGCCAGCGCTTTAAAAGTCGCGAACCCATGGCCGTGGTGCAGGTATCAAGCACGCTGGCCAGGGTGTTATCGCCGGTGCCGCCCAGGTTGATGTCGATCTCCAGGTTACGGCGGCTGGCGGCGTCGATCACCACGGCATCGTCGCGATTCTCTACGCTGATCGCGGTCACGTGGGGCAGGCGCGAGCGCTGGGTATCGCGGGCGTAGTCGATCAAGACACCGGCCGCGATCAGCGCCGTGGAGAGGTGCGCACAGCCAAAGCCACGTAGGTCGCTGACTTCAAATTGGTCGCACAGGCTGCGGGTGGCGCTCTCCAGATCGAATAGCCACTCCCCCTGGCGGCGTAGGCTGCGCTTTTGCGACCACGCATCGGGCAGGGTCAGGCTCTCCGGCACCAGCAGCTCCGCAGGGGAGAGGCGGGTCAACTCGGCGAGCATTTCCGCTTCGCTCTCGACTTCCAGTACGTTGAAACGACCACTGGAGAGCTCCAGCCATGCCAATCCCCAGCCCGCTTTTCCGGGGGCAACGGCCACCAGAACGTTATCTCGCCGAGCATCTAGCAGGGCTTCATCGTGCAGTGTGCCGGGGGTGACGATGCGCACCACCTGACGCTCCACCGGGCCTTTGCTAGTGGCTGGGTCGCCGATTT
Organism: Vreelandella lionensis; assembly: GCF_002087295.1. Taxonomy (GTDB): domain Bacteria; phylum Pseudomonadota; class Gammaproteobacteria; order Pseudomonadales; family Halomonadaceae; genus Vreelandella; species Vreelandella lionensis. Next base: position 40,097 of record NZ_MWVI01000029.1, on the reverse strand, counting down.
GCTCGCAAATCGCCACCGACTCACCGCCTGCTACTAAGCGGGCTAAATAACCTTCCGCGCTATGGTAGGGCACCCCGGCCATGGGGATGGGTTTACCCCCCGACTGGCCGCGCTGGGTAAGGGTGATATCCAGCAGCGCAGCGGCGCGTTTAGCGTCATCGAAAAACAGCTCGTAAAAATCCCCCATTCGGTAAAACAGCAGTACCTCGGGGTGCTCGCGCTTGATGTTAAGGTATTGCGCCATCATTGGCGTATGGGCGGGGCTGGCCTGTGACATGGGCGTCCTGATTGAGCGTGGCGCAAGCGGTTGGCCTGCGGCATGTTCGTTGAGCAATTTCGTTGAGAAAGCTAAACGCAGTATTCTACGCTACCCTAAGGTCTTACATGAAGGAGTCACCATGCCCCCCAGCGTTTCCAGCCTCAAGAACCTCGATTTATCGCTGCTTGCCCAGCGGCTGGGGCGGCTTTGCCTTCAGCTTGGCGTTGAAGTGACCGCCGCAGAGTCTTGCACCGGAGGAGGCATTGCCAGTGCGATTACCTCGGCGGCAGGCAGTTCGGCGTACTTTACGGCGGGCTATGTGACCTACTCAAACGCCGCGAAAACCCGCCTGCTGGGTGTGGAGCCTGCCACGCTTGGAGCCCATGGAGCCGTTAGCGAGGCCGTGGTGAAGGCGATGGTGGCGGGAGCCTGCCGTGAAAGCGGGGCTGATTTAGCTGTTGCGGTGAGCGGTGTGGCAGGCCCGGAGGGCGGTAGCGACGAAAAACCGGTAGGTACCGTATGGATTGCCTGGGGCAGTGCTGGACAGCAGCAGGCAGAGTGCTTCCACTTCCCCGGCGACCGCCAAGCGGTGCGGGAGCAGGCGGTGCGCGAAGCGCTGGCGGGTTTGGTGGCGCGGGCGGGCGCCCAGGCACAGAAGAAATAATCGTTAAAGTTGCCGCTGAGGATTTGTTTAGCCGCTAATCTTTGGCATACTACTGGCTAATTATACAGCTTGTTATGAGGAATTTCCGCATGGCTCAGGAAGACAACCGCACAAAAGCGCTTAATGCTGCACTCAGCCAGATTGATCGCCAGTTTGGTAAAGGGACCGTTATGCGCCTTGGCGATGCGCCACGCGTCGTGATGCCGTCTGTCTCCACCGGTTCGCTGGGGCTGGATATTGCACTCGGCATTGGTGGTTTACCGTTTGGTCGTGTCGTCGAAATCTTTGGCCCAGAGTCATCGGGTCAAACCACCCTGACGCTTTCGGTCATTGCTCAAGCGCAAAAGCAGGGCAAAGTGTGTGCTTTCGTCGATGCCGAGCACGCGCTCGACCCCAGCTACGCTGAGAAGCTGGGCGTCAACCTGGACGACCTGCTGGTTTCCCAGCCGGACACCGGTGAACAGGCGCGGGAAATCACCGATATGCTGGTCCGCTCCGGCGGTGTGGATGTGATTATCATCGACTCCGTGGCTGCACTGACTCTGAGTGCGGAAATCGAAGGCGAAATGGGCGACTCCCACGTGGGCCTGCAGGCGCGCTTGATGTCCCAGGCGCTGCGTAAAATCACCGGTAACATCAAAAACGCCAACTGCTTGGTGGTCTTCATCAACCAGATTCGTATGAAGATTGGCGTGATGTTCGGCAGCCCCGAAACCACCACTGGCGGTAACGCGCTGAAGTTTTATGCTAGTGTGCGTTTGGATATTCGCCGCACCGGCTCCGTGAAGTCAGGCGACGAAGTCACCGGCAACGAACCCGCGTTAAAGTCGTCAAAAACAAGGTGGCACCGCCGTTCCGTCAGGCTGAGTTTCAAATCCTGTATGGCAAAGGTATCTACCACGCGGGTGAGGGTTATCGATCTTGGCGTGCAGTGCAGCCTAGTGGACAAAGCAGGCGCTTGGTACAGCTATAAAGGCAACAAGATCGGCCAGGGTAAAGCCAATGCGGCGCAGTACCTGGAAGAGCATCCTGAAATCATGAACGAGATCGAAACCCAGATTCGTGATCAGCTACTGGCCAAGGCGGAGCCGAAGAAGGAAGAAGCGCCTGCCGCTGATGTGGCTACAGATAGCGATGATGATCTGCTTTAAGCCGCTACCTCCATTGCATGTGCTAAGAGGGAAACTCAATGTTTTCCTCTAGTGTGGATGCTTCTGCACGTGAAGTGGCGATTCAACTACTGGCTCGGCGCGAGTATTCTCGCGCCGAGCTGGCGCGTAAGTTACAGCAAAAAACTTTTGATGCCGATGAAATCTCTGCTTGCCTAGATGCCCTGGCCGAGCAGTCGCTGCAGTCCGATGCACGATTTGCCGAGAGCTTTATACGCTCGCGTATTTCCAGAGGGCAGGGCGTAATTCGCATTAAAGGCGAGCTTCGCCAACGCGGGGTTGACCAGGAAACTCAGGCCGCCGCGCTGGCAGCAGTATAAGAGCGTGAAGCGGTAGACTGGTTTGAGCTTGCTCGAGAAACGCTGGAAAGGCGTTTTTCCACTCCGGGTGATTCCCCCAAAGAGCGTGCCAAGCGCGAGCGTTTTTTAGCAGCGCGTGGGTTTGATTTTGAGCAAATTCGCTATGCGCTTTCCTGTTTGTAGCCCCGCTCAGGGCTGTCTATAGCCCCGCTCAGGGCTGTTACTGCCCTAGCTTACAGCGGCTTCCCTACTGTTTATTTCTTCTCTGTTTGGGCCGTCTGTTTTGGTTTTGCCACTAACTGCGGCTTTAGTCGTTTGACAACTGCGTTATAATGGTCCCTTTGCGACCCCAGCGGGTGGCGGCGACAGCGCCCTGGGGCATCAGGCTTTCTTGTTACGGATACCCTATGAAAAGCGCAGAGATCAGACAGGCCTTTTTAACGTTTTTTGAAGAGCATGGGCACACGGTGGTGCCGTCTAGCTCGCTGGTGCCGGGTAACGACCCGACGCTGCTGTTTACCAATGCGGGCATGGTGCCCTTTAAAGATGTGTTCCTTGGCCGCGACCCGCGCCCCTACGTTCGCGCTACCTCTGCTCAGCGCTGCGTACGTGCAGGCGGTAAGCATAACGACTTAGATAATGGTGGCTACACCGCTCGCCACCACACCTTCTTCGAAATGCTGGGCAACTTCAGCTTTGGCGACTATTTCAAGCGTGACGCCATCCGCTTCGCCTGGACCTTCCTGACTGAAACGCTGGGCCTGCCTAAAGAGAAACTGTGGATCACGGTGCATATCAGCGACGATGAAGCCGAACGCATCTGGAAAGATGAGATCGGTATTGACCCGGAGCGCTTCTCCAAGCTGGATGAAGATAACTTCTGGCAAATGGGCGACACCGGCCCCTGTGGTCCCAGCTCTGAGATCTTCTTTGATCATGGCCCTGAGGTATGGGGTGGCCCGCCCGGAAGCCCGGAAGAGGATGGCGACCGCTACATCGAAATCTGGAACCTCGTTTTCATGCAGTTTGAGCGCGATGCCCAAGGCACGCTCAACCCGCTACCCAAGCCCTCTATCGATACCGGTATGGGCCTAGAGCGCGTGGCGGCGGTGATGCAGGGCGTGCACTCCAACTACGAAATTGATCTGTTCCAGAATCTTCTTAAGGCGGCAGCAGAAGCCACGGGACACAGCGATACCTCCACGCCGTCGCTGCGCGTCATCGCCGACCATATGCGCTCCTGTGCATTCTTAATTGCCGACGGCGTACTGCCCTCCAATGAAGGCCGCGGCCACGTGCTGCGTCGGATTATTCGTCGCGCTATTCGCCACGGCCGCAAGCTGGGCGCATCCGAGCCGTTCTTCCACAAACTGGTCTCCGCGCTCGACGCTGAGATGGGCGATGCCTACCCTGATCTGCGCGATGCCAGCGAGCAGATCGCCCGCGTGCTGTTGAAAGAGGAAGAGCAGTTCGCGCGTACGCTAGATCACGGTATGGGCCTGCTCAACGCCGCTCTGGAAGAGCTTCAGGGCGACGTGCTGCCCGGTGAAACTGTGTGCAAGCTGTACGATACCTACGGCTTTCCATTTGATTTAACAGCAGACGTTTGTCGCGAGCGTGAAGTGACGCTGGATGAAGCAGGTTTCCAGCGTGAATTGGAGGCCCAACGCGAGCGTGCACGAGCGGCCAGCCAGTTTGGTGCTGATTACACCGCATCGATTGAGCTGGATGGCGAAACCCAGTTTACCGGCTATGAGTTGCTGGAAGACCAAGCCACCGTCACTGCGATTGTGGATAGCGAGGGCAACGCGCTGGCGGCGCTGGAAGCTGGCCAGAAGGGCACAGTGGTACTGGACCGTACGCCGTTCTACGGAGAGTCCGGTGGCCAGGTCGGTGATACCGGTTACCTGCACGATGATGGCGGCCGCTTCCAGGTCTCCGATACTCAGAAGCAGAGCGGCCACCGCCTTCACCAAGGCGTGATGGTCGAGGGCGCGTTGAACGTAGGTGCCAACGTGCGCGGCGAAGTCGATGCCAGCCTACGCGGCGCGACCATTCGTAATCACTCAGCGACCCACCTGCTGCATAAAGCGCTGCGTATGGTGCTGGGTGACCACGTGCAGCAGAAAGGCTCGCTGGTTAACGCTGAGCGTCTGCGCTTTGACTTCAGCCACTTTGAACCCATGACCGCTGAGCAGCTTGCTGAAGTAGAGCGCATCGTCAATGAGCAGATTTTGGCCAACGCACCGACTAAAATCGAGCAAATGAGCCTAGCGGACGCTAAGGCCAAAGGCGCGGCAGCGCTGTTTGAAGCGAAATACGCGGATAACGTGCGCGTGCTGACCATTGGTGACGATGACTTCTCGATCGAGCTGTGTGGCGGTACGCATGTTAGCCGCAGTGGCGACATTGGCTGCTGCCACGTGGTCAGCGAAGTAGGTATTGCCTCGGGTGTGCGTCGTATTGAAGCTATCACCGGCGAAAACGCACTGGCGTATTTCCGTGAGCAAGAAGCCCGCGTTCAGCGGATTGGCGAACGCTTACAAACCAAGCGAGAGCAAGTGGAAGCGCGTGTCGAATCGCTTGTGGAGCGCAACCGCAGTCTGGAGAAAGAGTTAGAGCAGCTCAAAGCGAAACTCGCCAGTGCAGCGGGTAGCGATATGCTCAGCCAAGTGCAGGAAGTGGGCGGCGTGGAGCTGCTGGTAACTGAGTTGGATGGCGTGTCTGGTAAAGATCTGCGCGGCGTATTGGATCAGCTGAAAAACAAGCTAGGCTCTGGCGTGATTATGCTAGCCACTGCCGACAAGGCCGCTGGTAAAGTCAGCCTGATTGCTGGGGTCACTTCTGATTTAACTGGCCGTGTTAAAGCGGGTGCGCTGGTTAATCATGTGGCATCCCGAGTGGGTGGCAAAGGGGGAGGGCGCCCTGATATGGCTCAAGCAGGCGGCAGTCAGCCCGATGCGCTGCCGGATGCGTTGAACAGTGTCCCGGCTTGGTTGGAAAACACACTTCGCTAAATAGAGAGGCCGGTGGCATTATTTGCTACCGGCCTTTTTGCTAGTTAGGAAATTAGCAATAACAATATTCACCTTCCATTCCCGAACGTAAAGGAAAAACGGCATATGGCACTATACGTACAGAAGTTCGGCGGCACTTCGGTGGGCTCTGTCGACCGTATCAAGGCCGTGGCGGAAAAAGTTAAAGGCTTTCGCGACCAGGGCCATCAGGTAGTGGTTGTTGTCTCCGCGATGAGCGGCGAGACCAACCGCCTGACCGAAATGGCCCACGCTCTGAACGAGGACCCCGCCCCGCGTGAAATGGATATGCTGCTCTCGACAGGGGAGCAGGTGACCATTTCCCTACTGGCCATGGCGCTACAGCAAATTGGCGTGTCGGCGACCTCGCACACGGGTGCCCAGGTAGGGATTCATACCGACAGCGCCTACACCAAAGCGCGTATTCAGCGTATTGAAACTGACGATCTCAAATCTGACCTGGATGCAGGGAAGGTCGTGGTGGTCGCTGGTTTCCAAGGCGTAGACGAAGACGGCAATATCACCACGCTGGGGCGTGGCGGCTCTGATACTACCGGCGTGGCGCTTGCTGCCGCCTTGGGTGCTGATGAGTGCCAAATCTATACCGACGTAGACGGTGTTTACACCACGGACCCCCGTGTATGTTCCAAAGCGCAGCGCCTTGAAAGCATCACCGTAGAAGAAATGCTCGAACTCGCTAGTTTGGGCTCCAAAGTGCTGCAAATTCGCGCTGTTGAATTCGCCGGTAAATACAACGTGCCGCTGCGGGTACTGTCTAGCTTTGAAGACGGCCCTGGCACCCTGATTGTTGCAGATTCAGACCAAGACGAGGATTCTATGGAAGAACCGCTAATCTCCGGTATCGCGTTTACCAAAAACGAAGCCAAACTAACCCTGCTGAACACGCCGGATGTACCTGGTGTGGCTTCACGTATTTTGGGACCGATTGCCGACGCGAATATTGAAGTGGATATGATCGTCCAGAACGTTGCACCAGCTGGCGATTGCACCGACTTCACCTTCACCGTGGCAAAAGGTGACTATAAAGCCACCAAAAAGCTGCTAGAAGAGACCGTTATTCCTGACCTGGGCGGCGGTGAGCTGCGCGGCGATGACAACATTCCCAAAGTGTCGCTGGTCGGCGTTGGCATGCGCTCTCATGCGGGTGTTGCCTCTAAAATGTTCCGCGTATTGGCCGATGAAAACGTTAATATCCGTATGGTCTCTACTTCAGAAATTAAAATTTCTGTCGTAATTGACGAAAAACATATGGAACTTGCAGTTAACGCCTTACACAAAGCGTTTGGTCTCGATAAGTCCGATATCGAATCTGAATAACAATTGTGGCCTAAACCTTCTACGCTGAAGTTACGCGCTGCCGTGTGGTGGTGAGCTTTCTTTCAACGGGAGGGTAAGGTGTCATAGGGGCCAAAGCCTTTGGTGGCAGGCGTCACCATGCCGCATAATGGCATGGTGACGCCGCTGGCGGACACATCCCGTTGTATAAAAACGTCTGAGAAGGAGATCAGCCATGCTCATCCTAACCCGCCGCGTTGGCGAAACGCTGATGATCGGTGATGAAATCACCGTCACAGTATTAGGTGTGAAAGGTAATCAAGTGCGCATTGGTGTGAACGCACCAAAAGATGTCGCGGTTCACCGTGAAGAGATCTATCAGCGCATTCAGCGTGAACGTAATAGTGAAAGCGAAGCAGAATAAATGGCCGCCCGTGTTACGGCTCATTAAAGGGCGTTTAAGCGGTGATTTTAGGCCGGCGCGAAAAAAATCGGAATAAGGCTGGACACCAGTCATCAAAATCGGTAATATTCGCGCCGTGCCGTTGAGGAGAGGTGGCCGAGTGGCTGAAGGCGCTCCCCTGCTAAGGGAGTATAGGGTTTATAGCCCTATCGAGGGTTCGAATCCCTCTCTCTCCGCCAACTGCATGATGTAACATCGTAATTTGATACGCGCCCGTAGCTCAGCTGGATAGAGTACCTGACTACGAATCAGGTGGTCGGAGGTTCGAATCCTCCCGGGCGCGCCAGATTCCAAAACCCGCTCTCATTAAAGAGCGGGTTTTCTGTTTTCTAGCCTGACTAACGTGGCTCGCGCGTTAGTCTTGCGATCGTGTAAAGCGCCCCCGCAACTTTGCGGAAGGGCGCTTTTTTTTTGGCTCGTAGGAAATGAGGTGGGTCGAACCCGCGTATGGGTCGAAAAAAAGCGCCTCGATAGGCGCTTTGACTCAGCAGGTTCAACGGCGGTTGGTTCAGGCGCTTCGCCCGGCTTAGGCGGGTTCGCAGGCAGCGAGGGCGCTTGCGCTAGGGGTAAGGCTGCCGAGAAGTGCGTCCAAGTCGGTCAGGCGCTTCAGGCGCTGAAAGTGCTGGTCGGCTTCAGCGTTGCCTTGACGCATCTGGGCAAGCCACTGCTTCACCAGCGACACGACCACGCGGTCAGGAAGGTGTTGACGCTGGAGCGCGGCGTACTCTTGCAGTACGCTGGCGCGCATTTCCCAAGTGGTTTCCGCCAAACGTTCGCCGGTTTGTTGCCAGTGGCGAATCCGAGGTGCCAGCCAGGGGTCAGCCAGCGCGCTGCGCCCGAGCATTACATCGCAGCAGCCGGAGAGCGTGCGTGCCTTCCAGTAGTCCTCAAGCGTCCAGATATCGCCATTGGCCACCACGGGGATCGAGACGTGGTGGCGCACTTTGCCAATCCACTCCCAGTGAGCGGGTGGGCGATACCCTTCGTCCCGTGTCCGGCCATGTACGACCAAGCGCGCTGCGCCGCCTGCTTCCGTCGCCTGCGCACAGGCCACCGCCAAGCGGCGATTGGCAAATCCCAGGCGAATCTTCGCGGTCACCGGAATTTCGCCGTCTAGCGCCTCTGCGACCGCTTTGACGGCCTGGTAGACGCGGTCTGGCTGGCGCAGTAGCGATGCGCCGCCGTCGTGGCGGTTCACCAGCTTGGCTGGGCAGCCAAAGTTGAGATCCCCGCTAATGGCCCCAAGGGCTAGCGCCTGGCGGGCATTTTCGGCTAGTGCCCTAGGGTCGGAGCCGAGGAGCTGCAGATGGACGGGTACGCCGCTAGGCGTCGCTACCGGGCGCTCGGTGAGTTCGGGGCAGTGTTTGTAAAACACCCGTGGGGGAAGGCGGGTATCCACTACCCTGACAAACTCCGTCACCGTCCAGTCGAAACCGGCCTGACGAGTCAGTAGATCGCGGGTGAGCGCATCGATAACGCCTTCCATCGGTGCAAGACCGATCTTGCCTTTATGTAGTAAATTAACAACCATGACTTCCACTATGGCGCGATTGCATTCTATCCTGAATGTGGCAGGTTAGTGTATTACCCTTATTGCGCCAAGCGCCGTTAGAGGCGTTTGGCGTGCCAATAACCCTATAAAACAAGGAGAGCACGCTATGCAGGGGTCGGCGTTACTCCAAGAGGGGCACGCTCTAATGGGCCTTGGTATGGGCTTTGTTTTTGTTTTTCTTACTATTTTGGTCATTAGCGTTACGCTGATGTCGAAGTTGATTGACCGCTTTCAGCCTGCTCCAGTGGCAGCGCCAGCGGGTCGAAATAGTGACAAAACACCCGCCAGTAACGGCCAAAATGACGAAGTTGCCGCGGTGATCAGTGCTGCAGTGCATCGTTACCGCTCGTCCCGCCGTCCGTAAGACGCACGCTTTTGTGTGTCTATTTCGCCCTGATGGCTATTTTTTTGTTAAATTTACTACAAATCCATAACGCTAAACTGTGAGCCACGACCATGAATGAAACAAAACGTCCTCTGGGAATCACTGATGTTGTCCTGCGCGATGCGCACCAATCGCTGTTTGCTACGCGCCTGCGCTTGGATGACATGCTGCCCATCGCCGAAAAGCTGGATAAAGTCGGCTACTGGTCTCTGGAAACCTGGGGCGGTGCCACTTTCGATGCGGGTATCCGTTATTTAGGAGAGGACCCGTGGGAGCGTATTCGGCCCTTAAAGAGGCGATGCCGAACACACCTCAGGCAATGCTGCTGCGCGGCCAAACCCTGCTGGGTTACCGCCACTACGCCGATGACGTAGTTGATAAATTCGTCGAGCGCGCTAAAACCAACGGCGTTGACGTGTTCCGCGTGTTTGATGCCATGAACGACCCGCGCAACCTGGAACGCGCCATCAAAGCGGTTCGCCAAGTCGGCGGCCATGCGCAGGGCACCATTTCCTACACGGTGAGCCCGGTACATACCCTGGATAGCTGGGTAGATCTTGCCAAAACCATTGCTGCAATGGGCGCAGATTCTCTGGCTATCAAGGATATGGCGGGGCTACTCACGCCGTATACCGCTTACGATTTGGTCTCACGGCTGAAAAAAGAGCTCTCCATTCCAGTGCATTTGCACTGCCATGCGACGACCGGCTTATCCACGTCGACCATCCTGAAAGCGGTCGAAGCCGGGATTGATAACGTCGATACGGCGATCTCCTCCATGTCGATGACCTATGGCCATAGCCCGACTGAATCCGTGGTTGCCATGCTCAAGGACACTGACTGCGACACTGGGCTAGACCTGGAGTTGCTGGAAGATATCGCCGGCTACTTCCGCGAAGTGCGCAAAAAGTACGCCGCCTTTGAAGGCTCGCTGCGGGGCATTGATTCGCGCATTCTGGTGGCTCAGGTGCCAGGCGGTATGCTCACCAATATGGAGAGCCAGCTAAAAGAGCAGGGCGCTGGCGACAAGCTGGATGACGTGCTGAGCGAAATCCCCCGCGTACGCGAAGACCTCGGCTTTATTCCGTTGGTGACGCCCACCTCACAGATTGTGGGCACTCAGGCGGTCATGAACGTCATGATGGGCGAGCGCTACAAGTCGATCTCTAAAGAAGTGCAGGCGCTGCTGAAGGGCGAATACGGCTCTGCCCCGGCACCCTTCAATGCCGAATTGCAAAAGCGTGTACTGGAAGGCGGCGAGCCGATTACTTGCCGCCCGGCAGATAACCTCTCTCCAGAAATGGACAAGCTCGCGGCCGAGCTGAAAGAGAAAGCCAGCGCCGATAGCATTCGCCTTGCCGAGGGCGAGCGGGAAGTGGATGACGTGCTGACCTATGCGCTGTTCCCGCAGATTGGCCTGAAATTCCTCAAAAACCGCGACAATAAAGACGCCTTTGAGCCTGCGCCCGAAGCGCCTCAGGCAGCCGCCCCAGCTAAGGCAGAGGCTCCCGCAGCAGCACCTGCGCCTGCCGGTGGTCCGGAAACCTACACCGTGAAGCTCAACGGCAAGGCTTACGTGGTCGAGGTGTCGGAAGGTGGCGAGATTGGCGATATTCAGGAGCAGCCCGCCGCACAGCCTGAGGCCGCCGCCCCAGCGCCCAGCGGTGAAAGCATCGATGCGCCGCTGGCCGGTAACATCTTCAAGGTGAATGTACGCCCAGGCGACCAAGTGGCCGAAGGCGATGTCGTCATCATTCTGGAAGCCATGAAGATGGAAACCGAAGTGCGTGCCAGCAGTGCCGGTACGGTATCGAAAGTCAATGTCAGCGAAGGCGATAGCGTCGCCGTTGGCGATGCACTGATTGAGCTTTAAGGGCAACTCGGGAATGGATAAATTAATCACCTTATGGGAAGGCTCCGGGCTCTATAACCTGGAGCTGGGCCAAGCGGTTATGATCCTGGTAGGGCTTGGGTTGCTCTACCTGGCGATCTACAAGAAGTTTGAGCCCCTGCTGCTGGTGCCAATCGGGTTTGGCGGTATTCTTGCCAATATTCCTGAGGCAGGCTTGGCGATTTCAGCGCTGGATCAAGCGATTGAAGTCGCCAAGCCCGCCCGTGCTGCAGCAAATGGCTGCAGCGTTGGGCGCTACCCTTGACCCGCTGACTGGGGTAGAGGGTTGGCGCGAGACGCTGAAAGCGATTGCCCATGATTCGGCTGCGCCGGACCAACTGCGAGCCGCGAAAGATATCGCGGTGAGTGTCGGCTACAGCGATGGCATGCTCTACAACTTCTATAAAGTCGCCATTGGCTCAGGCATTGCACCGTTGCTGATCTTTATGGGCGTTGGGGCAATGACCGATTTCGGCCCGCTGCTGGCCAACCCGCGCACGCTGTTCCTGGGCGCGGCGGCACAGTTCGGCATTTTCGCTACGCTGTTCGGCGCCGTGCTGCTCACGTCCATGGGCATTATGGACTTCTCGCTCAACCAGTCCGCGGCGATTGGTATTATCGGCGGGGCGGATGGCCCGACCTCTATCTATGTGTCCAGCGTACTCGCGCCGGGACTGCTGGGGGCGATTGCCGTGGCCGCCTATGCCTATATGGCGCTGGTGCCGCTGATCCAGCCGCCAATTATGCGTCTGCTGACCACCGAAAAAGAGCGCAAGATCACCATGACGCAGCTGCGTCCGGTCTCCAAGCTCGAAAAAGTGGTTTTCCCGCTGATGCTATTGATCGCCGTGGCGCTGTTTCTACCGGACGCGGCACCTCTGCTAGGCATGTTCTGCTTTGGTAACCTGATGCGCGAGTGCGGTGTGGTCGAGCGCCTTTCCGATACCGCGCAAAACGCGCTGATCAATATCGTGACGATCATCCTCGGGCTCTCTGTGGGCTCGAAACGGATGGCCGATAGCTTCCTGGCGTTTGAAACCCTGGGTATTCTGGGACTGGGGATCGTAGCCTTCGGCATCGGCACCGCCGCTGGCGTATTGATGGCCAAGCTGATGAACCTAGTCAGCAAAATGCCCATCAACCCGCTGATTGGCGCGGCGGGTGTGTCTGCCGTGCCGATGGCGGCGCGTGTGGCGGATAAGGGTAGGTCTGGAAGCGAACCCGCATAACTTCCTGCTGATGCACGCCATGGGGCCGAACGTTGCTGGGGTCATTGGTTCGGCGGTGGCTGCCGGGGTAATGATCAAGTACCTGGGCTAAGCGGCTAGTTAGACAGCACGTCTGCCGTTATAGAACGCGGCCTACCGAGCAAGCGCCCGTGCAAGCCGCGTTTTTTTATGTTCGCTGTAGCTCAATGGCTGTTTTAAGGCGGTTTTCCAGACCGCGGAAATCCAGCTCGACATCGCGTGGCCAGCCAATGGTTAAGCTCACGCCATCGCCATCGTAAGCCGCCTGTTGCACGGGCAGTGCCTGCTCGTCGCACCAAGCGCGGGCTTGCGCTTCGTGGGCGAAGCTGACCTTTAATAAATAGCTATCCCGCTCGACGACTTCCTGGGTGGGCAGCGTTTCCAGCCCGGCATTGACCGCCTGCGCATAAGCGCGTGCCAAACCTCCGGTACCTAACTTGGTGCCGCCAAAGTAGCGAATCACCACGCAACCAATTTCGCCAATCTGGCTGCCCTGCAACGCCTGGAACATCGGACGGCCTGCGGTTCCGCCGGGCTCGCCGTCGTCGGAAAAGCCAATATGCGTTTGCTCTCCAGGAGGTCCGGCGATAAACGCAGTGCAGTGATGGCTGGCATTCGGGTGAGCAGCTTTGGCCGCTTGAAGCAGCGCGTCGAAGGCGTCGGTGGTAGGAGCGTGGCACACCCAGGCCAAGAACTGACTCTTTTCAACGTCAATCTCGGCGGTGTGCCATGTCTCAGGGGCTAAATCAGGGACTCGATAGCGGAAATAGTACTCCCGGCAGGGTGGATAACGTTAATGGTGCCGGGTTTCCGTTGCGTGGTGGGCCACACCCATCACCATGCCCAGCACCTGGATATCACAATTATGCAGGAAGACTTCGGGCATCGCTGCATCTTCGGGCCATAAATGAATGCCTAAACGGCTGATAGAGAGCTGCTTCAGCGCCACTTCCCGCTGGTTAATCGTTGCTACGGCAGTTTCTTGATGAGCGTCGGCTGGTGGGCGATGAATGATAATAACGTCACCCTCGAAGAGAGTGCAGTCACGCATGCGGTCGCCGCGTATGCGCAGTGCATAGGTGTTGCGTCGGGTAATAGTGTGAGACATGCATGCCTGGCGGGTGTGCTGGGAAGCTGAGCGTTGCCGTGCTGGAGGTTGCGTTATCGGTTGAGACAGCGTCTGAGAGGGTACGTAAGAAGGTACGTGAGACGTTACCTGAGGGGATAGGCAAATCGTCATAGGGTGTTCTCCCATGCAGCGCCCGTTGCCAAGGCGTTTGATTGAGTCGATAGCTGTAGTTTTATTCTATGGTGTCTATTCATACAGTGGTTACAGTATAAACCTGTTTTTGCATACAGTGCTAGTGCTGTCTTTCGCTTGTCTTTGCAGCGTGTTTCTTAAGCAAGCATTGAGCTGGATCACGCTGCGACCCAAGACCGCAGAGCGTGACTGGCGAGAAAGGGCCTTTCCGTGTAGAGTTCGACCCAAAATCAACGTGCCTGGAGTGTCTTTTGAGCCTGTGCCTGCAAGCCCGACAATTGGCCTGTGAACGTGACGACCGTTGGCTGTTTGAAGGGCTCGATCTCGATATCCAAAGCGGTGAGATCGTGCGCATTGAAGGCCCCAACGGCAGCGGCAAGACAACGCTGCTGAAAATACTCTCCGGGCAATTAACCGATTACCGTGGCGAGCTTTACTGGAATGGCGAACCCATGCGCCAAGCCCGTGAACATTTTCTCGCAAATTTACTCTATTTAGGTCATGCCCCAGGCGTGAAAGCAGGCCTGTCACCGCTGGAGAATCTAGCTTGGTATCAGGCGCTTAGCGGGGAAAAGGGCAGCGAACCTGCACGTGAGGCAGCGTTGGCTGCCGTTGGGCTCGCCGGCTTCGAAGACGTGCCTGCCGGCCAGCTTTCAGCCGGGCAGCAGCGGCGCGTGGCGCTGGCACGCCTGACCCTGACCCCGCGGGCGCTGTGGGTGCTCGACGAGCCTTTCACCGCAATCGATCGCCAAGGGGTGGCGGCGCTAGAGGCACAGTTGGTGGCGCATGCACAGTCTGGCGGCTGCGTTCTGGTCACCACCCACCACGCGTTGACCGAGTCACCTGTGCTTAGGCGCATTCAGCTGGGGTAAGAAGGAGACAGCGTTGCAACGTTCACACGCTCAACTGAGCACCCCAGAGATGGCTATGCATGCTCCCCAGGGCGGTCTGCTGGTGGCCATAAAGGCAACCCTCAAACGCGACCTCACCCTGATGCTGCGCCGTCGTGGCGAAGTGCTCAATCCGCTGGTGTTCTTTGCGCTGGTGATTACCCTGTTTCCCATCGGTATTTCACCGGATCCAGAGCTGTTGGCAAGCATTGCGCCAGGGCTTTTTTGGGTGGCCGCACTGCTCGCGGCACTGCTTTCGCTGGATAGCCTGTTTCGCAGCGACTACGACGATGGCAGCCTGGAGCAACTATTACTGGCACCCCAGCCGCTGGCGGCGCTGGGGTTGGCAAAAGTGGCGGTACATTGGTTGCTGACGGGGCTGCCGCTGGCACTGATGGCACCGCTGCTGGGCATCATGCTGTCGCTTCCAGCGGGAAGCTACGCCGTGCTAGCGCTGTCGTTGGCACTCGGTACGGCCAGCTTGAGCTTAATTGGGGCGATCGGAGCGGCGCTAACAGTAGGGCTGGCCCGTGGCGGTGTGCTGCTCTCGCTGCTGGTGCTGCCGCTCTATATACCAGTACTAATTTTCGGCGCAGGTGCCGTACAAGCCGCTATTTTCGGCGAGGGCATTGCCGCGCATCTGGCGATTTTAGGCGCACTGTTAGCGCTGGCGCTGATGCTGGCTCCCTGGGCCATTGCGGCATCGCTGCGCATCAGCATTAACGGTTAGAGGACGGGAACACCATGTGGGCCTTTATCAACAAACTAAGATCACCCAAGTGGTTCTATGCCATTAGCGCCAAGCTGCAGCCACTTTTTTGGGTGGCGGCGACGCTGCTGCTGCTGGTAGGCACCGTCTGGGGGTTGGCCTTTGCGCCTGCGGACTATCAACAGGGCAATAGTTTTCGCATCATTTATGTCCACGTACCCGCCGCATTCCTAGCCCAATCCATCTTTGTCTCCATGGCGGTCTCCGGGCTGGTATTCATGGTCTGGAAGATCAAAGTGGCGGATATGGCCGCCACCGTGATGGCCCCGCTGGGTGCCGCGATGACCTTCGTGGCGCTTTTTTCGGGCGCAGTATGGGGCGTGCCCACCTGGGGAACCTGGTGGATGTGGGATGCACGGCTTACCTCCATGCTTATTCTGCTGTTTCTCTATCTGGGTGTGATTGCCTTGCGCGGTGCGTTTAGCAGCCGCGATAGCGGCTCGTGCCGCGTCGGTGCTGGCCATGGTCGGCGTCATCAATATCCCCATCATCAAGTACTCTGTCGATTGGTGTTATACCCTTCACCAGCCTGCCACTTTCACGATTACA
Organism: Vreelandella lionensis; assembly: GCF_002087295.1. GTDB lineage: Bacteria > Pseudomonadota > Gammaproteobacteria > Pseudomonadales > Halomonadaceae > Vreelandella > Vreelandella lionensis. Next base: position 24,368 of record NZ_MWVI01000029.1, on the reverse strand, counting down.
GGGCGCTCTGCCATGACCATGGACATGTGGGCACCGCTGCTCATCATGGTATTGGGCTTTTACAGTTTTTTTATTGCCCTCACGCTGATGCGCACGCGCAGCGAAATTCTCCATCGAGAAGCCAACAAGCGCTGGGTGCGTGAGCTTGCCGAGGAGACGAACTAATGGCCTTTTCGTCGCTAAACGAATTTTTTGCCATGGGCGGTCACGCGGTTTACGTGTGGGCTGCCTGGGGAGTCACTGCGCTGTTGATGCTAGTGATCGTGTGGCACGCACGTCAGGAACGCCGCCAGCTACTCAACGTGGTAAAGCGCCGGGCGCGTCGTGAAAATGCCCAGCGCAACGCTCAGCCATCGCACGCGCAGCCCCTGCAAGAGCCAGTTAACTCTGCTCAGAAGGACGTTCACCATGACGCCTAAACGTAAACAGAAGCTGTTTGTTATCTTAGGGCTATTGTCGCTCACCGCCATTGCGGTGGGGCTCACCCTGTATGCGCTGCGCGCCAATATCAATCTGTTTTTCCAGCCCGGTACAAATTGCCCAAGGCGATGCCCCTATGGAGCGCCAAATTCGCGCGGGTGGCATGGTCAAAGAGGGCTCTGTGTCCCGCGACCCGGAAAGCCTGGATGTGGAGTTCGTGGTAACTGACTACGTGGATGATCGAGAGGTCTACTACAGCGGTATTCTGCCGGACCTGTTCCGTGAAGGGCAGGGCGTGGTGGTGGTTGGCGAGCTTCAGGCCGATGGCCGCCTCTACGCCGATAAAGTACTGGCGCGCCACGATGAAAACTACATGCCGCCTGAAGTGGCCCAGGCACTGGAAGAAGCAGGCTACTCCCCGGCCGACTTTCAAGCGAAAGCCGCCGAAGTGGGCAAGCGCCTAGAGCAGGAAGGCTCCCCAGAAGGAAGCGGCAATTAATGGCTGAACGCAGGCAACGCGATAAGGCCTGATGCTAATTCGGAGCGCCCATGTTAATTAAGATCATTCCTGAAATTGGCCACTTTGCAATGGTCATCGCGCTATTAATGGCGGTGGTGCAGGCAGTGATGCCGCTTGCTGGGGCAGCGACCCGTCGCCCGCTATGGATGGCCTATGGCCGTCCCATGGCTACCGGTCAATTCCTGTTCGTCGCCATTGCCTACCTCTGTTTAACCGCCAGCTATATGCTGGATGATTTCAGTGTCGCCAACGTGGCTAATAACTCCAACTCGTTGCTGCCCTGGTACTACAAGTTCAGCGCGGTGTGGGGTAACCATGAAGGCTCGGTGCTGCTGTGGAGCCTGATGCTAGCGGGCTGGGGTTATGCGGCGTCGGTCTTCTCGGGCGACTTGCCCCGCGACATGGTGGCCAGGGTGCAGGGCGTGATGGGCATGGTGTGTGTGGGCTTTCTGCTCTTCATTCTCGTGACCTCCAACCCCTTTGAACGCCTGCTACCCAACATGCCGCAGGATGGCGCGGACCTGAACCCACTGCTGCAGGATTTTGGCTTGGTGGTTCACCCGCCGATGCTCTACATGGGTTATGTGGGCTTTTCGGTGGTGTTTGCTTTCGCGATTGCCGCTCTGCTGGGCGGGCGCTTGGACGCCGCCTGGACCCGTTGGGCTCGCCCCTGGACCAACGTGGCCTGGGCGTTTCTCACCGTGGGGATCGCACTCGGCAGCTGGTGGGCCTACTACGAGCTTGGTTGGGGCGGCTGGTGGTTCTGGGATCCGGTAGAGAACGCCTCGCTGCTGCCCTGGCTAACGGGCACGGCGCTTGTTCACTCGCTGGCGGTGACCGAAAAACGTGGCTCGTTCAAGAGCTGGACGGTGCTGCTGGCGATCTCGACGTTCTCGCTGTCGCTGATGGGCACCTTCTTGGTGCGCTCGGGCGTACTGACCTCGGTCCATGCCTTTGCCAACGACCCCTCCCGTGGCTTCTTCATTTTGATGCTGCTGGCGATTACCGTCACGCTATCACTGCTGGTGTTTGCCCTGCGCGCGCCGCGGGTGAGCCATAAGGTCGGTTTTAACTGGCTCTCGCGGGATTCGCTGCTGCTGATCAACAACATCATTTTGGTCATTATGACCGTCACGGTGCTCTTGGGCACGGTGTACCCGCTGATTCTGGACTCTTTGGGGTTGGGTAAAATCAGCGTAGGCCCGCCTTACTTCAATGCGCTCTTTGTGCCGCTCACCGTGGTGATGTGTGTCTTCATGGGCTTGGGGCCGGTGGCGCGTTGGAAAAGCATGAGTGGTCGTGAGCTGTGGCGGAAGCTAGGTCTCGCGGCGGCAGCTGCCATCGTGCTGGGTGTGGCCATGCCGTTGATCTACGGCGGCGAGTGGAACCTGTGGGTGTCGCTGGGCATTATTTCTGCGCTGTGGATCGTCTGGCCGATGGCGCGCGCCCTGTTTGATAAGACCCGCCATGCCAGCTCGTTTGTCGCCGGGCTGCGCAAGCTCTCGCTCTCTTACTGGGGAATGGTGCTGGGCCACGTGGGCATTGCGGTGACCATCGTGGGCGTTGCCGTCGTTTCGAACTACAACATCGAACGTAACGTACGCATGTCGCCCGGCTCCACCGTGGAAGTGGCGGGCTACCAGTTCACTATGACGGAACTCCCCAACCGACGCGGCCCGAACTTCCTTGCTGATACCTCGATTATTCAGTTACAGCGCGGGGAAGAAGGGCGCAGCTTTTCGATGCGCCCTGAGAAGCGCCTCTATCTCGCCACCGGCATGCCCATGACCCAGGTGGCGCTGCGCCCCGGCCTGTTCCGCGACCTCTACGTGGCCATGGGTGAAGACCTGGGCGACGGCAGCTATGCCATGCGCGTCCAGTACAAGCCGTTTGTGCGCTGGCTGTGGTTAGGCGGCCTGCTCATGGCCTTCGGCGGCATCTTGGGGTAGCGGATAAGCGCTACCGCGGCGCAGCTGCGCGCCAACCGGCATCTTCACGTATTGATCAATCTCCGTCACAGGAGGCCACGGTATGACACGCCGCCTGCTGCTGCTTCTTTTACCCATCGGTTTTGTGGGCATCGCGCTGTTTCTCTATCAAGGGTTGGGGCGTGACCCTTCACAGCGAGACTCAGCGCTGATGGCGCGGGATTTTCCTGCGTTCGAAGCCTCCACGTTGCGGGATGCCAACCGTCAGGGGGACCAATCGCTGCTGACGGGTGAGGTCACGCTCGTCAACGTATGGGGCGAATGGTGCCCCGCCTGCAAGCAGGAAATGCCGCAGCTGTTAGAACTCGCTGATAACGGCATCCGTATGGTGGGCATCAACTACCGAGATACCCGCGAGAAAGGCCTGGAGTTTTTAAGCGAGTTTGGCGACCCCTTTGAAGTGAACGTCTTCGACCCCGAAGGCAGCATGGGCTTCGATCTCGGCGTTTACGGCGCGCCGGAAACGTTTTTGGTAGATGCCGACGGTGTCATTCGTTACCACCATAAAGGCTACGTATCACCTGAAGACGTTCGCGAGCGCATCCTGCCGGAGGTGGAAAAATGGCGTTAATGCGTTTGTTCGCTGCTGTCCTGCTAACGCTGGCGGGCAGCGTTGTCGCGGCAGGCATTGAACTCCGCGAGTTTGACGACCCGGTGATGGAGCAGCGCTACCGTGATCATACCTCCTCCATGCGCTGCCCGCTATGCGAAAACCAGGCGATCGATGACTCGGACGCGCCGATCTCTGGTGATATGCGCGAGCGGGTCTATCAGCTGCTTCAAGACGGTCAGTCGGATATCGAAATCATCAACCACATGGTGCAGCGCTTTGGGGAGTACATCCTCTACACCCCGCGCCTGGAAAACCGCACCTCCCTGCTGTGGGGGCTACCGATCGGGTTAGTGGTGCTAGGCATGCTGGTCGTCGTGCTGATGGTACGCGCCCGCCGCAATGCATCTGCGAAAGCGTTGAGCGCCGAAGAGCGCGCCCGCCTAGATGCCCTGATTAACCGCGAGAGGTCTTCATGACACCGCTCTGGATAGCGATTGCCTTACTGTTACTGCCTGCGCTGTGGCTATTAATTGCCCCCATGCGCGGTGCTAGTACCCTGCGTGACCAGCTTGACCATTTCGAAGCCAATGACACTTCGGCCGAACAGAACGTGGCGATTTTCCAACGCCGCTTGGCCTCGTTGGAGGCGGCTCGCGAGCGTGGCGATATTGACGACGCTCGCTTTAACGAAGACCGTTTAGAGCTAGAGCGCAGCCTGCCGGAAGACACGGCCCACCAAACTAAGCGTCCGCTGAAAACCGTGACCGCTGGACGACTGGTGGTGCCGCTGGTCATGGTTGCCGTGGTGGGAGCCAGCACCTTCTGGTACCAGCAGAATGGGGCAGAAGGCGACCTGACGCGCTATACGCCATCCAAGAGGAAGTTCGCAACGACCCGGAAGGCTCGATGGCTATGTTTCTGGAGCGCATGGAGGCCGAGGCCGAGCGTCAGCCCAACAACCCCAACGTGTGGAGTTCACTGTTTCCGCTCTACCGCGATACCGGCCAGCCCGAAAAAGCCGCCGATGCCCTGGAGCGTTTGATTGCCATTGAAGGGCGTATTCCACCGCTGCTCGCCCAGCTGGCGCAGCTACGCTTCTTTATGGCTGAGCGTGAACTAACCCCTGATGTTCAAGCGTTAGTGGATGAAACGCTAGAGTTAGACCCCCGCCAGCCCACCGTGCTGGGGCTGTTGGGCATCTACGCCTTCGATAACGGGGACTATGAAACGGCCATTGACCGCTGGCCGTCGCGCTGTTGCTAACATCGAAGATCCGGAAACGGCTGAGTCGCTGCGTGATGGCATTCGCGTTGCCCAAGAGCGCATGGGCGTAACGCCTGAGGCGCCTGCAGCGGCGCAGGGCCAAGGGGTGAGGGTAAACGTTTCCTTGGATGAAGCGCTGGTAGACAACGTCAGTGACGACGCCACGGGGTTCATCTCCGCGCGGGATATCGAGGGCGAGCTGCCGCCGCTGGCGGTGATACGTACGCAGGTTTCTGAGCGGCCGATGACCGTCGTGCTGGACGATACCGCCGCCATGTCGCCGCAAGCGCAAATCTCCCAGGTGCGCGAAGCACGCTTGGTGGTGCGTGTCTCAGAATCTGGGCAGGCCACGCCGCCGCCGGGCGATCTGTTTGGCGATTTGGAGAGCGTTAGCGTAGGTGCTATCAGCGAAGACGATGCGGCCAATGTCGTTATTAACCGTGTTTTTGAATAAAACCCACGAAAGCAACTTCTGCCAAGGGTCGCAATGCGCTTAACCTCTATTCGTCTCGTTGGGTTCAAGTCCTTTGTCGATCCGGTCACCGTGCCCTTCGATGGCAATATGACGGCCATCGTCGGGCCGAACGGCTGCGGTAAATCCAATATTATCGACGCCGTGCGCGGGGTGATGGGGGAGTCCTCCGCCAAAACCCTGCGCGGCGAATCCATGGCCGACGTTATTTTCAACGGCTCTACCGGGCGCAAGCCGGTAGGGCAGGCATCTATCGAGCTGAAGTTCGATAACCGCGATGGCGGTATGGGCGGTTTATACGCCCAGTACTCAGAAATTGCCGTTAAACGCCTGGTGACCCGGGATGGCCAGTCCAACTACTTCTTCAACGGCCAGAAGTGCCGCCGCCGGGATATCGCCGACCTGTTCATGGGGACCGGCCTAGGCCCGCGCTCCTACGCCATTATCGGCCAGGGCATGATCTCGCGGCTGATCGAAGCGCGCCCGGATGACCTTCGCGCCACCCTCGAAGAAGCCGCGGGGATCTCCAAGTACAAAGAGCGCCGTCGGGAAACCGAAAACCGCATGCGGCGCACCCAGGAGAACCTGGAGCGCCTGGACGACATTCGCGAAGAGCTGGATAAACAGCTCGAACGCCTCAAGCGCCAAGCGGAAGCCGCCAAGCATTACCAAGAGCTCAAACAGCAGGAGTATCGCTTAAAAGGCGAGCTGGCGCTGCTGCGTGGCCGCACCCTGCGGGCCGAACAGTCTCACAAGAGAGCCGCGTCCGCGAGCTGGAAATTGCCGTCGAAAAAGATGTGTTGGGCGTGCGCCAGTGCAAACCCCGCCTGGAGCAGGCCCGGGAACAGCACGACGAGCTGGCCGAAGTGCTGGACCGCCACCAGCAGCAGTTTTATGAAACCACCACGCGCATTGCCCGCTTAGAGCAAGACCAGGCCCACCGCCGCAGCCGCGAAGCGCAACTGGCCAACGATATTGCCACCGCGCGCCGGGATCTCGACGAGCAGCGCCAGGTCAGCGAGGGCGACCAGGAGCGGCTCGCGGTGATCGACGAGCGCTTTGAGGAGCTGCTGCCCGAGCATGAAGCGCTGGAAGAGCAGCTCGACATGCTCGAGCAACCCCTGGCCGAAGCAACGCCAGCGCTGGAAGCCGCCGAACAGCAGTGGGCCGACGCCGAAAACCGCTGGCGCGAGGCCAGCCGCGATGCCGACCGTAGCCAAGACCAACTGCGTGATTTAGAGCAGCGTATTGCCCGCCTGCAGGCAGAAGGGCAGCGCCGCCGCCAGCAGCGCGGCGAGCTGGCCGACATGACCGCGCTACAAAACGAGCACGCCGACTACCAAGCCCGCCTGGAAGAAGCCGACCAACGTGCCGATGCCTTCCAAGTGGAGCGTGAACAGTGGCAGCAGCGCTACAGCGATGCCAAAAGCGCCTACCAGCAAGCGGTGGCAGGGCGTGATGAGCAGCGCGCTGCGCTTAGCCAGCAGCAGGGCGAACTTGCCTCGCTGCAGGCGCTGATGGATGCCGCTCTGGCCGACCACGACCCTCAGCTAAGCGAAACGCTGGCCGCTCATGGCCTCGCCGATGCACCCCGCTTGGGTGAAGCCATTTCGGTCAGCCAAGGCTGGGAGCGGGTTATTTCCTGGCTACTCGCCCCTTGGTTAAACGCCCGACTGGTAGCCGCCCATCAGCTAAACGCGCTGCCCGAAGCGCTGGCGACGGAGTGGTGCTTGATTGATCAAGCGCCGCCTTCCACAGCCACGGCAGGCGCAGGCCATCGCCTCAGCGATTTGGTGAAAGGCGCGGGCGCGCTAACGGAGTGGTTAGCAAGTATTCACTATGTGGATACCGCCGAGGCGGCCGAAGCGCTGCTGCCTACGCTAGCTCCCGGTGAGAGTGTGGTCAGTCAAGACGGCGTATGGCGCGGTCGCGGCTGGCTGCACCAGCAATCGAACGGCGAGGGTGTCGATGCGCTATTAGTGACGCGTCGCCGCTTTGAGGAGCTGGCCGCAGAGCGTGAGCGGGCAGAAGAGGCGCTGGCACTCTTGGATGAACAGTGCGAAGCCGCCAACGAGACGATTGAAACGTTAGAACTGACTCGTGAGCAGCAGGCGGACCAGGAGCGCGACCACGCGGCCACCCGCCAACAGCTAGCGGTGCAAGAGCAGCGGCTTGCCCAATGCCTTGAGCATCTCTCCAGCCGCGCCACGGAGCTGGACGACGAACTGGCGCAACTGCAAGAAGATGAGGGGGAGTTAACGCTTACTTTAGAAGAGCAGCGCGCTCGTTGGCACACGGCCATGGAGCAACTGGAAACCGCCGCAGAAGCCCGCGAAACCAGCGCCGAACAGCGCCACCGCCAGCGTGAGCAGCGCGAGCAGCTCAACCAACAGCATGCCCCGCTCAAAGCGCGGCAGCAGGCGCTGGCCTTGGAACGTGAGCGCTTAAAAGCCGAACGCGACAGCCTGCGTGCGCAGCAGTCCCGCTCAAGCGATACCGAAGAGCGCCTCTCACTGCGTATTGCCGAGCTGGAAGAGTCCCGTGAAATGCTGGTCGAGCCCGACGAGCTGGCCGCAGAGGAGCTTGAAGAGCTGCTCCACCAGCGCGAACAGCAGGAACGGCGGCTCAACGAAACGCGCCAGCAGGCCCAAGCGCTGGCCGAGCAGCTGCGCAACGATGAGTTAGCCCGCCAGCAGCATGAGCGTAATCTGGAACAGAGCCGCGAACAGCTCCAGCAGCGCCGCATGGACGTGCAGGCGCTGGCGCTCAAAGCGGCGACCCAGGATGAGCAGTTAGCAGAACTAGGCCACGATGCCGATGCGCTCGCCAGTACGCTCGCCAGCGATGCCAGCGAACCTGCTTGGCAAGAGCGCTTGGAAAGTACCTCGGAAAAAATCCGCCGCCTGGGGGCGATCAACCTTGCGGCCATTGAGGAGTATGATCAGCAGGCCGAGCGGCGTAACTACCTCGAAGCCCAGCACGCCGAGCTTACCGAAGCCCTCGAAACGCTGGAGCGTGCCATTAAGCGGATTGACCAAGAAACCCGCGTCCGTTTCCGAGAGACGTTCGATCAGGTCAATAATGGCCTGCAAACGCTCTTTCCCCGTGTGTTTGGCGATGGGGCGGCGTGGCTGACGCTGACCGGTGATGACCTGTTGGAAACCGGCGTGGCCATCATGGCCCGACCGCCGGGTAAGAAGAACAGCACGATTCACCTGCTGTCCGGTGGGGAAAAAGCGCTGACTGCGCTGTCGCTGGTCTTTGCCATTTTCCAGCTCAACCCGGCCCCGTTCTGTATGCTGGATGAGGTCGACGCTCCGCTGGATGACGCCAACGTTGGCCGCTACGCCAAGCTGGTGAAAGAGATGTCCGAAAGCGTGCAGTTCATCTATATCACCCACAACAAGATTGCCATGGAAGCCGCCGAGCGCCTGATGGGGGTCACCATGCAGGAGCCCGGCGTTTCGCGTTTGGTTTCCGTGGGTATTGATGAGGCCGCTGAACTGGTGGACTAACCGTCTCATCGTCGTGCGATGCGCTCGGCTTATGGATAACAAAAGGCAAAGCGAAACGGCTTTCAAGGTATTTCCTTATTTGGCGGACAAGCGGTATATCCAGCTTGCCCCCTTGGTACTACCATGATGCATAGCCATGACAGTGGGTAGCCGCAATAGCTTGTATAACAGCGGGTTGAAAGGTCGGGCTGGTTGTGTAGGAGATTGTTCGAACAGAGTCTCGTGACACAGCTAGTGCAGGTACATCTGCCACGGATGAGTAGCCCTCATGCCAACAAGCGGTAGAAGAAACTAGCGGGAGTGTAAAACTTTCACTAGCATAACGTTTAAATAGAGTGATTTAAGCAGGTAGCTGTGTGGTGGTGCGGTCACGAGAGTACGCACGCATGAGATAATGCAAAACAGAAATAGCACTTTTGTTGGATGTTAAGGTCGGAAAAACTGCCTAAAAATCGCATATAGCAGTTGAAACGTGTGAAAATTAGTAGAAAGTGGTCCCATTCGTATCAACCGCGCTATGCTTAGTGGTAAATACCGTTTTATCAGAAGGTTCCCATATTGGGGTGTAGCCATTAGTACTGCGCCTAAGTAACCGGTTAGATGACCCATGGAATGCTCGACATGGAATTAAGAGAGTGGTTAATCATTCTAGGATTGGCGTTGGTGTCGCTTATCGTTGTTGACGGTGTGCGAAGGCTCCAGCGTCAGCGTCGTGTACCCCGGCTAGATCAAGCGGTAAAGGATTTACCCACCGCCAAGCTAGAAGAGTTCGACGACGAGGCGAAAGAGGCCGAGATCAATTGGGAACTGCCTAACGGCGGTGCCCGGGTCGTTAAGGCTGCTGACTACAGCGGGCTGGGTCAAAAACCCAAGCTAGAGCGCCAAGAGCATCCAGGGCCTTCTAGGGTGCTGTCTGATTTCCGTCGCTCGTTTACCAAATCCTCAGGAAAGCCAAAACCTGCAGCAGTGAAACCTAACAAGGCGGAGCCGGCTGTCCAGGCAGCTACTGTTAATGTGTCAGCAACAGCTGATGCGTCTGCTGAAACCAGAAACGAAATGCGAGAACCGCCACGTCGTGAGCCAAGTGTCTTTACAGCTCGTGAAGAGGCCCCGAAAGCAGAGGCCCCCCAGCCAGCGACCCCGGAGCCGTCCATGAGTGCCATGGAAGACGAAGCACCCCAGTCTCAGCAAACAGGTACAGCACCTGCGTCGTTCTCCGCCACTGATGAAGCACCTAGCGAACAGCCGAACACCGCTGAGCTAAACGCCTCTCATACACCAGAGCCCCATTCTGAGCTGGAAAGCAACCGAGCTCCTGAAGAGCCAGCGGCCGCTGAGCCAGATATTACTCCTGAGCCCGAGCCGGTGCTTCGCGCCGAGCCTGAAGATGCGGTATTTGCCAAGCACGCTTCCGACGCACCCAAGCGCCGCCAGTTGCGCGCCGACACGGCGGGCGATCACGAATTAGATGACGACGAAATTGACGAGTACCGACTGGTCGACTTTGAAGGCATTGGCCGTTCCTTCAAGCGGCGTATTATTGAGCGCCGTAAAGAGAAGGCCATTAAAAAAGCTGAAAAAGCCAAGCGTGCTGAAGCTTTAGCCAAACAGAAAGCCGAACGTAAAGCGCTGGAAGCCGAGCAGCGCCGTGAAGCGAAGCAGGCCGCTGAAGCGGAAAAAGCGCGTATTGCTCAAGAAAAAGCTCAAGCTCGCGAAGCCGCTGCAGCTAATGAAGCTGCCGCCCAACGCGACGCCGTGCAGCAGGCGCATGCCGAGCCTGAATTAGAGCGCTACGCAAACAGCGCTAGCCGCTATGAAGATCATTACCAGAGCGTTGATGACGAGTACGATGACGCTTATGCAGCCCAAGACAATGTTGTGCGCGCGCACCCTACGTTGGAAAAAGCTCTGCGTCATGACGTGAACGGCGAGCACGCTAAAGAGACGCTTGCCAATGCTGACGAGTTGGTAGTCATTAGCGTGCTGTCGCGTGATCCCGAAGGTTTTGATGGCGACAAGTTGCTTGAATTAATGATGGCCTGTGGGTTGCGCTATTGCCGCACGATGGGCGTCTTCAATCGCTTTGAAACGGAAAGCCCCAATAGCGAGCTGCAGTTCTCGATGGTGAACGTGCTCAAACCCGGCACTTTCCCCATTGAAGAGATGGATGAGTTTGTAACACCTGGGATCACTTTCTTAATGCCGCTGCCCGGTGCAGTAGATAGCTCGGCTGCTTTTGAAGCAATGGTCGAAACGGCCATGGTGGTGGTACGCCACATGGGCGGCGAGTTTAAAATGAAAACCGCAGCGTGATGACGGCGCAAACCATCGAGTTTGCGCGGCAGCGTGTTCATGAATTTGAGCGTCGCCACCGCCTGCACCGCCATATGCAGGCTCGCTAAACGCCGCGTTGCGCGAACACCCGCCTTCCCCAAGAAGGCGGGTGTTTTTGTTACTAATTACCTGTTTTATTTGTCTTCGGAACCTCTGAATGAGTCAGCCTGACCCCACCCTGCTGGAAGAGATCAGCCAACTGCGTGCTGATCTGGATGCCGCCAACTACCGCTACTACGTGCTAGACGAGCCAACGTTAACCGACGCTGACTACGACCGTAAGTTGCAGCGCTTAAAGCAGTTAGAGGGCGAGCACCCCGAGTTGATTTCCCCCGACTCGCCCACTCAGCGAGTCGGCGCCGCTCCGGCAGAGGGCTTTCCCGAGGTTGCCCATGCCATTCCGATGCTCTCGCTGGATAATGCCTTTAGTCGTGACGATATTGTGGCCTTTGCCGAACGCGTGGCGGAACGCTTGGAGTGTCAGGCAGAAGAGATTGAGTTTAGCTGCGAGCCGAAGCTGGATGGCGCGGCGGTATCGCTGGTGTATGAGCAGGGCGTGTTGGTCAGCGGTGCGACCCGTGGGGATGGCCGCACGGGGGAAGGCATTACCTCTAACCTGCGTACCTTGCGCTCGGTGCCGCTTAAGCTCATGGGCAAAAGCGTGCCTGAGTTGGTCGAAGTGCGCGGCGAAGTTATTATGCGCCACTCCGGCTTTGAAGCGCTCAACGAGCGCGCCAGAGAAGAGGGCAGCAAAGTATTTGCCAACCCGCGCAACGCTGCGGCTGGCAGCCTGCGCCAGCTCGACCCGCGCATTACGGCGACCCGCCCGTTGGAGTTCCACGCCTACCAAGCAGCACGCTTGGAGCCAGACTTGGGCGATGCCACCCACAGTGCGCTGATGGCACGGCTGTCCACCCTGGGCTTTCGCACTAGTGCAGAGTTAACCACGATGTACGGCCCCGACGCGGTAGCCGACTACTGCGAGCAGCTAGGCGCTAAACGCGACCAGCTTGGCTATGACATTGATGGCGTGGTGATTAAGGTCAACGACCTGCGCGACCAGCGGGAGCTGGGATTTGTGGCCCGTGCACCCCGCTGGGCGGTGGCGTTTAAATTCCCCGCTCAAGAAGAAGTCACGACCCTCAACGATGTGGAGTTTCAGGTAGGCCGTACTGGAGCGATTACGCCAGTGGCGCCCCTTGCGCCGGTCACCGTCGCAGGAGTGACCGTCTCTAACGCCACGCTGCATAACGCCGATGAAATTACTCGCTTGGGCGTGATGATTGGCGATACGGTAGCCATTCGCCGCGCAGGGGATGTGATTCCACAATGTGGTTCCAGTGGAGGAAGAGAAGCGCCCGGCGGATGCCCGTGTGATTACCTTCCCCGACCACTGCCCCGTGTGCGGCTCGGATATCGAGCGCCTGGAAGGCGAGGCGGTGGCACGCTGGTCTGGTGGGCTTTACTGCGGTGCCCGGCGTAAAGAGGCGCTGAAACACTTTGCCAGCCGTAAAGCGCTGGATATCGACGGCCTGGGCGAGAAGCTGATTGAACAGTGGGTGGATCAGGAGTGGGTGAAACGCCTGCCGATCTCTTCCATCTCAGCGTAGAGCAGCTAAAGAGCCTGCCGCGTATGGGTGAAAAGTCAGCGACGAATTTGGTTAACGCCCTGGAAAAAGCCAAACAGACCACGCTGGCGCGGTTTATCTACGCGCTGGGCATTCGTGAGGTGGGCGAAGCCACGGCCGCTAACGTCGCCAACCATTTCGGCACGCTGCAAGCGCTGCAAGACGCCGATCAAGCGGCGCTGGAAGCGGTGAATGACGTAGGCCCCATTGTCGCCAAGCATATCCACACGTTTTTTCGCCAGCCCCATAACCTGGAAACACTCCAAGCGCTGATTGAGGCGGGCATTACTTGGCAAGAGTCAGAAGTCACCCAAGGCCCCACGCCGCTAGAGGGCCAAACCTGGGTGCTGACCGGTGCCATGGAGAGCATGACCCGTGACGAAGGCAAGGCGCGGCTTCAGGCGCTGGGGGCCAAGGTAGCGGGCAGCGTCTCTAAAAAAACGACTTGCCTAGTGGCGGGCGAAGCTGCAGGCAGTAAGCTCACCAAAGCCGAGCAGTTGGGGGTTGAAGTGATCGACGAAGCCACCTTTATTGAGCGTTTAGCCGCTTGGGAGCAAAGTGAATGAGCCGATTTATCGAAGTGCCCGCGCGGATGCTGCCGCCAGAAACATTAACCGCGCTGCTGGAAGCGTTTGTTACCCGGCAAGGCTACGACACCACCGACGCCGGCGAAGGCATGAGCGGCTGGGTGGCCGAGCTCAGACAGCAGTTGGATCGTCACGAGCTGATCATTGCTCATGATCTAGAGCTTGAGATGACCGAAGTGATGACCCTCGCCCAATGGCGCTCCTTTGGGCGAGAGTTGGCGGATGACGAAGAAGAGGGCGACTACTGAGCCCGTACCAGCGCGCTAATCACCCGCCGCCCTGGGTGCAGATGATCAATAAGCGGCTGCTCAAGCGGTAGCGGCTCATCGCAAATGCGCGATGCGATAACCTCCGCACACAGCGGCGCGCTGGCAAGCCCTCGTGAGCCGTGGGCGGTGGAGATCCACAGCCCGGGGTAGTGCTCGCCGGTAATAGTAAGCACTTTAGAAGCATCTTTACGCAGCACTGCGTAATCCCGCTGCCATGCCGTCGCGTTGGGCACTGGACCAGCGTAAGGGGTTTTATCGGGGCTGGCGGCTCGCACCGCTGCCCGGCCTTCCAGTGCCTCTGGGCTTAACGAAACGCCGGATGCTTCAAACGCAGCCACCCACTCTGGCAGCGCTTGGCGTAGCTCATCAATATTGCGCTGGTGCTCTTCCTCGACCACTTGCGTTGTGGCGTTATTGGGCACAAAGCTGGCGCCAAAGGTCAGTACGTTATCCATCGGTGGTGATACATAGCCTCCCGCACATCCCACTTTAGTGGGCACCTTCGTACCTGCTGGCAGCGTTAGCTCGCTGACCTGGCCGCGCACCTGCTGCAACGGCAGCTCGGCGGTTTGCGCAAACTGGTTAGCCAGGGATGCCGTAGCCACGACCACATGATCAGCCTGCAGCGTTTCACCGCTGGTCAGCGTGACCTGCCACTGCGCCGTTTGGGAGGCTTGCTGGGCTTGCTTTAGCTCGGTGGCGTCGCCCTGTTGAAGAGTGATATTGGCGTGCTGCAGCAACTGTTCGCAGAGTTTTTTGGGCTGAACCCAACCCGCCTGGGGATAAAATAGCCCGTGGGCCGCAGAGACCGGCACGCCAGCTAGGCTGCTCAGCGCATCACTCTGTGCAGACACGACCGATTCCGGCAGCGGATGATTGGCCAGAAAACGCTGCTGGCGGTTCGCCTCTTTATCGCTTAGAGCGAGCTGTAACACGCCACAAGGCTGCCAGAGCGGAGGCTCTTGGGGGTGAGCCGTTGCCAGTTGGCCAAACCAGCGCCGGCTATACAGCAGCCCCGCTAAATAGAAGCGGCTTTGATGATTGGTTTCCACCGCCAGCTTCACATAGAGCGCCCCTTGACGATTGCCGGAGCCGCCCGCGCCAGGGGCGTCACGCTCAATCACCGTGACTTGCTTGCCGCGCTTAGCCAGCGCTGCCGCTACGCTGCTGCCCGCCATGCCCGCGCCAATTACAATCACGTGCTTTGCATCGCGGTGGGCAGGGGGCGTGAACCAGGGCGCCGCGTTGCGCCGCGTATCTGTGGGCGGTGCTTCTATACCGCCCGCTAGCATCTCTCGTTTACGTCCAAACCCCGGCCCTTTTTTCCAGTAAAACCCCGCCGCTTTCAGCCCGCGCTTGACGATGCCCGCACAGGTAAAGGTGGCAAAGGTGGCGCCAGGGCGGGAACGGGCCGCCATGGCTTCAAACAGTTCCGGCTGCCACATATCCGGGTTTTTAGAGGGGGCAAAGCCATCTAAAAACCAGGCATCGACTTGGCCCTCCAGCAGGTTCAGCCGTTCGGTGGTGTCGCCAAAGTGCAGGTCGAGGGTGACGCGCTCGCTTAGGTGCAAACGGTGGATGCCGCTTACCGCTTCCGGCCATAGCGCGCACAATACCTGTGAATAACCGGCAAGCGACGGCCACGCGCTTAGGGCGCGGGGAAAGCGCTTCCCGGTCGAGGGGAAATTTTTCTGTGGATAACAGATGCAGCCGTGCGCCTTTTGGGGCGTGCTGCTCAAAGCAGGCCCAGGCGCAGAGCATATTTAGCCCGGTGCCAAAGCCTGTCTCGCCAATCACAAAGGCCCGCGCTTCCTGCCACGCTGCAAAGCGCTCGGGAAGCTGGTTGGCCCCTAAAAAAACGTGCTCGGTTTCTGCACGCCCATCCTCACGGGAAAAATAGACGTCGTCGAAGGCGTCTGAATGGGGAGAAGTGTCGTTCCACGTCAGCTGTGGGGCGGTTAACGCCTCAAGTGGGGGTCGAGCCCTAGGGGATTGAGCAGGGCGTTGAGTCACGAGGGCATCCGTGGTGGCGATAATTGGTTAAAAAATGATCAATTTGTTAATCGGGGCGCTATCTCTGGCTTATAGAAAAGCGTCCGCCGAGTTTTCACAGAGTTTTCCACAGGCTCTGTGAAAAAGCGGGCGGACCCTCCACACTCGCCCCTATTGGTCAAGGCAAAACTTTTTTGAACGGCTTAACAATTACCTTGGCATAGACCCCAGCGATGATGTATGGATCGGCATCTGCCCAGGCTTGCGCGTCCTCTAAACTATCGAATTCCGCCACGACCAAGCTGCCACTGAAGCCCGCTTCGCCGGGGTCATTAGAATCAATCGCCGGGTGTGGGCCAGCCAGTACAAGGCGACCGTCATCGCGCAGTGCTTCAAGCCGCGCTAAGTGGTCGGGGCGGGCTGCTAAGCGGCGCTCTACGCTGTTGGCAACATCTTCACTGATAATGGCGTAAAGCATGGGGATAACTCCTTGAAGGCAGGGGTAACGTATCGGCCATAACATTGCCCGAACCCCGGTTAGCGCGCACCATGGCGAGCCTATTCGTGTTCTACACGCCTATTCTGACAAACTCCCCCCACGGCGTCATGCTAATGCCACTACTTCCTAATGCGCTTGCCTCAAACTTCCCGCCGTGTTCGATGCCGACCAGCGCTACTCGGTTGACCTGCACATGCACTGAACCGCTTCTGATGGGGCGCTTTCCCCGACGGATCTGGTAACCCTATGCGCTGGGCGTGGGCTTACTCACATGGCGCTCACCGACCACGACACCATGGATGGCGTGGAAGAAGCGAGCCACGCCGCCCAGAAGGCAGGGCTTTGCCTGGTGCCGGGATGTGAGTTATCCACCCGCTGGCAGGGGATTAATATTCACGTGGTAGCGCTAATGCCCGGCGGGCTGCAGGGGCCGATGATAGAGGGGCTTGAGCAGCAGCGGGAAGCGCGTATCAAGCGCGCTGAAGTGATCGCCGAGCGTTTAGAAAAAATGGGCTTACCCAACGCGCTGGAAAAAGCCCGCGCCCAGGCAGGCAGCGACCGCCCTCTGGGGCGGCCTGATTTTGCCCGAGCGTTGGTAGCAGAAGGTGTGGTGGCCGATTGGGCTGGCGCGTTTAAGCGCTACCTGGGCAGCGGCAAAAAAGGCGATGTTAAAGCCCATTGGCCGGAAATCAGCGAAGCAGTGGGCTGGGTCGTGGCCTCTGGCGGTGTGGCCGTGCTGGCCCACCCACTGCGCTACGGGCTTACCCGGCGCAAGCGCGGCCTGTTGATGGATACCTTTATGGCCGCAGGCGGGCAGGGCGTAGAGCTTGTTAGCGGCCAGCAAAACCCAGACGCCACCCGCGATTTAGCGCGCCAGTTGGTAGAGCGGGAGCTATACGCTTCGCTGGGCAGTGATTTCCACTTTCCCGGCAGCCATGCAGCGCCTGGCAGCATGAGCCCGGTGCCCCGTACCGCCGCGCCGCCTATTTGGCAGCACCCCCGTTTAGCCCACCTGCGCGATGCCCCGAGCGGTATGCTGGGTGCTAAGCCGCTGAATCAGCTAAGCTAAAAGTGATATCGCTAAAAACCTTAGCTAATAGATGCCTACAGGCAGGAGTAAGCGATGAGCCAATATTTTCAGATTCATCCGGAAAACCCGCAAAAGCGGCTGATTGACCAAGCCACCGAGATTATTCGTAAGGGTGGAGTAGTCGCTTACCCAACGGACTCAGGCTACGCGCTGGGCTGCCATTTAGGCGAAAAAAAGGCCATTGAGAAGATCAAATGGCTGCGCTCGCTGGATGACAAGCACAACTTTACCCTGGTGTGCTCGGACCTTTCCGAAATTGGCACTTACGCTAAAGTGGATAACGCCGTGTTCAGGCTGCTGAAGGCTCACACGCCCGGCCCCTACGCCTACATTTTGGATGCCACTACCGAAGTGCCGCGCTTGCTGCTGCACCCTAAGCGCCGCTCAATTGGTGTCCGGGTGCCCGATCACCGCATTACCCACGCGCTGCTAGAGGCGCTGGGTGAGCCGCTAATGAGCGTTACGCTGATTCCGGTAGGCGAAGCGCTGCCGATGAGCGACCCGGAAGAGATCCGTGACCGCTTTGGTGCCCATCTGGATCTGATTATTGATGGCGGCGCCTGCCATCTTGACCCAACCAGCGTGATTGACCTGCGTGAGCTGCCGCCGAAAATTGTGCGGGAAGGGCGCGGAGACATCACGCCATTTCAAGACTGATGCCGGAAAGGCTAGAAACGACGGGGGCGCCTAGCGCCCCCGTGTTTTGAGTGCCTGTTTGAGCACTGGTAGATAGTGGCGGTGACAACCGCTACGACTCGCTAGGAGCCTCATCGCCATTGTCTTCCTCTTTCTTCTGCGCTTTCTTGCGTGGGTCTTCGCTATTTTCATCCAGCCAGGTGCCGCAGCGTAGGCAGTAGCGGGCACGCTTTTCGTGGCGGTCGTGGCCGCAGCCAGGGCAGGCTTCTTCTGAGTAGCGGTCTTCACGAATCGAGCGGATCACTTGGGCAGAAAACACCCCGGTGGGCACGGCAATAATCGAGTAGCCAATCAGCATCAGAATCACTGTGATGGCTTTGCCCAGCGAAGTGGCGGGCACAATATCCCCATACCCGACGGTGGTAATGCTCACGATGGCCCAATATATCGACATGGGGATGCTGGTAAAGCCCGACTCAGGGGACTCAATAGTGTACATCAGCGCGGCAAACAGCGTGACTACCATGAGAATGCTACTGAAAAATAGCAAAATCTGGCGCAGGCTACGTTTAAGCGCATCCAGCAGCAGCCTGCCTTCCCCCACAAACTCCATCAGTCGCAAAATGCGGAAGATGCGTAACACCCGCAAAATCCGCACCATCACCAGCGCATGCGCGCCAGGCACCAGCAGCACTAGCCAAGTGGGGATAATTGCAATCACATCCACCACGCCGTAAAAGCTTTTTAAATACACCGTGGGGCGTTCAAGGCAGTAAAGCCGTACCAGCAGTTCCAGGCTAAACAGCAGTGTAAAGGCCCATTCGATGTAGAAGAAAATATGCCCATAACGCTCGGCATAAATCTCAACGCTACCGAGCAAAATCACCGCAACGCTGAGCAGAATGGCGACGATTAGCGCAATATCAAACGCCTTTGCCCCCGACGTATCGGATTCAAAAATAATATGGAACAGCCGGGCGCGGAATCCTTCGGCGCCGGGAGTAAGGGGAAAGCTCATCGCGTCATCCTGAGGTGGGCTTAATGAGTGGTTGAAACGTGTTTAGCGTAGCGCGGTTTCATAAGCGAAGCGACGTGCCAAATTTAACGCAGCCGCGCCGTAGGCGTTGGTGGGCATGCCCGCGCTATCTAATGCCTTAGGCAGCATCTCAGCATCTGCCCGTGCGGCGCTATCCAGCTGCGGGTGCTGGGCAAGCGTTGCCAATGCCTGCTGCGCGGCGATTAAGTGCGTCGCGTCACCGCTATCGTGATAGGCGTCGAGTGCGACTGTCGCGCGGTGTAGCCACTCGGCCGGGTGCTGGGCATCAGGCAGCGGCCACTGCTGGCGGCCCAGCGCATTGCCCCGCGATGCCTTACTGCTGTCGGAGGGGCGCAGTGGTACTTGGCTGGCCAGCTCGGCCGCCAGCGACCATAGCGCCTCAGGGTCGCCTGCTTTTAACTCTAGCTCCACTTCGCAAATCGGCGCGCGAGCCTTGCCACAAACGATCTCGCCCTCATCCAGCACCAGCTCAATCTTGCTGCCTTGCCAGGCAAGCTGCCAACTGCGGCGGGTGAAGTCTGTGCTTAGCGTCGGGCGCAGGGCCGCAATTTTGTCTGCTAACGCGTTTTGAAAGGGCGGCAGGGCGGCCAGGGCGGATTGATCTAAGCTGGGGTCAGGAACTTGCCACTCCCACTCCTGTCGGCTGGAGAGCCCGCCACCCCCTTGGCCTGCGGTTTTTACCGTCTGCAATACTTGGCTATCCAGCTGGCGCAGGCGCACCGCTATTCGTGCGGCGGCTAAATCTCCCGCCGGGGTATCGAAGTAGGTGTTGGCCAGCTGCTGCTGAACGGGGGGAGTGCTGGCGAGCACCGGATGGTGTAACAGCGCGTCGATCTGGGTGGGCGGCAGCGCCAGTTTTAGCTCTCCCCCGGTCGGTTCTGGCATACTGGTTGAGTTTTTCATGACAATCGCCACCTCACTATTGTGACATTTTGGTTAATTTTTGATGACATTATGAACTTTTCATGACGGCGGCGGACGCACTCTTTATCCTGGCGCCCGCCATTTCCAGGCTCCCCGAAAACAGGCTAAAGGCTATATGGTAACCTCCAACCCTTTGTCCGCGATGTTTGGCCGCTCGCCATTCCAGCCGCTGCTGGCCCACATCGTCAAGGCCAATGAATGTGCCGACCAACTGTTGCCGTTCTTCGAGGCAACACTTGTCGGTGATTGGGACACGGCGGCTGAGCTGCGCGAGAACGTCACGCGCTTAGAGCACGACGCCGACACCCTGAAAACAGAACTGCGGCTGAACCTGCCTAACACCATGTTCCTGCCGGTATCGCGTTCTGACCTGCTCGATTTGATCAGTGTTCAGGACAAGATTGCCAACAAAGTGCGCGACATTACCGGCATTATGCTGGGCCGTAAAATGCGCGTACCCAATGAGCTGGCCGAACCGATGCGCGACTACATGCGCACCAGTGTGGCCTGTGTGGGCCAAAGCCCGCCAAGCGCTTGAAGAATTGAAAGACCTGCTGGAATCCGGTTTTGGTCGCAACGTTTCCGATGTCATGCAAAACATGATCCGCGAACTCCACACCCTTGAGCACCAGGCCGACAGCCAGCAGGTGGCGATTCGTCGTCAGCTGTTTGAGCTTGAGAGCCAGCTGCCGCCGGTGGATGTGATCTTCCTCTACAAGATCATCGAGTGGGTTGGCGAAGTCTCTGATCGCGCTGAACGCGTGGGCAGTCGCCTGCAGATTTTGACCGCACGCTAAGGGATACTCATGCAGATTATTGCCCAGCACGGTGACATTTTTATCATTCTGGCCTGTTTATTTGGTTTCTTTATGGCATGGGGCGTTGGCGCAAACGATGTCGCTAACGCCATGGGAACCTCGGTGGGGTCGAAAGCGATTACCATCAAGCAGGCGATCCTTATTGCCGTTGTCTTTGAGTTTTTAGGCGCATGGCTGGCCGGTGGCGAAGTTACCAACACCATTCGTAAAGGCATCATCGACCCGGAGTTGCTGCAGGAAGTCCCGCAACTGCTGGTGTACGGTATGTTAGCGGCGCTGCTGGCAGCGGGAACCTGGCTGCTAGTGGCCTCCATGAAAGGCTGGCCCGTTTCCACCACGCACTCCATTGTGGGCGCGATTGTGGGCTTCGCGGTGGCAGGCCTGGGGGCTTCTACCGTGGATTGGGGAGCGGTTACAAATATTGCGGCAAGCTGGGTCGTTTCCCCGCTGCTGGCCGGTACCATCGGCTTTGTGCTGTTCAAATCGGTCCACCACCTGATTTTTGAAAACGATAACCCGTTTACCGCCGCCAAGCGCTACGTGCCGGGCTATGTATTTTTGGTGGGCTTTATTGTTGCCATGGTCACGCTGACCAAAGGGCTCTCCCACGTGGGGCTCGACCTGACCTTTAACCAAAGCCTGCTGCTCTCCATCCTGCTCGGCTTGGTCATTATGGGTATTGGCATGCTGATGCAGCGCCGCATCAAATTCGAAAAGACCGCTAACGACCATTTTGGTTACGCCAACGTGGAGCGAGTGTTCGGCGTACTAATGATCTTCACCGCCTGTGCCATGGCCTTTGCCCACGGCTCTAATGATGTTGCCAATGCGGTTGGCCCGCTGGCAGCGGTGATCAGCGTGGTGCAAACCGGCGGCGAAATTGAGGGCTCGGCCCTTGTGCCCTGGTGGGTGCTGGTACTAGGTGGCGGCGGTATCGTCGTTGGCTTGGTTACCTATGGCCATAAAGTCATCGCGACGGTCGGTACCGGCATTACTGAGCTGACGCCAAGCCGTGGTTTTGCGGCCACCCTGGCGGCGGCTACCACTGTAGTGCTGGCATCGGGCACTGGTCTGCCCATCTCGACCACTCACACCCTAGTCGGCGCGGTGCTGGGCGTAGGCTTGGCCCGTGGTATGCCGGCGCTTAACCCGCGGGTGTTTGGCACCATTGCCATGTCGTGGCTGATTACGCTGCCTGCTGGTGCTGGTTTGGCGATTCTGTTCTTCTTTATGTTTAAAGGCATGTTTGGTTAACAGACGGAGCTAACTCCGCACCGCACGCCACAGCTCGGCTGACCGCCAAGCCTACAGCGGCACCTTCTTAGCACACGCTCTTTGAATAAGATCTTTGCAATAGAAGGTGCCGCTGTTTTTTGTGCTCTGTTAAAGTAAACAGCGTTACCTTCATTCACCTGCTGCCGGAGAGCGGCCCTTGGACACTCGTTTCCCCTTTGTAGATTGGTTTCGTAACGCCTCCCCATACATTAATGCGCACCGGGGGCGAACCTTTGTCATCTTGATTGAGGGCGAAGCCATGGCGTCTGGCCGAGGGGAGCAGCTCATCCAGGATTTAGCGCTGCTGCACACCTTAGGTGTGCGCTTGGTAGTGGTGTTCGGCATTCGCCCTCAGGTACATGAGGCACTGACTGCCGCTGGCGTAGAACCCACCCGGGTGGATGGCCGCTGGGTGGCCGATCGCGCGGTGATGGCCCACGTTGAGCAGGTAGCGGCGCACCAGCGGCTATGGCTGGAAGCCCGGCTTTCCCTTGGCCTGCCCAGCACGCCGCTACACGGCGTAGAACTCAGCGTGATTTCCGGCAACTTGGTCACCGCCAAGCCGCTTGGTGTGCGCGAAGGAGTGGATTTTGACCATAGCGGCGAAGTGCGCCGGGTGCGTGCCAGCGCTATTGAAGGTCTGCTGGAAAAAGGCTCGCTAGTGCTGCTGCCGCCGCTGGGCTTCTCCAGCACGGGTGAAGTGTTCGATTTAGACGCCTCGGAAGTGGCCCAGCACGCCGCCGTGGCTCTAAAGGCCGATAAACTGATTCTACTGGGCGAGTCGGAAGGGTTGGAGGACGAGCAGGGCGCGCTCTTGCGCCAGCTTTCCCCTTTTGAGGCAGAGCCGCGCCTGCAGCAAGCCGCGCCGGGTAGCGAATTGGCGCGACACTTGAGTGCTGCCTGCACCGCCGCCCGTGAGGGTGTAGCACGCACTCACTTGCTCTCGTGGCGCAATCACGACGCGCTGCTGGGCGAGCTATTCACCCGTGACGGCGTGGGCACCATGATTACCCAGCACCGCTACGAACAGCTGCGCCCCGCCACGCTGAACGATGTGGCAGGCCTGCTAGAGCTGCTAGAGCCGCTAGAGCGGCGCGGTATGCTGGTAGCACGCTCCCGCGAGCGGTTAGAGCGCACGAAATTGATGATTACATGGTGATTGAGCGGGACGGCATGGTAATTGGCTGCGCAGCGCTACACGTCTTCCCTGAGACCACCGTAGGTGAGCTAGCCTGCGTCGCCGTTCACGGCAACTACCGGGGTGGCGAACGCGGCGAGCGGCTAGTGGAAGCCCAAAGAGCGCCGAGCGCGCCAGCGCGGGCTTTCCGAAATGTTTGTACTCACCACCCCCACCGCCCACTGGTTTGTAGAGCGCGGCTTCCGCGCCGCAAGCCTTGAAGACCTGCCGCCTTTAAAACGCGAAACCTATAACCACGCCCGTAAAGCTAAGGTGTTGGTGAAAAATTTGGCGGGGTAGTGGGAAAAACTGACACCATGCACGCTATCTACTACCTCACTAGAGACAGTATGCGCTATGGTAAAAGAAACTAACCAGGAGATGTCGCCATGAGTCTCAAAAGTGTTGTACACATTGCAAGTGTCACTACTATTTTTCCGCAAAAGAGGCAGGCGCTCAAACCTGTTGAATTTGTAGCGCATGAGTGAGATGCAGAGGCATTGAGAAGCGATTTTCTAAAGGTTGGAAAAGATATGCAAAAAGCGATGGAGCAATATGACCGATTCCCCAAGCTCTCACACTCGTGATTCATCGCAGCAATCACCAGCTTCTTATAACACTCAAAGTATTATTGCTCAACAATTGACCTACTCAGGACCCTTGCCACCTTCTGCTGAAATGGAGAAATACGAGCGCATCAGCCCAGGCGCTGCAGATCGTATTTTAGCAATGGCTGAGAAGGAACAAGCGCATCGCCACAAGCAAGAAGACAAAGAAAACGCCGCCAACTCTCGTATTGCTGAGTCAAATATACGCTCTCAGGATGCCAGTATCAGCGAGATCAAGCGCGGCTAATGGATGGCCTACAGCCTTGGCTACTGTATTTATAAAGGTGCGTAACCAAGCAGTAGTGTAAGCAGGGAGAGAGTGTGATGGGTAGGGCGGCACAGCCGCCCCAGAAGACTGCTCAGGTATTGAGAATCACACCGCCGTTCAAGTGCATGGTTTGGCCGCTCATGTAAGACGATTCCTCGCTGGCCAAGTAGACATACGCCGGTCCGATTTCGCTAGGCTGGCCGGGGCGCTTCATGGGCACTTGGTTGCCAAATTCCGCTACTTTATCTTCCTCGAAGCTTGCTGGAATCAGCGGCGTCCAGATGGGGCCTGGGGCCACGGCGTTGACGCGAATCCCGCGATCCATCAGCGACATCGCCAACGAACGTACCAAGCCCTGAATAGCACCTTTGGTGGCGTTGCAATCAATCAGGGTCGTTGCCCTTGAACGCGTTGATGGAGGAGGTGGCAATAATCGTATCGCCCTGGTAATCCCCCCATTTTCAGAGGGTTTCAA
>NZ_MWVI01000028.1 GCF_002087295.1 Vreelandella lionensis | reverse complement strand
GGGCGGTCTCAATGAGCAAGTGCAACACCTGACCCATTCGGTATGGTGCTGTCATGACTCACTGCTATCGCCATCTCTCTGCTGAAGACCGAGCCGCTATCATGTTGCTGCGAGCCAGCCATTCGATCCGCGCCATCGCACGCCAATTAGGCCGCGCGCCCAGCACCATCTCCCGGGAGCTGGCACGCCATACGGTCCGTGCTGACAAGCGCTATGACGCCAGTCTCGCCGGGTACCGAGCCGGCCTGACGCGTTGCCAGCCTCGCCGCCGCCCCAAGCTGCATCCCGATAGCGAGCTGTTCGAACTGGTGGTCTACCTGCTGCGCCACTACTGGTCACCCGAGCAGATAGCCCGCACACTGAGACGCATGTTCCCTGATGACACTGACCGCCAGGTCTCACACGAAGCCATCTACAACGCGATCTACGTCATGCCGCGCGGCTCGCTCAAGAAGGAGCTGATTGCCTGCTTGCGACAAGGCAATGGCAAGCGGCGCCCACGCAGCCGTGGCCAGGATCGCCGACAACAGATTCCGGGCCTGGTCAGCATCCACCTGCGACCGCCAGAGATCGAAGATCGCCTAATGCCGGGGCACTGGGAGGGCGACCTGATCATGGGTGCCAATAACCGCTCTGCCGCGGGACGCTGGTGGAGCGCACCACACGCCTAGTTATCCTGGCAAAACTGGATGGCACCACGGCCACGGCAGCCGCCGTCGGGTTCAGCGACAAGCTCAATGAGGTGCCGCGCTCCCTGCGTCTGTCCATGACCTATGATCAGGGCCGCGAGATGGTGAAACACGCCGAGATCACCCAGAAGACCGGCACGGCGATCTACTTCGCTGACCCCCATAGCCCATGGCAGCGCGGTTCCAACGAGAAAACCAATGGCCTGTTGCGGCAGTATCTGCCCAAGGGGACCGATCTCTCGGTCTACAGCCAAGAGCAACGCGATGCCATTGCCGATTCACTGAACACACGGCCTCGCAAGACACTGGATGGGCGAACGCCACTGGAGGTCTATGCCGAGGTGCTCAAGAAATCAGTCGAGGGGCCGTCAACCCTTCAATAGCGTTGCACTTGGAACTTGAGACCGCCA
>NZ_MWVI01000027.1 GCF_002087295.1 Vreelandella lionensis | reverse complement strand
AATATCGGCAGTTATTCAGACCTTCCCTTAGCGTAACTAGCTAAGTTTGGCTAGGAAATTTGCAATATTCGCTTCTAGGAATTTAGCATGACACTTAAGGGCGCTCTCGGTGACTTTTGCCATTTTCTCTAAGTTTGCTTGCTCTTCATGTGGAGCAACGGGCACAAAAAACCCGCTGAAGCGGGTTTTTGAATTGAAAACGTTTAGGGTTTTTCCCAAAGAGTATTCCCAGAGGGATCGTCTAGCCGAAGCACTTCAATACTCAGCACCGCATCATCGGATATCGATGGATTACCCCATGGTCCCGAGCTATCCGGTGCCAGGCTCCACTCCAACGTTTCGCCGGTTTCAATGCCGCCTGAAATTGTGTAATAGAAGGTCTCATCGACCCACGGGACGGAGCGCCCAGGGCTTTGTAAAACACCTCGGAAGTGCGCTCGTGCTACCGGTTCACCCGTCTTGTTAGTCACACGCAACTCTATCACCGGTTCTGCGCTCAACGAGTCATCTTCTATTAGCTTGTAGTTAGCACTTTCTACGACAAAACGGTCCAGCATTTCTTGCGCAATGGGTATTTCAAGCTCGTCTGCTTCCTTCTCCTTTTTGGGTAGCTCTCCTGCGAGCTCGAGCACCTCTTGGCCGCTAAGGCCGTGTAAACTACGACGAGCTTCGGTAGCCATGGCTTCCAGCTCATCATCACTAAGCTCACTGATCTCAACAATCGTCAGCCCCTGCTGGGATCGGCGCATCAACAGAGCTTCCACTGCTTCATCAAAGCGCTCGACCTCGGTTTCATCTAACGAGGCACGGATTTCTTCAAGTGATCTATCGAAATAGCGCGGGTTTGACCCATCAATGGTGGGATCTGCATGAGCAATGCCCGACATGGCTAACGCTATCGCTACTGCTAATACCCGTTTCATAAACGCACCATCCAGTTGGTTGATATACCAACATAAGCTAAACGACAACACTTGAAAATATCTCTCAACCACTACAAATTCCCCGTTGGGCGCCCCCAGCAGGGAATGAACCATGACGGAAACGCTTCGATGTGGGTGTTAAGGCGACAGTGTGACCGGCATGCTGCTTGAATGGCTCAGCATCCGTTGCAAATTGTGCCGTAACGACTCGAACTCGCCGATGTGATGCCGCATGGCCAGTACCTCCGCCTCACAGCACTCGACATTCACGCCTTCTTGTTTGAGCTGGGCAAGCATATGGAGTTTGGGTGACGGCGAACTTTCGCCAAACAAATGCCGCGCTTTTACCCACCGACGATTGGGGTAAATCGTGGGCTCTTCATTTTCCCAATCTTGCCGCAGTTGGTGATTAATCGAGGGCCATTGCTCCATGGGGTAATGGATGGTGCTGGGGGTGGGCGCCTCTCAAGGAGGCGGTTGACCTGTTTGGGGTCACAGGGGTTAGCCGAGCGCCTACAAAAACCCCCGCCGGGGCGGGGATGTCATTTTGGGCCTGAACCGAAGTACCGAAATATTCGATCCAGCGCCATCAGTATAATGTTGTCGTCATACTGATCGTCTTGGTCTGCCTCTCTCGCAGAGGAGCCTGCTATAAAATGCTTGGTAAAACGCGCCAGCGCGACAAAGAAAAGCAGGGTGAACAGCGATAGCGATAACACTGGCAGTGCTGGCAACATCATGGCCGTTACGCTTAGCCCTTTTGCACCTTGCTTAGCCAGAACAGGGCCAATATTTGTATACACCTCAAATAAAGAGGCTACCGAGCATAGCAAGAAAACCAAAGTAACCAGGCAAGCAGTGCCGCTGATACCGATGAACCACAACCCTAACCTATGCGTGGCTTTGCGGCGTTTCAAAAAATCGGTTACATCGCTGCCCTGCGGCGCTTTGCCTCCACCTTCGCCTGATTCAGGGTCATTTTCCTCAGGTTCCGCATGAGTTTTATTGCCTCCAACGTTATCGCCCTCACCTGTCCATTTACGATTAAAGCGGACGCTTACCCCTTCTGGCTTCTTCCCTTCCGACATCAAATTATCCTAAGGGCTTTCAAGCGGGTTTTCATCGCGCTGGGCGAAACGCGAAACTTCATTGCCAGCGCATTCAAATCGGTGATTCGCTTCGAGAAGTCGCGAACAAGGTCTTCTGGCATTAGCAGCTCGGCTGCAAAGGTATTGGCCGCAATCTCGTCGAGATCACCTTTCGCGTTGAAGTTGCTATCACGCTTGGGCTTGTTGCCATCAATAACATGGCCCAGCACCACGTGGCCAAACTCATGCGCCTGGGTAAATCGCTGACGGTCCGGCCGCTCATGGATATTGTAAACACACCAAAACGGCTGGCCTGCGTCTTGATCACGGAATTCCGCGAAGCCGCTATCACCGTTCAGGTCTTCATCGCTCCACCCTTTCATCAAGACTCGGTGTTCAGATTCTTGGCCGTTGCGATGAAGCACAATGGTCGTTTGGACAGAAATACGCTCGGGGCATACAGGCAGCCGACCGTCCCACGCTCCTTCCAGCGTGATACGCGCTTGCTCAATGGCGTTTGACTTTACGTGCATAGCACACCCCTCTTGCATTCATTCATGACTCAAAAATGAGCGCTCGCCAGCTTAAATGCAAGTTTTACCAATGGCAACACAAATACGTATGTGCTCTGTGCAGTCGTTTCCACAGTTATAGTAGCGTTTTCACTAGGCACGCTGCCGATAACATCAAAGCAGCCAATCCTATAAACAGATTACCCAGCGCTACCACTAACGCTGCGCGATCGGCCCCTGACCGAGACATTCGACCGTTGATAGTCATTTTCGTGCGCTTTGCCATGTGTATCCCCATTCAACAGGCTGATGGGGAATAAAGAGGGGTCTACCTGATCCAATTTGCGTTTTTTATTCGATAAATACGCGCAGCAAAAATCCGACGGCAGCTATTAGTGTTGCTGTTCCGAACATCACGCCCGTATACATCGCGGCCTTTGCCAGCATGATACCTGCTTTATCACCCCCTCCCGGTGACATATCCCCTCCTCCCCGCAGCCGCGCATTACCGCCACTACGCCTATAATTATCCATGCATCTTCTCCATGCTGCCTCATGGGGAGTAGATACCCCCTGCCGAGTTGCACCTCGGCAGGGGGTTGCTTTTGGCTCTATCTTAGCCGGGCAGTTACCGCCACACCACTTGCTGGCCTGTAAGCCAATAACAAGTGCAATCAAGCCACAAACGCCCCTTCCTGATAGCAGCTAGGCAGATGCTGCACGTTCATTAGCTCCATGACGTTGATGCGGTGTTGGCTTTCCAGTTGATAGCCAAGTTCGGCGCGGGCTTCGATGATCTGCGCCACATGGTGCTTTTCTTCGGCCTCCTGCTCGGCAAGGCGGTGCTGTTCATTGAGAGCATCCAGCGCGCCCGCTTCGATGTGTTGGATTTGCCCCAATAGCGCGTCTTGCTCGTCATAGCTCAGTCGTGCAAATTTCGGGTGGCCATAGAGGGCGGTGTAATCAATGCCCTGGTGGTGGGCGCCGCCCATGCCTGCGACCACGCGCCATTGGGTGCGCATCGCTAAAAACAGCTCTAGCGCTGGCCAGTGCTCTTCCCAGACCTCAAACACGTCAGGCTCTTTAGGGCGGGTGGTGTGCTCAATCCCCCAGGCTTTGGCGTCTTCCTCGGTTTGGTCTTTAACTTTTGACCTGACGCCTACCCAATACTGGCCAGCGCCGGTTAGTTTTTTGCAGCGGCCTGGTTGCGCCCTTCTTGGGCTGCGAACCAGCTTAGGATAAGCGGTCGGCGAATGTAGGTTTCCTGCATGAGCTGCTCTACCAGGGCTTTATCGAATTTCAGGTCTTTGCCATCTTCGTCCTTGATGCCGCTGAGCCCTTTCAGGTCTTCCAGCAGGTCTTCATCTTTAAACGCTGACTTTTTAGACGCTTCCACCACCTCGCGGTATTTGTCCCACTTGTGCAGGGTCCACTCAGCTTGAATGGTGACGGTATTTTCTTCGCCTGGTACTTTCACAGGTACATCAACGATCGTGGTGGGGATCTTCTTGAGAACTAATGACATGGTGTGGTCCTTTTAATTTCGCAAACAAGCACGCCGCCCAGTGGCGGCGCGGTGCGGTTAGCGGTTGCGGGGGGGTCGTTTAGCGGAAGATCAACTGAAAATCGCCGTCATCGTTGCCGTTGGGCAGTAGGCGCATATCCATCTGGTAGTGCGTAATGCCATCGGAGTCGCTTTCTTGCGGGGCAGATAGCTGCGCACGCGGGAACATCATTTCAACGATATTGCCCTCTTCGGTGCCGTGGATAAACGACATGGCGATAGCTCAATTTTCTCGTGCGACTCGATCTTCGGGAAAATGTTGTATTCATCGATGCGCGGCGCTTCGATGTTGATCTGGCCACTTGCCCGGCGATCCGTCACATGGATGCCTTCATAATTCACTAGGTGGCGATGCACGACGGTGTTGCCAATATCAAACGAACACGACTGCATGCGCGCCAAGAAGCCATCCATAGTAAACGAGCTGATCATCTTGTTGACCGGTACTTCCTTGGCTTGCGGCGCCAGCGTGCCAGCCGTGGCCGGGGCAGTGGTAGGCCGCTGATACAAGCCCATCACATCAAATTGGATGTAGGGGTAGGCCTTGGCATCGCTTGAGCGGGTCCATGTGCCACGCACACCGGGCATGACTTGCAGCTCACCATCTGCCCACCAGAGCAGCGAGACCGATTCCATGCTTTCGGATACCGGGTCATACACCACTTTTTCGTCGCCAACCGTTTCGTCGATGGTTTCGCTCATCGCACAGCAACGCAGAAGCAAGCCAAACGAGGGTGGTACGCCTTTAGTGCCAGAGCCCGAATACGGCACGCGGATCTGGCGAGAGGTACGCGGCGCGGTATTGGCCTGCTCAAAGGCACCAAAGCCTTGGCGGACGCGCTCTCGCTCTACGGTATCGCCTTCGTAGAAGCCGGCTGCTTCACGCGTGACCACTTCAATCAGTGTGGCCTCAGAGAGATCGGTTGGCGTTACGCCATACTCGGCTTCAGCAACAACCGCGACGATCAGGCGGCGCCATAATTTACCTTCACTCATTGCCGGTTACCTCTTGCTTGGCCGCTGCCTTAGCGGGCATGGGTGCTGCCGTTTCGGTTTTCGCCGGGGCGGTGGCGGGTGTTGGCTCGGGCGCTTTCGCGTACTCAGTGGGCGTGGGCTTGGTGCTGTGCACCAGCACACGCTTGCCGCCACGGATCTCGTAGCGGCCTCCTGCATTGGGCATGGGGTTTCCTCCAGGCGTAAAAAAACCCGCACGCGGCGGGGTTATTGGGTGGTAGTTGCGTTAGCTACGAATTACACGGTCGTAGCGGTAAAGCTCACGCCAGTAGACGTGGCTGCCTAATACAGCCACACGCTGCCCGCCTGCATATTCCAGCGGGGCGACGGCATCGGCCGGGTTCTCTAAGCCTAGCAGTGCCGCTTCAATGGCGCGGCGCTGGGCGTCGACCTCGGCTTGCTCGGCAACCAGCACCACGGCGATATGCTCGGTCACGGTTTGACGAACCTGCATGGTGCCTAGGCCGTTGGGCGTGGCATCGGCCTGCACGGGGTGCACGAACGCGGCGGGCAACGCCGGGGTAGCCATCGCCAAGCTGGTGGCTTGCAGCTCGAAGTGGGCGCGGTATTGGTTCTGGTCGAACTCGTAGTCGGTGGCCGCGTCGGTAATCTCCCACGCCTCGCTGCCGCTTTGTGCCGCAACGCGCTCGATGAGCTGCGTGCTCATGGTGCGTAGCGGGTCGAATGTGGGTGAGCGCAGGCTTAGCACATAGGTATCCACACGCCCCAGGCGGTAACCGTCGACTTCGTTGCTGCTCTGCCCTGCCAGGCTGTAGACGCCGTTGGTGGCCGAGGCATCCGCTGGCAGGTTGAGCGGCCATAAGTGGCTGTTCACTACCGGGTCCACCAGTGTGACCAGCCCGGGCACGGTATCAGCGCGGCTGGGGTCGGCCTCGCTGCTGGGGGCGGCGGTGATGCCTGCGCCAGCAAGTGCTGTGATGATACGTTCAATCATACGATGGCCCCTTTGCTACGCTGGCGGTCGAGGTATTTGGCAAGCCCTTCGTAGAACCGCCCGGGCACGCCGCTTTGGTGCTGCTGCATGGCTGGCCATAGGAAGGGGTTGGCGTCCATGCGCTCGGTGCCGTGTTCTTGCCATAGGCCTTTGCGGCCCTGCCAGCGGCCATTAATACGGCGGTTAGTGCCTACCAGAATACCGACCTCGCCTGCTTTGAATCCCAAGCGGCTGCGCTGGCGTTTGTTGATGTTACGGTGGCCAATGGCCCGCGCCATGTCGCCGCTGTCTGCCGGGGCGAGGCTTTTAGCGGTGCGCTTGACGGGGGCGACTACCGACACCCAACCCGCCCGGATGGCGCGCTCTTTGATGTTGTCTTCCAGCGCTTTTAGCTCACGCTGCATGTCTTGCAGGTGAACGCCTCTTACCTGCCAATCAAACGAGCTCATGGCACATCAACTCCAGTTCACGGCGGCGCCCGCCTAGGTCAATCGGCCTTCCTTCCAGCTGGTAGGTCGTCTCACCGTGGCGCAGGCGTAGGGTTTTGCCGCTCGCGGCGGCGATGTCTGCCCGGTACCGCATGCGGATGCGGGCGGTGGTTTCGGCGTTGGCCTCTTGGGCGGCGAAGAGCGTTCGGCCACGCAGCTGTTCGACCTCTGCCCATACCTTGCCACCTACTTGCCAGCCTTCCGGCGTTGCGCCTGAATCGGTGCGTTCGCCCTTCTGCCACCATTCAAGGGTGACCTGCTCGCGCTTTTTTCCAATCTGCATGTCTCACCCCACGGCGTGGATGCGGTAAGCGTCCAACAGCATGGGAACGCCCATGGGTACTTCTTGTAGCCCGCCTTGCGCCACACTTTCCCGGTTCTCGTACCAGTGGCCCACCAGGAGCAACAGCGCTACCTCCACATCGGGTGGCGTTTGGGCATACCCCGCCGTGGCGGTAAGGGTGATGCACTCGGGCTCATCGGTGGCGCGTGGCCACTGCGTGCCCCACTGAGGCGCTAGCGTGGGGTAGATGGGTCGTGTGTCGAGCCGTAGCGTTTCGGCATCGAGCGATTGCTCGTTGCCGTCGGGGTCGATGTAGTCCAGCGATTCGATGGCATCTACCGGCGTCCATGGGAGTTCTATCTTGCCGCTGCCGACCGGAAAAGCATCGAGCACCAGCGTTTGAGTACGGCTGAGCAGCGTCGCTTGTGTGTAATGCTCAGCATGACGGTAGGCGGCATCAATGAGGCCTTGAATGATCGCGTCTTCATCGGTGTAGGCCTCGGCGTCTTCTGCGGTAATCGCTAGCCGTAGATGCAATTTGGCGCGGGTGAGCGTGAGCATTCAGGGTCTCTCTGGGGTGAGAACAACACTGCCGCCCGTAGGCGGCACCGATTAAAGCAGTGAGCGGTTAAACCTTGTCCGCGCCTTCGGTGCCTTTCGCAGGCTTCTCAGCGCCAGCGGCTTTCGCTGCTGCGGCTTCTTTGGCCTTGTGGGAAGGGATGGCAATTTTGCGCTCCTCGAGCTGCTTGGCTTTGTCCGCCGGGAAGCCGGCGCGGTCGCCACGGGAGTAGCGGCTGAAAGGCTTGAGAAACACCATAGTGGTCAGCTTTTCAGCCGGTTGCTTTGCGGTGGCCATGAGTGGCTCCTATGCGTATAGGGTGATAGCAAACGCCCGCACGGTGGCGGGCGCTTTGGTTGAACGGCGTGCTTGGCTTACCAGGGCACTTGCGTGCCCAGCACCAGGCCTTCAGGGTGGCGGAAGGCAATGTCGTGCTCTTTCACTACGCGCAACAGGGATTGGTTACGGCTGAACGCTGACACCAGCTGGCCACTGCCGTCCTTGTAGGTGGCTTCACGGCTGAAATCGATGGTCATGGTGTCACTATCACCGATGATCACATCATTGAAATCACCGAAGTAGATCTCTGATTCGTTGTTGTTCCCCGCCGCAGAGGTATCCAGGTTCACCGGGATAGTGGTGGTATGACGGATGGGATATCCCTTCAGCTGGCCTTGTGCCATTTCGGGATAGACCTTGTTGCCGTTGCCATCACGAAGGCCGAACAGCTTCATGTAGCTACGCGGTGATAGCCCCCAGCCTGGCTCAATCAACAAGCTGTCGCTTTCCATGAGCGCCAGCACCAGGCTATCGAGGAACGCATCAATGGTCTGCAAATCGGCAGTGCCGGACCATGGAACCACGCGCCCTTCTTCCACACAGACGGCGCGCCAGCCAGTTGGCGTATCATTGGTGCCGTCGTCACGCAGGAAGCCTTTGTCTTCACGCACGGCCATGCTGGCCAGCATGTCATTAAGGAAGAGCTGCTCTACCTGAAAACCCAGCCCGCCCGATCAACTGGTTACTCATAGGCACCAGCGTGATCATAGTTTTGGCGTTCAGCTTCACATCGTCGGTGTTGGCTTCGGTCGCCAGCACATCTGCCCCTTCGCCCACGTAGCCGGACGTGGCGCCAGACGACATTCGCGGAATGCTTAGGTTGCCGTTAGGGAGCGGCATGGAGCGGGCACCCAGCGCGCGCACGATCGTTTGCGGACGTAGCAGTTCGATTACTTCGTTAGGCAGGTTTTCCGGCACCAGAGAACCGCCAGAGTTAGCGCTGGTGTCGATGGCTATGGCGACTTCCGCATCGCCAATTTCACCACTGGCGAACTTGGACGCCAGTTGCATATCGCCCTTGCCCGCGGCTACCGCCATGGCCATACGTGCCACCTTGGCACCGGTGTACTGTTTTAGCTCTGGCTTGGTGTGCACGGCCGGGGCTTGGCCACCACCAAACGAGGGTACCGGCGTGGCGGCGGCGGCGTTCATGCGTTCGACGCTTTCCGCCCGCGCCAGCTTGGCGGAGATCTGATCGAATTCAGCGGCAAGCTTTTCAAACTCGACCATTTGCTCTTCGTTCAGCTCGCCCTCTGCCATCTCGATAGCGGCCAAGGCCTGCACGGCGGCGTTGATCTCGGCGCGTTTGCGGCGGAGTTCTTCAATGCCCATGGGGTGTTTCCTCATCGTTGATTCACAAAAAAGGCGGCCCTTTGGCCGCCGCAGACTGCTGACGAACCCACCTGTTTTG
>NZ_MWVI01000026.1 GCF_002087295.1 Vreelandella lionensis | reverse complement strand
GCCCCGTGCACCGCCTGCTCGGGGCTTTTTTAGTTTGGGCATGCTAAGACGCGGAATAATCCATAAAAGCCGCTCTTTAGGAGCGGCTTTTATGGCTATGTAGCAATGGCTTAGGTTAATCCCTGCGGTGTTGGCAAATGCCACCCGCCCAGGTTTCATAAATGGCGCGGTCGTCAGCAAGCATCATCAGTGCAAATAAACGCTCGCCAAGCGTGTTGCAGTGCTGGATGCGGCGCTCAAGGAGCGATGTAGCATGAGGATCAATAACCACAAAATCTGCTTCATAGGAGGGGGCAAGCTGGCCAACCTGACTGTTCAGCGAGAGTGCCTTTGCATTACCGTGGGTTAATCCGTAGAAGCCTTGCCAAGCGGTAAGCGGCTGCCCGCGTAGTTGACCAACCTGATAAGCACTTTTCAAGGTGCCAAAGCCTGAGAGGTCCGTACCTGCGCCAATGTCACTGGCATAGGTAAATGCCATCCCAGTCTCTTTCGCCGCTTCTCGATCAAAGAGTCCGCTGCCCAGAAAAAGGTTTGAGCTAGGGCAAAAGGCAATATTAGCGCCTCGCTCGGCCAAACGCTTGCGCATTCCGTTATCAAGGTGGATGCCATGGGCAAAAGTGCTGCGTGATCCTACTAGGCCAGCTTCTTCATAAACAGAGAGGTAGTCCCTGCTGCCTGGGAAGAGTTTGGCGACCCAGTCTAACTCCCCACTGTTTTCAGCCAAGTGAGTTTGTAACCACAGAGTAGGGTCATTGCGAAGCAGGGCACCAGCTGCATCCATCTGTGTCTTGGTAGATGTCGGCGCGAACCGTGGCGTGACGCTGTAACCAAGACGCTGCTTGCCGTGCCAGTCTTCAATCAAACGCTCTGTATCGGTGATTCCCGTCGAGCCGTCCATCAGCGCATCAGGCGCGTTGCGATCCATCAAGACTTTTCCTACCAGCATACGCAGCTGGCGTTTTTGGCAAGCCGTGAAGAAGGCATCTACCGAGCCTGGGTGGCTCGAACCGAACACTTGGGCTGTCGTTGTGCCTGCACGGAGCATTTCGTCTAGAAAGGCATTAGAAAGTGCCTCTGCATGGGCGTGGCTGGCAAACCGACACTCCTCAGGAAAGGTATAGTCATTCAACCAGTCCAGCAGTTGCCGCCCGTAGGAGGCCATGATATCAAGCTGAACGTAGTGCACATGGGTATCAATAAACCCAGGCATAATCAGTCTGCCGCGATAATCGAGCACTTGGCTATTCGGAGGTAGCTGGTCAATGAGGTCGGCATAGTGCCCAATCGCTTGGATATGGCCCTCTTTAAGCCATAAAAGACCGTCGCCGTAGTGCTCAAGACTGCCCGGTTGAGGCAAGTTGTCGTCGCCTGGGTCGCGGGCAAAGCTAACTAGCTCCGCACGGATAAACGTATCAGTAGAAGTCATATTAACTCGGGTTTGTCGCAGTATCGTGAAATAGAGAGCGCAGTGCGTCAGGCTCAAGCCCTCGGGTTTGGTGGGCAGTGGGTTTATCAGTAAGCCATAAAAGCTCAGTGACCACTGTCATAGCAATCGCGTAGGGCGTTTTATTACTGAGTTTGGTGCCATGAACAGCGCCAATAGGGCAGCGCACACGCTGTATTTCTTCTGGCTTATAACCATCGCGTTTCAAACGACTTTGAAAGCTAGCCCATTTGCTATCAGAACCAATCAGCCCGATAGAGGCTATGTCAGCGCGTCTAAGTAGCGCCGCTATCAGTGCGTAGTCCTCGTCATGGTTATGAGTGAGTACCAGGACATGGCAATGTGGTGGAAGTGCTGAAACGCTCTCTTGGGGGCTTGTTAGTGTGTGACAGCTAAGGCGAGGCTGCTGGTAATCTTGTTCGTCAAATATATCGGTACGGCTATCGTACCAATCAAGGTGCCAGGGCAAAGGAGCGCTGAGTTTAACGATCTCGCAACCCACGTGACCGGCCCCAAAGAGCGCAATGTGACTGGAAACGCCGGGAAATACTTCCAGTAGTACGTTAACAAAGCCGCCGCAGCACTGGCCGCTGCGCCCACCCAGCGAGAAAGCCTCTAAATGAAAGCCAGCGCTGCCTTGTTGCAAGAAGTCTCGGGCGGCGCTGATGGTTTGCCACTCAAATGTTCCTCCTCCCAGCGTATCGAAAATAGTATCAGCGGTGATCACCATTCGTGCGCCCGGCTCACGAGGAGTCGAGCCCGCGCTGGTCACCTGAGTTGCCAGCACGTGAGGAGTACCGCTGCGCTGCAGGCGGTTCAGCGCAGCGTGCCATGCTTCGGGCGCTTGCGTCATAACGCTTTATTCCTAATGGCATTTGCTGCCAGCATGACTCTTTCAGGTGTAGCTGGCGTGTCCAGGTGAGGGGAGACGCGATAATCCGCTAGGCTTGCTAGTGCATCCCGAAGTGCAGACCACACGCACATACCTAACATAAAGGGCGGTTCTCCCACCGCTTTGGAACGGTAAAGACTTGCCATAGAGTTTGGGTGCCCCTCCAACAGATCGACATTGAATACTTTCGGTAAGTCGCCATAGGTAGGGGTTTTATAAGTGGCTGGCCCATCGCTGACGAGCACTCCCTTGGCGTTCCACTTCAGCTCTTCGCTGGTCAGCCAGCCCATGCCTTGAATAAACCCACCCTCTACTTGGCCAATATCAATAGCAGGGTTCAGTGAGTTGCCTACATCGTGTAGTACGTCAACACGGTCAACCAAATACTCCCCGCTGAGTGTATCTAAACTCACTTCAGCCACTGCCGCGCCGAAAGCGTAATAATAAAAAGGGCGGCCTTGGCCTTTAGCCCGGTTGTAATGGATTAACGGCGTGGCATAAAAGCCTTTCTCAGAAAGAGAGACACGGTTCAAATAGGCGGTTTGAACGAGTTCGCCCCAAGGAATTCGACGCTCACTTTCGCCAATGCCAGCGATGAGCATGCCATGCTCTAGCCTCATGCCTTCTCTATCTAACCCGCCCTCAAAATGCCCCGCTGCAAACTCAAACAACCGCTCCCGAAGCTTGCTTGCGGCGTCTCGTGCTGCCATACCGTTTAGGTCAGCACCGCTGGATGCGGCGGTGGGTGAGGTATTAGGCACCTTATCTGTGCGGGTAGCGCTGATCCGCACGCTATCCAGATCTAGTCCAAGCTCTCGGGCAACCACTTGGCAGATTTTTGTGTGCAGCCCCTGGCCCATTTCTGTGCCGCCGTGGTTAATCATGATGCTGCCATCGGTATAGACATGCAGCAGTGCCCCTGCTTGATTAAGATGCTGGGCGGTGAAAGAGATACCAAACTTGACAGGAGTCAGTGCGAGCCCTTTTTTAATAACAGGGCTTGCCGCGTTGTAGTCCCGAATGTGTTGTCGGCGTGCCCATTAGTCGCTGCTCGTTTCCAGGGTGTCAACCAGCGTGTGCAGAAGCTGCTTTTGGTCAACCTGCTGACCATAGTGGGTAGTATCCCGCCCCTCACGGTAAAAGTTGCGCTTACGAATCGTTAGCGGATCTTCACCAACGCGGCGGGCAATATCATCCATCGCCGCTTCAATGATCATCATGCCCTGGGGGCCACCAAAACCACGAAAGGCGGTATTTGACGCCGTATGGGTTTTAGCGCGGTGGCCGGTGACGCGCGCATCTCCCAATGAGTAAGCGTTATCCGCGTGGAACATCGCGCGGTCAACGATGGCATCAGAGAGATCTGGTGAATAGCCGCAGTCACCAATAACGGTAATATCGCCGCCTTTGATAACGCCTTGGGCATCAATCGCTAATTGATAGCGGTTATGGAAAGGGTGGCGTTTTCCAGTGGCACGCATATCTTCACTGCGTGGCAGGCGAAGTCGCGTGGCTTTACCGGTACGCCGAGCAATAATGGCGGCAATGCAGGCCCAGGGCGATGCTTGTGTCTCTTTACCGCCAAAGCCGCCGCCCATACGGCGCACTTCTACAGTGACCGCATGAAAAGGTATACCGAGCACTTCTGCCACCAATTTTTGGGTCTCACTGGGGTGCTGGTTAGAGGTATGAACCATCACCCCTTCATCCTCCGTAGGCACCACAATGCACGCTTGGCCCTCGAGATAGAAGTGCTCCTGCCCACCGATAAATAGCTCGCCTTCTATGGTTTGTTCGGCTTGCTGTAAGGTAGTTTGCCAGTCGCCCCGCTCCTGCACGTGGGTTGGGCGAACAACCTCTTGACGTCCAGCAGCGGCCACAGGATCTAGGCTAGCCGGTTGTTCGTCGATATGCAGTGTGGCCAGCTTCACGGCTTGGCGAGCTGCCTGTAAAGAGGTGGCAGCCACCGCAAATAGGCATTGCCCCGCGTAACTGATCTCCTGGTCGACAAAAATAGGGTCGCCGGGGAACACCGGCCCAATATCTGTGTGTCCTGGTACATCATGGAGAGTGATCACGTCGACAACGCCAGGCGCCTGTCTTACAGCATCAAGTTCCAGTTTCGTTAGCGTGCCGTGAGCGACAGGTGAAAGGCCGAGCGCCACGTGCAGGGCATCTTGGGGTGTTTTAATGTCATCAATATAGGTTGCTTTACCGGTGACATGTTTCTCTGCGCTTTCATGGAAGCTGGAAGCACCGGCTTGCCGTTGCCCGTGGCTATCCACCGTATGGCGAGCCAGTGGACCAGAACCTTGGATATGGTCATGCAGCTCGCGGCGAGCGCGGCTGCTGTCGCCATCAAGCTTAGTGAGCGTACGCATGGAGCATCACCTCTTGATTAGGTACTGAGAGCGATAGATAAAGGCGTTCGAGCAGGTTGGCTGCCACCTGATGACGATAGTGTTGTGTACCGCGCACATCGCTCATGGGTTGAAACTCTTCCGATAGCGCCCGCTGTGCCGCTTGAAAGTTCTCTTTCGCGATAGGCTGCCCTGTTAACGCTGCCTCTGTTTGTAGCGCTCGCTTAGGGATGGCCGCCATGCCGCCAAAGGAGATACGAACATCCTGCATAACGCCATCGCCGATACGATAATGGAAGGCTCCTAGTACGGCAGAGATGTCGTCTTCACGCCGTTTGGAGAGTTTCCATACTTTCAGGACGGCGTCGTCCGCCAATTGTGGAATAAATATTCGACTCACGACTTCATCCGCTGCCAGCGCCGTTTTTTTATAATCCAGTAAGAAGTCGCTCAGCGGCAGCGCGCGACTGCCATCCTGGTTAGCCAGCTCTACCCAGGCGTT
The DNA here is from genome assembly GCF_002087295.1 of Vreelandella lionensis. Classification (GTDB taxonomy): domain Bacteria; phylum Pseudomonadota; class Gammaproteobacteria; order Pseudomonadales; family Halomonadaceae; genus Vreelandella; species Vreelandella lionensis. The sequence continues at coordinate 6,828 of NZ_MWVI01000026.1, read as the reverse complement.
GAGCGCCAGCAGTACGGGCGGGGTGTCACCAATAGGCGATGCGTTGGCAATATTGCCACCCAGTGTGCCGCGGTTACGCACCTGCTGTGAGCCGAGCCGGTGAAGTAGATGAGCAAAGGCGGGATAGTGGGTTTCTAGCAGTGGTTCGAGCTGTGAATAGGTGACGCCTGCGCCTACCCACCAGCCTGGCTGCTCATCAAAGATGGATTCTTCAATATGGCGCAGCTCATCAACCCGCGTGACATCAATAAGTTGATTAAGCAACGCCAGGCGCTGCGTATTTTCCAGCCACAGATCGGTGGCACCGGCAACAAGGCGTGCAGATGGATAGTGTCGGCGTAGTTCAGTTAGTTGACTCAGTGTCGTGGGCTGAGCAAAAAGGTCCGTGTTGGCTTCCGCAGATTGAGGAGCGGTAAGTGGAGTATGAGCGGGTTGGCTGGCATCAATCCATTGCGGTGCTTTCCAAGAAGACTCCTGCATGCTTAGCGCTGCGTCACGAATAGGCCGATATCCGGTACAGCGGCACAAGTTGCCGCCCAGTGCTGCTTCAAGCCGCTCTGGCGTAAGGGGTGCTGGCCGCTGTTGCTGTTGTGAATGTAGCGTAAATAGCGACATTACGATGCCGGGCGTGCAGAAGCCGCACTGGCTGCCATGGCACTCCACCATGGCACGCTGTGCCGGGTGAAGTTCTTCGTCAGTGGCCAAGCCTCTACGGTTAACAAGTGCTGGCCATGTAACTGGTGAGCGGGTGTAATACACGCATTCAGGCTTACAAAATGAGGCGCTGTATCGCTTTTAATGGCGACGGTACATGCGCCGCAGTCACCCGATGCACAGCCCTCTTTCGTGCCGGTCATCCCCAAATAGTCGCGTAGCAGCGTTAGAATGCTTGTGTCAGGGGGCACATGACACCGGGTCGGGGTGCCATTGAGCAAAAACTCAATTGTTGCCATGCCAAACTCCGTTATGATTGTTTTGACCGATCGGTCAACAATGTTGAGCTTGGGACAAAAATGCAAATCTTGCAAGACTTTGTTATATGAGATGTGGCATGCACTATTAGTGCGCATCGCACTGCGAAATGCACAGTGATGCGACACGCACGCTTGGTAGACATTTCTCGCGATTACACTGCAAGGTTTATTAAAGGAGCTTACTGAATGACGGCTGATACCGCGAACCAAGAAAATGCCAGCAGGGACCGTATTGAACAAACCATATTAAGCGCTGCAGAGCAGGTGTTTTCACCACATGGTTATCGTGGTGCTAGCCTGCAGGCGATTGCAGATCAAGCTAAGCTGCCAAAAGCCAATATTCTTTATTATATGGGGAGCAAGCAGGCGCTGTATGTGCGACTGCTAAATCGGATGATGAATCGCTGGAATGCGGTACTAGAGGATATTACTGAGGATAGCGACCCAGGGCAGGTGCTCAGTGATTTTATTCGCACCAAAATGATGCTTGGGCAGCGTTACCCTGAGGGGTCCAAACTGTTTGCCGCAGAGATATTGGCGGGGGCACCTTTCTTAAAAGAGTATCTCTCCGGCGAACTAAAGGAGTGGGTAGCCTCCCGCGCAGTGATTATTCGTCAGTGGTCCCAGCAGGGTAAAATGGACGATGTTGATCCACGTTGGCTGATCTTTCTAATTTGGTCGGCCACTCAGCACTACACGGAATATAGCGCTCAAGTGACCGGCATTCTTGGGGAAGAAGCGCTGAGTGAGGCTGACTTGGCTTCCATTTGTCAGTTCCTTGAGCACGTTATCCTGAAGGGATGCGGTATTACTTCCTCAAATGCAACCTCGCACTGATTCATGACCATATCGCTTCCCATTGAACAACATCTAAGCTCCATTCAAACCATGCTGGCCGAACACACTCGGCTTATTCTGGTGGCTCAACCAGGTGCCGGTAAAACAACCCGTGTCCCGCTAATGTTACTCTCCAGCGCCTGGGCGCAAGGTCAGCGTCTCTTACTGTTAGAACCGCGTCGCGTCGCCGCTCGCTTGGCAGCCACCTTTATGGCGTCACAGCTCAACGAACAGGTAGGTGAAACGGTGGGCTACCGGATGCGGGGCGATAGCAATGTAGGCCCCAATACCCGGCTAGAAGGGGTCACCCAAGGCGTGCTTACCCGCATGCTGCAAGACGATCCTTTATTGGAAGGGGTGGCGGGCATTATTTTCGATGAGTTTCATGAGCGAAGCATTGAAGCAGACCTAGGACTTGCGTTAGCACTGGATGTACAAGAGAGCATCCGTGATGATCTTCGGCTAATGGTGATGTCTGCCACATTGGATGTCGCTGCTTTAAAAGGTGTGTTAGGTAGTGACACCCCCGTTATTGAGAGTAGTGGCCGCGAATTTTCAGTGGAAACGCGCTACTGCCCTGTGGAAGCTCATGAATCATTAGATAGGGCTGCCTTGCGAGTCACCAAGGAGGCACTGAAGCGAGAGGGTAGTCGAGATGTGCTGGTAATACTGCCCGGTATCGCAGAAATTTCCCGGCTTGTGCAGGCTCTAGAAAGTAGCAGTATGGATGTTGAGATTCGTGCGCTTCATGGAAGCATGCCGCTCGACGCCCAGCAAGCGGCATTGCGGCCTCTTACAACACGGCAACGTGTCATCGTTTCAACCGCCATTGCGGAATCCAGCGTTACCGTCGATGGCGTCAATAGCGTGATTGATGCTGGCTTAGAACGAGTGCCGCTATTTAACCCTCGCACTGGGCTTACGCGTCTCATGACCCGGCGGGTGAATAGAGCGAGTGCTGACCAGCGACGTGGCCGAGCGGGTAGGCAGCAGCCTGGCGTTTGTTACCGCTTATGGTCAGCTGAGCAGCCGCTGGTCGCTTATGGTGAGCCTGAGATGTTGCAGGCTGATTTATCTAAATTAGCGCTAGAGCTAGCGCTATGGGGTGTGCACTCGCCGAGTGAGCTTTCATGGGTGACACAGCCACCTGAAGGAGCATGGAAAAGTGCCCAAGCGCTGTTGCAGCAGCTTCGCTTAGTAGATAGTGCCGGTATGTTGACCCCGCTGGGTAAACAGAGCGCTCAACTGCCCCTCGAACCTCGTTTAGCTACCATGCTCATTCAAGCGGCATCATTTGAAGCGGTGCCACTTGCCTGTGCCTTAGCGGCTTTAATGGAAGGCAGGGAGCGCATCAATGGCACGCTGCGCGACGCCTTAGCTCAAAGGGTTAACCAGCCTGCGGCTTATCCTCAGTGGCGACATGAAGTAAAGCGATTGTCGAGCCTGATGCGTTCGCCTGTGCCGCGGCACAGCTCCTTGGAGCAGCTTGGTGCGCTGCTTTGCCTAGCATACCCGGATCGCATCGCTCAGCTGATGACACCGGGTCGTTTTAAACTGGCTAACGGTAAAACCGCTACGCTACCTGCTCACCATCCACTGGCTCAAGAGCCTTTTTTAGTGGCAGTGAGTGTAGAGAGCGCTAACAGCGAGGCAGGCATCTATTTAGCAGAACCTATCACGTTAGCCACGCTGATTAACTTTTACCCCGAGACCCAGCAGTGGGAAGAGCGCATTGTCTGGTCAGAAGAGCAGGGTAAGCTGGTTGGTGAAGCCGTTCAGCGGCACATCGAGCTTGTGTTAGCAACACGCCCACTGCGGCGGTTGCCTGCCGACGCGGTAGAAAAAGCGCTAATGGCAGCGTTAAAACAGCGTCCCAACATGCTGTTTAACGCACAAGTGGTTCAACTGCAGGGGAGAATGGCGCTGCTCTTTGGCGCTTATCCTGAACAGTGGAACGATTGGTCCGACTCTGCGTTGTTAGGCAGTCTCGAGATGCCGTTTCACACGTACTTAATGAACACGCTTGATTGGAAGCAGCAGACTCAGCTAGAGCGCTTAGTGCCCAGTTTGATAGAAGCGCCTAGTGGCAATGCCGTTAAAGTGGATTACACACCCTGCCGGGAAGGCAGGCCACCGGTGCTGGCGTTGAAGCTTCAGGAAGCCTTTGGCTGGCAGGCCACCGCCCACCGTAGTGGATGGGCGTGTACCAGTGACACTTCACTTGCTTTCCCCTGCACGCCGGCCACTGCAGGTGACTCAAGATTTGCGAAGCTTTTGGTTGAACGGCTACTCAGAAGTACGCAAAGAAATGCGCGGGCGATACCCAAAGCCCCCTTGGCCAGAAGATCCTCTTACCGCTCAAGCCACAGCATATACAAAGCGCCGCCAGCGTTGAAAGGCTTGCCTTTCTTAGTTGCTCGGAGCGTCTTCACGCGGCGTTTCTTCTGGAATTTCACCGGGCTTGCGGTAGCGTACACCGTCGGCTTGGGGCTCTTCATAGCGGCGGTTTTCATCTTCAGGAACTACGCCCAGTACGGTCTCTTGGGTGCCCTCTGGCCACGTATAAGTGGGGCAGCCCGCGAGTGGCAAAAGCGGCAATAAGGCGAAACACAGGTGGCGAAGAAAGACTCCACGATGCTTGGGCATACACGGCTCCCTTGACAGGCCATTTTAGTTTTAACTTGGTGATGCATAGTGTGAATTGCCGGACTACAAGCCGCAAGCTTATTTACGCGTCGCTAAATTTCCTCCCAAAGGCAGCGTCGAAAGTCGTTCGATAGCTGCGTCACGCCAGCTATGCGGTCTGCATGGGCATCGGCTAGCGTTTTTGCCAATGCCTGATAGTGCTCGTTTAACTCGGCGTGTGTGCAGCGCTTGCGATTTTGGGTGAGGCATTGTACCAACGTAATGTTGCTGTGGGTGATGGCATGAAATAAATCAGCCTCTAACTGCATAGCCTGAGTCATGCTCTCAATCCAGATCAGCTGTAGCCGCAACATGGGTGGCGCAATCTGTAGATAATAGTGTTGCCCCCAGTGAGATATAGGCGAAGGAGAGCCGGTTGGAGGCGGCGCTGTCTCTTGACCCTTCATAGCAAACTCCTTTTTTTGATCAAGCTGCTTTTCAGGCAGCACGATTCATAAAATTGCCTATCCTCAACTATAGCTGAGTGCTTCAGGGCAGTTGCCAAATTGAGTATGAAATACCTCAACCTTGAGGGAGGTTCTATGTGGTCAGTGGTTAAGTCAGTATTAGCAGCACTACTAGGTGTTCAGAATGACCGCCAGCGTCAGCAGGATTTTTCAAACGGCAAGCCGGTCGCCTTCATTATCACGGCGGTGGTAGTGGCGATGATGTTTGTGCTGCTCTTAGCAGGTATTGCGATTTATGCAGCGGGATGAAGCGTTGAGAGGCATCACGATAGTAGTTCGTGACGAATGCCACATGTTTTCTATACTGATCGATATCACTTACCCTGACCTAATAAAAGGGTTGGCGAGAACAACAAGAATAAAGGAGGTTTCTATGCGCTTACCGTGGCAATGGCTTCTCACCATTACCAGTGTCGCAAGTCTCTCTCAAGCCCACGCTAGCATTTGGACTATGCCGGTGGGGGTCACTGATACCAGCCGCAATATTTTTGGCCTACACATGACCATATTTTGGGTGTGTGTAGTGATTGGGGTGATCGTCTTTGGTGTCATGTTTTACTCCTTGTTTCGCTATCGTCACTCTAAAGGAGCCAAAGCTGCCCGCTTCCATGAACATACCTCCGTTGAAGTGCTGTGGACGGCCATTCCCATTTTGATCTTGGTAGGTATGGCGGTACCTGCGACGGCCACGCTTAAAAATATGTATGACGCCTCTGAAGCGGATCTAGACATTATGATCACGGGGCAGCAGTGGCGCTGGCGTTACGAGTACCTAGGAGAGGACATTGCCTATACCTCGAACTTAAGCACCACACGCGAACAGATTCGAGGCGAATCCGAGCGAGACGAGCACTATTTGCTCGATGTTGACGAGCCTCTCGTGCTGCCTATTAATCGCAAAGTACGCTTTCTGATGACATCAGACGACGTGATTCATTCCTGGTGGGTTCCAGAGCTTGCTGTTAAACAAGACACCATTCCTGGCTTTATTAATGAAAATTGGGTGCAAATTAACGAGCCTGGTATCTATCGTGGCCAGTGTGCCGAGCTGTGTGGTGTGAATCATGGCTTTATGCCCATTGTGGTGCATGCCATGGAAGAAGCGGAGTTTGAAACATGGCTTGAAGAGCGCAAAGAGGCTGCTGAGCAAGAGGCAATGGGTGTTGATCGCGAATGGGCTATAGAGGAGCTAATGGCTCGCGGTGAAGAGGGGTATCAATCTATTTGCTCTTCCTGGCATCAAGGCGAAGGGCAGGGCGCACCGCCAGCCTTTCCAGCGCTCGCCGGAAATGAACAGCTTATTAATGAACTCGACTGGCATTTGGATCGCGTGATTAACGGTGTTTCTGGAGCCGCCATGCCTGCTTTCCGCAATACGCTGAATCCGGTAGAGATAGCGGCTGTTGTGACCTATACGCGCAACGCTTGGGGGAATGAGACTGGTGATACCGTTCAGCCAGCTACGGTGGCCGAGCGTATTGCCCAGTAGGTGTTGACCAACTTCTTCTACTAAAACGATAAGCATGCGGAGAGACATATGGCGCCCAAACTACCTCCACAACATTCACTGCAGCATAGTTCGTCTGCCGTGGCTGGTGGCCAGTCTCAGGAAGGCCAGTCGCATTACCCTCATGCAGCCCAACCCAAAGGCTTGATGCGTTGGCTGCTGACCACCAATCATAAAGAGATTGGCTCGCTATATCTGATCTTCTCGCTCACGATGTTTTTTGTCGGCGGCATTTTTGCGCTCGTGGTTGAGGGCTGAGCTATTTCAACCTGGTTTGCAGTTGGTCGAGCCCGAGTTCTTTAACCAGATGACCACCATGCATGGCCTGATTGAACCGCCCCGGTTATTCCGGAGACCG
>NZ_MWVI01000025.1 GCF_002087295.1 Vreelandella lionensis | reverse complement strand
GGGACCTATGAGAAATCCGGGCTAGGAGTCTGCGCGGCAGAAACGTTTTGAGCCCTCGTTTCCGCCAGACCGGATCATTGTCTGGCCGGAAGGAGTGTTCGCGATATCGGATCGGCTCCATCATCGCTTTCGATCCAGCCAGTTAACCGGTTAAAAGGGGCATCGCAGGGCCCCAGCTGTACCTACCGTGAGCCAAAGGCTGCCTCAGCGACTTATGCCAACCTCATCAGTGAACTCATGCGCCTGAGATTGAGCGACAGACAGACAAGATCCCATTCACCCTGCACCGCCTGAAGGCCCCGCAAGCCGAACTGCCGGAAGCCCAGGACATTCTTGATCCAGCCATTCACCGCCTCAACCATGTGCTTGTGCTGAGCGTAGACTGCTCGCCCCTCCGCCGTGGTAAGCTTCTCCTCCATGCGGGCCGTCGCCGGGTACCGGCTCGCGTTTATATCTCCGGTTTTTTTGCCTTCCCGGCGCAGCGAGACGTAGCCATCTATGCCTTTTGTCTCCAATGCCTGCAAGTCTTCCTCTTTGCGATAACCCGCATCAGCCAGACATTGGCCTGGGTAACTTCCCAGAGTTTCTTTTACCTCGCCCAGCAGCGGCACCAGACAGCCGTTATCACTGGGGTTGTTACCCTGGCGGTTGCCCACGATGATCTGGAACTCGCCATCCACGGCCAGTTGGCCGTTATAGCATTGCTGGAACCCATCATTCGTTTTCATGATCCGGCTTTGGGGGTCGGTAAAGTTACTCTGAGCCTTGTCCTCCGGAACTCCATAATCTCTCTTGAAGTTCCGGCCACCCTTGGGTGAGCGGCGATCATCGTCTGGATGCCGGCCTTTGGCCTCATCTTGCGTTTTTTGATCCGCTTCCAGTTTCTCCTTCGCTGCCCGGATCTTGTCCAGCCGCCCCTGACGGTGCTGAAGCTCTTCGGGTAACTCGTCGCCCCGCTGATCCGGGCCAAACTGTTGGTCTTCCGATTCATCCACACGGCGAGCCTGGCCACAAAGCTCATCAACCTCTTTTGACAGACGGGCTTCTTCCTCCCGCATGCGGTCATAGCTCATGGCCTTGTGCTTACTGGCGTTGGCCCGGACCTTGGTGCCATCAATCGCCAGCGTACCGAGAGTAACCAATTCCGCTTCCTGGGCGATCCGGACCACCTGAATAAATACGGCCTTGAACGCAGCCAGGTGTTGCTTGCGAAAATCGCAGATAGTGCGGTGTCTGGGGAAATTGCCAGCCGCCAGGACCCGAAGGGCGACATCTTCTTCCAACTTCCGGGCGATCTTTCGTGATGAAAACACGCCGGTCGCGTACGCATAGATCAACACCTTCAACATCATCCGCGGATCGAAAGGCGAGTTGCGCCGACCGCTCCCTTCATACCGGGCGTAGAAGGCACTCAGATCCAGTTCCTCGACCACGTCACTGATGAAATAGGCCAGATGCCCTTCGGGCAGCCACTCGTTCAGGCTCGGGGGAAGAAGCAGTTCCTGATCAGGTGAATAGGGGCGGAAGGTGGTTCCCATCGGATTCTCCGGTGCTGAAGAATTTTTACGTATTATGCCAGAAGGTGGCTCCTGCCGCGCAGACTCCTAGCATAGGCCTGTAACAACTGTCGAAACCGGCAAGAAGTCCCATTGTGGCAGCTCCTTGTATAAGGCGGCGCCTGGACACACCTGCATAGAAATGTCTATCGCTCATAGGTTGCTCCTAAAACCATGTATATACAGCTTCTCGCGTTCGTGGCTCGATTGTTGACGCTACCCGGTGCAACTGAAATCAAACTGAAAAGTCGACCGGTAACCCCCCATTTTTAACGGGTTGCTGTTTTTCTGGGGAGTTGCCGTTACTGGTACAATCCATGGCAGACTGGCGAAACTTTCCCACCACGAAAAACGGCGCTTACAAATGAAAATTCTGATTGTTGAAGACAATGCTGTACTTGCCAAAAAAATATCGGACTGGCTTGCGCAGGCGCACTACACAGTCGATATCGCCAAAACCGGCAAAGAAGCGGACTCGTTGATTGAAACAAGCTCCTACCAGGCCGTTATTCTCGATATCGGACTGCCCGATGAAAATGGACTGTCTTTAATGCAAAGATGGAGAAAAAACGGGAAAAAAGAGGCCATCCTTATTCTGACCGCACGCTCCAACTGGACTGAGAGAGTAGAAGGGTTGAACGCGGGTGCCGACGATTACCTTCCCAAACCGTTTGAGTTTGATGAACTGAAAGCCCGGCTCAGTGCGATTATCCGCAGAAAGGACGGCAGAACGACAGACCAGATCAGCGTCGACGGATTTCATCTCAACGCCACCTACCGAACGCTTACCACGCCCGACCAGAAAGAGTTCAGACTGACAGCTACGGAATTCCGCCTTTTACAGTGTTTCCTCCGTTCACCGGACCGAGTGTTTTCCCAGGACGACCTGGTTGAATCCCTCTACAACATAGAAAGATGCCCCACCAGAAATGTCGTTCAGGTTTACATAACCCGGCTTAGAAAAATAATAGGGGTCAATAAAATAAAAACATTGCGTGGCCAGGGCTACTACTTCGAAAAAGATCCTAACCGCTGAACGCCCGAGTGAACCAACCAGGTTAAAATATGTCTGCTCCGAAAAGTATCCGCAGAACAGCCATTCAGTATGGTGCTGTTTTCAGCCTCGTATATTTTACTCTGATATTCTTTTCACACACCTACGTGATAAAGCAACTATCGGACGAGTCCAGGAAGCAACACCTGAGTAAAGAGCTGGAAAACTTTCAGGCAATCATTGAAGCCGAGTCCCCGACAACTGACGACCTCAGGAACATGATCCATCAGTTTGAAATGCTTCTGGGGCATGCCATCGTCATCGAAACGGCAGGCGGGAGCGTCCTGACGAGCAACAACTTTGACCTGAGCCAAATGCAGGGCGTTGTGGATAAGCCCGAGGGTTTTATTCACATAGCGCAGGGCGCGAACACGCTTTTTGGGCTTAGACGTACGTTCACCGCTACTGAAAAGCTGGCCTCAATCACCGTTCTTGAAACCGAGAGGGCGCTCTCTGAACGACCGCTGAAGGCCCACCTGACATTGCTCGGTGCCTCGGCCGTTCTTCTGGCGATACTGCTGGCACTGATTGGAACCACCACACATCTGACGTTAAAGCCCATCAGTAGGATAAAAGAGGACCTGAGACGGCTCCAATCCGGGAAACAAAGTCGTCTGAACCCTCACGTGCCGGAAGAGTTTCGTCCGCTGATCCGGCAGCTCAATGATTTGCTCGAGCTGTCAAACCGGCGGCTGGACCGCCACCGCCGCCTGAATTCCGATCTCTCTCACCTGGTCAAAACCTCTATTTCTGCCAATCTTGCCATTTTGTCGGATATCGATACCTTGCCTCCGTCCCGGGAGGATGTTGTGTTTATGGCCTCTAACTTGCGGGAGCTTGACAAATCCCTGAAATACCGGATGAGCAAAGCAGACATATCAGGCAGACAGATGGGACGGACGTGCATGCCGGTTGAAATCACGGCAAGTGTCATCACCGTTATGGAAAAAATCTTCCCTGACACGGTTTTTCGCCTCCACACCAACTTACCTGAAAACTTCAGCTGGCCAATGGAGCGACAGGATCTTTCAGAGCTACTTGGCAATTTACTCGAAAATGGCGGGAAGTGGTGCCAGACAACCGTCGACGTTACAATCGCCCGCACGTCATCAGGACTCTCCATAGAAGTAGCGGACGATGGCCCCGGAATTTCTCCCGAGGCGGCAGCCACTGTCATGAACAGGGGTACCAGGCTGGATGAAACGGTCGCCGGTTTCGGGCTCGGATTGTCCATCGTGTCCGAGATTGTCGAAGACAACCTCGGACAGATGAACATGGGTACCTCAAAAAACGGAGGAGCCAGCATTGTCATTCTACTGCCACTTCCGGATTAGAAAACCTCCAGAAAGGCAACCGTCGATGACGCAGCGCGGCTTCTCCCATTTTTTACCGTTGGATATCACTCACCTTGGCTCTTGAAAAGCGACCGAACAGAACCGGCAAAACAAAGAGTGTCAGGAAAGTTGCAGTCACGAGACCACCAACAATCACGCTGGCCAGTGGCTTCTGGATTTCCGCTCCCACGCCCGTCGACAACAGCATCGGTATCAAGCCGAGCGCCGAGGTTATTGCTGTCATCAAGACAGGACGTAAACGGGAGACGGCACCTTCAAACACCGCGGCATCCATGCTCAACCCATCCTTATTCGCTGATTGATGCTTTCGACCATAACGACCCCGTTAAGCACCGCCACACCAAACAGTGTGATAAATCCAACGGAACTGGGCACTGAAAGATACTGGCCGGAGACCCAGAGCGAAAAGACACCACCAATTACGGCAAGCGGCACGTTGACCAGAATCAACAGCGCTTGACCAACCGAACTGAAAGCGAAGTAGAGCAACAGCGCAATCAGCCCCAGAGATACAGGTACCACAATGGTCAATCGTTTCTGAGCTCGCTGCTGGTTTTCGAACTGACCACCAATATCCACCGAATAGCCGGGGGGAAGGTTCACTTCTGACGCGATGGTATCCTGAATATCGGCAACCACACTGCCCATGTCCGACCCTGCACATTGGACTGAATGACCACACGGCGCTGAACGTCGTCGCGGCGCACCTGGGGCGGGCCGGACTCAATAGACACATCGGCCACATCACCGAGTCTCACCCAGGCTCCGGAAGGCGCCTGCAACCTGAGATCAGCAATGGCATCCCGGTCTTCCCGGAAACGTTTGGCCAGGCGCACATAGATATCGTACCGCTCATTTCCGTTGATGATCTGGCCCGCGGCGGCACCACCCAGTCCGTCCCGGACGACACTCATCACATCAGACACGGCGAGTCCGTACCGGGAAAGTGCCTGACGGTCTGGCTGAACCACCAACTGCGCTTCACCGGCAATCTGCTCCATGGCCACGTCCCGGGTCCCCTGAACAGTTCGGACCGCCGCTTCGATCTGTTGGCCTTTCTCGGCCAGCACCTTGAGATCCGGGCCAAAGAGTTTGATGGCCAACTGCGCGCGGACACCAGACAACAATTGCGTCAACCCGAGTTGCAATAGGCTGAGAAAAGTTAAACAGTAGCCCCGGGTGCTGTTCGAGCTTCGCCTCAAACAGGGCCTGCAATTCATAGCGATTACTGGCGCTGGTCCACTCGGCTGTTGGCTTGAGGCCAATGTAGATTTCGATGTTGTTGACGGGCTCCGGATCGCCGCCTATTTCCGCCCGCCCCGCCCGGGACAGCGCGTAGGTCACTTCTGGAAATTCCATCAGCATGGCTTCCAGTTTTGGCGCCACTTCAAGCGCCGTATCAAGGCTTGATGAAGGGGCCAGGGTCACCCGGAGGTTAATCGTGCCCTCTTCCAGTTCAGGCACGAACTCCGTGCCGAGTCGTGGCACAACCAGCGCCGCCAGCACAACAAGAACAGCCGCCGCGCCAACAACCACGCGGCTATGCTTCAGTGACCAGGCAAGCCCCATGCGATAGAGCTTTTCCAGGGGTTTTAGAATGAAGCTTTCCCGCTCCCGGATACCCTTACGGAACATGTATGACGCCAGCGCGGGTACAACCACCAGAGCGACGATCACAGCGGACACAATGGCCAGCATGATGCTGATCGCCATTGGCTGGAAAAGCTTGGCTTCCACACCTTCAAAGCTGAATAAAGGCATGAAAACGACCAGGATAATCGCCGTCGCGAAAAAAATTGGTCGCGCCACTTCCCGGCCTGCCTCCTGCAGTCGAAGCGCAATGCCATGGTCATCGTGTGACGCGTCCAATGGGTCAGGGTCGTTTTTCACCAATTCATCCCGACGGGCGTCATGCTCAGCATCCGGATGCGTCAGATGTTTGAACATGTTCTCGACCATAACAACAGAGCCGTCCACCAGCATGCCAATTGCCACAGCAATGCCGCCCAGAGACATCAGGTTGGCCGAGAGACCGAACCAGGCCATGATCATCAGCGCAATACCGATAGAAATCGGTATAGAAAGCAGCACGAGCGTTGTTGCCCGCAGATTCATCAGGAACAGGGCAAGCACAATCGCAATAAACACAAAAGCCAACAAAAGCGCATTGGTCACCGTCTCTACGGCCTTGGTCACCAGATCCGCCTGGTTGTAATAGGGCTCAAAACGAACCCCACTCGGAAGCGCCTGATTTATGCGATCAATGCGGGCCTCGATGCCGTCGATGGTGGCTTTTGTGTTGGCCCCCATTCGTTTGAGTACAATGCCAGAAACCACTTCACCCAGTTGTTCAACCTGACCGGCTTCATCCTTCCGGGTCATGGTTACCGCACCCTGGCGAATTTCAGTGCCCAGCGCTGCATCGGCGACATCGTTCACTGTCACTGTAATGCCATCACTGGTTTTAACGGGCACCTGACGGATCTGCTCGAGCCCCTGCTCGCCATTACCCAGCCAGCCCATATCGCGAATAACCAACTGCTCCTGCCCGCGGCCCATATACCAGCCCCCAACATTGGAGTTGTTGTTCTCCACGGCTTCCATGACATCGTTCTGTGATAAGTCATAGGACAGCATTCGCGCCGGGTTCAGGTTAACCTGGTACTGGCGGACCTCTCCGCCAAACGACAGTATTTCCGTAACCCCTTCAGCCGGTATCAGCAACAGTTTGACCAGCCAGTCGTGCAAGCTGCGCAATTCCATTGCGTCGTACCCCGAATCCGGGTCCGCTATCAGCAAGTACTGGTAGACCTGGCCAAGACCGGACGTATTCGGCCCCATTTCAGGCACCCCGACCCCGTCCGGATCAGCTCCCGCGCGGCCTGCAACCGCTCGAAAACCAGTTGGCGCGCGAAATAGATATCCGTGCCCTCTTTAAAGACCACGGTGACACCAGACAACCCGGTTTTGGAGATGGACCGAACCTCCTCAACATCCGGCAACGCATACATCACCGCTTCAATGGGATAGGTGATCAGCTGCTCGACTTCCTCAGCCGCAAGTCCGGGCGCCTCTGTATTAACAGCGACCTGGACGTTTGTAACGTCGGGGAAAGCATCAAGATTCAGTTTTGGTATCTGAAACGCGGCCGTGGCGATAAGCACTGCAAGCGCAATAAGAACCAACAGGCGGTTCTGAACCGCCAAGTCGACTACTCGGTTGAACATAATGGCTCCCGGAATCAGTGGTTGTGCGGATCAAAGCCGCCTTTGGCAATCTCAGAGGCCACAAAAAATGCGCCCCGCAAAACGACTCGTTGGCCCGCAGCCAGGCCGGAAACCTCACGGAGCCCGCCAATTGAGCGGCCCAGTTCCACTTCCACGGGTTCATACTCGCCTTCGGCCTCTTCCACATAGACCGTCCAGTCGCCGTCCGCGCCACGCATCAATGCAGTCTCCGGCACGGCAAGCACCGGCTCGCTGGTCTTAAAACGAAAATACACATCTGCGAACATTCCTGGATGAAAACGATCTTCAGGATTGTCCAGCTCAAGCCTGACAATCCGCGTGCGGGTCACAGGATCAATGGTGTGGGCTTCCTGGGACACCGTTGCCACGCCCACACGACCCGCTGCCCTGACTTCGGCTTCCGCGCCCTTCTCTAGAACAATGCCGGAGCTTGCTGGCAGATGGGCTTCTACCCAAAGCTCACTCTCATCAGCAAGAGTCACCAGCGGCTGGCCAGCCTCAACTCTTTGTCCTTGCTCAAACTCATCGGTCAGTACTGCACCATCCACGCGAGCCCTGAGCATGTATTCACCGAGACTATCCACCCCGCTGGCCTTCAACGCACCAATGTCATCATCGTTCCGCCCGCAAGCAAGCAGAGTCGCCCTTGCTGCTTCAATGTTGGCTTTCGCTGTATTGAACCGCTGATCGCCAACCACGGCACGACCCAGCCCGCTGATTCGCTTCCATTCAGGAAAAGCTTTCCTGTAATCCGCCTGCGCCTGTGCCACCGTCTCACTGAACAGGGTTACCAGCGGCTGGCCCTTGGTTACGTGCTCACCCAGTTCCACGTGACGCCGCAGCACCACTGAGGCAACCCGGGGGGACACGTGATAGCTGGTATAGCCGTTGGTCAGCAGCTCACCGGGAGCGTAGATTTTCATAGTCAACGCGCTTGCTCTCAAGGGCTGCTACTTCAATGCCGGCGAGCTCTTTCTGTTTGGCATTGATGCTTGCGGTGGCCGCTTCTTCATGGCCACCGTTCTCGTCTTCGTGGCCGTGCCCCCCTTCCTCTTCATGATCACCTTCCTCCTCATGCTCACCTTCCTCCTCATGCTCACCTTCTTCACCATGATCTTCCTTATACTCGCCCTCCTCACCGGTGACTTCCTGATGACCGTCGCCACTGGCAGCATGATCATGACCGGCTTCCTGATGAGCATCTTCCTCTGCCTGTACAAAAGAAAGTGGGGCTGTAAGCAACGTCAATGCGAATACAGAAATCAGAGTTTTTTTCATAATGAATATCCAGTTTCCAGACTAGTATTGGAAGAGGGTGATCAGTTCGCCAGACTGGCTCAAGAGCTCAATCAGACCCAACTGCGCCTGCTTTTCCAGTTCCATACCGGTTTTCAGGCTCTCCGCGCGCTGGCCCAGCGCCTGGAGATACTCAGAGGTGGAGAGGTCGCCGACCTGCCACTGCTTCTCAAGCAAATCAGCACTTCGCTGTACACGCCCCTGGGAGAGTTCTGTCCATCGGCTGAGTTGGGTGTCGTATCGCTTCCAGGAAGCGCGAGCGCCTGCCAGGTCATATTGTTGTTTCCGGTAGAGCGCCTGAAACCGCGCATCGGCCTCCAGAGCCCGCCGATTCGCGGCCCGGATTTCAGCGCTGTAGTTATTACGGACGTTCAGAGGGATCGAGAATGTCAGGCCAACCAGGTTCTCACCGCCATCACGCCCTCCGCTCAGCCCGACCGTGGGAGATGCCGCCGCTCTGCGACTGACCACCTCGGCTTCGCTCCGCAGCACCTGCCACCTCGCGCGGGCGGCAACAATTGACGGATGAGCCAGCAAATTGTCGTTATCGACCCTGGAAGCAAGAGCCGGCCAAATGTGCCCGGGGATCCCCCCATCCTGAGGCCTCCAGTCCGGCAGACGTTCTTGAACCTGAGTTTCTGCCCGATCAACTGCGGCCTTTGCCTGGGCGACTTCGCTCAACTGACGGGATAGATTTAGAAACAGAAGCTCTGCATCGGCACGCCCCAGATCACCTGCCTGCTGGCGTTGCTCAACCTGCTCCAGCAAGGCATCCAGACGGTGTTGCTGGGATTCCGCAATTTCTTCGGCACGCGTCGCCGCGCGCCACTCGACAAGCGCAAACAGCGACTCGGACGTTTGTGCCAAAACCGCCTCGTTCAAATCAGCTTCAGCGGAAAGCCTGATCAGCTTTGCCTTGTCCTTTAGCGCACCCTGTTGATCAGACCAATCGATCGTTTGTGATAGCCCTGCCACAAAGTTGTTGTCACTGCCCGTTCTGTCTGCTCCAACAGACAGCTCCGGGTTATACAGCGGTTGTTCGCTTGCCTCAGCATCCTGATTCCGGGCTGCCGCCTGCTCTGTCGCCGCCATAACATCCGGATGTTTGCTTATCTGGCCAGTGAGCCAATTTGTCCAATTCACAGTCTCCGCTTGACCGAACAGAGGAATAGACAATAGTACTGAACACAGCAACGCCCTGGGCGAGTGCTTGCTTGCCTTCATCGACTTTCTCCCGAAGGGGTAAATAGCCACAATTCATGGGCGCGAGGCGTCCATGACAAAGTAGGTAGAGGTGGAGATAGTAAGTGAAAAGGTTGAAATGAACTTGAATTTGGAAGGCATTAGCTCAGGGAACTTGAAAGTGCTCCTCAATAAGGGCGGGGAGAAGCGGCAACGCGACTCATGGCCACGATGCCGCCATCCAATCTAGGAAAAGCGCTGGTTTGATGCCGGTTGAAGTGCGCTCTCGTCGGTCGCACCATCGTCGATACGAACAGCCCGAACCAGGCGGGATACAAGCACCTTGCCGTCACCCGGGTGCCCTTCCTGGGTTCTGCCCGTTCTGACAATGAGTTCCACAACTTCACCAGCGACATCATCGGTCGCTACGTCTATTTCCAGCTTGACCATCTTCACTTTCTCCAGAGGCGACTCATCGCCGACCAGATGACCAAATTCGCCGAGAGACACGACAGCAATACTTGCCACCCCCTTAACTTTGGCCAGAGCATCAACCACATGCTCTGCCATCACTTCTCTGACATACGCTTTTATTTCATACATAAACCGTCTCCTGACTATCAGACTGAAACGTCACGACGTTCAGATGCAAACCACTGGTACACACTGGGCAACACCACCAGCGTCAGCAGCGTTGAAGTGATCAGACCGCCAACCACAACCGTTGCCAGTGGCCCGTTGGACATAGCCCGGATTTCTCATGATGGGGATAAAAG
>NZ_MWVI01000024.1 GCF_002087295.1 Vreelandella lionensis | reverse complement strand
TGCAGGCCGCCGTCGATTTCACGCGTGACATTAACTTTGTCGCCGTCTACCGCCACTTCTGAGGCGAAGGTGTAGTCGATGACGCGTATCACCGCGACGAGGATTTTCATAAGGCATGCTCCAGCGATTGAACCATCGGCTTTTTATTCCGCATAGCAAAATAATATTTCACTTTATAAAAATAACAATAAAAAAACGCCTGCCAAAGGTCAAGCGTTTCCTTGAACAGCCCACCTCAGAAAGGCGACCAACCAAACCATAACGCCAGCAGCGGTATCGCCGCGATCAGAAAGCGCCCGTTCCAGCGGTAACCGATGCGGGTGGCGGGTACGCCAGTAAAGCGCGAGAGAATCAGCATGGAAGCGGTCATTGGGGCTGACACAGCGCCAGCGCCCAGCCTACCATTAACGATGCCCCAATCAGCTCAGGCGTTAACCCATCAATGCCCAGCGTGGGTAACAGGCCCACCAACAGCGTCACCGTAACAATCGGGTTGACGCCTATTTGCGCTAGCCCCACCACCATCAGCATGGCCAACACCGCATTCAACGTGCCCAGCGGGTCTAGCACCGCCAATAGCGGTGCAAGCTGCTGGGTGTCCACTAAGCCCACGCATACATGCCCCAAATAGCCTGCCGCCCCGAGCACCACAATCTCATTGGCGCTGGGAGACAGCAACCAAGGTAGCTGACGATGCACCGCCGTTATGGCGGCAGGCAATCCACCATAGCCTAGCCTACGACGCTGCCAAGCCAGCCATAAAAGCGCCCCGGTAGGCGCGCCCAGCAGCGCGGCAATGGGTAGTCGTAAGTCCAGCAGCCACGCAATGGAAAACACCAGCGCCACAATGCCGATTAGCAAAACGCTAAACTGCGCCAACGGGCGCAGCGACGGGGTGACATAGGTTTTATTGGCAGGTGGGGGCGGGCCGGTAAAATAGTCCCCCGCCCAGCCCGCCATAAAAATCAGCGCGGCGGCCCCTAGAATATAGGGTGCCAGCTGTGGCCAGGTGACCTGAGGAAGGCTTGAGATCACCACGGCTCCCCCAATACCCATGGGCGAAATCAGCGGTGCCAGCGAAAATCCGCGCAGCAGCGCCAGCATCATGCGCCGCTGACGGGCCTCGCGCACCCAGGCGCGCCCTTGGGCGGCACTCAGGGTATTGCTCTTTTCGATCATCGCTGCGAACAGATTCAGCACTCCAATGTTCAGAATGATGCCAAACAGCGCCGAGCCCAGGGATAAGATCGGGTAGCGGCGGCTAGGCGGCTGAAGCAGCATGCTTTGCCCGCAGCGGCGCACTAAACGAGAGCGATAGGCAGGTAGGCGCAACATGCTCAGCGCCACCACAAAGGTAGCCAAAAAACGCGAAACGCCCACTCGCCTCAAACAGCAGCTGCCCAGGCGTAGGCGAGCGCCACAGCGCGAGCAGTGTGAGTACGCCAGCGGCACACAGCAGCCCCTTAGCCATGCGGGTGAGTTGGCCCTTCAGGGTCATCAAATAGAGCAGCAGCACGCCAACGCCTGCGGCTTGCCACGCCACGCTGCCACCCACCAAATGAATCAGCGTGGCAAGCGTCACCAGTAGCAAACAGGAAACCCGCAGGCGGGCTGGGCTCACTCGCTAGACTCCCTCAACTGCGGGTCGGGAACGCCTTGTGACGATTCGCTGCCGCTACGGCGACGAAAAGAGCCTTCGCCCATAGCGACGAGATTGCCCTGCTCATCCACGATCTCACCGCTGGTCATGAAGGTTTTTTGCCCGCCGCCACGCAGCGTGCCCGTGGCCCTTAACACGCCTTGCCGAGCAGGCCCCACAAAGGTGGTAGTGAGTGACAGCGTCATCCCACGACGAATATTCCCCGGCACATCGCAGTGCAGGCCCGCTAGGCTTAAGGCACTGTCCAGCATGGAAGCCAGTACACCGCCATGCACATTGCCGCTGCGGTTAAGGTGCTTGGGTTCAATGGTGAGTTCCACTACCGCGCGCCCCTCTTCCCACTCCACCACGTGCATGCCCAGCAGTTCGTGATAACCCATCAGCGCCTGCGGTGTGATTGAGGCGTCAGCGCCGTCTGTTTCGCTCATAAAGCGCTCTCCTGCTGGGCCAAGTCGCGTAGCCGTCCTTTTAAAATCTTACCGCTGGCAGTGGAAGGCAGCGCATCCATCAGCACAATTTGGGTCGGACGCTTATAAGGCGCAAGCCGTTCGGCAATAAAGGCTTTGAGTTCTGCCATATCAACCTCAATACCCGGCTCGCACTGCACGAATGCCACGACCTCTTCATTGCCTGCCACCTGCCGCCCAACCACTGCGGTTAACGTCACCGCAGGGTGCTCATTAATCACTGCTTCCACATCCGGCGGGTAGATGTTGAAGCCCGAGCGAATAATCAGCTCTTTACTGCGGCCCACGATATAGAGCTGATCGTCGTGATCCAGCTTGGCGATATCACCGGTATTGAGCCAGCCATCTTCCGTTAAGGTGGCGCGGGTGGCGTCCGGCTGGCGGAAGTAACCTTTCATGATATTAGGGCCACGCACCCACAGCTCGCCGATCTCATCGCCTGCCTTTTCTGACGTGCCGCTGCTGCCTAAGGGCTCTAACCGATACTCCAACAGCGGCAGCACGCGGCCCACGGTGCTGCTCTGGTGTCGGTCTTCAATGCGGGTTTGACAAATCGTTGGGCTGGCTTCGGTGAGACCGTAGCCATTGTGCAGCGTTAGGCCAAACGCAGCTTCCACGCGTTTTTTGGTATCGCTATCCAGCGGCGAGCCGCCTGCGGAGATATAGATAAGCGCAGGCGCTTCTAACGCGCGCTGCTCACGCTTCAAGTACTCCAGGGCGCGAGCGTACATGGCAGGCACGCCCTGAAGCACGGTAATGCGCTCCTCTTTGAGCGTTGCCAACAGTTGAGCAGCCTCGAAACGCGGCACGGTGTAAAGGCACGCGCCGTTATACAGCGAGCCCATACACACTGATGAGAGGCCAAACACATGAGACATCGTCAGCACGCCGTACACCCGCTGCCCTTCACTCAGATGACGCATGCCGCCGGAAATAGAGGCGATATACAGAATACCGCGATGGGTCAGCATGACGCCTTTCGGCGTACCGGTGGTGCCTGAGGTGTAGATCATCGCGGCTACCTGCTCGGCACCGCTGGCGTGAACAGGCTCTGGCTCGCTATCAAATAGCGATGAAATCGCCAAGCCGCCGAGCTGCGGATGCTGATAGCGGTCAGCCGCGTGGCGCTCGGCGTGCTGGCTCGCCTCTTGGGAGGCTTCGCAGGTGTAAAACACTCGGCGCGGCAGGCAGTTGCCTTGGATTAAATCCACTTCCTGAGCGGAGAGGCGCGAATTGACAATCGCGACCCAAACATCCATTTCACTGGCGGCCAACAGCAGTACCACCAGGGCACGGCAGTTTTCACTGACCGTCATAATACGGTCGCCGGGCCGTATGCCTAAATTAGCTAACCACTCGCAGGCGGCATGAATCTCTTGCCCCAGCTCGGCGTAGCTCCAGCGAACGCTGCCATCCACAAGCGCGGGGTGATCCGCTAGGCGTTTCGCGTTTTCCAGCACGCGGGTGCTCAAGCGCTCGGGAAGTTCTGCTAAAAGCTCGCTTGCCAGACGGCCAAAGATCTTCTCATCTGGCGCTTGGTAAGGGACCGACAGGGCCATTAGGACGCCTCCCGCACCATGTTCCGGGCAATCACCAGCTGCTGAATTTGCGTCGTCCCTTCGTAAATGCGGAACAAGCGCACATCGCGATAGAAACGCTCAACGGCGTATTCCGACATATAGCCCGCACCGCCGTGCACCTGCACGGCGCGATCCGCGACGCGACCCACCATCTCGGCACAGAACAGCTTGCAGCAGGAGGCTAGGGTTGAGACGTTTTCGCCATCATCCTTGCGGCGTGCGGCGTCCATGACCATGGTTTTACCTGCGTAGGCTT
This sequence comes from Vreelandella lionensis, assembly GCF_002087295.1. Taxonomy (GTDB): domain Bacteria; phylum Pseudomonadota; class Gammaproteobacteria; order Pseudomonadales; family Halomonadaceae; genus Vreelandella; species Vreelandella lionensis. The sequence goes on along the minus strand of NZ_MWVI01000024.1, from coordinate 46,656 downwards.
CGGTTTTGCTATCTGCCAGCATAGCCTGCACCAGTTGATGCTCCGCCAGCGGCGCACCAAACTGCTTACGCTCCATGGTGTAGCGCAGCGACTCTTCGACCAAACGCTCGGCCACGCCCACACACACCGCAGAAATATGCAGTCGCCCACGGTCGAGCACTTTCATGGCGGTTTTAAAGCCTTGCCCCTCTTTGCCGCCAATGATGTTTTCAGCCGGTACACGGCAGTTATCAAAAATGATATCGCAGGTATGCGCGCCCTTCTGGCCCATCTTGTTATCTGCCGGGCCGCGAATCAGACCGGGCGTATTGCCTTCAACAATAAAGGCGGAGATACCGCCAGCGCCTTTGTTGTCTGGGTCGGTACGCGCCATCACGGTGAACAGGTCCGCTTCCGGGCCGTTGGTGATATAGCGCTTGGTACCGTTTAACACGTAGTGGTCGCCATCGCGCACGGCGGTGGTGCGCAGGCTGGCGGCATCGGAGCCAGAGTCCGGCTCGGTCAGGCAGAACGAGCTAAGAATTTCGCCGGTGGCCAAGCGCGGCACGTATTTGGCTTTCTGCTCTTCAGTGCCGTCAATCAGAATGCCTTGGGCACCGATACCATTATTCGTACCGAATACCGAGCGGAACGCCGGAGACGTTTTGCCGATTTCCATGGCTACCAGAGCTTCTTCTTCCATCGTGAGCCCTAAGCCGCCGTATTCTTCAGGAATGGATAGCCCGAACAGCCCCATCTCCTTCATTTCCGCGAGGATCTCGGCGGGCACTGCATCCTCTTCGGCAAGCCGTGCCTCATTGGGAATCAAACGCTCCCGTACAAAGCGGGCAATGGTATCAACCAACTGATTCAGCAGTTCGGGATCACGGATCATAACGGCTCCTGGTGGCAACGATATTTTTATGGTTGGTGTTCGCGCGGGCAGTGAGGCCTGCAGCAATAATTCTGCATGGCGAAACTAGCGTTCACTCTCTTGTCAGGCACTTTTGCATAGCCTAGGATGGCAGTCAATAAACGAAATGCTATTTTGCAATGCAGAACAACAAACTCTTGCAGCGAGGATTTTGACCTATGTCCAACGACGCAGTCGCCCATTCGTTCAACACTCTTGGAATTGTCGGCACCGGGGCCATGGGTAGAGGGATTGCTCAGCTCGCCGCGCAGGCAGGCCTGAACGTCATGCTATTTGATGTAAAAGAAGGCGCGGTGGCGGAAGCGACTGCCTTTATTAATGGGTTATGGCGGCGCAGCGCCGACAAGCAGCGGATTACCCAAGCCCAAGCCGAGCAGTACGGCGAACGATTGATTGAGGCCCGCGACCTCGCCGCCCTCGCCCCCTGCGATATCGTCGTTGAAGCCATCATCGAGAAGCTGGAAGCCAAAAAGGGGCTGTTTAGCGATTTAGAGGGCATTGTTCGCCAGGATGCCGTGCTCGCCACCAACACCTCTTCGCTGTCTGTTACCGCAATTGCTGCCGCCTGCCAGCACCCAGAGCGCGTGATTGGCTTTCACTTTTTCAATCCCGTTCCGCTGATGAAAATCGTGGAAGTGATTCCGGGGTTACGTACCGCTAACGACGTCACCCAGCGGGTCAATGCCTTGGGCACCGCCATGGGCCACTTTACCGCCCTGGCCACAGATACCCCTGGCTTTCTGGTCAATCACGCCCGGGCGCGCTTTTGGCACCGAAGCACTGCGCGTTCTGAGTGAGAGCGTGACCGACCCCGCCACCATTGACCGCATCATGGTGGATCAAGGTGGTTTTAGAATGGGGCCGTTTACCCTGCTGGACCTGACTGGCCTGGATGTTTCCCATGCGGTGATGGAGTCGGTGTACCACCAGTATTATGAAGAGCCGCGCTTTCGCCCTTCACCACTCACCCGCCAGCGGCTCTCAGCAGGTTTGTTGGGGCGCAAAACCGGTGAAGGCTTTTATCGCTACGTGGATGGCCAGCAGCAGATGCCGGAAGAGCCCGCCATTGCGCCAGCCTCGCCTTGCCCCGTGTGGATCAGCCAAGACGACCCTGGCAGCGCCGCCCAGCTTGCCGAACTGGTCAGCACGGCGGGTTGGCCACTAGAAAGTGCGGACCAGCCCTCCTCAGAGGCGCTGTGCCTGCTGACACCACTGGGCGAAGACACCACGCAGTGTGCCCTGCGCCAAGGCTTGAATGCCGAGCAGTGCGTCGCGGTGGATATGCTGGCGGGGCTGGATAAGCGCCGCAGCTTGATGGCCTCCCCCATTACCCGCCCCGAACTAGTCAATGCCGCCGCCAGCCTGTTGATTGCTGACGGCACGCCGGTCAGCACGCTTCAAGACAGCACCGGCTTTGTGCTGCAGCGTGTGGTGGCCTGCATCGTCAACGTTGGGGCAGATATTGCACAGCAAGGCGTTGCTGCACCCGCCACTATTGATCGTGCGGTGGAACTTGGCCTGGGCTACCCGTTTGGCCCGCTGCGTATGGGCGACCACTACGGCGCTTCGCGCATCCTGACCATCTTAAACAACCTATTAGACGCCACCGGTGACCCCCGCTATCGCCCTAGCCCGTGGCTGCGCCGCCGCGCCGCGCTGGGCATGTCTCTCACTGACGGGCCAACGGGCTGAACCCCCTCAGTTTCAATTACGGCTCAAGTAAGGCTTACACAAACAAGGAAAATAACCATGCAAGACGCCTATATTTACGACGGATTACGCACCCCTTTCGGTCGCCATGGCGGCAGCCTAGCGGCCATTCGCCCGGATGAGCTGCTGGGCTTAACGCTCAAAGCACTGGTGGCGCGTAATCCGTTTGCCCCAGAAAGCTACGAAGAGGTGTTGGCGGGCTGTACTAACCAGGCGGGGGAAGATTCCCGTAACGTGGCCCGTCACGGTGCGCTGCTAGCGGGCCTGCCGATTGAGGTGGCAGGCCAAACCGTCAATCGCCTGTGCGGCAGTGGCCTAGGCGCGATGATGGATGCCGCCCGTGCCGCTTGCTTAGGCGAAGGTGAGCTATTTTTGGCTGGCGGCGTGGAGTCCATGTCCCGCGCGCCTTACGTGCTGGGCAAAGCCGACTCCCCCTACGCTCGCAATCAGCCGATGTTTGATACCGTGATTGGCTCTCGCTTCCCCAACCCGTGGATTGCCAAAGAGTACGGCAGCCACAGCATGCCGGAAACTGCCGATAACATTGCCCACGACCTGAACATTGGCCGGGAGGCCAGCGACGCCTTTGCCGCCCGCTCCCAAGCGCGCTATGCCAAGGCGCTGGCAAACGGCTTTTATGAAGGCGAAATGTTTGGGGTAGAAGTGCCTCAAGGGCGCAAACAGCCGCCGCTGTTGGTAGATAAAGATGAGCATCCCCGCGCTGAAAGCACCGAGGAAAAACTGGCCAAACTCGGCGCGCTGTTTGAAGGCGGTGTCGTGACCGCAGGCAACGCGTCTGGATTAAACGACGCGGCTGCCGCGCTGATTGTCGGCCCGCGTGCAGCAGGCGAGCGAGCTGGGCTTGCTCCGCGAGCACGTATCGTTGCCAGCGCCGTGGCGGGCGTTGCTCCCCGGGTTATGGGCCTGGGGCCGGTACCCGCCTCGCAAAAAGCGCTGGCCCGGGCTGGCCTTTCGCTTGAGCAGATGGACGTGATTGAAATCAACGAAGCCTTTGCGGTGCAGGTGTTGGGCTGCGTTAAGCAGTTGGGTCTTTCCGCCGACGATCCGCGCCTTAATGCCAACGGTGGTGCGATTGCCATTGGCCACCCGCTGGGTGCCTCGGGCGCACGTTTGGCGCTCACTGCGCTGCGCCAGCTAGAAGCCACTGGCGGGCGCTATGCGCTGGTAACCATTTGTATTGGCGTTGGCCAGGGCATTGCGACCATCATTGAACGCCTGGAGAGCTAACCGCCCTCCTGCGGCGCTAGCACAATATCTAAGGCAGGCGCCGCAGGCCAAGCGTTGACTAAGCTCTCTTATCGCGCTTTGCAACGCCCCAGCGCAGGTATGCGATACTTGCCACTCAATGATTGATTAGCCGAGACGCTTGATGGAACCAACCGACGCCGCTGCTGATGAGCCGCAATCACCCGAAAAACATCGCAACTTTGTCACCGCGCTTGCGCGGGGGTTAGAACTGCTCCGCGCTTTTGGAACAGGGGAAGAGTACCTGGGCAATGCAGAGCTCTCGAATCGCCCCCCCATCCCCCGCCCCACGGTGTCCCGGTTAACCTATACGCTGACCCAGTTAGGCTACCTGCAACACAATCGCCACCTTGAGAAGTACCGCCTCGGGCCGGGTGTGCTGGCGCTGGGTTATCGCTTTCTGGCTAATATGGGCATTCGCGAAATTGCTCGCCCCCATTTACAGCATTTTGCCGACGCCACCGACTGCAACGTGAGCCTGGGCGGTGCCGACCGCAGCGACATGGTGTATCTGGAAACCTGCCACGGCCACGGGCCGCTGATTATTCGCTTGGATGTCGGCTCGGGGCTGTCCATCGCCACCTCGGCGATTGGTCGTGCCTGGCTGTGCGGATTATCTGACGAGCGCCGCCAACAGGTGATGCAAGAGCTAGCCGCGTTTCACGGCAGCGATTGGCCGCGCCTTCATGCCGGTATTGAGCAGAGCCTGCGCGACTATGCTGAGTACGGCTTTTGCCTCTCCGAGCAGGATTGGCAGCGGGATATCAGCGCTGTGGCCATGCCGCTCATTTTGGAAGATGGTGCCGAAGTGATGGCGATTAACTGCGGTGGCTCTAGCCTGCGTTTAGATCATGATCGATTGGTCAACAACCTTGGCCCCAGACTCAAGGAAGTAGCAGCGAAAATTAAGCAGGAGCTGGCCCCCAAGTATCGTGCGTCACGTTAAGAAACGACGGCTTACCTTTCACTAACGCTCGTTTGATTGCATCATAGGCCTTCACTGCATGTGAAGGCACTGAGGAGCAGGGATGCCAAACGAGTGGATCACTCAACATGGCGAGCGTGTCTCGCTGCACGGCGAATGGACACTACGCCACTACGCTGAGCTGAAGCGCGCCCTACAGCAGCAGGGTCAGCTAAGCTCGGCATCGCTGTCGCTACCCGGCTTTGAGGGGCTGGATACCGCCGGCGCGGCGCTGATCGTTGAGCTAATTGGTGCTGACAAAACCAAACAAATTGGCGACTGGGCCAGCGATCTCCCCCAGGTGCAGCAGGCTTTGCTGATACGCATTGCCGAGGCTATGGACGCTCCGCTTGAGAGCCCCCCACTCCGACCCAACCGGATTAGCGAAGCCTTAGCGACAGTGGGCCAGCAAATGGTGGCGCTGGGGTCTCAGCAGCGCCAGCTACTGGCTTTCATTGGCTTGGTGCTGGCCACATTTCCCCCACTTCTGTTCCGCCCCCGCCACTGGCGTATTACCGCCACCGTCGCGCATATTCAGCAAAGTGGCTTGAATGCGGTGCCTATCACTGCGCTCTTAACCTTTATGGTGGGCGCAGTGGTGGCGTTTTTGGGGGCCACGGTGCTCCAAGATTTCGGTGCAACGGTTTACACCATTGATCTCGTAGCTTTTTCATTTTTACGGGAATTTGGCGTGCTCTTGGCCGCGATACTTTTGGCAGGCCGCACCGCCAGCGCCTTTACCGCCCAGCTTGGCGCGATGAAATCCAACGAAGAGATTGATGCCCTCAAAACATTGGGTCTCGACCCGATTGAGCTACTAGTGCTTCCCCGGGTGATGGCGATGTTGATCAGCCTACCGCTTCTAGCGTTTGTGGGCATGCTGAGCGGCCTCGTCGGCGGCGCGGTGGTGGCCACCCTATCGCTGGATATTTCTGTAAGTCAGTTCATCACCACACTGCAAAAAGACGTGTCGGTCACTCATTTCCTGGTCGGCTTGAGCAAAGCGCCGGTATTTGCCTTTGTGATTGCCGTCATTGGCTGCCTAGAAGGGTTTAAAGTTAGCGGCAGTGCCCAATCGGTAGGCGCCCACACCACCTCAAGCGTGGTGCGGTCCATCTTTATGGTGATTCTGATAGATGCGTTAGCGGCGCTATTTTTCATGGAGATGGGCTGGTGACCGAGCGATATTCAGAGATGCCGCAACAGCCCGAGCGCGATGAAGCGGTTATTCGCGTGCAGGGGCTGGTGAATCGATTTGGCGACAACGTCGTTCACGAAGGGCTGGACTTGACCCTCTACCGAGGCGCAATTCTCGGCGTTGTCGGCGGCTCAGGTACCGGTAAATCAGTTTTACTGCGCAGTATTGTGGGCTTAAAGCGGCCAAATGACGGCACAGTAGAGGTGCTGAACCAGCGGTTAAATGAGTTAAGTGAGTCCCAACGCAGCCAAGTCGAGCGGCGCTTTGGGGTGCTCTTTCAGCGTGGGGCGCTGTTTAGTTCGCTCAACCTGCAAGAAAACGTTGCGCTGCCGCTTATCGAGCACGCCAAACTCTCTCGGGAAGAGGCCGAGTATCTGGCGCGTATCAAGCTCTCGCTGGTAGGCCTGCCCCCTCATGCCGCACGGCAATTTCCAGAATCGCTCTCTGGGGGCATGGTGAAACGTGCCGCGCTTGCCAGGGCACTGGCCCTGGACCCGGATATTTTGTTTCTCGATGAGCCTACCGCAGGACTCGACCCCATTGGGGCCGCCGCGTTTGACCAACTGCTGGTCACGCTGCGCGATGCAATGGGCTTTAGCGTTTTTTTGGTCACCCACGACCTCGATACACTCTATGCGGCCTGTGACCGAGTCGCTGTGCTGTCGCAAAAGCGCGTTCTGGTGGTGGATACCCTGGAAAACGTCGCGAAAACGAACGACGAGTGGGTACAGGATTACTTTAATGGACCGCGTGGACGCGCTGCACAGCGCTCTGCTGGCCCAACATCTTCTCAGGAGTGACGCACATGGAAACCCGCGCGCACCATATTTTGATCGGCCTGTTTACCGTGCTAACGGCCGCTGCCGCCCTGCTGTTTGCGCTCTGGATGAGCTATGCGGCTGGCCAACGCGACTATCAACCCTACCGCATTTTGTTCGAGCGCAGCGTCAGCGGCCTCTCGGTGGGTAGCAAGGTGCAGTACAACGGCATTGAAGTGGGCGATGTCACCGAGCTTTCCCTCAATCCTGACGACCCACGCCAAGTGATCACGCTTATTCGCGTGTATGAAGACACTCCGATCAAAGTGGATACCCGCGCAAAGCTAGCCTTTGCCAGCATTACCGGCAGTATGTCCGTGCAGCTCTATGGCGGCACCCCAGAAAGCCAACGCTTGCTAGCGCAAAGCAGCGACGATGCGCTTTTCATTCAAGCCGATCCGTCGCCTATTGCTACGCTGTTTGACGAAGGCGAAGAGATGGTCGAAAACCTCAACGCGATTTTGCAGAGTGTGAACGAGCTCTTCGATGACAATAATCGTGAGCAAGCAGGCAATATCCTGACCAATATTGCCCAAATCACCGAGATGATTGCTTCTCAGCAGTCTGCCCTGGATGAAAACATGGCGCTCTTTGGCGATGTGTCAAGCCAAGCCTCCACCACGCTTGAAAGTATCGAATCGCTTAGCCTAGAGGCGAACCGCCTGCTGAGCCAGGAGGGTCAGCAGGTGATGCGCAGCGCAGAGAGCGCCAGCCGCGATGTTGCCAGCGCTGCCCAGCGGATAGAACAGTTGGTGAACGATAACGCGGGTGCTGTGGAAGGCACTCTACAAAGCACTCGCGACATTGCCCCGGCCCTAGCGGCGTTACGCTCGACACTCGCCACCCTTGAACGCATTACGCGGGAACTTGAAGAGAGCCCCACGGACTTTTTCCTAGGCCGCGACCAAGTAGAGGAGTTCCGCCCATGAATATGCACGTTTTACGTAACGGCTTTCTTCTAAGTGCCTTACTCACCCTTTCGGGCTGCTCTATTTTACCGGAGAAAGCGCCATCGACGCTGTATCGCTTGCCTGCTACCACGATGCAGAGCGACCCTGCCACCATCACGCAGCCAGAGCGACTGGGTATCGCTACACCAGAAGCGGGCCACCTGCTCAGCAGCAATCGTATCGTGGTGTTTCCCGAAGGCAATGTGGTCAATGTGTATGAGGGTGCTCGCTGGCATGAAGATGCGCCGGACATGCTGCAAGCCCAGCTGATTGCAGGGCTGCAGCAGCAAGAGCTGTTCGCCAACGTGAGCAGCGATCGGCTACCTCACGACTTGCTGCTATTAAGCGAGCTGCGCCACTTTCAGAGCGAGTATGACACCTCTCCGCCAAGCGTTAACCTGCAGTTAGACGTTCAATTACTCGGCGCGGACCAACAGCCCGTGGCCTCCACCAGCTTTGCGATTCGTGAGCGCGCCACAAGCACTGAGATACCCGATGTGGTGAACGCCTTTGGTAGCGCCACCGACCGTTTAACCGAACACTTGGCGAGCTGGCTAATCACAAACGCGCCGAATTAACAGTGCCGCCTAACGCAGCGGCGCGGGCAAGGCGCTTTTTCTCACATACTCTTTCGGGTCTTTGGGGTAGAAGTGCTCTGGCTGTCGTTCTAAGTGGGTAAAAAAGCGCGTGTCCTTGTAGGGCATCTTCATAAACCCTGACACGCCCAGCCCCTCGATTTGACTGACAGCGGCCAGCATTCGGCTCAGTAGACTTCGAAACTCTTGTTCGCGTTGGGGGTCGAGCAGCCGATAGTAGCTATGGATTTTGAGATGTTTGGGCAGCGCTTCAAAGATGATCATGCCAGTATGGTGAATCTCATTGAGCCGCTGAAGCATCTGCATAATGGAATCCGGCAGCACCAATAGCTCTTCTGGGTCTGGGCCATCTTCAAAGTAGCTGTGCTGCCGGGTGCGATCCTCCATTTCCGGCACCGCGCTCACTTCGTAATTAATCGCCATCTCTGGCTGGCAGTGAAACGCCTCCTCAGGGCTAACACGCTCTAAGTGCAGCGTTTGGCGGGCATTGAACAGGCAGCTTTTAAATACCCCCTGGCGATGAATGGCCCGTGCTAAGTGCACCATGTTATTCACCGCTTCGATAAACGCGGGCTTTAGCGCTGGGTCATGCAGGTTGAGCGACGAATCGATATAAACACCCTCCCGCTCCCAGCGCACTGCTAAACCGCCTACGACCGGGTATTTGCCCAACCGGCTCACCGAGGCCAAAAAGGCTTTTTCGGTTTCTCCCATGCCCTGCATAAACTGTTTGTAGTAGCGATCAAGCTGCACATCGTTAACGTCATTTAACGTCTCCTCAGCGCTTGCCTCGCGTAAAAACGCCTTTCGTGAGCTGTACACCACGGTATCAATTTCTTGGCTAGCCGGGCGACGCAGGCCTTTTCCCCATACGGGCACTAGCGGCGTTTGGGGGGCGATTGGCAGGTCAACCATAACAAGCTTCGCCATGCGCGGCATTTCACGAATAAAGTAATCCCCCGCTTTACGCCGCACCTGTGGGTCGGGGTCGAGCATGCCATCCAGCGTGCGTGCAAACTCAATGGGCAATCCCAATGAGCTGGCCGGAATTGCTCGATGGCCAAAACGGCAGGACTGCGCCGAGGCCAGCGCATAGAGCGTACCTGCCGCCCCCTGCTCATCGAACCGTGGCGACGAGAGCGCTCCGTTCAACTGCTCTTCACCGATAAAATAGACATCCCCCAGCCGTGCATTGGTTTGCTGCAGATTGTCCGACATCAACTCCATTACGTTGGCACCCACGAACTGAAGCGATTCATCCAACTGTGCGAACACCGATGAGCCCCAGTCGATCAGCGCGATGGATTCACTGACCGCATCGAAAACGAGATTGGAAGGCTTGATATCGCCATGTACCACCGGCCGTACATGTGGGCCCGTTTCACGACGCAGCGCTTTGAGAATATCCGCCAGCTGCGCGGCAATGCGCACGATCAATCGTGGTGGGAGCTTTCCCTGCTTGAGCGACACTTGCTCCAGGTTCCAGCCAGGCGCACGCTCCATGACCAAAATCGACTGGCCGCGTGCGCGCTGGTAGGTAATGAGCTTGGGAATTCGGGGGTGCGATACCTGATCGAGCATGAACGCCTCCTCTTCGAGGCGTTCTTGTAAATGAGTGGGCAGCGTAATGCGTGAAAACTTGAACACGTAGTGCGCCTTGACGCCCTGCTGCCATGCGCTGCCTGCAAAAACAAACCCGTAGGCCCCCTTACCAATCAGCTCGATATTTGAATAGCCCAACTGGGCAAGCTGTGCCTGGCACAGCGCTACCCAGTCTTTTAGCTTTCGCGCATCGTGATGGCTTAGCAGGTACACCGACTGCTCTTCGGGTATGTAAAACTGCTGCAGCGGTGCCTGGCTCATAGCAAGGTGCCTACACGGTTAAGCCAGATGAAGCAGCATGCTTTCCGGCGCCTCTAGAAAGCCTTTCCAGGCGTTGCAAAAACGAGCAATGGTACCGCCATCAATAAAGCGATGATCGCCTGCCCAGGTGACCGTCAAAATAGCCCGGCGCTGCACAGCCCCGTGCTCATCAAAGCGCGGCAGCCACTGGGTTTTGCCAATGGCCACAATGGCGGCTTCCGGCGCCATTAATAATCGGCGCAGCGTAGGTTCCCCCAAGAGCACCAATGTTGGAGATACTGATGGTGCCGCCCTTTAGATCTGCCTGCTCCACGCGCCCTTCCCGAGCGGCATTGGTTAGCCTGCCGACCTCTTTGGCAATCTCAAACAGCGTTAAGCCCTCGACACCTTTCACGTTAGGTACCAAAAGTCCCGCTTTGCTATCCACCGCCATGCCGATATTGCACTGGTCGTAGTAGCTTAGCTCGTTGGCTTCGCTGTTTAACTGTGCATTGATGATCGGCGTCTCCGCCACGGCCAGCGCCATCGCTTTCATAAAGAACGGCATCAGCGTGAGCCGTTCGCCCTTCGCCTCTACCTGCGGCTTGAGCCGCTCGCGCAGCGCCAACAGCTCAGTGACATCAATCTCTTCACCGTAGTGAAAATGAGGAATGGAGCTAGCGGCCTCAACCATGCGCTTGGCCATCACCGCCCGCACGCCGCGCAGCGGCTCTACTTTTGAGGGTGCTAAGCCGGTGCTTGAAGGCATCGAAACACTGGCCGTTTGGTGAGATACCGCTGGCGCGTTGAGGTGCGCTAGCACGTCTTCTTTCAGTACTCGGCCATCTTTGCCACTGCCTGAGATCTCCGACAGGGCTAGGCTGTGCTCGCGTACTAAGCGGCGCACCGCAGGGCTAGCGGGCACTTTGCCTGCAGCAGCCGGGGTAACGGCTTGGCTTTTAGGCGGCGGGCTATTTTCATCAGCGGCCACCCCGTGGCTACTGGGCGGCGCTGAAGGTGCCTGCTCGGTAGCTGCAGTGTCGCTGTTCGACTGACCGGCGGTTTGGTATGCATAAAGCGGCGCGTGAACCTTGGCGATATTCCCCTGCGGCACATACAGCTTGGTGACCGTCCCGGCTTCTGGCGCGGTGATTTCCACCAGCGCCTTGTCGGTCATCACTTCGACAATCGGCTGATCCTCTTCGATGGAGTCGCCCTCGGCCACGCGCCACTCCACCACTTCACACTCAACAATGCCTTCACCGATATCCGGCAGTAAAAAGTCACTCATGGCTGTTCTCCCTGGCGCTAAAAGTTCACACTTTCGCGAATCGCTTCAAAAATTTTCAGGTGGTCGGGCAAGTACTCTTTCTCCAGCACAAGCGGGAAAGGCGTATCCAGCCCGGTAACCCGAGTAATCGGCGATTCCAGATAGAGAAAACAGCGCTCTTGTATCGTTGCAGCAATTTCACCGGCAAAGCCGCCGGTGAGCGGCGCTTCATGGCTAACAATCATACGGCCGGTTTTGAATACCGACTCTGCCACGGTATCCACATCCCAGGGCAACAGCGAGCGCAGGTCGATGACCTCGCAGGCAATGCCCTGCTCTTCGGCAAGCTCGGCGGCTTTACTGATCACTTCCATCTGCGCACCCCAGCCCACCAGGGTAATATCGGTGCCCTCTTTGATCACTTCTGCTTCACCAATTGGCAGTTGGTAATCTTCATCGGGCACTTCACCTACGGCGGCACGATAGAGCCGTTTTGGCTCTAAAAACAGCACGGGGTCGGGGTCACGAATCGCCGCCAGCAGCAGCCCTTTGGCTTGATAGGGGTTGCGCGGCACCACCACTTTTAAGCCCGGCGTGTGGGTAAAGTACGCCTCAGGAGATTGCGAGTGGTATAAGCCCACGGAAATGCCGCCGCCATAGGGTGTGCGAATGGTGAGCCCGCCTACGTTGAAGAGATCCCCAGAGCGGTAGCGGAATTTGGCGGTCTCGTTAACGATCTGATCAAATGCGGGGAAGATATAATCCGCAAACTGGATTTCAGCGACGGGTACAGAGCCTTGTGCGGCCAAGCCGTTCGCAAAGCCAATGATGCCCTGCTCCACCAGCGGCGTATTAAAGCAGCGCGCTTTGCCGTACTTTTCTTGTAAATGGCTGGTGGCTCGGAAAACACCGCCAAAAATACCCACGTCTTCACCAAAACAGATGACTTTCTCATCTTCCGCCATGGCGATATCCAGCGCGTTGTTAATCGCCTGGAGCATATTCATCGTCGCCATATTACGCCTCTCTTTGGGTATCAGTGGCTGACGAAAGCGTCAGATCTAGCGATTTTGCGCCGCGCGGGTAGGCATCTGGGTAGCGGCGAATATGGCGCTTCAACTGATCCAGCTGGTGCTGTAGCGCAGGTGTCACATCGGCATAAACATCGCTGATTAACGACTCCAGCGGCGGCGGCGGGCGTTTTTCGGCGCGCTTCATGGTTTCCAGCACTTCACGGCGCAGGCTCTCCTGCTGGGCAGCTTCCTCTTCATCGCTCCACCAGTCTTTCTTAGCCAGCCAGCGCTGCATACGCAGCAGCGGATCTTTCACGCGCCACGCTTCCTCTTCGCTCTTAGCGCGATAGCCCGACGGGTCATCCGAAGATGAGTGGGCAGCCAACCGGTAGGACATGGCTTCAATCAGCACCGGCTGGTTCTGCTCAACGGCGATTTTTCGCGCTTGGCGGGTCGCTTCATACACCGCTAGGGCGTCGTTACCATCCACGCGAATCACGTGCATATGGTAGCCAAAGGCACGGGGAGCAATGCCGTCAGCGGCAAACTGTTCTGTGGAGGGAGTAGAAATAGCGTAGCCGTTGTTGCGGCAGAAAAAGATCACCGGCACCTGATGCACCGAGGCCATGTTCAACGCGGCGTGGAAGTCCCCTTCTGAGGCTGCGCCTTCGCCAAAAAAGGTCAGCGTACAGTGGCCTTCACCGGCCAGCTTTTGGCCATAGGCGTACCCGGTGGCTTGCGGAATCTGAGTCGCTAGCGGGGAAGAGATGGTCATGTAGTGCAGCTTGCGAGAGCCGTAATGAATCGGCATTTGGCGGCCTTTGCCGTAATCAAGCTCGTTGCCAAACAGCTGATTCATAAACTCATCGATTGAGAAGCCGCGATACATCAAGGCGCCTTGTTCGCGGTACTGGGCCATGATCATATCGGCGTCATCTAGTGCTGCAGCCGCACCCACCACGGCGGCTTCTTCACCGGTGCACTGCATATAGAAACTCAGCCGCCCTTGGCGTTGGGCAGCCATCATGCGCTCATCAAGAATACGAGTGGCTAACATGGCTTGATACAGCCTACGAGCGTGCTCTCGGGTGAGCGAAGGCTCTTCGCCACCCGGATACAGCTCGCCATCCGGATTGAGTAGACTGAACGTCTCGATCAAGAATTCATCACCGGTCATGAAGGCCGGCTGGTGTACGTACTGAGTCATCATTATTGTCCTTGTTTTTACCCCTTTTGAGGGCAGTGTTGTCGGTCATGACCTTTTATGCCAGTGGATTTATCTGACACGGATCAACGCAACACTTGGACAGTAACTCAGTGCAAGCCGTTTAGGGATTCAACTTAAGACGCAGAGAGCACTTAAGAAGCAGAGAGGCGTTGGCGAAGCCGCTGTTGATAGACGTTAAAGGCGCTATCCACGCTCAGCGCCAGCAGTGCAATCAGCAGCGCGCCTTGTAGCACGTAGGCCATGTTGCCATTAACGATACCTGCGATAATGGGGTCTCCCAGATTACTGGCCCCGACAGTGGCACCGAGTGCCGCAGTGGCAATATTAATAGTCACCGAAGTACGCACCCCTGCCAGAATCACCGGGGCTGCCAGGGGCAACTCCACGTGACTCAGCACCTGCCAAGGCGTCATGCCCATCGCCTGGGCCGCCTCTTTGATGGTCGCGTCAACATCGTTAATGCCCGCCAGCGTATTGCGTACGATTGGCAGCAGCCCGTAGAGCATCAGCGCAACAATAATAGGCAGCGTACCAAAGCCCAGAACGGGCACCGCCAGCGCCAGCACCGCTACCGGAGGGAACGTTTGCCCTAAAGAGGCCAACTGCCCCACCAGAGGCAAAAATCCCGCCCTCGCTCGCGGGTAACGGCAATACCTGCCGCCACACCAACCGCAATGGTGACCACTGCCGCCACGGCAACGACTAACACATGGCGGCCCAGCAGCTCGTAAAACGCCGCGCGATCATAGACGACTTGCCGGGCGTCAGGCTCTACCCAGCGAAACAGGCCCTCTAGGAGCGGCATGCCGACGATGCACATCGCCAGTAGCGCGACCCAAATAAGCGGCAGAAACCATTGAATGCTCGGTGCGTTCGGCAGGCTGACGGTGGCAGAATTACGCGTCACGTTGGCTCACCTTATCCAACTGCGCCTCTTTAACGATGCGGCGCAGCGAAAGCTCCCCTATTGGCACATCGCCTTGATCCACCACGGTTAAGCGGTCGCAGTGGTCCCGCAGCATCATGGAAAGCGCTTGGCGCAGCGAGAAATCGGCGGGAATTCGAGATTGTGCCGGCCAAGAAGGCCCAAGCGATGTCATGTGATCTTTTACGCGCGTTAACGCTGCCTGCTTCAACCCCCGCTCAAGCCCACCGAGCAGGGATTCCACAAACGGATCAGCGGGCTGCTGAAGCAGTGCCAGCGGTGTGCCCTGCTGGACAATACGGCCATCACGCATGACGACCAAATGGTCGGCTAGCTTCAGCGCTTCATCCATATCGTGGGTCACGAACACAATGGTTTTGTGTAGCCGTGCCTGTAGCTTGGCCAGCTCATCCTGGAGCTTTTCCCGGGTAATTGGGTCCAGTGCGCCAAAGGGCTCATCCATCAGTAGTATATCGGGGTCTGCGGCTAAGGCGCGGGCCACCCCTACTCGCTGCGCTTGGCCACCTGAGAGCTGATGCGGATATTTATGCGCAAACTCGCCCACTGGCAGGCCAAGTACGCCCATCAGTTCCTCTACACGTGTGTTAATTTCTGTAGCGGGCCATTTCAGCAATCGAGGCACTAAGCCAATATTGCGCGCGACGTTCCAGTGGGGAAACAGCCCGGTACTCTGGATCACATAGCCGATTCGCCGACGTAGTTTTACTGGGTCGTACTGTTCTATCGCCTGGCCATCAAGGAAGATGTCACCACTGGAGTGTTCAATCAGGCGGTTGATCATGCGCAGGGTGGTAGATTTACCACACCCAGAGGTACCGACCAACGCACAGAACTTTCCTTTTGCGATCCGCAGCGTGATGTCTTCCACCGCGATATCGTCACCAAACTGTTTTGAAACATGGGAAAGCTCTATCATTCCTGTCCTCCGGGACGCAGCGCATCTGCCAACGCCCCTAATCCTGCGTCCACTATCAGTGCCAAGATCAGAATGGGCATTGCGCCCAGTAGCACCATATCCATGGCGGCTTGACCCAGCCCTTGAAAAATAAACGTTCCTAGACCGCCAGCACCAATCAGTGCCGCCACTGCCGTTAGCCCAATCGCCTGTACAGCCGTAATGCGCACGCCTTCTAACAGTACGGGAAGCGCCAATGGAAAACGCACCTGCCAAAAACGCTGCCCGGTACGCATACCCATGGCTTTAGCGGCCTGGAGCGTCTCAGCGCTGACCTCTTCCAGAGCAATGTAGGTATTACGCACCATGGGCAGCAGGCTATAAGCAATTAACGCAATCAGCGCTGGAGCATTGCCGATACCGCTGACACCCAACGCTGCCAGCGGGGGTACGTTAGCCGCCAGCCAAGCGAGCGGCGCTAGCAGTAGCCCAAACAGCGCCAAACTTGGGATGGTTTGTAAAAAGTTCAGCAGTGTAAACGCGATTTTTTGCAGGCGCTGATAGCGGCGCATCAGCATCGCTAACAGCATTCCCAGCACCACGCTAACGCCCACGGCTGTGCCCACCAAGGCAATATGTTGACCAATGGCCTGATAAAACTGCCCTTCTCGGGCCTGGAACTCTTGCACGAGGGCAAGACGATCTAGCCACAGCGCGGCACATCCCCACCAAGCAATGCCCACGCCTGCCAGCAGCAGCGTGGGCCACCAGCGGGATAACCCTAAGCGTAGGCGTAGCTCCACCAAACACAGCAACAGTACGAACAGCACGGTCCAGTAGGCTGCGCCAATGCCGAGTCGTGCCTGGGGTAACGAGGGGTCGACCAACCAGTGGCCTGCCACCATTAAGCCAAACGGCATCAACAGCAAGGTGAGTATGATGATGCCCAGCATCGCCCGGTAGTGCCTTGAGGTAGGCACAGACGACAACGCCGCCATGGCGATAAAGAGCAGTGATACCAGTGCCGCGCCCGGCCAGCTAATGGCGTCTACCATGCCAAAAGCCGTGCCGGAAACAATGCGATTAGGAGCAACACTGACAAAGCTTAACAACCAAGCGGCAGCCAGCATGGCACCGCTTAGGCACAACAGCACAACATTCGGGTGCCATGGGCGTCGTTTAAACGATGGCGAAGGCAAGGCGTCGATTAACGACATTCATTAGTCATCCAGGCTGTCTAGGTAGTCACTGGCGACCTGATCCGGCGAGAAGCCATTCACCGCGACATCTGCGTTGAGCTCTTGCAACGTCACTAGGTCTAACGTGGAAAATACCTCATTAAGCAGCGCCTCCATCTCCGGATAGGCATTCAACACCTCTTCCCGCACCACGGGCGCTGGCTGATACACCGGCTGAACGCCTTTAGAGTCTTCGAGCACGACGAGGCCTAAAGCGCTTAAACCACCGTCGGTCCCGTAGGTCATGGCACCATTGACACCACTGGTTTGCTGAGCCGCTGCACGCATCGTTGCAGCCGTATTGCCACCAGAAAGCACCAGCAGTTGGTCATCGCTTAGCTCAAAACCGTAGGCTTCTTGGAAAGCAGGTAACGCCTGGGCGGATTCCACAAACTCGGCGCTAGCGGCAAATTTGAATTCCCCGCCGTCGGCAAGATAAGCAGCTAAATCATCCAACGTGGTTAAGTCATTGGCTTCGGCCACATCCTGACGAATGCTCATAGCCCATGTGTTATTGGCACTTGCTGGTTGAAGCCAAATTAAGCCCTGTTCCGCATCACGCTCACGAACAGTTTGGTAGGCGTCTTCAGCGCTGTTCCATACCGGGCTATCGGTCATATCAAAGAAGAAAGCACCGTTGCCGGTGTATTCGGGATAAAGATCAACCTCTCCCGCCTGCAACGCGCTGCGTACCACGCTGGTACCACCAAGCTGCAGGCGATCTTCCGTGGGAATACCGTTGCGCTCCAGCGTCTGAATAATCAACTCGCCTAGCACCGAGCCTTCGGTATCGATTTTAGAAGAGACCACGACGGGGTCGTTGGCACTGGCCGTGGAGAGCGTGGCCATAGAAATAGCTACCGTTGATAAACCGGCAACCATGGCAGGTGTGAACAATGAGCGCATGGAGTCGTCCTTTTCAATGAGCTTCTGGGGCGTATCGTTCAGTATAAGAGCCTGCTGCGTTGAAGTCAGACGCCGCAGTAACGACGCCTGACTGTTTATCACGATTAAGGCGCTTCGATCACCCAGGTGGTTCCTTCCCGAGAGTCTTTGAGAATGATACCAAGCGCTGCCAACTCATCACGAATAGCATCAGCGCGGGCAAAATCCTTACTTCCTTTCGCCGCTTGTCGCTCGGCGATTTTTGCTTCGATCTCTTCTTCGCTCAGCGCTACCTGCTGCTGGGCACCTTTCAGGAACGTTTGTGGCGTTTGCTGCAGTAGTCCCAGCACACCGGCCAAACGCTTTAATTCACCAGCCAAACGTGGTGCCTCTGCTGGCTGATCACTTTTCGCACGGTTAAGATCGCGGGCCAAATCGAACAGCGAGGCCAAAGCGATGGGCGTGTTGAAGTCGTCGTCCATTGCCGCGGTAAAGCGCTCCGCAGCATCGCTGGCGGCTGCCTGCTCGTCGGCGTTTACTCCTTCTAACGCCGTATACAACCGCGTTAGCGATTTGCGCGCTTCGACCAGCGAATCGACCGAGTAGTTAATAGCGCTACGATAGTGGCTTGCCACCAACAGGTAGCGCACCACTTCTGGGTCGTGCTCGGCTAGTACGTCGCGGATGGTGAAGAAATTGCCCAACGACTTGGACATCTTCTCTTGGTTGACGCGAACGGCTCCAGCATGCATCCAGGTATTGACGTAGGTTTTACCTGTCGCCGCTTCCGATTGGGCAATCTCGTTTTCATGATGGGGAAAGGTCAAATCCGGCCCACCGCCATGAATATCGAAGGTATCGCCCAAGCAGCAGGTCGACATCGCGGAGCACTCGATGTGCCAACCCGGTCGCCCGTCTCCCCAGGGGGAGTGCCAGTGGGCTTCACCGGGCTTGGCCGCTTTCCACAGCACGAAATCCAGCGGGTCTTCTTTGTGCACATCCACGTCGACCCGTGCACCAGAGCGCATGTCATCCAACTGACGGTTATTCAATTTGCCGTAGTCGGCGAATTTACGCACTCGGTAATAAACGTCACCATTGGCCGCTGCGTAGGCAAAGCCTTTTTCGATTAGCGTTTCGATCATGGCGACGATATCACCAATATGCCCCGTAGCACGGGGCTCCTGGCTGGGCGGCAGCACGTTCAGGCGCGCCTCATCCTCATGCATCGCAGCAATCATGCGCTCGGTGAGCGCGCTGATGGTTTCGCCGTTCTCCTCGGCCCGCTTGAGGATCTTATCGTCGATATCCGTGATATTACGCACGTAGGTCACGTCATATCCACGGTGGCGCAGATAGCGGGTAATCACGTCAAAGGCCACCATCACCCTGGCGTGGCCAAGGTGACAGTAGTCATACACCGTCATGCCGCAAACGTACATGCTGACCTTGCCAGCAACCAGTGGGCTAAAAGGCTCTTTGCGGCGTGTCAGCGTATTGTAAATGTGCATATGACGTTTCCTTAACCCTTCTGTTTGATTTTCGCCCAGCTATCTTTCAGACCGACGGTACGGTTAAACACGAGGTGCTCAGCAGTAGAGGCGTGACGATCGGCGCAGAAGTAACCTACTCGCTCGAATTGGAAGCGATCTTCTGGAGCTGCACTGGCTAAGCTTGGCTCGCCGATGGCTTCACATACCACCAGCGACTCGGGGTTCAGGTGCTCCAGGAAGTCGACATCCTTATCGCGGTCCGGCTGCTCGACCATAAACAGGTTGTCGTACAGGCGGACTTCCATCGGTACACCATGGGCAGCGCTGACCCAGTGAATCACGCCTTTCACCTTGCGGCCTTCCGGGTTTTTACCCAGGGTGTCGAAGTCCACGGAGCAGCGCAGCTCAACAATCTCACCTGCATCGTCTTTGATCACTTCATCACAGCGAATTACGTAGCTGTTGCGCAGACGCACTTCTTTGCCCGGTGCTAGGCGGAAGAATTTCTTCGGCGCGTCTTCCATAAAGTCGTCTTGCTCGATGTAGAGCTCACGACCAAAAGGAACTTTACGCATCGGCATGTCTTCACGCGCCGGGTGGCCTGGCACCTCGTAGACCTCTTCGTGGTCTGCCGGCACGTTGGTCAGCACTACTTTCAGCGGCTTCATCACGCACATGGCGCGGGGTGCGTTATCTTCCAGATCTGAGCGGATGGCGTGGGTCAGCATGGCGATATCCACCAAACCGCCATCGGAACGGGTGACACCAATCATCTCGCAGAATTTGCGAATGGACGCGGCGGTATAGCCACGACGACGCATACCGGAGATGGTCGGCATCCGTGGGTCGTCCCACCCATCAACAATCTGCTCATCTACCAGCAGCTTCAGCTTGCGCTTAGACGTTAAGGTGTAGTCGAGATTGAGGCGCGCAAACTCAATCTGACGGGGCTTCGCGGGCACCGGCAGATTATTTAAGAACCACTCATACAGCGGGCGGTGGTCTTCAAACTCCAACGTGCAGATGGAGTGGGTGATGCCCTCAATGGCATCCGACTGGCCGTGGGTAAAATCGTACGAGGGGTAGATTTTCCACTTATCGCCCGTTTGGTGGTGATGAGCATGGCGAATCCGGTACAGGATCGGATCTCGCAAATTAATGTTGGGCGACGCCATATCAATTTTGGCACGCAGTACTTTTTCGCCTTCACCAAACTCGCCGTTACGCATCCGCTCTAGAAGATCAAGATTCTCTTCAGCGCTGCGCTCGCGGTAGGGGCTCGGCTTGCCAGGTTCGGTGAGCGTACCCCGATACTCGCGGATCTCATCCGGAGACAGGTCATCCACATAGGCTTTGCCTTCACGGATCAGGTGCTGCGCCCAGGCGTAAAGATGGTCGAAGTAGTCGGAGGCAAAACGTACCGGGCCTGCCCACTCAAAGCCCAACCAGCTAACGTCTTCTTTGATGGCGTCAATGTACGCCTGCTCTTCTTTTGCTGGGTTGGTGTCGTCAAAGCGCAGATGACACTCACCACCTAACTGCTCTGCCAACCCGAAGTTCAGACAAATCGACTTGGCGTGGCCGATGTGCAAAAAGCCGTTGGGCTCGGGGGGAAAGCGCGTCACAATTTTGGTGACCTGGCCGCCCGCTATCTCGTCGCGTACTTGGTTGCGAATGAAGTTCGGCGCTGGGGTGGTCTCGTTGGTCATGGTGGTGTTGATAACCTCATGGTGGATGGCGTGCTGGGCAAACGTTGCGAATGCAATCTGGGTTTGCGCTTCGCGGTGCCGAGCAAAACCGCTATTATAACGTGACGCCGATGCACAGCGCCAAGGCGAACGCCTTTATTGAACAGGAATTTATCTATGATCGTATTACAGACGAACCACGGTGACATCACCATTGCGCTTAATCATGAAAAAGCCCCGGCTACCGCGGCGAATTTCGAACAGTACGTGCGCGACGGTTTTTACGACGGCACGCTGTTTCACCGGGTCATTGATGGCTTCATGGTTCAGGGCGGCGGCTTCGATCAGGATTTCAACCAGAAAGCCACCCGCGACCCGATTGAAAACGAAGCGGACAACGGCTTGCAGAATACGGTCGGCACGCTGGCCATGGCCCGCACCCAAGACCCTCACTCCGCCACCGCACAGTTCTTCATCAACGTTGGCAACAATAGCTTCCTGAACCACAGCGGCAAAAGCTTGCAGGGCTGGGGCTACGCGGTGTTTGGTGAAGTGGTTGAAGGCATGGATGTGGTTAACGCCATTAAAGGCGTCAGCACCACGCGCCGTGGTATGCATGCCGACGTTCCCGCGGAAGATGTCATCATCGAGCGCGCTTACGTGAAGGAAGCGGAATAACCGTTGGGAGCTTTATGCGTACTCTGCTAGTAGCTGATATGCATCTAAGTCACGACACCCCTGAGATTAATCAGGGGTTTTACCGTTACTTGGAACATACCGCCGAAGGGGCGGACGCGCTCTACATTTTGGGCGATCTTTTTGATGCCTGGATTGGCGACGACCTGCTGGATACTCCTCATCCGTTAAGCGCGGTTGCTCATGAGGTGATTAAACGGCTGCGCACGTTAAGCGACGCGGGTACGGCTGTATATTTCATTCACGGCAACCGAGACTTTTTGCTGGGCGAGCGTTTCATTAATGGCTGCCAAGCCACGCTGCTACCAGAAAGCGAGCAGGTAGAGCTGCAAGGCGTACCCGCCGTCATTTTGCATGGCGACAGCCTGTGCACCAAAGACGAGGCCTACATGGCATTTCGGGCTCAGTCACGCAGTGAACAGTGGCAGTCCCAGATTCTTGCGCTGCCGTTAGAGCAGCGGCTGGAACTCGCCAAGAGCCTGCGCATGCAGTCGGGTGATGCCAATGCCGGGAAAGCAGAGGACATCATGGATGTCACTCAGGAAGAAGTCGTTGCGCTGATGCAGCGCCACGGTGTGTCGACCATGATTCATGGTCATACCCATCGTCCGAAAGTGCACGACCTAACGGTGGAAGACGTGCCCGCCAAACGCTTTGTGTTAGGCGATTGGGATAGCGAGCACGGCTGGGATATTGTGATTGAAAGCTCCAACGATCGCCATGCGGAGCCAGTTTTACGCCAGTTTCCGCTAAACGCTCCGCCCTAAACAATGCTCTTTAAGCATTAAAAAAGCCGATCGAAAATTGATCGGCTTTTTCTTGGCTGCAGGTAGAGATAAATAACCTTTAGCGTTCAATCTCCGCGTCGCTACGCAGGTCATCCATCAACCCTTGGATAACCGACTGAGCGCGCAGTTGCTCGGCCATCTGAGCGACAAACGATGTCATCTGCTCATTCACCTCGCCAATAGAGACGCTATCCAACGCGACGACGGCCACACCTTGGGGCATATTCACGGCACGATAGACGCTTTCGCCCTCTTCAGGGCGCGGCATGCGAAACACTTCACCCACCAGCGCCTGAGGCAGCGTACTGTCAGACTGGCGAGAGATGTTATTGGCTTCCAGCCACTCCAGCTCAACGGCATCGCCCGCACGGAGCGAGGCGATCAATTCTGCTGCCTGCTCCTGAAGTGCTTCTTGGCGCTGCTGAGCAGCAACAGCCTGCTCTACTTCATCGCGCACTTCATCTAGGGGCAGAACAGTCGCATCACGATGCTCGGCGACACGAAGCACTAAGCGGCGGTCGTTGTCTAGCTCAATCACTTCGCTGTTGTAGCCCTCTTCCAGCACGTCTGCGCTGAAGGCTTCTTCCAACACGCCTGGCTCAGAAAGCACACCATCCCCTTCACCACGAGCCAGCCAGTCCGTTTGGTTGAGTGTCAGGCCTAAGTCATCGGCTACGCTCTTAAGATCATCTGCGGCAAAGCTTTCATCAATCAGGCGCTGCACCTGCTCATTGAACTCATCGTTAACGTCGCGCAGAGCCACTTCTTGGGCAAGCGCATCGCGTTGCTCTTCAAACGACGGACCTGCCAGCTCAGTCACTTGAAGAATATGGAAAGCACCGTCCATTTCCACCAGTTGTGAGGTTTCCCCTACGCCTAATGAAAAAGCCGCTTCATCGAACGCATCGCCAAAGAAGCCACGACTGATGACGCCAAGGTCACCGCCATCTTCAGCACTGGCAGTATCATTAGAGTAACGCGCAGCGGTGTCAGCAAAGCTATCACCGTCATTGAGGGAATTGAGTGCCTCATTCGCCACTACCTCGGCTTCTTCGCGGCTACGCTCGTCACCAAAGGTCACCATGATATGAGATACCCGACGGTCAGCGCTTTGATTCTGCTCATGCCAAGCATCTCGAAGCGCCTGCTCATCCACCTGGACATCTTCCGCCATGGCTTGGCGGTCAATTAAAACGTACTCAACACGCACCTGCTCTGGGCGCTCGAAGCGAGCCTCGTTAGCGTCGTAGTACGTCTGCATTTGCGCTTCTGTTACATTGATATCGACGTCAGCATCATCTGCATTCAACATGAAATAGCGGAAATCACGCTGCTGGCGTTGTAACTCGGCTAAGCGCTCTTCTTCGCTGGGGAGGCTGAAATCGCTAAACGCGAGACCCTGCTGCAGGTGCTGACGTTTAATATCAACCCGTAGCTCTTCGCGGAATGACAGCGGCGTATAGCCCGCACCGGCTAGGCGATTACGGAAGATCTCAGCAGAGAAGCGGCCATCCTGATCATGAAACTCAGGCAAGCTGACAATCATTTGATCCAACTGAGCGTCGGAAACAAAAAAACCGCCCTCTTCAGCGTACTGGGTCAATAGTGATTGAGTAATGAGTTGATCGAGCATGTCATTGCGCAAAGCGCGCTCTTGCTCGGGAGGAACTTGGCCAGAACGCAGCGCGCGCTGCACTTCTAGCTCAACTTGCTGGCGCATAATGGGTTCGCCATTAACGCTGGCGACTTCATTGGGGTCACTACCGAACACGCTAAACAGCGACTCCACGCCAAACAGTGCCATGGCAGCCACCATGAGCCCTATAATTATCTTGGCACCCCAGCTTCTGGAGCCATCTCGTATACTTTGCAGCATGCTAGCCTCAGATCATCAAAGCCATCTATTGCCCAAACCATCGGGCCAGAAAAGAACATGGGCGCATCGCGGATGCGATGCGCCCATTAGGTTACAGCAAACGCGAGCCAATTAGTTGACGGCGTCTTTCAGCGCTTTACCGGCTTTAAAGCTGGGCACTTTTGCTGCGCTGATTTCGATTGGCTGACCCGTTTGGGGGTTGCGACCAGTACGCGCAGCACGCTCTTTAATAGCGAAGGTACCAAAACCTACCAGAGAAACACTCTCGCCTTTTTTGAGGCTATCGGTGGCAGACTCCACCATGGCATCCAATGCGCGGGTTGCCGCTGCTTTAGGAATATCTGCAGACGCGGCAATAGCTTCAATCAGCTCGGACTTATTCACCCTTCACCCCTTAACTGTTTCAAAAAATGGCTCTGAACGGCACGGTCACCAAGTGCATCAACCTCAAAGCATAGCTGCGTTTTATAGCAATGCCTTGAAACACCTGTCAAGCGACCGGACCGTGAAATGCCCGCTGCTCAAGGCATTGGGCAAATTTATTAAGTAAAATTAAAGCAAAACTGCTTTAACGCTTAATGGGTACTTGCAACAGCATTTGCATTGAAAGACTTATCTGCGCCCTTTAATGAAGCGCCTTCGGCAACATTCTCTGCCAGCGCCACGGCCAGCACGTCATCTATCCAGCGTACGGGGCGAATATCAAGCGCTCCTTTGATATTCTCCGGTACTTCCTTGAGATCTCGACGATTTTCCTCAGGGATTAAGACGGTCTTTATACCACCCCGCCGGGCCGCCAGCAATTTCTCCTTTAGACCCCCAATCGGGTAATACTTCGCCACGCAGGTTTACCTCCCATGGCATGGCCACATCGCACCTTACTGGCCGCTGAGTATAGGCGGAGACAATCGCCGTTACCATGGCAATGCCAGCACTGGGCCCGTCTTTAGGTGTGGCACCTTCGGGCACATGGATGTGCAGGTCTTCGTTTTCGAAGCGCTGCGGGTCAATTCCATAGGCCTGAGCACGCGCCTTCACGACGGTTTGTGCTTCACTTACCGACTCTTTCATAACATCACCAAGCGAACCGGTCTTGTTAATACGACCTTTACCTGGCGTCACTACCGACTCAATGTTGAGCAGTTCCCCACCTACGGACGTCCAAGCCAAGCCGGTTACACGACCGACCTGGTCCTCCTGCTCCGCCAAGCCATAGCTATAGCGGCGCACACCGGCATAAGTCTCAATCTGATCAGCGGAGAGCACCTGCTGCGCCTGCAGCTTGTTGCCTGCCTTATCTTTCGAGGTGCGCTCAGCTTCTAAGCGCTCACGCAGCACTTTACGACACACTTTAGCGATCTGACGCTCAAGCTCGCGCACACCCGCCTCACGAGTGTAGTAGCGCACCAACTCAAGCAACGCGTCGTCATTCAGCGCTAGCTCTTCTTCCTTAAGCCCGTTAGCTTCTAGCTGCTTGGGTAGCAGGTAGCGCCTAGCGATGGCGAGCTTCTCGTCTTCGGTGTAGCCCGGTAGACGAATAATCTCCATACGGTCCAACAGCGGGCCTGGGATATTCATTGAGTTCGCGGTACAAATAAACAGCGTCTCAGAGAGGTCGTAATCCAGCTCAAGGTAGTGATCACTAAAGTTGTTGTTCTGCTCGGGGTCCAATACCTCTAGAAGCGCTGACGCCGGATCACCACGGTGGTCCATGCCTAGTTTATCCACCTCATCCAACAGGAAAAGCGGATTTTTCACCCCGGCACGGCTCATACGCTGCATCAGCTTGCCTGGCAGCGAGCCAATATAGGTGCGGCGATGTCCACGGATTTCCGACTCATCGCGCACACCACCCAGCGCCAGGCGGACGTACTTACGATTTGTCGCGCGGGCGATGGATTGACCAAGGGACGTTTTACCTACCCCAGGCGGTCCTACCAAGCAGAGCACCGGCCCTTTCATTTTCCGTACGCGCTTTTGTACGGCTAGGTACTCAAGAATGCGCGCCTTCACTTCTTCCAGGCCGTAATGATCTTCATCCAGCACCTGCTGGGCTTTTACCAGATCGTGCTTAACGCGCGTGCGCTTTTTCCATGGAACGGCAATTAGCCAGTCCAGATATGAGCGCACCACGGTCGCCTCAGCAGAATTGGCAGCCATCATTTTGAGCTTATTAAGCTCTTGAGTCGCTTTATCAGACGCCTCTTTGGGCATCCCAGACTCTTTGATCGCCTGTTCGTACTTTTCGGCTTCGTTGGGTACGTTATCCAGCTCACCCATCTCTTTCTGGATGGCCTTCATCTGCTCATTGAGATAGTACTCACGCTGCGTTTTTTCCATCTGCTCTTTAACACGCGAGCGGATGCGCTTCTCGACCTGGAGCAGATCAATCTCAGACTCAATCAGCGCCATCAGGTGTTCAATACGGTCGCGTACGCGATCCATTTCGAGCAGCTCTTGCTTGTCACCAATTTTCAGCGACAGGTGGGCGCAGATGGTGTCGACCAAACGGCTAGGGTCTTCGATGCCCGACAGCGAGTTAAGCACTTCGTTGGGCACTTTCTTAGACAGCTTGACGTACTGCTCGAACTGATTGAGCAGGACACGCACTAGTGCTTCTTGCTCACGACTGGTAAGCGGCTCGCTTTCACGTGGGGTTAAGTGCGCCTGAGTGTAGCCCGCTTCGTTTTCTTCGATATCGATAACATCAGCTCGGAAGCTGCCTTCAATCAACACCTTTACAGTGCCATCAGGCAGCTTAAGCAGCTGCATGATGTCAGCGACGGTACCCATCGCGTAGAGGTCCGCATTATCAGGATCATCCTGTGAGGCCTCACGCTGAGCCACCAGCAGTACACGCTTGTCGGCTTCCATCGCTGCCTCTAAGGCTTGAATGGACTTCTCACGACCAACAAAAAGCGGAATAACCATTTGCGGGTACACAACCACATCCCGCAAAGGCAACAGGGGTAGACATTGTGTCTGATCGGCGTTCTGCTGCATCGCAGACGTTCCTCAAATTCGGATGAGTACTTGAAGGGTACTTAGCCAAGTACCTCACAGTATGAAAGGGCATGACACGACACATCACCGTGTGCTGGCCAGCCGTTTCAACAATAACGTAGAACAACAAGGGGCCGCCTAGGCGACCCCTTGGTTTGGCACAAGCGGTGAAAGCTAGGCCGTGGCACGTACCGAAGGGTTAACCGTCAGTACCGTCGACCCGCGCTTCTTCCTGCTGCGAGTAGATCAACAGTGGCTCGCTTTCGCCAGCAATGACGGAACCATCGATGACGACCTTGCTCACCCCTTCCAAGGAAGGAATTTCATACATGGTATCCAGCAGCACAGACTCTAGGATAGAACGCAACCCACGAGCACCGGTTTTACGTTCCATGGCTTTCACAGCCACAGCCCGTAAGGCGTCGTCTCTAAACTCAAGCGTGACGTCTTCCATCTCGAAGAGCTTGGCATACTGCTTGATCAGCGAGTTTTTCGGCTCAGTCAAAATCTGAACCAGTGCGTCTTCTGTCAGCTCAGTCAGCGTTGCAATCACTGGCAGGCGACCCACAAACTCAGGAATCAAGCCAAACTTGACCAGATCCTCTGGCTCGAAATCCGCGAGTAGCTCGCCAACGCCTCGCGAAGACTCTTTGCTTTTCACGCTGGCATTGAAACCAATACCGCCTTTCTCAGCACGGTCGCGAATGACTTTATCCAAGCCAGCAAAAGCACCACCCACAATAAACAGGATATTGGCCGTATTGACCTGAACAAACTCCTGCTGGGGATGCTTACGCCCACCTTGGGGAGGAACGGACGCCGTTGTGCCTTCAATTAGCTTCAACAGCGCCTGCTGTACGCCTTCGCCAGAAACATCACGGGTAATCGACGGGTTATCCGATTTACGTGAGATTTTGTCGATTTCATCGATATAGACGATGCCGCGCTCGGCTTTCTCAACGTCGTAGTCGCACTTTTGCAGCAGCTTTTGGATGATATTTTCAACATCTTCACCCACATAGCCTGCTTCGGTCAGCGTCGTTGCATCAGCAATAGTAAAAGGTACATTCAATAGCCGAGCCATGGTCTCGGCGAGGAGCGTTTTACCGCTACCCGTCGGGCCAATTAGCAGGATGTTGGACTTACCTAGCTCCACATCGCCTTCACGTACTTCTGACTTCAGACGCTTGTAGTGGTTATAAACCGCTACAGACAGCACCATCTTGGCGCGGTCTTGTCCGATGACGTAGTCGTCCAATGTATGACGTATTTCGCGGGGCGTAGGTAAACGCTCCTCATCGCTCTCGGCATCGGCTTCGAGAACTTCTTCGCGAATGATGTCATTACATAAGTCGACACACTCATCGCAGATATACACGGACGGGCCGGCAATCAGCTTACGAACTTCGTTTTGGTTTTTGCCACAAAACGAGCAGTAAAGCAGTTTGCCACCTTCGTCCTTGCCTTTGCCGTCGGCCATTCGCGTACCTCTGTCACTGCGGCGGCTGACGCCGCCTGAAAAGCTCGTTAGAAAAGCAGAATCCTATCACGCTATCAGGATGTAGGCCGCTTATCCAGCACTGCGTCAATCAAGCCATACTCTTTTGCTTTATTGGCGCTCATAAAATTGTCGCGGTCAGTATCCTGAGCCACTTTCTCAATATCCTGGCCAGTGTGGTGAGCCAGAATCTGATTCAGTTTTTCACGAATACCGAGAATTTCACGGGTGTGAATCTCAATATCCGACGCTTGACCTTGGTAGCCACCTAGCGGCTGGTGAATCATCACGCGGGAGTTAGGTAAGCAGTAACGCTTGCCCGCAGCGCCTGCTGTTAGCAGGAGCGCGCCCATGCTGGCAGCCTGACCAATACATACGGTGGAAACATCCGGCTTAATAAACTGCATGGTGTCATAAATTGACATACCCGCCGTTACCGAACCACCGGGTGAATTGATGTAAAGATGGATATCCTTATCGGGGTTTTCAGACTCAAGAAACAACAGCTGCGCCACGACAAGGTTAGCCATGTAATCTTCTACCGGCCCTACCAGGAAAATCACGCGCTCTTTTAAAAGGCGCGAGTAGATGTCGTAGGCTCTTTCCCCTTTGGCGCTCTGCTCAACCACCATGGGCACTAAACCGCCGGCGTTTTGAATATCAAACTCACTCATTCGGGTGATTCCTTGCGTCCGTTAAGGGAAAAGCGCACCCAGATAGGGTGCGCCACGCGATGAGATCAGGCGCCTGCCTGTTCGCCCTCTTCGGCATTCTCATCTTGCTCAGCCTGCTGCTGAGCAGCAGCCAGCGCTTGCTGGTAAGACATTTCGACGTCTTTAACGTTCGCTTGCTCAAGCAGCTTCTCAACGGCCTTCTCTTCGAGAATGGCAGATTTTACCTGAGTTTTCAGCTGCTCATTACCCATGTAGTACTCAACCACTTCGGAGGGATCTTGGTACTGCTCAGCCAGCTCTTCTACTTTGGCTTTGATGGCCGCGTCGTCTGCGTCCAGTTCATTGGCTTTGATCACTTCAGCTAGCAATAGACCAACCTGAACACG
Organism: Vreelandella lionensis; assembly: GCF_002087295.1. GTDB lineage: Bacteria > Pseudomonadota > Gammaproteobacteria > Pseudomonadales > Halomonadaceae > Vreelandella > Vreelandella lionensis. The sequence goes on along the minus strand of NZ_MWVI01000024.1, from coordinate 16,822 downwards.
GCTCTTCGCCTGCTCTTCAAATAGCTCATTCGGCAGCTGGCTAACGTCAAAATCTTCACCCAGGCCAAACTGATGAGCGGCTTGACGCTTCATGCCGTCCGTTTCTTGCTGAACCAGCGCGCTGGGCACGGGAATGTCGTTCGCTTTTTTCAGCGCATCCAGCACCTGCTGCTTAACACGGTTGTCAACAGCCTGAGCCGCTTCGCGGGTCATGTTCTTCTTAATTTCAGCACGGAATTTGGCTTCATCGCCGTCTTCTACACCGAAACGCTCGATGAACTCAGCATCAACTTCCGGCAGTTTCTGGCTGCTTACTTTGTGAACGGTCACCTTGAAGGTGGCGTCTTGACCGGCCAGATGCTCGGCTTGGTAATCCGCTGGGAAAGTGACGGAGATGGTTTTTTCTTCGCCTGCTTTAGCACCGATCAGTTGCTCTTCAAAACCTGGAATGAAGCTGTTAGAACCGATGACCAACGCGTGGCCTTCTGCACTGCCACCTTCAAATGGCTCGTCGCCCAGGAAGCCTTGGAAATCGATGGTGACTTGGTCACCGTCAGCAGCGGCAGCGTCAACTTCTTCCCATGCGGCGTTTTGCTTACGCAGGGTATCGATCATTTCATCGACATCTGCTTCGCTGACAGACACAACCGGGCGCTCAACGTCTGTACCTTCGATTGAGGTCAGCTCAACCTGCGGGTAAATTTCCATTACCGCAACGAACTCAAGGTCTTTACCTTCTTCATTAACTTTTGGCTCAATCTGCGGGAAACCGGCAGGGTTGAGTTCTTTTTCTGTGATCGCGCGAACGTAGCGTTCACGCATCACTTCGCCTACCACTTCACTGCGCACGCTGTCGCCATAGCGCTGACGCACGACGGCCATTGGCACCCGGCCTTGGCGGAAACCGTTCAAGCGAACGTTTTTCGCGGTGTCTTTCAAGCGAGCGCTGACGGCCTCGTCGATTTCTGCTGCCGGCACTTGAATCGTGATACGGCGTTCGATCTGGGAGGTCGTCTCGACGGAAACTTGCATGAATTGTCCTCTAGCGGCTGGGCGTTGTGTTGATTGCGTAAAATATGTTCAAGGGGGCAATTTTAAGAACCCTGACGCATGGTGGCAAGCGCCATGCTCGCAAGATGGGGGCGCAAGCACCAATTACAAGGGTTTAAAGGTACAAAAATCGTTACTCCCGTGCAGACCACCACAGGGAAACCGCATGCAGCAGCAGACCACACGTCGCCGCGTGAGAGATAAAGACCTGCCAGCTAATCCAATCAGTAAACATAGCGTGCCAAGCCCCCATCACCAGCGCTCCGAGCACCAGCATGATCGCTAGACGCTTTATTAACGCTGGTAGCGCCTGACGAGCCTCTTGAGACAGCATCCTCCACTGGAACGCGGCTGCGCCAGCCACTAGTACCAAGGCCATCAGCAGAAGGGTTTGGCGCGTCTCATGCCCTCCCACCATATAGCGCGGGAGCGCAGCGAGCATCACGATGCATAAGCCAACCGCTACGCTCACTCGCTTGGGAGAGTAAACCGTTTGCTGCATGGCTATGCTACCTTTAGCTTCTGAGCATCAATCCACTCCTCTACCCACAGCACCGCTGCATCATCCGCCATGAAGGTTTCCATCGCGTCGATTTCAAGGCGCTCACCTAAACGGTGGGCGCCATGATCCTGCAGCAACTCATCTAAGGCTCTCCCCGCGCCACAGTACGTATCACCGTAGGAACTATCGCCAAGCGCGATCAACCCATAACGCAGTCCCGCCAACGAGGGGCTTTGATCTTTTAGACTGCGAACAAAGGGCACAAAGTTACCGGGAAAATCACCGCTCCCGGTGGTAGACACACAGAAAAGCGTTAGATCACTGGCTTGGGAAACATCGTCTACAGAGGGCTGTTCTGAAATATCAACGTCATAGCCCGCCTGCTCAAACAGCGGCTTTCCCTGCTCTGCAACGTCTAACGCACCGCCATACATGGTGCCGACCAGAATGGTTAACTTAGGCATTGGCCTACTCCTCGGCAAAGTTGTCGTACTGCGCTTTGTTAAGTCCGCAAAGTTCAGTCGACAAATACCTGATGAATTTGCTCAAATATTAACACGACTGACAAAAATGACGCACGCCCCACCATGGGCTACCGACAATCGTCCAACAGGAGCGCTTATGCAGCAGACCTTTGAGACATGGATCACGCCCATTATGGTTGGCGGCCTGATCATTTTTATGTGTTTTATTATTTGGGATCTCGCAAAAAAATCGAACGCAGGCAAATTTGGCACGATTATGTTGTTTGTGGTATTAGGTGCCGGAATGTTGGGCTACGTCATTAAAGTGGTGATCACTTGGCTGATTGAGGGTGGAGGTATTTAGCCAGATAGCGCCCTATTTGTAGCCTATAAAAAAGGAGTGCCATTAGGCACTCCTTTTCGTTGGGCAGCTTGATGTACTCGCTACTGCCCACTACTGACCACTTGAGTAGCGTTCTACCTGCTGCTTTAGCTTTTGCCCGGGGCGAAAAGTCACCACACGCCGAGCAGAGATAGGGATTTCTTCGCCAGTTTTAGGGTTTCGCCCAGGCCGCTCGCGCTTATCACGCAGGTCAAAGTTACCAAACCCCGACAGTTTCACCTGCTCGTTTTCACGCAAACAGGCGCGGATTTCTTCAAAGAACGCCTCCACCATCGCTTTTGCTTCTCGCTTTGACAGCGCCAGCTCAGTATGCAAATGCTCAGCTAGCTCTGCTTTGGTCAACGCACCCATAGGGCTCCTCCATGTAGCATACGCATTGCCAAGAACGTGATAAGCGTCGTGTCATGGCATAGCTTAGTTAGCCGCGAAGTTCGGCATCTAATTCGGCTCGCACGTTAGTGATGATCGAGTCGACCAACTGGTTGATTTCTTCATCATTTAGCGTGCGCGAAGCGTGCTGCCAGGTCAAGCCTAATGCAATGCTCTTATAACCCTCGGCTACGCCTTTACCAGCATAGACATCAAATAGCTTAATGTCTTTCAAGTAATCGCCTGCCTGAGTTTTTGCACAATCAAGTAGCGCTTGCACAGGCGTTGCCTCTTTGAGCATAAACGCCAAATCGCGTCGCACTTCTGGGTAGCGTGAAAGCGGCTCAAAGGCGGGAATTTCCCCCTGACTCAATACATCTAGGCGAACTTCGAACAGCACCGCATCAACTTTAAGCCCCAGCTTGGCACGCACTTGCGGGTGCAGTGTGCCAATCCAGCCGGCGGGTTCGCCATTGTAAAAGAGCTGGGCGGTTTGCCCAGGATGCAGAGAGGGATGCTCGCCCGGTTCAAAGCGCCAAGCTTCCTGGGCCCCACCCATTGCCAAAAGACTCTCTAGATCTCCTTTCAGGTCATAAAAATCTACCTGAGCCTTAGTGCTGTTCCACCCTTCCCCTTCACGGCCACCGCACACTAAGGCGCCCATCATCGGCTCTTGGGTTAAGTTATCGAGGTGTCCGTTAAATACCAGCCCTGTCTCGAAAATGCGCACACGGGTTTGCTGGCGATTGAGATTATACTCTAGGGCACGCACTAAACCCGGGAAAAGGCTGGCGCGCATTACCGAGAGGTCCGACGAAATCGGATTCGCAAGCACGGGGGACACAGCATCTGGCAGCATTGCTGCCTGCAGGTCCGGCGCTACGAAGCTGTATGTCACCGCTTCTTGGAAACCGCGAGCAACCATCTGGTTGCGCAACTGAGCCTGAGTGAGGAGTGCCTCGTTAGCTGGGCGAAGTGCTAGTCGAGCGGCTGGGCGACGAACCGGAAGGTTATTGTAGCCATGGATACGCGCCACTTCCTCGATGAGGTCTTCCTCAATGGCAACGTCAAAACGCCAGCTAGGGGCGACCACTGACCAACCTTCCGCCTGTTTATCAACCTCAAGCCCTAAACGCTGAAGGATATCGGTGACATCATCCGGCTGCAGCCGCTTGGAGAGCGCACTCTCAAGGCGAGCCTCGCGGAGCATAATGATGCGCGGTGCCGGTAAATGCTCATCGCTTACCGTCTCAACCACGGGCCCTGCCTGCCCCCCACAAATCTCCATCAGGAGCTTTGTGGCACGCTCAACCGCCATGGCAGGAAGCTCTGGATCGACGCCACGCTCATAACGATGCGATGCGTCGGTATGCAGACCGTAGGAACGCGCCTGCCCAGCAATGCCAAGCGGAGCAAAAAAGGCCGACTCAAGAAAAATCGTGTGCGTTTTTTCGTTTACCCCTGAATTTTCTCCACCCATGATGCCAGCCATTGCCAGGGGGCCACGTTCATCGGCAATTACCAGTGTTTCAGGGCGAAGTGCTACCTCTTGGCCATCCAGCAGTGTTAAACGCTCCGCCTCTCGTGCCAAACGGACAGTAATGCCACCCTGCAGGTTGTCCCGATCAAACGCATGCAGCGGTTGACCAAGCTCTAACATGACGTAGTTGGTGACATCCACGACGGGGTCAATCGAGCGTACGCCGCTACGACGTAGCCGCTCAACCATCCACAGCGGCGTTTCAGCCTCTACATTCACGCCCTTAATAACACGCCCTAAGTAGCGCGGGCACTGCTCAGCCGCCTCAATAGTGACGGGGAAAGTATCGTCGATACTCGCTTCAACTACTGTGATCTCAGGGCCACTCACCGGCAGGCGATTAAGCACACCTACCTCTCTCGCAAGACCTTTAATGCTCAGGCAGTCGCCGCGGTTAGGAGTGAGATCCACCTCGAGGGTCATATCGTCGAGCTGCATATACGCGCGAAAGCTCGTGCCCACGGGGGCCGACGCCGGTAACACTAGGATGCCGGGAGAGGTTTCTTCCTCTAAGCCCAGCTCTGATGCCGAGCAGATCATGCCACGCGACTCAACGCCACGCAGTTGTGCCTTTTTGATTTTAAAATCGCCCGGCAGCACGCCACCCACTTGGGCGAAGGGAATTTTCTGGCCCACATCAACGTTGGGCGCACCGCACACTACTTGCACCGGCTCACCGGTACCGTCGTTCACCGTGCATACGTTGAGCTTATCGGCATCAGGGTGCTTCTCTTTGGTCAGCACTTCAGCCACGACCACACCGCTAAACGCAGCGGCGACCGCTTCAACGGCATCCACTTCAAGGCCCGCCATGGTGATCTGATCGGCCATAGCCTGCGTATCAAGCTGCGGGGCTACCCATTCACGCAGCCACTGTTCTGAAAATTTCATGTTGATTCCCGTCGCTGGCAGCGGTCTTAGGTGAATTGACGAAGAAAGCGCAGGTCGTTCTCAAAGAACAAGCGCAGGTCATTAACGCCGTAGCGCAGCATCGCCAAACGCTCTGCGCCCATACCAAAGGCAAAGCCGGTGTATCGTTCGGTATCAATGCCGGAGTGCCGGAAAACTTCAGGGTGCACCATCCCGCAGCCCATCACTTCCAGCCAGCCGCTATGTGAGCAAACACGACAACCGTTACCACTACACATCACGCACTGAATATCGACCTCAGCAGAGGGTTCAGTGAATGGGAAGTAAGAGGGGCGGAAGCGGACCGATAGATCATCACGCTCAAAAAACGCCTGAAGGAAGTCCTCAATGGTGCCTTTTAGATCAGCAAAGCTCACGCCCTCATCGACCAACAGACCTTCTACCTGATGAAACATCGGCGTATGCGTCAGGTCCGAGTCGCTGCGATAGACGCGCCCCGGGCAGACGATACGGATGGGCGGTTCACTACTCTTCATTGTGCGTACTTGCACAGGAGATGTATGAGTACGCAGCAAGCTTGTAGCGTCGAAATAAAACGTCTCTGCCATCCCCCGCGCCGGGTGATGCGCGGGAATATTGAGCGCCTCGAAGTTATGGTAGTCATCCTCAATCTCAGGACCTACCGCCACATCATAACCAATGCGGGTAAACAAACCCTCTATACGCTCAAGCGTGCGTGTCACAGGGTGCAAGCCACCACTCTCCTGCCCACGACCCGGCAATGTTACATCGATCCGCTCAGCTGCCAAGCGGGCATTCAGCGCCTCACTCTCAAGCTGCTGTCGTTTGGCGTCTATCTCGGCTGATAGCGTTTGCTTGGTTTGGTTAATTTGCTCACCAGCCGCAGGACGCTCTTCTGCCGATCGTTTGCCCAACCCTTTCAATAAGGCCGTCACTTCGCCTTTTTTACCCAAGTAACGTACGCGCAACTCATCTAGCGCTGAGACGCTCTGCGCAGCTTGGATAGCATCGCGGGCCTCTGACACCAGAGTAGGAAGGTGGTCCATCCGATTTACTCCGAATTAAGCGGTTCCATCTTTAAAGATGGCTGGCATGTTGAAGGTGACAAAAAAACAGGGGAAGAGCGGCTGCTCTTCCCCTGCATGGGTCACACTGAAATGACCTCGGCATTTCACACTGAATTTAGCTCAGTGCGAATTGCCTTATTGGGCAGCCTTGGCTTTTTCCACGATAGCAGCAAATGCTGCCTTTTCGTGTACTGCCAGATCGGCCAACACTTTACGGTCAATTTCAATACCGGCTTTCTTCAGACCGCCAACAAAGCGGCTGTAAGACATGCCGTTGATGCGCGCACCAGCGTTGATACGCTGAATCCACAGAGCGCGGAATTGGCGCTTGCGGTTGCGACGGTCACGGTACGCATACTGGCCGGCTTTGATGACAGCCTGTTTGGCTACACGGAAAACACGCGAACGGGCACCGTAGTAACCTTTGGCCTGCTTCAGTACTTTTTTATGGCGACGACGGGCCACTACGCCACGCTTAACACGGGTCATAACACACTCCTGACTTTATGACTGAGGCTAAATGCACTCAGATAAGAAAATTCGACCTTACAGGTTCGGCAGCATGCGCTGGATCAGCGCTTTGTCGGAAGCATGAATCTGCTTCATGCCACGCAGCTGACGCTTTCGCTTGGTCGACTTCTTGGTCAAGATGTGGCTACGGAAAGACTGCTTGTGCTTGAAGCCGTTAGCGGTCTTTTTGAAGCGCTTAGCAGCGCCGCTGTTGCTTTTGATTTTCGGCATGAGAGAACTCCGCTCGATATTTTTTAGAAAACCCAGGGCCGACCAGCGCCTTCGCGCTGGCCCGTTAACTTCGCCGTTGGATCACTTCTTTTTCGGGGCAAGAATCATGATCATTTGGCGGCCTTCCATTTTCGGGAAAGACTCCACCGCTCCGATCTCTTCCAGGTCTGCCGCGATCCGTTCCATTAGCTTACGGCCAATGTCCTGGTGCGCCATTTCACGACCACGGAAGCGCAATGTGACCTTACCCTTGTCACCACCTTCCAAGAAGCGGATCAGGTTTTTTAGCTTCACCTGATAATCGCCTTCGTCGGTGCCAGGACGGAATTTAACTTCCTTAACCTGGATTTGCTTCTGCTTTTTCTTTTGAGCCGCTTTCTGCTTTTTGGTCTCAAAAACGAATTTGCCATAATCCATGATCTTACAAACAATCGGATCGGCATTCGAAATTTGCACGAGATCTAAACCGGCAGCTTCCGCACGCTCAAGAGCCTCAGTGGTGGGCACAACACCCTACTGCTCACCTTCGGCATCAATTAGACGTACTTCTTCTTCGGTAATACGCTCGTTCATTGGTGGGCGTTTGTCTTGTGGACGCCCGCGCTGATTGCTTCGCTTGATCGCTCCGTCTCCTTAGGCAATTGACGATGTCGCCAGGGCTGCTCGCTCTGCACTAAAACGTTCGATGAATTCATCGACAGTCATGGTGCCGAGGTTTTCGCCGCTGCGAGTTCGCACGGCCACTGAGTCAGCTTCGACTTCCTTATCTCCCACCACAAGGAGATAGGGAACTTTCTGTAACGTATGCTCACGGATTTTAAAGCCGATCTTCTCGTTCCTCAAGTCCGCCTTAACCCGTAAGCCATTTTTTTGCAGCCGCTGCTCCAAATCGAGCGCATAATCACGCTGCGCGTCGGTAATGGTCATAAGCACAGCTTGCTGCGGGGCCAACCATAGTGGCATAGCACCAGCGTAATGCTCAATCAGTATACCCAGGAATCGTTCAAATGAGCCCAGGATAGCACGATGGAGCATTACAGGGGTTTTACGCGTGCCGTCTTCATCGACGTATTGCGCCCCTAAACGCCCTGGCAAATTAAAATCTAGCTGAAGAGTACCACACTGCCAAACACGATTCAGGCAATCTCTTAGCGCAAACTCAATTTTCGGCCCATAAAACGCACCTTCACCCGGCTGCAGATCCCAAGCCAAGCCAGTAGCGTTCAGCGCGGCCTCAAGGCCCTGCTCTGCCCGATCCCACATTTCGGCTTCACCCAGAAAGTCTTCGGGACGGGTGGAGAGCTTGAGCTCAACGTCTTCAAAACCGAGCGTTTTATAGACTTGCAGCGTTAGAGCAATAAACGCCTCAGCCTCAGCCTGAATCTGACTTTCGGTACAGAAAATATGGGCATCATCTTGCGTAAACCCACGAACCCGCATCAGACCATGCAGCGAGCCTGAAGGTTCATTTCGATGACAGCTACCAAATTCGGCCAAACGTAGCGGAAGGTCACGGTAGCTCTTAAGGCCTTGATTAAAGACCTGCACGTGACATGGGCAGTTCATCGGCTTCACCGCATACTCGCGCTTTTCCGACTCTGTGGTGAACATCAATTCACTGTAATGTCCCCAGTGGCCTGATTTCTTCCACAGTGACAAATCCACTACTTGCGGCGTTTTGATTTCCTGGTAGCCATGCTCACGTTGAATTTTACGCATGTACTCTTCTAACGCCTGATACATCGTCCAACCGTTAGGGTGCCAAAAAACCATCCCCGGCGCTTCTTCTTGAACGTGGAACAAGTCCATCTTCCGCGCTAGCTTACGGTGGTCTCGCTTCTCAGTTTCTTCCAGCCGCTTCAAGTAAGCTTTTAACTGCTTTTTATCGCCCCATGCCGTGCCATAAATGCGCGTCAGCATCGGATTGGAGGAGTCACCACGCCAGTAAGCACCTGCCAGCTTCGTCAGCTTAAATGCTTTTAAGTGTCTTGTGTTAGGCACATGGGGCCCACGGCACATGTCCGTGTACTCTTCGTGGTGGTAAAGGCGGATAGTCGCACCTTCCGGGATATCACGGATGATCTCTTGCTTATACGGCTCATCACGCTTTTCAAACGTTGCCATCGCTTGGTCGCGGCCGACGTATTCACGAATAACATCGTACTCATGATCGATGAGCGACTGCATGCGCTTTTCAATGGCTTCCATATCGTCTGGCGTGACTGATTTGCCAAAGTCAATGTCGTAATAAAAGCCATCATCAATTACAGGACCGATGGCCATTTTGGCATCGGGATATAGCTGTTTCACCGCGTGACCAATCAAGTGAGCACACGAGTGACGAATAATTTCCAAACCTTCTTCATCGCGGGCAGTAATAATAGAGACGTCCGCATCCTGCTCAATCGTATCGGCAGCATCAACCAGCACCCCGTTAATTTTGCCTGCCACACAGGCCTTGGCCAAACCAGGGCCAATGGACTCTGCCAGCTGCATAATAGAGAGTGGTGCTTCAAACGTTCTTTGGCTGCCATCGGGCAGTGTCACAATAGGCATTCAGGTATTCCTTGAGCGCAGTGGTGATCCATACCAAGGATCACATTTCGCTATCAATGGTCGGGGGTGTTGGGCACATCTTGAAGGCTGCTCAGCCTACCAGAATTTATGACTGCGTAAAATAAAACGGGAGGCATAAGCCTCCCGTTCTTTGTCAAAGGGTTTAACGAACCAGCATGCTGGCCCTACCCATTGATGACTCAGCTAAGTGGATTATTTCCACTCATCCAATTCTACACGACGGTTCTGGAAACGACCTTCGTCAGTGTCGTTGGTAGCAATCGGACGCTCTTCGCCATAGCCAACAGCACGCATACGGTTAGCTTCTACACCGCGCTGGGCTAAATAAGCAGCAACAGACTCAGCACGACGCTGTGACAGGTCTTTATTGTACTGATCAGAACCACGAGAATCGGTGTGACCTTCAATGCTCACACGTACATCTGGGTTGTTAACCAGACGCTCAGCAACGCCGTTAAGAACATTTTGTGCATTCGGTGTTAGCTGGGCGGAATCGAACTCAAAGTTCACATCCTGAAGAACAACGCTTTCCGGACAACCCAGTGCGTTTACTTCAACGCCTGCCGGGGTATTCGGGCACTGGTCACGGTAATCCGGCACGCCGTCGTTATCTGAGTCCAGCGGGCAACCGTTGGCGTTAACTTCTACACCAGCCGGCGTGCCCGGGCACTGGTCACGGTAGTCCGGCACGCCATCACCGTCGGAGTCCAGCGGGCAGCCTTCGGCATCAACAGCAACGCCAGCTGGCACTTCACCGTAGCTCGGGCACTGCGGTGCTACCGGCTCGGGAGTGCGATCTGCACACAACAGACCACCAATAGCAGCACCTGCTACAGCACCTGTGGCAGAACCGCTCTCTTCATCAGAGCTACCGCTGGTGGCATAGCCAATGCTGCCACCAATAAGACCACCCGCCAAACCACAAACAGCCGGATGCTGATACCAGCTACGATCGCTGCTAGCGCTTGCCTGACCGGAAGACTGAGAGGCAGAACTGGCACAGCCAGAAAGACCTACTACAAGTGCAGAACCGATTAGCAAGCCAGTCGTTGATTTTTTCATGCAAGACTCCTTCTTGATCCAATGCTGATTTGGTCAATCGACCAAATCTATCCAATGCTTCTTATCGCGAGAGCATCCATTTTTCGCTGTTCTGCTTCAAGGGCAGGACAACCCGCCCCCTGAACCCGAACAAGGCGCCTATCATTAACGTTTCGGCGTTAGAAGGCAACAATGCCAATATATCAACTTCTTGCCAATACTGGCCCTTCCAGCATAGCAAAGCTGGCATCGTTGACATTAAAAAATTTCATTGAAGTGTAGATGGGCTCTCAGCCCGCCATTTAAGCACCTCAGCAGCGGCAGCTAGCACAGCGGGACGCATTTCGTCTTCAACGGCTAGGCGATCCTTGTCTTCCTGCATTCTTTCCCTAGGCGTGAGCTGTTTTCGCGCAGAGTGTGTCTTTAAATGGCGAGTGCGCTCATATACATCCGCAAACGCCCGGAACTCAGGGCGCTCCGTCAAGCTAGGGTCAACAATTTCAAGCAGCACCTTACAGCGCCACGAACCTTCGGTGATATCAACCTGCTCTTGGACGAGCGCACTCACCACATAATCAAGGTTTTCAAGACTGTTTTGCTGAGCGCGCTGCTCTTCGTCAAGTCGAAATTCCTCGCGTCGCTTTACCTCTTTGCGCAAGAAGAAAGCATAGCCGCCGAGTGCAGCGATGACCGTAACAGCCAGCGCAAGCAGTATAAGTGCAACCGTAGAACTCATAGAGCTCCTTATCCCCAGTAAGTAAATAGCTTAACGAGAATTGTACACCTAATTGCCTCAAGTAGACCAACCTGATTCATGCGCCTTCAGGTTGCTTGCATTTGATGGGCAAAGAACAGTATCCGGCCCCGCCTTTTGGTACCGCCAGCACCACCACGCCCATCCCATGCTCAGCGCTAGCAATACAGCCCCTGCCGTATGCAACAAGGCTAACCCAAGCGGCAGCCAGAGCAGAACGTTAGCGACCCCAAGCGCCACCTGTAAGCAATAAGCTCCTAATGCGAGACTCAAGGCGATGCTGACTACTTTGATGCCCCGATAGCGCCACCATAACGCTAGTAAAGCGGCACCCAACAACATTGCTCCCATACGATGGACCATATGAATAGCGGTGCGAGCATCTGCGTGTAGTTGACCATGGAGATAATTAGGGCCAACGTTTTGGGTTAGGTGGAAGCCTTCGCTTAGGTCCATGCTTGGCCACCATTGTGAATTACAGGTAGGGAATCCTTGGCAAGCAATACCGGCATAGTTGCTTGTGACCCAGCCACCCAGTGCAAGCTGCAACAATAAAACCCCACCTGCCAAGTACCACAGTACGCCACCCTTTTTAGCCTGCCCTATTTGCCCACGCCATGAACGGCGTATGCGAAGATGCAGCCAAAAAAACAGCATTAAAACGCTCAACCCACCCAGCAAATGAAGTGTCACCACCTGCGGCCATAGTTTTAATGTCACAGTAAAAGCACCAAACGCCCCTTGTAACAGAATAACGGCCAACAGAACCATGCTTAACCGCCATGGATAACCCGCTTGATTACGTACCGACCAACCCAGCGCAAGAACGCTAAGTACTATCAACCCTAGAAAGCTCGCCACATATCGGTGAGCCATTTCCACCCACGCTTTAAAGGGCTCTAACGGAGCATCTGGATGGCGAAGGGCAACATGCTCACTATCAGGCACAATTAGGCGCCCATAACAGCCAGGCCAATCAGGGCAGCCTAGGCCAGCATCCATTAACCGAGTCCATGCGCCTACCAATATGACGAACGCAGTCAACAGGGTTCCCGCCAGCGTAACCCTCATGAGCCAACGAAGACGGCACTCTCGGTAGGTCTTCATTAAGTTTCCTTACGGCTATTGCTAGCCGAACATAAGCTAAATAGGATTTACTTTGAATAGGTGCCGGATGTCATCAAGAATGTCGGCGGTTGCCGCTTCTTGAGTAAACGCGAGTGCTGGCCTTCCCATGGGGTCGAATAACCAAACGCTGTGCGCAATGCTCCAAGAGGGTACGCTTTGCCAAACTGTCACCGTCTCCCCAGGCAGCGTGGCATCGTCACCACCAACTCTTAATCGCTTTAATCGAGTGGCTTCACGCCCTAATGCACGGTGTAACCGCCACAGTTCATCCTGTTGCTGCACACAGTTTGCGCCGCAGTCTAATACCAGCGTCCATTGTTCAGAGGCAGTGATGGAAGCCATCAGCGGCCAATCCTCAAGCGGCGGCACATCTATGGTTACTTTTCCGTGGGCAGTATGGCCCTGAGGAATTCCAACATTCCAAGTCACCATTCCCCAGGCCGTCACAATAGGAGCGGCAAAAATGGCAAACAAGAGACCCACCTTAAGCCTTGCGTAACGTACTGGACGACGGTGGTGCATGTTAACGCCCTCCTTCGTAGCTTTCTCGAAAGTCGCTCACTAGACGGTATCCACCCAATAGCATGATCACCAACGCTGCCAGCGCCAGTCCCCACCATTGAAAAGCGTAGCCAAGATGCCGGCTTGGTGGCATCACATTTGCCTCCCACCAAGGGGTAAAAACACCTGCACCCTGCTGGGCATGAAGCCAGCCATTATGGCTGAAGACGCCCAGCGCCTCTTCCCAAGGAGCCAAGCTCAGCTGTTGAAGCCTGACGCCTTCTTGGTTGGCTCTATAAAGCGGCCCTTGCGATTGCTCCGCCTGCCACTCGCCAGACACCTCAACCGTGCCATGAGGGGTGAATACCGAAGGAGACGCCCGGCTTGTACCTGTTTCAATAAAACCACGTTGTACTAACCAGAGCTGCCCATGGGAGTCTTTCATCGGTGTCAACACCGCGACGCCTAGGCGACCGTTAACGATACGGTTATCTAAGTAAAGCGTATGCTGCTCAAGATAGTCGCCACGTAGATGCACCTGCGCCCCTCCTTCCGGTGTTTGGATTGGCTCAACCACTGTTGGCGCTGCATCACGAATGGCTAGCAGTTCACGCTTGTCAGCGGCCCTTTCCCACTGCCATAGTCCTAGGAGCAACCCTAAAACCACTACAACACTCCAAAACACACACCATGCGTATAGTCGCGCTGGAAAATAAGAGGGCTTCATCATGTGGTTAAAACTGCTCATTGCATTAGTGTTTATAGGAATGGTGGCCAGCTTAGCCGCAGGTGCAGGCTTTTTACTACATGACGAAAGCACCTCCAGGCGGTTACTCACATCGCTTAAATGGCGCATTGCGTTAGCCTGCGTGTTGATGGCCCTGCTTCTCTTTGGTTTCTTATCTGGCGAGCTTGGATAACTCACTAAAATACATAAACAAAGATAAAGAGCCCTACCCACACTACATCAACGAAATGCCAATACCAGCAGGATGCCTCAAAACCAAAGTGATGATCGCTAGCAAAGTGACCTTTGATAATTCTTACCAGCATGCTCGCCAAAATAAGCGTACCAATAATGACGTGGAGACCATGAAAGCCTGTCAATATAAAAAAAGTAGCCCCAAAAATACCGGCCTCTAGGGTAATACCGTAATGATGATAGGCTTCATAATATTCGACGCCTTGGATAAGGATAAAGCAAATGCCCAGCAGTACTGTGCCTGCTAGCCAGTTACGACAGGTCTGACGATAGCCAAGCTTCAGAGCTTCATGGGCAACCGTTAGTGTGATACTTGATGTCACCAAAATCAGTGTGTTCACTAAGGGCAACTGCCAGGGGCTAAGTACGCTGGAGGGCCCTGCCACAGAGGCATCAGGGGGATTGAGTAGCGGCCATTGAGGAACAAATTCGGGCCATAGCAAAGCAGATACGCCTTCTGCCCCTTCCCCTCCTAGCCATGGAATTGTGAAGGTCCTTACATAAAACAGTGCGCCAAAAAAAGCGGCAAAAAACATTACTTCTGAAAAAATAAACCAGCCCATTCCCCATCGAAACGAGCGATCCATTTGTGCGTCGTATAAACCGCCCATCGACTCGTGAATGACGTCTCGAAACCAAAACCCCATGACACAAATAACGCTTAGTAAGCCAATAACTAACAATGGCGCCCCGGTGTTGTAAACTAACTTGATACCAATACCGGCCATCATGGCACCTAGCGCAAGCGACCCTAAAATAGGCCACCGGCTATTCGCAGGAACGAAATAGCTGCCGCCGCTCATATTTTATCCCCCGCTGCGTTATTGTTATTGAGTGGATTAAGCGCAATGCGCTGTACCGGGTATAGGGTATACACCAAGGTAATGGTGCTGATTTCTTCAGGTAAGTCTTTAGCTAACTGAAACACCAGCGGAATGGTTAGTCGCTCATCGCCTTGTAGCTGCTGTTCTTGGAAGCAAAAACAGCTGACTTTACGTAAATGCGTTGTTGCACTAGAGGGTGATACGCTAGGCACAGCGCGTCCCCAACTTTCTTGGTGGCTGTTATTCGTAAAGGTAAAATCCACTTCTGCGGTTTGGCCTGGATGTACCCGCATTTGCCGCGTTTCAACACTCATTTGCCATGGCAGTCCCGCACTACCACGGGTAATAAATTGAACCGTAATGAAGCGCGACTGATCCACCTCTTCATGAATGATAGCTTTTGCCGTGGTATCGACCTTTCCGTTTAAACCCGTTACCTGACAAAACACGTCGTAAAGAGGAACTAAGGCAAACGCAAAGGCAAACATGCCAATAAGGGCTGCGACACTGCGAATGACGGTCCGCCTAACGCCAGCTTGTTGAGAACCATCTGCTGCCATTTTTCATCCCTCCGCCTTCTCCAACGCTTTTATGCATTAATCGTGCGATTGAGCACGGTGAAATACCGGCGGCGTTTCAAAGGAGTGTAACGGCGCAGGGCTAGGCACACTCCACTCTAAATCAACAGCACCCTCCCAAGCTTTTGCAGGCGCTTTTTGGCCACCTCGTACACACAGCACTACCACCAGCACAAAAAGTAGTTGCGAGGCACCAAAGAAGAAGGCGCCAATACTTGAGAGCAGATTAAAATCGGCAAATTGCAGCGCATAATCAGGGATGCGCCTAGGCATGCCTGCCAAACCGGCAAAATGCATGGGGAAAAAGGTTAGATTGACCCCAATGATTGAGCACCAGAAGTGGCACTGCGCCAGACGCTCGTTAGGGTAATGGCCTGTCCATTTAGGCAACCAGTAGTAAACCGCCCGCCATGATGGCGAAGATCGCGCCAGGCACCAATACATAGTGGAAGTGCGCCACCACAAAGTAGGTATCGTGGTACTGAAAATCGGCGGGTGCGATGGCTAACATCAGGCCTGAAAAGCCGCCAATGGTAAATAGCACTACAAAAGCCAAAACAAAAAGCATAGGGGGCTCAAAACTAATCGACCCGCGGAATAGCGTTGTCACCCAGTTAAATACCTGCACCCCTGTTGGCACAGCAATCAACATGGTGGAGTACATAAAGAACAGTTCCGTCGTCAAAGGCACGCCCACAATAAACATATGGTGCGCCCACACCAGAAATGACAGCAGCGCAATGGCTGCAGTGGCATAAACCATCGAGGCGTAGCCAAATAAGGGCTTACGAGCAAACGTAGGGATAATCGCCGACACGATGCCAAATGCTGGCAGGATCATAATGTAGACTTCTGGGTGGCCAAAAAACCAGAACAGATGCTGGAATAAGACAGGATCTCCTCCGCCCGCTGCATCAAAGAAGCTAGTCCCAAAGTTAATGTCCATTAACATCATGGTAATGACGCCCGCTAACACCGGCATAACGGCGATAAGTAGAAATGCCGTAATCAGCCATGTCCAAACGAATAGCGGCATATCCATCATGCGCATGCCAGGCGCACGCATATTCAGGATGGTCGCGATGATATTAATCGCCCCCAAAATAGAGCTAATGCCTGCCATATGCAGCGCTAAAATAAAAAAAGTCGTTGAAGCTGGCGCATACGTTGTTGATAACGGAGCGTAAAATGTCCAGCCAAAGTTGGGGCCCGCCCCCAGGCATAAAAAGAGTAGACAGCAGCAGGGTAAAAGCGACCGGCAGTAGCCAAAAACTGAAGTTATTTAGCCGCGGCAAGGCCATGTCAGGGGCTCCAATTTGCAGCGGAATCATCCAGTTAGCTAGGCCTGTAAACGCTGGCATAACGGCTGCGAACACCATAATCTGAACCGCCCCGGCTTTACCGGAGACT
>NZ_MWVI01000023.1 GCF_002087295.1 Vreelandella lionensis | reverse complement strand
AGTAAGCGGTTTTCCGCGCTGACTGATAACCCGCCACTCGCCGCGGTAGGAGGTAAGGTTGCGACATCTTCAACGCTGGCTAGCCGCAGCGCTGCTGTGCGCTTTATTGCCAGCCAGCGCGGCGGTATTGGCAAGTACGAACTGGTACTACGAGGTCGATAAACAGAGCCCTTGGCAAGGCGATCTAGATGTGCGAATAAGCGCCATTGAAGAAGTATTTGGCGGCGCGCTAGGTGTTTATGTTCAGAACCTCGCAACAGGCGAGGCGTACTCCTGGCAGGCAGACGACCCCTGGTATTTGGCCTCGCTGATTAAAGTGCCCGTAGCGGCTCAGGTGCTGGCTGAGCGCCAAGCTGGCTCGCTCTCTCTGGATGATCGTCTTACATTGGCACGCAGCGACTTTGTCGATGGCGCCGGGCCGGTCAACTGGCACGACCCCGGCACGCCCATTTCGATTCGTTATTTGCTTGAGCAGATGCTCACCGTCAGCGATAACACCGCCACGGATATGCTGATAGACCGTGTGGGCTTGGACGCCGTGAATGCCCGCGCCCGCCGCATGGTCGCCGCCAGCAACGGCCAGCCGGAGCACCTTGGTCCCATCAGCAAGCTGGTGGAAGTGCGCCAGGGTGTATATGGCCAGTTACATCCCGAGGCTCGCCAACTGGGCGGGTTAGATTTTATCGCCCTGCGCCAACACCGTGTGAACCAGCGCCCGGCCGCCTTAGCGCGCACATTGGGCATGGGTGAAGGGAGCTTCGAACAGCCCGACTACGACCACGCCTTCGATGCCTACGAAGCCACCGGTGAAAACGTGGGCACGCTGCGCGCCTATGGCGACCTGCTGGCCAGCCTGCATCACGGTGGTATGGAGGATGTGAATGCCGAACAGCGCCAAACGCTGCTGGCGATCATGCAGCGAACTAAATCTGGCGAGCGGCGCTTGAAACAAGGCATGGGCAGCGAGTTCACCTTTGCGCACAAAACAGGCACGCAGCACCGGCGAAGCTGCGATGCCGGTATTGCATCGCGTGCCTCTCAAGCAGGTGACGCCGCCAATGGCCCCTGGGTCATCGTGGCGTGTACTCGTGGGCCGCTCTCGGTGCAGGCCCATGAGCGTGCCCTGGCGAGTGTGGGCGAAGCGCTGCGTTATAGCGGTGCCTTGGGTCACGACTAGCAGCGAGCGTGATAAACTGGCCTACCGTATTGGGTTTTTTGATTAAGGAGTTCGTTATGGCACGTGCCAGCGCCCGTCATATTTTGGTAAGCAGTGAAGAGCAGTGCAACGCACTGAAACAAGAGATCGAAAACGGCCGTGACTTCGCGGACGTGGCCAAGCAGCACTCCAGCTGCCCCTCCGGCCGTCAGGGCGGCGACCTGGGTAGCTTTGGCCCCGGCCAAATGGTGCCAGAATTCGACAAAGTCGTCTTCAGCGGTGAGCTCAACAAGGTTCACGGGCCGGTACAGACTCAGTTTGGCTATCACTTGCTCGAAATCACCAGCCGCACTTAATACCTTTTAAAGGCCGTCATGCACCGCGGCAGCCATGTCGCGGTGCCATTGGCATCGCGCTGCGCCGGTTCTGCGCTGGCCCGCGATGTAAGGAGCACGCCTTGAACGACCCCATCATTACCATCGATGGCCTGAATAAAACCTACGAAGGTGGCTTTCAGGCGCTCACCCGCGTGGATTTAACCATCCAGCGCGGCGAAATTTTTGCACTGCTCGGCCCGAATGGGGCGGGTAAAACTACCTTGATCAGCTTGGTATGTGGCTTTGTCAATCCCAGCGAAGGTCATGTCATTGTCGACGGCTTCGATAGCGTGCGCGATTACCGCCAAGGCCGCGAGCGGATTGGTCTTGTGCCGCAAGAGCTCACCAATGAAGCGTTCGAAACGGTCTGGAACACGGTGAGCTTCAACCGTGGCCTGTTTGGTAAGTCCCCCAACCCCGCCCATATCGAAAAAGTGCTCAAGTCACTCTCGCTGTGGGATAAACGCTACAACCGCCTGATGACCCTCTCCGGCGGTATGAAGCGGCGGGTGCTGATTGCCCAAGCACTTTCCCACGAGCCACGCATTCTGTTTTTGGATGAGCCGACCGCCGGGGTGGATGTCGAGCTACGGCGGGATATGTGGAACGTGGTGCGCGGGCTGCGGGACGATGGGGTGACGATCATTCTCACCACCCACTACATTGAAGAAGCCGAAGAGATGGCCGACCGCATAGGCGTCATCAATCGCGGCGAGATCGTGCTGGTGGAAGAGAAAGCCGCGCTAATGAAAAAGCTGGGCAGCAAGCAGCTCACTCTGCAGCTACACAGCCCGCTAACGGAGTTGCCGCCTGCGCTGGCGCAGGAAGAACTCAGCTTAACCGCCGACGGCTATGAGCTGGTCTACACCTACGATGGCCGCCAGGAAGAGGAGGGGCGTGGGATCTCTACCCTGTTAACGCAGCTAGAGCAGGCGGGGATCAGCTTTAAAGATCTACACACCCGGCAGAGCTCGCTGGAAGATATCTTCGTGGACCTGGTGAAGGAGCGCTCATGAACCTCTATCCCGTTCGTGCGATTTATATGGCGGAAATGGCCCGCACTCGCCGCACGCTGCTACAGAGCGTTGTCTCACCGGTGATCTCTACCTCGCTCTCCTTTGTGGTGTTTGGCGCGGCGATTGGCTCGCGGATTACCGAAATTGGCGGGGTGAGCTACGGTGCGTTTATCGTCCCTGGTTTGATTATGCTGATGCTGCTGACCCAGAGCGTCTCGAATGCCTCGTTTGGCCTTTTTTTTTCCAAGTTTTCCGGCAGCATCTATGAGATTTTGTCGGCACCGATCTCCTATTTGGAGATTGTCGTGGGCTACGTAGGGGCGGCGGCCTCGAAATCGATACTGCTAGTGCTGATCATCCTCGGCACGTCCAGCTTCTTTGTGCCGCTTGAGATCGCAGACCCGTTCTGGATTCTGACGTTTCTGGTGCTGACCGCCGTCACCTTTAGCCTGCTGGGCTTTATCATCGGCATCTGGGCAGATGGCTTCGACAAGCTGCAGCTCGTGCCGCTGCTGGTGATTACCCCACTCACGTTCCTGGGCGGCAGCTTCTACTCCATCGATATGCTGCCTCCGTTTTGGCAGAGCGTGACCCTGGCGAATCCGGTGGTGTATCTCGTCAGCGGTTTCCGCTGGAGCTTCTACGGCATTAGCGATGTCAGCTTAGGAGCTAGCGTGGCGATGATTTTGCTGTTTTTGGCGGCCAGTCTTGCCACCATTGCCTGGATTTTCCGCACCGGTTACCGCTTAAAGCCCTGATGCTGAGGTGACCTCTTCGACGTTTTTATAAAGGTAATGTCTGTTTATGCCGCTACTGCAAAGTACTGTTTACCGCCTTGAGCCATCTCTCGATGGCGAACGCTTAAGTGTCACTGCCCCGCCTGCGGAAGCGGAAGCTGCCGGCGATGACGCGGTGATGGCCAGACTAGTGAATGCGCTAAACGACACCTACAACACCAAAGCGAAGGGCTGGGGGCGCTTTGCCGAGCAGGGAGAGCAGGCCGGGCCGCTGGTGGCGTGGCTCACGGCGTATCAAGCCGACGAGCAAACCTTGGCCCAACTGGCGAACGCGATGGCCGAGCGACTGGCCCAAACGCTGCAGGGGCAGCTCTCCGTTGGCGGTTACTTGGTCATCGCTCATCTACAACAGGGCGATACGGAAACGCTGCTGATGGCCCTCATTCACCAGCGGGAAGGTATCGGCTTTAACGACGCGCACCAAGCGGTGCCCGCCGCCCAACTGAACACGAGCCAACTCCCCCTGGCAGCCCGCATCAACCTGACCCAGTGGCAGAGCGGTGGGGAAAGTACCCAGTACGTCTCGTTTCTAAAAGACCGGGGCGGTAAAAAGCTCGCCGATGGCGTAGCGGCGCTGCTGGGCATGGAGGAGGGCATTGATGCCCCCGCCGAAACCCGCACGCTGCTGAAAGCCTTTAGCGACTACGTCGAAAAAGAGGACCTGGACGACGACGCCAGCCGGGAAAAAACCGATACCCTGGTCGATTACGCCAACGAGCAGCTGCGCCGTGGTGAACCGATGACGCTGGAAGAGCTCTCTGGGCTTGTGGATGAGAAGCAGCCCAAGGCGTTTTACGACCATATTCGCAACGCCGACTACGGCCTTTCGCCGGAAATCCCGCCAGATAAACGTACTATCAGCCAGTTTCGTCGCTTCACCGGGCGCTCTGGAGGCGTCTCGATCAGCTTTGATTCACACCTGCTGGGTTCCAGCATTGAGTATGACGAAACCCAGGATCGGCTGATCATCAAGCAAGTGCCCAAACAGCTCAAAGAGCAGCTTGCCAAGCGGAAAGAGTAAACGGCGAGGCCTAGGGCGGCACTCTTAAGGTGTCGTGTAGTCCTAGGTTAGCCACTGATATGAGGAGACCGCCGTGCTGGATGCCATTCACTCTTTCTTCCAACAGGTACTTTCCGTGCCTGAACAGCGTGATAACAAAACGCTCACCCTAGAGCTAGCGTCGGCCGCGCTGCTGTGTGAAGTGATGCGCGCCGATTACGACAACAGTGATGAAGAGCGCGCGGCGCTGAAGCAAATGCTGATGGCGCGCTATCGGCTCAACGAGCAAGATGTCAGCGAGTTAATGGCACTGGCAGAGGCGGAGGTCGACGACGCGGTGGATCACTATCAGTTCGTCAGCCTGATCAAACAGCACTATGGTTACGAGCAGCGCCTGGAACTGGTCAATTTAATGTGGCAACTGGCCTGGGCCGACGGCACGCTGGATCCTCTCGAAGAGCATCGGATTCGTCGGCTGGCAGATCTGCTGCATGTCAGCCATAGCGACTTTATTCGCAGCAAGCTTAACCAGTCACCGGAAGAACCCTCTTTCAATCACGACACCCACGGCAAAGGAGCGCCGAAACGCCCATGAGTAATACGCAGGAAGCGACGAACTTAACCGAGCTGATCCATACCATGGAGAAGATGGAGGGGGAAAAATCCCAGGTCAGCGTGGATGACGTGGTACACGCGGTGGGGAGGCGCTCGTTTGGCCCGCTGCTGCTATTAGCGGGGTTGATTACCCTGGCCCCCATCCTGGGCGATATCCCTGGGATGCCGACGCTGATGGCCTCCCTGGTACTGCTAACGTCGGTGCAGTTATTAATCGGGCGAGAAACGTTCTGGCTGCCCGGATGGTTGCTTAACCGCTCCCTCTCCCGGAAGAAGTTCGATAAAGCGCTGCACTACATGAAAAAGCCCGCTAAGTGGGTAGATAGCTTGTTGGTTGTGCGCTTGGCTGGGATGACCGGCTACATCGGGATTAGGGTAACGGCCGTTGCCTGCCTGCTCGTGGCCCTGGCGATGCCGCCGATGGAGGTTATTCCGTTCAGCGCTAACGGTGCCGGGCTTGCGCTCACGCTGTTTGGGCTGGGGCTGGTGGCCAGAGATGGCCTGATGCTGGCGCTGGGGTTTTTGCTTACCGGCGTGACCTTCACGGTAGTAGTGATGAATCTCATCTAATGCTTTACTAGGCACTTTCGCTATTGCCGTAAAGCAAGAAGGAGCTATGTGCCTACGATGAGTAACTCGCCCCATTTACCACCTCCACCCAAGCCACCTCACCAGCAGTCGGCGTGGGAGCGGCGGATTGAAACCGCGCTGTGGAACTCGCGCTTTTTGGTCATGCTAGCGGTGGTGCCAAGCCTATTAGGCTCGCTGATGCTGTTTATCGTCGGCACGCTGGATATCCTTAAAGTGGTGGGCGATGTACTGCACTACTACTTGGTGGATGACACCCATAACATCCACGACACCCTGGTGCCCGATATCATTATTGCGGTGGATATCTATCTGATCGCCATCGTGCTGCTGATTTTTGGGCTAGGCGTTTATCGGTTGTTCGTTTCGCGTATCGACCAAGCAGAGGTGCGTTACCCTGCACACCCCTTCAACGTTGCCTCGCTGGATCAGTTGAAAGACAAAATCGCCCGTGTGGTGATTTTGGCCGTGATTATCGAATTCTTCCGAGCAGTCGTCGATATCCGCTTCACCACGCCCTTAGAAGCGATTTATTTAGCGCTCTCCGTACTGGCGCTGGCCGCCGCGCTCTACTTGATGAGTTTGGCGCATAAAGGGGAGTAGTCATTAACAGGAGGAGTGGCGCGCGCCGTTACTCCTCTGCCAATAAATCGGCCACCAGCGCGTTAAGCTGCTGCTGGAACTGGCCACCGGGCGATGGCGGGGTTGGGTCTGAGGTGATCACCACCGTCATCCCCCGCTCGGGAATCACATACAGCGCCTGCCCGCCGTATCCTCTCCCGTAAGCGACGTGTTCACCCGCTAGCGTCGTGATAAACCAGCCAAAGCCGTAGCCATCGCCCGTCCAGGGTGATTGGCCTCTGGGCGTCCATGAATCTTCTACCCAGCCTTCAGGCAGCACGCGCTGGCCATTGGCCACGCCGTCGTTGCGGTACAGCTCCCCAATCGCAATGAGCGCGCGAGGGGAAAGCTGCATATCGTTCCCTCCAAAGTAGATCCCTTGAGGGTCCTGCGGCCACGGGGGAATCGCAATACCGAGCGGTTCGCCTAACAAGCGCTGGGCAAGCGCGAGGGTGCTTTCACCGCTGGCCTGAGTCAGCGCCGCCGAGAGCAAATGGCTGGTGCCGGTGGAGTAGAGCATGCGCCCGCCTGGGCGGTCCACGAATGGGCGAGTGAGCGCATCGTTTACCCAATGGGCGCTGGCCACCCAAGCGCCGTAGTTGCTGCCCGATGTACGCTCTAAGCCAGCTTGTTGTGCCAGTAAGTGCGCCACTGTGATGTCGTTCACCTGTGGGGCAGCAGCGCTGGGCACACTATCTAGTAGCGCCACCAGCGGCCGGTCAACGGATTCAATGACGCCCGCCTCGATCGCCGCCCCGGTCACGGCGGCTAACACCGTTTTCGATAGCGATTTGACGTTGGCAGGTGCCGCAACCCCTGGGCCGCCTTGGTGATGTTCATGAATAATATTGCCGTCGTAAGCCACCACTACAGTATGTAAGCGATCAAGCGCCTGAGCTTGTTGGTTGAGTGTTTGTAGCGCACCCGATGATGGTTCTGAGGCCTCAGCAGCGGTAACAGGCAAAGAAGTCATCACACAGGCAAATAAAAAGGCAGTTGTTTTCATCACAGCACCAGGCAAGGAAGTCGTAAACTTCGAGATACGTGAGGAGGTAAGGTTCCATTGAGAGGGCAGCAACCACGATTACGCAAACTGAGAAAAAGCCTGCTACGCTAGGAGAGATTATTGAAGGGAAGCAACCCTTTGATTTCCATGAAACGCTAAAGCAAGGAGTGCCGTTATGCGTAACATTATCTATATCGTAGGTCTGATCGTTGTTGTTCTGTTTATTTTGTCGCTGTTGGGCCTGCGTTAATCTCTGCCATGAATAACCCACGACCTGCATGATGCGATATTAGCGCTTCTAAACGCCCGCTCCCCCAGCGGGCGTTTTTTCTATACATGTCTCAAACTCTACACGTCTCAAACTCTATACATTCTCAACCAAAGGCTAGGCGCAATCCGCTGCCCCTTGGCCAAACATATCAAACATCAGCTCGCGGCCCATGGCTGTTAACACAAAACGGCCATAGTCATTAAAAGTGGCGGCATCACTCTCTTCCAACACTTGCTGGCAAAGCGCCCAACGGGGGTGTTGATGGCTCAGAGAGATCAACTCCTGGTGCGATAAACCACGCTGTATCAGGGTGATGGTTTCAAGCACATGGCCGCTCTCATAAAGCAGTTCCGCTACGCTAGAAAGGCAGTGGCGCAAGCGCGCTGTACGTGGAAGGAAGCAGTGGTCGCGGGGGATAATGCTTCAGCGGGCATGGTAGGTTGCTCCTGCAATCGCAGCAAAATGGGTGTGCTGCAGTGCATTATAAAGCAGTAGGGGTGTTAGACCAAGGTCTATGCATTGGGCTGAGTTTTGCGTGTCATCTGAATTACAAAAAAGGTGTGGTAGTCTCGCAAGACTTCTTTTAGAGCTGGTTGATTATGCAGATTAGTGTCTTTGGTACCGGATATGTAGGGCTCGTGGCAGGTGCGTGTTTGGCGGATGTGGGTCATCAGGTCATCTGCATGGATATTGATGCTAACCGCATCGCACAGCTTAGCCGTGGTGAGATCCCTATTTTCGAGCCAGGCCTGAGCCAGCTGGTAGCGCATAACGTTGCCGCTGGGCGTTTGCTATTTACCACAGATACCGCGGAGGCGGTAACCGAAAGCGACACGCTGTTTATCGCGGTGGGCACCCCGCCAGACGAAGATGGCAGCGCTGATCTGCAGTACGTATTAAGCGTCGCGGAAAGTATCGGCCAGCACATGCAAGGCTATAAGCTGGTGGTTGATAAATCGACGGTGCCGGTAGGCACGGCCGAGCGTGTAAGCGACACCATCAGCCGCGTGCTACAGCAGCGTAAGGTTGAACACCCTTTTGATGTGTGCTCCAACCCTGAGTTTATGAAAGAAGGCGCTGCCATTGATGACTTCACCCGCGGCGCTCGCATTATCGTAGGCACCGAGAGCGAGCGGGTAAAAGAGCGTATGAAAGCCTGCTACGCGCCCTATAACCGCAACCACGACAAGCTGATGTTTATGAGCGTGCGAGCGGCAGAGCTGACGAAATATGCTGCCAACGCCATGCTGGCGACCAAAATTAGTTTCATGAACGAAATGGCGAATTTAGCGGAGCGCTTAGAGGTTGATATTGAAGATGTACGCCGGGGTATCGGAAGTGACCCGCGTATTGGCTATCACTTTATTTACCCTGGTTGTGGTTATGGCGGCTCCTGTTTTCCGAAAGATGTGCACGCCCTTGAGCAAGCTGCTTTGCAATTAGGTTACACGCCGGAATTATTAAAAGCTGTAGAAGCCGTTAATCAGCGCCAAAAACAAAAGCTTTACACAAAAATGCAAAAGAGCCTCGGTAACTTAGAGGGGAAAGTGATTGCTATTTGGGGGCTAGCATTTAAGCCCGGCACCGATGATATGCGCGAAGCGCCCAGCCGAGCACTGATGGAAGCCCTGTGGGCAGCAGGCGCAAAGGTGCAAGCGTTCGACCCGGAAGCGATGGGTGAGTGCCGAAGGCTTTATGGCGAGCGTGACGACCTGATGCTCGCAGGCGATCGCATACAGGCAGTAAAAGGTGCAGATGCACTGGTCATCTGTACAGAGTGGAAGGAGTTTCGCACCGTTGACTTCACTTGGTTAGCAAACCAGCTAAACAATAAATTAGTAGTAGATGGGCGTAATTTATACGCGCCCAGCGCGTTGAGTGAGGCGGGTGTTTGCTATGTGGGCGTGGGTAGAAAGTCTTAATAAACAGAAGTTTATAGCTTTGGTTTGCTGTTTCTGGTAAATGAGTAAGCCCAGGGCTAATAAATTTGTTAAAGTTAATAGTCTCAATGCCGAATAAATAACTAATTAGCTAACTTGAATAATGGCTGCCGCAAAATCGGTAAGACGGCCGCACAACGCGAAAAAGGGACGGTACGCATGGCTTCCATTTCATCACTTGGTATCGGTTCAGGGCTGGACCTCAACGGCTTGCTAGATCAGTTGCAAGAAGCTGAGCGTGGCAAACTTGCGCCCATCGAGCAGCAACTGGAAACCCAGCAAACCAAAATCTCTGCCTATGGGCAGTTGCAAAGCGCCCTTTCCGAATTTCAAAGCGCCGCAGAGGCACTTAACGACAGCGCCCTCTACGAAAGCCTCTCTACTAATGTAGGGGGAGAAGCAATCACCGCCACGGCAGATGGCGAAGCGCAGCCCGGCAGCTACAACGTAACGGTTGAAACGCTAGCAACCCGCGGCACCTTAGCCTCTGAAGGCGTCACGGCTGTTGATGAAGCGCTCACTACAGCAGAACAAACGCTTACTTTTACCTTTGGTGAAGGGGCCACGCAAACCACAAAAGAAGTGACCATTGCGGCAGATAGCACTCTCGAAGATATGCGCGACGCCATCAATGCAGACGAAGATTCCGGTGTTAACGCTACCATTGTGTTCGATGGCACCGATTACCGGTTAGCACTTAGTTCTAGTGAAACAGGCGCTGATGCCTCAATTGCAGACTTCAGCTTCTCAGGTACTGCGCCGTTTGCTGCGGATACAACTAACACACTTCAAACGGGTACTGATGCCGCGCTGAATGTGAATGGCATCGCCATCACTAGCCCTACTAATCAGGTAGAGGGCGCCATTCAAGGCGTCACGCTGAACCTTCAGGAAGAGGGGGATAGCACCGTTTCAGTAGAGCAAAACACCCTAGCAGTGCGCGAAGCGGTGACGGGCTTTGTAGATGCCTACAACGACCTAAAAGGCACCATTGGCGACCTCACCAGCTTTAACGCTGAAACCGGCGCCGCCGGTGACTTGTTGGGCGATAGCGCCGTGCGTACAGTGGAATCTCGACTGCGCAGCGTGCTTGGTAGCGGTGTTGAAGGTCAGTTCTCCATGCTGACTGATATCGGCATTTCACTACAGCGCGATGGCACGCTCGAAGTTGATAGCGGCAAACTAGACGACGCCATTGCCAATAACCAAGATGCGCTCTCGGCATTTTTTGCAGGCAGCGCAGAAGATGAGGGCATGGCTGGCCAACTGAACCAAACCGTTGAGCAGCTGTTAGGCACGAACGGCGCAGTGGCTGGGGCGAAGTCGGGGGCTGAAAATCGCATTGAATCGCTAGGCGAACGTTATACCCGAATGGAGCAATCCATCGAGCAAACCATTTCTCGCTACCGGACCCAGTTTGGCCAGCTGGATACGATGATCTCTCAAATGAACCAAACCAGCAGCTACCTCACTCAGCAGTTTGATGCGTTAGATGCACAGCTAGGACGAGAATAATACCAATTTTGTTTAGCTATCTCCAAAACGCCTGCGATAAGCAGGCGTTTTTATTAGGTTATTATACAGACGCCATTAAACGCCTGAAAAAGCGCTAAAGTCTTCCGTTGTTCCGTCGATAAAAATGTTATTAAATTTCAACAAGCACTCCGTACCTGACTAAGTGTTTTTGATGACTGTTGGTTTAGCCTTTTGCATCGAGGAACATCGGCATGGCGACAATAACCTCCCTTGGCGTTGGCTCTGGCTTGGTCCTCACCGGCCTATTAGATCAGCTACAGGCAGCTGAGCGTGGCAAACTTGAGCCCATTACGCTTCAAAAACAGCAGCAACAGGCTAAGATTTCTGCTTATGGCCAGCTGCAAACATCACTGAACGCTTTCCAAGACTCACTGGCGAAAATCAACGACTCGGCGCTTTATCAAAGCCTCTCTGCCAATGTGCGGGGCGACGCTATTAAAGCCACCACCACCGCTGATGCGCTGCCGGGTAGCTACCGTGTTGAAGTGTCTAACCTCGCGACGTCAGGCTCCTTAGCGTCTAGCAGAGTCACCGAGAGCGATACCGCGCTAGACCTGCAGGGCGCCACCTCCATTCAGCTCACTTTTGGCAATAGCGATACGGACAAAATCGATCTTGCTGCAGACAGCAGCCTGACCGACATTCGCGATGCCATTAACGCCAACAAAGACTCCGGCGTAAACGCCACCATTATTAACGATGGCACGGGCTACCGGCTGGCGCTTAGCTCTAAAACGACCGTCGCGGATGCCTCTATTGCCAGCTTTGGCTTCGTAGATGCAGCCGGAGCCACGGTGGCGGGCCCCTTTGCAGAAGATGCCGCCACCAAGCAAGCTGGTGGAGACGCCGCGCTAACGGTCAATGGCATTGCCATTAGCAGCGCAAAAAACCAGATCGAAGGCGCCATTCAGGGCGTTACCCTTAATTTAGCGGAACTTAGCATTGCCGATGGGGAAACTGCCACCAGCACGGTTAATGTAGAGCGCGATACGCTCAAGCAGCGCGAAGCCATTAGTGGTTTTGTAAAAGCGTTTAACGACCTAAAAGGCACTATTGGAAAACTTACCAGCTTTAATGGCGACAGCGAAACCGCCGGTGAATTGGTAGGCGACAGCACCGTGCGTACCATTGAAAGCCGCCTGCGTAGCGTGCTGACGGGTGGCGTAGCAGGGGGCGAGCTTTCCACGCTTAACCAGCTAGGCATTACCCTGCCACGAGACGGCACGCTGGAAATGGATGACGATACAATCAGCGACCTAGTCGCCAATAACCCCCAAGCACTCAGTGACTTTTTTGTGGGTGGCGACGCAGGGAATGGCTTAGCCGCACAGCTCGACAGTACCGTCGAGCAGATGCTTGGCGATAACGGCGTAGTGAAACTAGCGATTAGCGGTGCCGAAAGCCGTGTAAAAAGCCTGGATGAGCGCTATGAGCGCATGGAAAAAACCATTGAAGGCACCATTTCCCGCTACCGCACCCAGTTCGGCCAGCTAGATAGCATGATTGCCCAGATGAACAGCATGAGTTCCTACCTAACCCAGCAGTTTGATGCATTGGATGCTCAGCTAGGTCGTGAAAGTTAATTAACCTAGCAGCGGGGTAGCTGGATAGTGCCAAAAGCGGTCTCAACGAGCGATATAGTGAAGAGCTCGGTGGAAGAGGCCGCTTCAGCGGGCGAAGGATTTCAGCACCCTTCTTAATGCGCCCCATGTAACTGCAAGGCACAACGACGAAGCAACCTAACTCCTTCCAGCTACTCCCCCTCTCGGTACATGGCCGCCAAACTCTCTTCCGTGATGGGCTTACGCTTAGCATCCAAAATTTTGCCACCCAGTTCCGCCACCTCATGAGTGAAGTTAATTAAATTACATCCTCCGGGCTGCGCGACACCTTCCGCGTGTTCAAAAAGCGGATCAAGATCGACACCCCCTGCACCGGCGTATGCTCCCCCTCTTTATGCTCTTTATGTAGAGGCGGCAGCTTACCCGGTGAGGTGGCGCTAGCCAGCATAATTGGGTAGCCCTGCGGCCCCGGCGGAAGGTGGAAGGCGCCTAACTCCGCCTCGTAAAAAGCGTTTTTCGCGGCAAGCATTTCCCCCAGCGCTTGGTTAATGGCTTGGCTGGGCGCAGCAAACATCACAAACAAACACTGCTGGGTCGGTCTTTTGCTCTGCTTGCTGGTTGTTTTAGGCTGGCTTTGATAGCTGGGGGTATCCGCCTGCTCTGCTAGGGGAGTGGGGGCTTGTGTGGAGGAAAGCTCAGCCTTACGTGGTGCAATCACCACCTTGTAAAACAGCACAGTGCTTATTAGCCCTAACACAACAGCGATGCCGCCTAGTAGCAAAGGTAGGTAGGTTGTTGCCATGGTGCGTCCTCTACTGCATTCGTATGAACGTACAATACCCCTCTACGATTAAAAATGCAGCGCCTTGGCCAGCTATGTAGCGCTATGTTGGTCAGCGTTCACTAAAATTTACATAATTTTTTACTATTCGCCCTAAAGGTTCTCCTTCTTATGCCGTTAATCAATACAACGGCACACAACGTGGCCGAAAAGCGGGCCTTCTAGGCCAGTGTTCCAGCAAGGAGAATCACCATGTCAGTGATCAATACCAACATCACTTCGATGATCGGTCAGCAGAACCTGCGTGAATCGCAAAATGCTCTGCAGACTTCCATGGAGCGTTTGAGCTCTGGCCTGCGCATCAACAGTGCCAAAGATGACGCAGCTGGTCAGGCGATCGCTAACCGTTTCAGTGCACAAATTACCGGTCTGAACCAAGCCCAGCGTAATGCCAACGATGGTATCTCCATCGCACAAACCGCTGAAGGTGGCCTAAACCAAGTTAACGACAACTTACAGCGTATTCGTGAACTGACTGTTCAGGCACAAAACGGTACCAACAGCCAGTCTGACCTGGACTCCATCCAGGACGAAATCAATCAGCGGATGTCTGAAATTGACCGTATCTCTGCTGAGACTGACTTCAACGGCACCAAAGTACTCTCCAGCGACAACGGCCTAAGCATTCAAGTAGGCGCTGACGATGGCCAGACCATCTCGGTCAATTTACAAGAGATCACTGCTAGCACGCTTGGCATGAATGGTTTCAATGTCAATGGCAGTGGCGAGACGCAAAACGCGACAGCTACTGTTACCAATATCCAAGCAAATGGCGGAACTACAACCAATACTTCAGGTGGCGGTGAGTGGGGCGTTGACACTAATCATGACGCGGCTACCTTCGACGACCTTCTTGCCAATATGCAAGATGGCAATACCGTTCAGGTAAGCGGTGCTACTACTTCTGCAACCTATACCTTCGATGCTGCTGCTGGTAACTTTACATTTGACAATAACGTAACTGCGTCTGGCCGGTGGTACAGAAGCTGCAGATTTCGTTGAAGCTCAAGGATTTACACCTGCAAACGGCACTAAAACTGGTACCTATGAAGTTGCTGGTGGCGATACTGCTACGTTTGAAATTACTTCAACTGGTGCTATCACGCTGGACGGCGAAGCAGCATACATTTCTGCGACAGGTGAATTGACTAATAACAGTGGTGCAGGCGCGACAGCAGCTACTATTGAAAACCTGGTAGCTCAAACTGCCAGTGATGGAAATACTCTGACTATCGATGGCACAGAGTACGTGGGTCAAAGCGACGGCACCATCACTTTCAACGACACTGCTAGTGCAACTGAAGTAGAGCAGGCATTAACCCAAGCCACCACTGACTCTACCGTTACACTGGGTGACGGCTTCGAGAGCGCGCTGTGACGGTTGGCTCTGGCGGTACAACATCTACTGATACTTATGTAGATCGTGATGATGAGCTTACAACCGTTCAAGGTTTCCGTACTGAGTACAACGTCAACGATGAAACCGGTGAAGTAACAGTTGCAGGTGTTTACGATTTGAATGCTGCAACTCAAACTAACGTTGCTAACACCAAGTACGACGAAGAAGTCGGTGCTACCGTATATGTCAGCGGCGGTCAGCTAACAACTGACGAAACGACTGCTGGTGAGTCTACAGAAGGTCCGTTAGCAACTCTGGACGGTGCTTTGGCCCAGGTTGACAGCCTGCGTTCTGAACTGGGTGCGGTGCAGAACCGTTTTGAGTCTGCGATCACCAACCTGAGCAACAACGAAACTAACCTTTCTGCTGCGCGTTCACGCATTGAAGATGCTGACTACGCCACTGAAGTAGCTAACATGACCCGTTCTCAGATTCTGCAGCAAGCGGGTACTTCTGTACTGGCACAGGCTAACCAGCTGCCACAGAATGTTCTGTCTCTGCTGGGTTAAGTTTAAGCTTAATGAATGACCTAATGAACCGGCCCTTGTGGCCGGTTTTTTGTTTGCATAGCAGTGTCTTTAGCGTAGCATAAAGTACAAAGATAGTGTTCTGAAAGCATAAGGGTGAAGATGTCGTTATGGCAAATAAGAAGCCCCAGCATGTTACCGAAAAGCGTAAGCCCCGTATTTTGTGGGCCAACTTATATTGTCTGCTAGATACCTCGAGCGGAGCCAGCAGCACTATAAGACAGATGCTCAAACAGCTTACAAAAGCTGGTTATGAGGTTGTGGTACTTGGTGCAACAGTGTTTGATCACCCTCAAGGTACCCAGCTCTTTCAATCCATGCCGAAAGTAGTTGAAGAAGATGGAAAGCTTGTCAAAATACAAGATGATTCATTGACTCATCAACTAATTGTCACAAAAAGCACCTACCGCTCAAATATTAGTGCGACAGATGAAGATAACTGGCACCGTCAATATATCTACCTATTAGATAGCTTTAAGCCAGACATTGTATGGTTCTATGGTGGGCAGCCGCTAGAATTATTAATTGCTGATGAAGCGCGAGCACGAGGAATCCCAAGCGCTTTTTATTTAGCGAACGGTAATTACAAATCACCACGGTGGTGCCGTGATGTGGATTTAGTGCTTTGCGATAGCCAGGCAACCTCACAGATGTACCGTGAAACGGTGGGCTTCGTGGCTACACCGCTGGGTAAATTTATAGATTCACAGCAATTTATTGCTGAGCAGCACGAGCGCAAGCGGCTTTTATTTGTAAATCCTTCATTTGAAAAGGGCGCTAGCGTTGTGATTCAGCTAGCATTGCAGCTTGAAAATACTCGGCCGGATATTGAAATAGAAGTAGTTGAAGCACGGGCTGATTGGCAACAAATATTAGAAGCAACAACAACAAAGCTTGGTAACGTACGTAAAAGTCTATCGAATGTGATAGTGACGCCTAATACAAGCGATATGCGTGGGCCATATAGCCGTGCTCGTGTTTTACTGGCCCCTAGCTTGTGGTGGGAAAGCGCAGGCCGTGTGTTGCCAGAAGCGATGTTGAACGGTATTCCTGCTATTATCACTAACCGTGGTGGTATGCCGGAAATGATTGATGATGCAGGCATCAAATTTGATTTTCCTGAAGCCTGTTATGAAAAACCTTACCATCATCTTCTTACAGGTGATGAATTAAACCCCTTAGTAGAGGCGGTGACCGCTTTCTACGATGATGAGCAGCACTACCAAGCATTTGTTGAGCGCGCGAAGCATGTGGGATTATCTAAGCACCACATCAGCGTTAGCACAAAGCGCTTAACTGATGCTTTGGCTCCTTTGGTAGCGCAAAAAGCAGGTAATAAAGACTTTCGTGTTCCCCAACGAAAGCAGCATAAACATCGTTTAGCAGGTACTGCTGCAAAGCCCAAGCTTTCATCGGAAATGGCTGTACCGTCTACGTCGAATACAGCTAAGCAGGTTATAAAGGTCTCCAAAGATCCTAAGCCAACGTTAGACTTTGACTGGCAGCTTACGAGTAACGTCGTTGTATTAGATAACCGTGCAAAGCTCATTAAAACAGGTGTTGCTGAAAAACTGGCTAACACGAAGGCATTTACGATCTTAGCATTCGATCCCGCGAGTGAAGTTTCAAAGCCAGAAACTTACCAAGGGCATGAGCACATTCAGCTATTCCAACATGCGCTACTAGGAGATGGCCAGCCAACCAAGTTAATTGCTTGCCTAGATGCTGCATTAAGTAGCCCGCTTTCCCCATTACCTGAAGATGCGCTGCCAAAACATCGCCGCCAAGGTGCAAAAGTATTGGCCCAGTTGCCAATTAATACGATTGCACTGGATAGCATTGAAGGCCTCCCGAGCTTAGATTGGCTTATCCTCGATGACTTAAGGTGATGCTGCCACCATCTTGGCGCATGGTGAAAAAGCCTTAAAAGATACGCTGTTAATTCACGCCCGTGTAGCTTTCCAGCCAACCCATGAAAAACAGCCTAGTCTTGCAGAGTTACAGCACTGGGCAAGCCGCAATGGCTTTCGCTTTTATCGGTTTAACGATATTAAGCACCATAGCTATCTTCCTAGCGATATCAGTATAAAAGAGCGACAGGCAACGGAGCAGGAAAGTGCAGATGTACTGTTTCTACCCAGCCAAGAGTGCATGGATGCACTTAGCAAAGAGCAGAAGCTAAAGCTGGCCTTCGTGCTAAGCACAGTGTTTGAAGCTAATGATATAGTGTACGATCTGGTGAACGGGCTAAATCAAGATCAAGCGCTAAAATATCTGGTGGCCCAAGGAATAATTAATCCTAAGTCACAAATTTCTCCTCCGGCTGGCCCCACCGATTCCCCAAAGAGAACATATTAAGGGGGAAGCTGTTGTTAGTGTAGTGTGCGCTACCTATAATCATGTCAATTTTATTGAGGATGCAATAAAGGGTTTTATTGCACAAAAAACCGATTTTCCTTTTGAAGTGATCATTCATGATGATGCTTCGACGGATGGGACTCAAGAAGTAATCAAGCGTTACGCTGAGAAGTATCCTGATTTAATTCGGCCTATTTACCAAAAAGAGAATCAGTATTCCCAGAATAGAAAGCCACTCGATATATGCTTGCCCCTCACAAAAGGCCGATATGTGGCTATTTGTGAAGGCGATGACTATTGGACAGACCCCAAAAAGCTAAAAATTCAGTTTGACTACATGGAGCGGCACCCAGACTGTGTGGTAACGCACCATAACGCCTTTGTTTTTGATAGTTGTGGTTTGGTAAGAGAGTCCAAACTTCCCAAGGATTGTATTAGAAGCTATAAAAAAGATGAATTATTAAGAAATGATTGTTTTCTGTTAACGCTTTCAATGATGTTCAGGAAAAAGTTTGATAAGTTTCCAAAAGAGAAGGGTAATGTAGGAAATGGTGATAATTTTTTAATCTCAATGCTGGGGCTTTATGGAGAAAGTGCCTCTTTAGAGTGTGTTAAGCCAGCTGCATATCGTTTACACGCTGACTCCACATGGTCTAGCAAAACGCCAGAAGAGAAACAAAAGATGCTTGCTAATAGCATGAAGTGGATATCAATATATCACGAGAAACGTGGGCGAAAAGATATAGCCAACTATTATGCCAAGAAAGCAGTTTTCTAACCCTATGTTATACCCGCTCTGCTTAGAGCGGGTAACATTTTAGCAGCTTGGTAGACCTAAACCACGCGATCTAAGTTCATCTTCGATAGCTTGCATAGTGATGACTATCTCACTTTTTATTCTTTCCCAGGGTACGGTTTCATTTGGATAATTTGAGATAGGGAAGTTATTCCAGTTATCTTGGTTGTTAGGTAGTACAACATTTTTAAGATGGCAGTATGTCTTCTCAAGATATTCTTGTGTTGCGTTTTTGATGTTCATTATTGTTCCTTAGTAGTATATCAATGTTCATAAAAATTAACATTTTCAGTATATGATTGATTTTTTCTTTGTCAATACCATATGGCTCTTATGTTAATATTAGTTTTATTTTTCTTTTTGGGCTTATTTTTATAAGGCTGGCGCCGCCTCCTCAATAGAGTAGTCCTCCAACCGCCAGCGATTAGTATTAGAGAAACTCGCTTCCCAGGTATATTCCGGCGCCTTCCCAGCATTCACCTCACTCTGCTCAATCAGTCGACAGGTAATCTCGTTGTAGTAGTGCTCCGGGCGCTGCCAGAAGTCTTCATACTGAACCACCAGTTTTTTGTGTTCAAGCAACGCGGCAATTCCCTGCTCTACTGAACGGTTGATGGCCGCAATCTGGCCGGCTACGGATTCGAGCGGGTCTAGGTCTTTGAGGTGTGCAAAATCGTCAATATAGCTTAGTGATGTCATGAGTGATTGACTATAGTTTTGATTCCTAGTTGTCATTTATTAACTCTTCGAGTCTTTCCTCTCTTACTTCCAGAAGAATTTCTTCTTTTATAAAATCTTCTAACGAGTTTTCCCCAGTGGTTTAAAACAGACTTGCTTTTAAAGACTGAGTAGTGGTTGTGGTCATGATGTTTGTGGCAGTTTTTTATGAACTCTAGAGTTTGTTCAGTAACTGTAATGCCTACTTTATTAAATAAGTCTTTTGTTTGTTTTTCTGTGTTTTCTACTAGTGAGCTGTAACGAACGATATGAAAGTTGGTGTATTTTTTTTCAAGCTTTAAAAAAAGCTTAGTTGATGCTATCCAGTCGTTGAAGCCCCAGTACTCACCCGTTTCATTATTTTTTCGGCATTGCCCAGTACGCCAGTCATGCATCTTATTACAGTCCTTTTTTTCAAATTCACGATATGAATGAAACCATGAGTTAATTACTGCACAAGGATGGCGGATTATGGCGATAATCTCAATATCTTTAACAGACTCCAAATAAAGTTCTAGTAACTCAAAATGCCGTGTAGTTTTAAAAGCTAAAATTTCATGTGATGTTTTATCAAAAGCTGGGTAGTGTCCCTTGCTAACTTTATCATTTTGTAAAATAAAATCGTCATCAATATTTATTAGTCTGTCAAAGAAATTATTTATTTCTTCGCCATTAGAGTTGATATTGAGGATATTTTTAAAACGATAAGAGAACAGCGGTTCAGTCCGAAAAGAAACAGTAGGTGAACTATTGATGATTTGGCCAAGCCAGCTAGTGCCCGACCTTGGCATACCAGTAATTATCAGTTTCTTCATTTTTTAGGCTCTAATTAAGCAGTCAAATCTATATTGGGCCGAATATAGGTCTTTATGCTGATCCAGTATTTTACATGTTGCCGAGAGCTTGTCTGCTAATTCATAAAAAAATACTGGTAAAAACCATGTTCCAACAGGGTCTGAACCTGTTTCAAGTAATGTTTTTGCTAGTGTCCGTTGTCTATATTCGGTGTTATAAAAGTTTGATTTGCGTTGCTCGTCTGGAATGCCGCCTAGAAATAGCAGTCCGTTTTTAGGTAAGTTTTTTACAGTCTGGAATAAAAAGTTTTTTGTTTCCAGGTAGGTTAGATGCTGTATTACTTCATAGCAATAGGCCTTGTTAAAAGAAAGAAGCTTGGTGTCATGATGTAAAATGTTAGCATTGACTAGAGATACTTTTTGATTGTTTAGGTATTTAGATGCTTGGCTATATAAGGCTTTGTTTCGCTCAATGCCGATGATTGTTTTAGTAGAGTTTGTAAGGGTTTTTGTCAAAACCCCATTTCCACAGCCGAAGTCAATCACTGTGTCAGTAGTTGATAATTTTAACTCATGTTTTATTGTCTGGGTGATGAGGTTGAGCTGGTGCTCATTAACTGGCTTTCCGTCGATAGTTTTTCCTACCTGATAAAGTAAGTTTTTGCTATGTGAAACTCGTTGAGTATAGTAGCTTTCTATATCATTCATTTTCTACTTGCTCTTTGTTGAGAAGGGAGAAGTCGTTTTTTAGCATCTCGCGGATGGAGTTTTTATCATTCCACATCAGAACATCAAGTATTGATAAACCTTCAATAAAGCACTTTCTATACTGAGTGTAAGGTTGAAATTTCGGCTTTAAAAATTGAAGTTCAATCCCTGCCGCATCAAACTCTTTCTGCTGAAAAATATTGCTTCCTCCGTAAAGGTTAATGTATTTGCTAGCTTTTTTTAACTTTGAAATTTCCAATGCCCACTGTCCAGGGTGTGTGATGGCTGGAAGCTGCCAGTCTTGACGCGACTGAACAGTAGTTGGTGTCTCAATTCCCAAATGTTTAGCAGTTTTTATTAATGTTTTTTCCAATGTTTCCGTAAGGCTTTCTGTTGAGTCAAATAGGCACTCATAGACAAAGTCTTTGGTTTCTCTGTAGTATGGAGCCTTTCTGTAAGTTGTTAATTTTCCCATGATGGTTTCATTCCACTTCTGATTTTGTATAATGCTGATTTCATTGATATAGTCGAACTGGCCACGTTTTGATAATGGTATTGTTATGAATTGCCAATCTTTTTCTGGGTTGGTGTGTAAGATGCGATTACGGTTGATCCAACCTTTGTCGATAAACTGTATTTTATCAAAGATAATCCATTCATCGACATGATTCATCAGCTGGAAATAGTCAAATATAAGGAAAGAAATATGGCTGCATAATTGCTAGGTTCATGTCTTTAAGTCCATCTTTATGATTGCAATGTTGTTCAGTACTTCTTGCTTATTTAGCTGGTCAAAGATTGGTAAGCATAATACCCGGCCTGCAATGTCTTTTGATATTGGTTGTCTCATTTGTGGCCCAAGACATATCAACTCTTCCAGTGATGGGTAAAAATATCGCCTTGCCAGTACGCCGTTTTCCTTGAGCGTTGCAGCCACGCTTATGGCCTGCTCTTCGTTTTCAAACTCCACGGGAAAGTAAGCGTAGTTGTAATCTAATGCTTCTGGTTTGGCCTGTAGTTGCAAGGTTTGGCTTAGTGCTTGTTTGTAGTGGTGCCACACAGCGGCACGGGCCTTCAGGTTTGCTTCCATTTCATCCAGCACACATAGCCCCATCGCCGCCTGCAACTCATTCATCTTGGCATTAATGCCTAGTGCTTCGATGGTTTCTGGCCCATTAATGCCGAAGTTGATCATCTTTTTCGCACGCTCTAAGTCTTCCTTCTGTTTGAATACAATCGCGCCACCTTCGCCAGTATGGAAGAGCTTGGTCGCGTGAAAACTAAGTGTGGCGGCATCTCCATGTTTCAGTAAATTTTCGCCTTGGTACTTCACGCCAAAGGCATGTGATGCATCATAAATAACTTTAAGGTGATGCTTTTTTGCAATGGCGTCGATAGCATCTACATCGCAGGCATTGCCGAATACATGCACCGCAACTATGGCTTGAGTTCTGGGTGTTATTGCCGGTTCGATATTGGTTGGGTCTAGACACCAAGTGTTTGGGTCAATATCAGCGAATACCGGCTCTACGCCTTCCCACTTGAGAGAACTAGCTGTAGCACCAAAGGTAAACGGCGTGGTAATGGCTTCAGTCGGTTCATTGCGGCCAGTAACCCCAAGCGCTCGATAAGCAATTTGTAGTGCCAGAGTACCGTTCGCTACAAGAAGAAGATTTTCTACCCCCAGATACTCCTCTAGACGCCTGGTAAGCTCCTTCACTAGCTCGCCATTATTGGTAAGCCAAGCTCGCTCGTAGATTCCGTCTATATATCGGTCAAGCTTTTCACGGCTAGGCAAATAAGGCTTGGTGACTGGTATCATAGTAGGCCTTTTAATCATTATGGAATCGCTTAAAAACCGTGTACAAGCTGTTGTAAGTAGGCACCGTACCCACTCTTCTGTAATGGCTTACTTGTGCGAGCTAATGCTTCTTGAGTTAACCATCCCTGATTAAACGCAATTTCTTCTAAGCAGGCGATTTTGTACCCTTGGCGTTTCTCAATAGTTTCAACAAATTGAGCCGCTTCTAGCAGGCTTTCGTGGGTGCCTGTGTCTAGCCATGCAAAACCGCGCCCCAGCAGTTCAACCTGTAAATCACCCCGTGCAAGGTAGGCTTGGTTGATGCTAGTAATTTCTAGTTCCCCTCGCTGTGAGGGCTTTACTTGCTTAGCTATCTCAATGACGTCGTTATCATAAAAGTAGAGCCCAGTTACTGCATAGTGTGAGCGAGGATTCTGAGGCTTTTCTTCGATACTGACCGCACGGCGCTGGCTGTCAAACTCAACCACCCCAAACCGTTCAGGGTCTTTAACCTGGTAACCAAAAACGGTCGCGCCGCTTTTTCGCAGTGATGCTTGGCGCAGTTTAGGGGTGAACCCCTGGCCGTAGAAAATGTTGTCACCTAGCACCAGGCAAACACAGTCATTGCCAATAAACCTCTCTCCGATCAGGAAGGCTTGTGCTAGCCCATCTGGCTGAGGCTGTATCGCATAGCTTAGGTGGATGCCAAAACGGCTACCGTCGCCTAATAGCCGCTGAAAGCTTGCTTGATCATCTGGCGTGGTAATAATCAAAATGTCTTGAATGCCCGCTAACATCAATACGGAAAGCGGGTAATAGATCATAGGCTTGTCATAGATAGGAAGCAGCTGCTTAGAAACCCCCATAGTAATAGGGTAAAGCCGGAGGCCACTTCCTCCCGCCAAAATAATACCCTTCATGGCTGCTCCTCGCGATACGTTGTTATGTTGTTATCGGCGCTTACCGTTGTTTCTTTAAGTGCTGACTGCCTATAGGTTTTGAGCATCCAGGTGACGGTTTTGCGCAATCCGCTGTGAAAGCTTTCCGAGGGCACCCACCCTAGTTCATGTGTGATTTTACGGTTATCAATCGCGTAGCGTCGATCATGCCCAGGCCTGTCTTTTATGGTTCTTCGTCACTTCACGTGGATTTG
>NZ_MWVI01000022.1 GCF_002087295.1 Vreelandella lionensis | reverse complement strand
GCGCCGGCTTCACGGATTCAGGTCTATGGCATGGAGCCGTCTGTGGCACTGGGCATGCTCATGGGTCTAGTGGCGGTGATCCCCACGGGCGATACGTTTGCCTCGGTACTGCTTGGCATCCCGGGCTCTAGCGCTTCCCAGGCCACTGTTGTGGACGGCTTTGCGCTGGCGAAAAAAGGGCAGGCGGCACGAGCGCTGTCTAGCGCGTTTTTGTCGTCAATGATCGGTGGGCTTATCGGTGCTCTGGTGCTGACCGCCTTTATCCTGATTGCCCGGCCGGTTGTACTCTCGTTCTCTTCCTCAGAGCTGTTTATGTTGACGCTGCTGGGGCTCTCCATGGTGGCGGTGCTGTCTGGTAAGGATGTTTTTAAAGGCATTGCTGCCTGCGGCGTTGGCTTACTGGTGGGTACCATTGGTATGGCACCCGCCACCGGGGAGTTCCGGCTGCCGTTTGAAATTGACTACCTCTACGATGGATTGCCGTTAGTGGTGGTGGGGTTAGGTATTTTTGCACTGCCTGAAATCATTGATTTATTAGTGAAACGCGGCGCGATTGCCGAGCAGTCCTGCCAATTGGGCAAAGGCTGGAAAGAGGGCGTTAAGGATGTGGCCAAGCGGCCTGGACTGGTAGCTCGCTGCGCGGGGATTGGCAGCTTGATGGGCACGGTTCCTGGCTTGGCGGGCTCCGTGGTGGATTGGCTCACCTACGGCCATGCGGTGCAGAGCGCTAAGGATAAATCACAATTCGGTAAAGGCGATATTCGCGGTGTGATTGCGCCGGAGTCGGCTAACAACGCCTGTGCCTGCGGCGCGATGGTGCCCACGCTACTGTTTGGTATTCCTGGGTCTGGTACAGCGGCGGTGGTTTTAGGTGGTTTGCTACTGCTGGGCCTTCAGCCTGGGGTGAGTATGTTGGAGACGAACCTTGACCTGACGTACACCATTATTTGGTCGTTAGCTTTGGCGAATATCTTAGGCGCTGCGCTCTGTTTAGGTTTAGCGCGCCCGGTGGCTAGCTTAACGCGAGTGCCGTTCGTGATTTTAGCGCCGCTGATTACCATCTTGATTCTCTTTGCGGCCTACCAAGCAACGCGCTCGCTGGGGGATCTCTTTGCACTCGGTATCATTGGCGCGATTGGTGTGCTGTTCAAGCAGGCGAATTGGTCTCGTCCTGCCTTCTTGATTGGTTTTGTGCTCGCGCCCGGTGCCGAAGCGTACTTCTATCAAGCTGCCCAGTTTCAGGGGGCTGAGGCCTTTATGCGGCCTGGCGTGCTGATCATTGGTGCTCTGATTGCGGCATCACTGCTACTCCCGCCTCTACGCAGCTACTTGAAAAAGCGCCGCCAAGCAAATGAACCCATGACCCATGAGCTTCAGGAGGAAGTGGCTCCGCTGGCACTGGGCGTGATCGATGTCGTGTTGCTGGTTAGCCTATTAGCAGTGGCGGGGTACACGTGGTGGGCCTTTGCGGATCTTTCCATGCTGGGTGGCATTATGCCTAGGCTGGCGATTGCCATTATTGTCGCGGCGTGCGTGATGGAAATTATCAGAACGGTCATCAAGCCGATGAAGTGGCAAACGCAGACATTGAGTCAGCAGTTGATTTGGGTCGCCGGTTTCTTCGCATTAATAGGCAGTGTGATGGTGCTGGGCTTCCTATTTGCCGCTGCGGTATTTTGCCTGGGTTCTTACTGGTGGTGGCACGGATGAAACCAGTAGCTGCCGTGGGGCTGGCGGCGGGCGTCACGCTATTTCTGATGGGGATGGCCAACCTGCTAACGCTGACCTATCCGACAGGAATGTTGGCGGGACTGTAAAACGGCGCGAGCTAAAGACGAACTCACAAAAAGCCACCTATGTGGCTTTTTGTGTTTAAGTGATAGCAACAAAACAAGAAGCGTTATTGCTTGACGCGCTGTGCCATCAGCGTGATCTCCACGGTACTGCCACCGCAAATGTGGGGTGATTCAGTACAAGTTCGCGCTGGGTAGCGCCCTGGCTCAAAAAATTCGGCGTAGATGCTGTCTAGAGCATTGATCTGTTTTAGGTCAGTTAGGTGAACATCC
Organism: Vreelandella lionensis; assembly: GCF_002087295.1. Taxonomy (GTDB): domain Bacteria; phylum Pseudomonadota; class Gammaproteobacteria; order Pseudomonadales; family Halomonadaceae; genus Vreelandella; species Vreelandella lionensis. Next base: position 15,057 of record NZ_MWVI01000022.1, on the reverse strand, counting down.
ACGCGAACCACGTCCGCAAGGCTGCTACCTTCTTGCACCAACATACGTTCCAGCTCGCGCATCACTAAGCGGGTTTCTTCTTTGACATCGCCACGGGAGGCGCTGCCGTTGGAAAGGTCGGCGACTGTCAGGCCAGAAATAAAAATATAGTGATCGTCAACTACCATGTGACTACCCGGAAAACTGGGTTTTGGCAGGGTAGGGTCGTTGATGAACTGTGTCATGTGCTCTCCTTGGCATTAAGGCTCAAATAAAGCGGCCTAATTGCTTCTGACTCGTTACTTTTGTAGTCGTTCAATAATGAGTAACAGTTAAAAATCCAATGGTTTGCGCAAATACTCCGCTAAAAAATCAATGAGCAACCGCACTCGAATCGGCGTGTATTGGCTGTAAGGATAAACCGCATAAATATCAGCGTTAGGTAAAGCGTAGTCAGGCAGTAAGCGAATCAGCTTGCCGCTTTTCAAATGTTTCACAACATCCCACTCTGCCCGAACCGTCACGCCCATCCCTTGCAGTGTCCAGTGTAAAACGGTTTCACCATCGTTAGCGCTTAGCGAACCAGCCACTTTGACGTGGTGATGCTCGTTCTCTTTAATAAACGTCCAGTTGCCATAGGTGTCATCGTTTTGACGTAAAAATAAACAGTTATGTTGAGCAAGCTCACGTGGATGTTCAGGGGTGCCCGCTTTTTTTAAATAGCGAGGAGCCGCACATAGCCACCGTTGGTGGGTGACCAATTTACGGGCGTGCAGCGTGGAGTCAGGTAAGTTGCCAAAACGGATGCACACATCAAATGAGCGCTCAATGAGATTTACCGGGTGATCCGTTAAATAGAGCTGGCAGTCAATTTGTGGATAGTCACGCACAAACTGTGAGATGGCATCTGCCATATACTTTCGTCCAAATCCAAACGGTGCATTAATCCGTATGGTCCCTTCTGCGCCAGTGCTCTGCTGGCGGATCGCACGTCGCATCGTCTCCATTTCACGGCTAATTTTCTGTGCATATTCAAGATATAGCTGCCCGCTGCTAGTGAGGCTCATAGCTCTTGTAGATCGAATAACTAGCTGACAACCCATGTTTTTTTCAATTTGAGCTAGTCGTTTGCTAGCCGCCGCCGAAGAAATATCCAGCGCTTTCGCAGCGTTTGAAATACTGCCTTCCGCGCAAAGTAAAATAAAAAAATCGAGTTCAGATACGCTGCTCATTATTAACTCTTAGGTTATATCTAAATTAACTCTGAGTTTATTGCCGAATTCTTATGATGTCACCTAGGATGCGTTCAGTCCCTAGCAATAAGCCCTTAACAAGCAGGAGCATCCAATGCGTACACATAACGTGGCAGTCATCCCTGGTGATGGTATCGGTACAGAAGTGATTGGCGCTGGTAAAAAAGTGCTTGAAGCGTTGGCGAAGAAAAGCGGTGACTTCGCCTTTAATTTCGAAGAGTTTGACTGGAGTTCCCAGCGCTATCTGGATCAAGGCCAGTATATTCCCGAGGGCGGCCTAGAAAAATTAGCGACGTTTGATGCCATTTACTTTGGTGCAGTGGGCAGCCAGCAAGTACCCGACCATATTTCACTTTGGGAGCTGCGGTTAGCTATTTGTCAGGGTTTTGACCAATACGCCAATGTTCGTCCTGCGCGTGTATTACCGGGAGTCAACAGCCGGTTACAGCATGCTGACAAGATTGACTGGGTGATTATTCGTGAAAACAGCGAGGGTGAGTACTCAGGTAATGGTGGTCGCGTTCACCGTGGGCTACCGGATGAAGTAGCGACAGAAGTGTCGATTTTCTCTCGCAAAGGTATTGAGCGTATCCACCGTTTTGCCTTCGAGATGGCCCAAAGTCGGCCCCGTAAACAGCTTACTCTGGTTACTAAATCTAATGCTCAACGCCACGGTATGGTGCTGTGGGATGAGGTTTTCTTTGAAGTCGCTAAAGAGTATCCCGATGTTTCTATTGACCGCGAGTTGGTAGATGCGGTGACCACGCGCATGGTGTTGAAGCCCGACACGCTAGACGTGGTGGTGGCGACTAATTTGCACGCCGATATTCTTTCTGATTTAGCCGCTGCACTTTCAGGCAGCCTGTGGATTGCGCCCACTGCAAACCTTAATCCAGAACGTCAGTTCCCCTCGATGTTTGAGCCCATCCACGGTTCTGCCTTTGACATTGCGGGGCAGGGCATAGCTAACCCTGTAGGTTCTTTCTGGACCGCTGTCATGATGCTGGAGCATCTGGGCGAACAGTTAGCCGCTGAGCGTCTTATGGCAGCCATTGAGCGTCTAACGGCTTCAGGATTACAGACCAAGGATCTTGGAGGTACGGCTACTACCCACGATGTCACTCTCGCTATTTGTTCTGATATTGAAAGCCAGGCGTAAGCAATCGTAATGAACATCTTGATAGCGCCAGATAGCTATAAAGGATCGCTTAGCGCGACTGAAGCCGCTGCAGCCATGGCGCGTGGTTTCAAGCGCGGCTGCCCTGATGCTCAGATTACTCAATGCCCGCTTGCTGATGGCGGAGAAGGGACATTGGATGTTCTGTTAGTCAGCGGTCATGCCACGCGGCAAACGCTTTCTGTAATTGATGCATATGGTCGTGAGCATCAGGCGGCTTGGGGGTGGGATGAGCAGAATGCGACGGCATTTATTGAACTGGCGCAGGCAAGTGGGTTATGCGCTGATATGGCGAGCAAGCCAGGTGCTGTGGAGTGTGCTAGCACCTTTGGCGTTGGCCAGCTTATCCGCGCAACGCTGGATAAACAGGTCCAGCATATTGTGCTGACGTTAGGAGGAAGCGCTACCAACGACGCCGGTGCAGGCATGTTGACGGCCCTAGGCGCACAGCTTCTGGATGCAGAGGGCCACTGCCTACCTTTGGGAGCCGCCGCACTTGAAAGGGTTCAGCGCGTGGCGCTGGATGCGCTAGACCCCAGGCTTGCCAGCGTGTCATTTACTGCGGCTGTGGATGTTAGTAACCCTTTGCTCGGTCAAGACGGGGCCACCGCAATCTTTGGGCCACAAAAAGGAGTCGCGGCAGGCTCGGTCACAAGGTTGGATCTCGCATTAGCGAACTTTGCACGGTGTCTTTGTCTGGCGCTGGATAAACCATTGGTCGATTTTCCTGGTGCGGGCGCGGCCGGGGGAATGGGCTTTGTCGCCGAGGTTGCGCTGAATGCTGAGCTAACGCCCGGTATCGAGCTTGTGATGAAGCACAGCCAATTTGCTCTCCTTTTAAACGAGTGCGATTGGGTGGTGACGGGAGAAGGGCAGTTAGACGGGCAGAGCCTTGCAGGGAAAACGCCTATCGGCGTCTCTAAAGCAGCGGCTATTCAGGGCGTGCCCGTTGTGGTGCTGGCAGGCGGTTTGGGTACTGGCTGGCAGAACGCCTATCAAATGGGTGTCACCGCTGCGTTTTCACTGGTAGACGGCCCTGTCTTACTTGCCGATGCCATCGCCCAGAGCGCCCAGCTGATTGAAGATCGCTGTGAATCGTTGGCGCGCTTAATGAAGGTGAATCACTTAAGCAACCTACCCAAGGAGGTGTTTTCTCACGCTAACTCATGATGGCTTGATTCTTCTCTATTTAACGAACGCAGCATTCATAGCAACAGTGACAACAACAATATTGATGGAGTATTCCTATGAAAACGTTCACAACACTTTTTACAAGTGCATTATTCACCGCCGTTGCGGGCAGCACCCTCGCCGATGACCGTAGCGACTGGCCGAATAGTCTCACTATTGGTACCGATAGCCAAGGCGCGACCTATTACATCTATGGCTCGGGTTGGGGAAATATAGCCAGCGAAGCTACTGGCGCCAATTTCGGAGCAGAGGTTACCGGTGGGCCAGTCCAAAACGTCACGCTAGTGCAAATGGGTGAACACGAGTTCGGGATGGTGACCATGGGGCGTGCTTACCAAGCTTGGGTTGGTGAAAGTGCCCTGGCTCCAGGTGTCGAGCACACTGACATTCGTGCAGTATTTCCGATGTACCAGACAGCTTTACAGGTCATTGCTCTGGAAAGCTCCGGGATTGAGTCCATCGCTGATTTAGATGGTAAAACGGTGGGGATTGGCCCTGCTGGCGGAACCGGAGATCTGTATTATCCCCAGCTGTTCGATGCACTAGGTTTGGACGTCGAGACACGTAATGCCGGAGCAGCCGATCAGGCGGGGCAGGTACAGGATGGATTGCTAGATGCGTTTGCCTTTGCTTCTGGCATGCCGGTGTCTGCATTTAGTCAGCTAGAAGCCCAGGCTGATGTCAATATTTTCTCGTTTTCCCCCGATGAAATCGCCGTGTTTGCAGAGCAATTCCCTGAGCTATCTGCTTCCGTGATACCTGCCTCTATTTATAGCAGCTTAGAAGAGGATACCTCTGCGGTATCGCTGTGGAACGTTGCCATTACGCATAAAGATATGCCTGATTCGCTGGTGTATGAAGTGACGAAGGCTGTCATGGAGAATAACGACCGTATGATGCAGGTGCATGGAGCGGCCGTAGAAACGCTTCCCGAAAACGCTGAGCACAACGCTTTTATTCCCTGGCACCCAGGAGCTGTCCGTTGGTTTGAAGAGAATGGCGTAGAGATTGACGAAGAATTGAAAGGTTAATTAACACGGCATATTGCGTGCGGGTATAACCCGCACGCCTTCATCCCCAGGCTCAGTCGGCCTAGAAGGTAGGACAGCATGAGTAACAATACTCCAGAAGTGCAGCCCATCATCCGCACCGATAGTGTGTCGGATGTGCCCGTTGCCCATAACGAACGGCTGCTGTCCGGGATGACCGGCAGCATTATTTTCCTTGCGTGTGTTTTGGTTACCTCACTGCACCTATATGCCTTGAATGTCTCGCCCATCGAGACGTGGACATTTCGGATATTTCACGTTGCTGGGGGCTTGGTAGTGGGGTTTGCTTTAACCGCCGCCGCGACGCTTGAACGTGACACCCAGGTTCCTCGACGTTCAGCCACTGAGTGGCTAGCGTTAGTTGTCAGTGGTACTGCTCTTGGTTACGCAGCGCTATGCATGGTATATGCCTGGTGGTTGCGAGATATGCAGGAAGTTGCGTCAGTGACCGCGCCCTTATATCACCTTAGCTGGGCATTAGTCATAGCGACGTCCGGTGCACTTCTCAGCAGTTGGGCGTGGCGCAGTGATGATAAACATATTCACTGGGCTGATTGGATGTTGATGGTGGCTTCTATTTTGGTCGCTACTTTCTTAATCTTTGTCATTGATCGCTGGCGTATGGTGGCAGGTATGCCGTTAGTGGGTCAAACGGAACTGCTTGTGTCCGTTGTTGGTGTTGCGTTGATTATGGAGTTAACGCGTCGTGTAGCAGGGCTAGCATTGATTGTCATCACCGGGGTGTTTTTGATGTATGCGTTTGCTGGACCGTTACTGCCTGGCATTCTTGAGCATCAGGGCTATGGCGCACCGCGCTTCTTCTCCTATCTCTATACCGACAATGGGATTCTTGGCCCGACAACGGCGGTGTCATCGACGTATATCATTCTATTCATTACCTTTGCCGCATTTTTACAAGCGTCCAAAGTGGGTGACTACTTTGTCAATTTTGCCTTTGCTGCAGCGGGACGGTCTCGTGGCGGCCCTGCCAAAGTGGCTGTTTTCGCCTCTGGGTTAATGGGAATGATTAACGGAACGTCTGCGGGGAACGTGGTGGCGACCGGTTCATTGACTATTCCACTTATGAAGCGAGTAGGGACCACCCGCGCAGTGCTGGAGGGATTGAGGCGGCCGCGTCTACGGGCGGACAAATCGTACCGCCCATTATGGGCGCTGGTGCCTTTATTATGGCTGAGATTACAGGTATTCCTTATACTGATATCGCCATTGCCGCTTTAATCCCTGCCGGGCTCTATTTTCTATCTATTTATTTGATGGTGGATCTGGAGCCCCGTCGAGATGGCATGCAGGGCTTGGCAAAAGACCAACTGCCCGTATTTAAAGATATGGTGAAGCAGGTCTACCTGTTTTTACCCATCATCATTCTGGTTGGCACGCTATTTATGGGCTACTCCGTCATTCGTGCGGGCACGTTGGCCATGATCAGTGCAGCGGTGGTTTCCTGGTTCACTCCTCACTGGATGGGACCTAAAGCCTTGCTTAATGCGCTTTCCTTGGGTGCCCGTATGGCGGTTCCATTGATTGCCGTATGTGCCTGTGCGGGGATTATTGTGGGGGTGATCTCATTAACGGGCGTTGGCGCGCGGTTTGCTTCAATGCTGCTAGGCATTGCCGATGCCAGCCACTTCCTAGCGCTCTTTTTCGCCATGTGTATTTCTATTTTTCTGGGAATGGGCATGCCTACGACAGCCGCCTATGCCGTCGCGGCTTCCGTGGTAGCGCCCGGATTGCAGCAAATTGGTATTCCGCCGATAGTGGCCCATTTCTTTGTTTTTTATTATGCCGTGCTCTCTCCGATTACCCCGCCAGTGGCCTTGGCAGGCTATGCAGCCTCTGCCATTGCCAATACGGATCCTCTCAAAACTGCCATGACGTCGTTTAAGTTCGGGCTATCTGCGTTTATTGTTCCATTTATGTTCTTCTACAGCCCTGCGTTGTTGATGGATGGTCACTGGTGGGAAATCCTTCGGGTAGTGATCACGGCGAGCATTGGGATTTACCTGCTGGCGGCGGCGGTACAAGGCTACTTTATGAGCGGACGCGCGAATGTTTTGCAGCGCCTGATTCTTCTATTAGCAGCGCTGGCGATGATCGCCGGTGGCTGGATGACGGATTTATTGGGTATTGGGTTAGGAAGTATCGTACTGACAACGCAGCTTGTCGCCTCCCGTTCAATGGCGAAATCTCCCAGTTAAACTGGTGTCGTCACGCGCTTTGCTCTACGCTGGCGGGCTTTTATAGCTCGCCAGCGCTTGTTGTAACGTAGGGAAGTGGCGGGGTGAACGAACGCAACGAGAGAGCGTTATAAGGTAGTCCATGTAAGTCAGAGTGAGCCGCGTGATGCGTGTTTGGCCCAGATATGTGCTGAGGTGTGTGGCCAGCAGGCAGGCCTAACGCCGCTGGTGGTGTTTACCGGTACTAAAAATGTGCTGTTTGCCCAAGAAGGCGCACGCCTTTTGGCAGGTGTGGACGGTGCGGGCAAGCCGCTGGCGCTAGCCCTGCTAGTGCTTGATGAAGCGGGCCAGGGCATGACCGTGACCCATGCCTGTGAGTTTGCAGAGGGCGCTAAAGCGCGTTTACTCAGTGAGCTAAGCCTCAAAGCACCGCTGCGCATTGATGTTCAGAATGAAAAAGAGAAAACGTTCTATCAGCAGTGCGGCTTTAAACGCTGGTTAGCAGCGGATAATGGCCAGCATATTGGGCTGTCGGCGCGCCATCCTGCCAAAAGCCTTGAGGCGCTATCGCCCACGTTAGCACTGGATGAAGCGCTGATTTTGCGTCGCTTTAAACACGATGCGGCTGCGTTCGCTCAGGCTAAAGAGGCATTTTTAACCGGGATCAATAACGTGCCTGCGACGCTTTAAGGCAACGCGACGTTCCATTATTCGCGACCAGCTTGCGCGCTGCTGTCATGCTCTCAACAGCGTGGCTAGGGCACGTGAACAGGGAGTAAAACGCTATCGTTTGTCGAAGGTTCGGAATACCCCACCCAAGCAACGGCGTTGGGTGGGCAAACGCTACTTCGCCAATTCGCGCATAGCGGTTTCCAGCCCTTCCAGCGTCATCGGGTACATACGCTCGTCGATGAGTTCGCGGATCAACTGGGTGGAGTAGGTGTACTCCCACGCCCTGGGAGGCATCGGGTTTAGCCAAGCCAAGCGGGGGAATTTTTCGGCCAAGCGTTTTAGCCACACACCGCCGGCTTCGTCGTTAAAGTGCTCGACGCTGCCGCCGCGATGCGTGACCTCGTAAGGCGACATGGCGGCGTCGCCTACGATCACCACTTGGTAATCGGCGCCGTAGGTGTGCAGCACATCCATGGTAGGGATGCGTTCGTTGCCACGGCGCTGGTTGTTTCTCCACACGCCTTCATACAAGCAGTTATGGAAATAGAAATGCTCTAGGTGCTTAAACTCAGAGCGGGCCGCCGAGAATAGCTCTTCACAGACGCGAATGTGGTCATCCATCGAACCACCCACGTCCAGAAACAGCAGCACCTTCACCGCGTTGTGGCGCTCTGGGCGCATCTGCACGTTGAGTAGCCCGGCATCCTTGGCGGTTTCACGGAGGGTGCTATCCACGTCGAACTCTTCTAACGCCCCTTGGCGGGCGAATTTGCGCAGTCGCCGCAGGGCCATTTTGATATTTCGGGGGCCCAGCTCCAGCGAGGCATCGTAATCCCGAAAGCGCCGCTCATCCCACCCCTGGGTAGCGCGGCGGTGGCGGGAGCCATCCTGCCCGATGCGAATGCCTTCTGGGTTGTAGCCGTAAGCCCCCAACCGGCTGGTGCCGCCGGTACCAATCCACTTATTGCCGCCCGCGTGGCGCTCTTTCTGCTCCTCCAGGCGTTTCTTAAAGGTCTCGATGAGTTCCTCTAAGCCACCGAGAGACTCGATCTTGGCCTTCTCTTCATCGGTGAGCTGTTTTTCGAACTCGCGGCGCAGCCACTCATCGGGAATCAGCGCTTCGATGGCGGCGTCCATGTCCTCAAGGCCCTTAAACCAAGCGGCAAAGGCGCGATCGAAGCGGTCAAAGTGGCGCTCATCTTTGACCATCACCGTACGCGCCACCTGATAAAACGCCTCCATATCGGCAAACCCCACGCCCCGCTCGACCACGGCATGAAGATCTAGCAGCTCCCGCAGTGAAACAGGTACGCCCGCGCGCTTGAGGGTTTCAAATAAGCCGATAAACATGGCTTAGCGCCCGCTGTTCTTCTGGCGACGCATCATAAAGGCCAGGCGTTCAAGCAGGTGGGTATCCTGCTCGTTTTTGACCAGCGCACCGGCCATGGGCGGCAGCGCTTTGGCGGGGTCGCGATGGTAGAGCGCTTCTTGCGCCAGCTCGTCGGCCATCAGCAGCTTAAGCCAGTCGACCAGCTCAGACGTTGAAGGCTTTTTCTTCAGCCCTGGAGCGCTGCGCAGGTCAAAGAAAACCTCCAATGCTTCGCTGACCAGTTTTGGGGCAATGTTCGGGAAGTGAACATCAACAATCGCCTGCATGGTCTCGCGGTCGGGGAATTCGATGTAGTGGAAAAAGCAGCGGCGCAGAAAGGCATCCGGCAGCTCTTTTTCATTGTTGGAGGTGATGACGATGATCGGGCGCTTCTCGGCGCGGATGGTTTCACCGGTTTCGTAGACGTGAAACTCCATACGGTCCAGCTCTTGGAGCAGGTCGTTGGGGAATTCGATATCCGCCTTGTCGATTTCATCGATCAGCAGTACCACCCGCTCATCGGCGGTAAAGGCTTCCCACAGTTTGCCGGGCTTGATGTAGTTAGCGACGTTTCAACACCTTCTACGCCTAGCTGTGAATCCCGCAGGCGGCTCACCGCATCGTACTCATACAGCCCTTGAGCGGCTTTGGTGCTGGATTTGATGTGCCAAGTGATCAGCTTGGTGCCGAGGGATTCTGCCAGCTCTTCCGCCAGTAGCGTCTTGCCGGTGCCTGGCTCGCCTTTAATCAGCAGCGGGCGCTCAAGCACCACGGCAGCATTCACCGCCTGTTTAAGCGCATTGGTTGCGATATACGAAGAAGTGGAGTCAAACGCCATAGTGGGCCTCGGCTTATTGGAAGCGTGGTGAATATTAGATTCAAACAAGTGTACGTGAGGCTGGCCGCCCAGGCCAAGCGCCGTCCGCTGTCAGGCCTTATTCGGCGGCACGATGCCTTGGCGCTGCATTTGCCGATACACCGTTGGCCGTGAAACCCCCAGCTCGCGTGCCACGGCGCTAATGTTCCAGTGGTGTTGCTGCAGTCGTGTCACAAGGTGGCAATCAGTGGCCTGGCTTTCAGGCGCGGTTATCGCAGGTGTACGAGTAATGCGTTGGCTTAGGCACTGTTCAGGCAGGTCGTAAACGGTGATTTCATCGCTCTCGGCGGTGGCGAGTGCAAATGCCAGGGCGTTTTTTAGCTGACGAATATTGCCGGGCCAGGCGTAGGCGAGTAGTGCGCTGATGGCGTCGGCACGCAGCCGAGGGGCGGAGCTTCCGCCGCGTTCTCTCACCACATCGCTGAATACTTGGCGAATCACGTAGAGCTTGTCGGCGCGTTCGCGCAGCGGTGGTAAGCGCAGTTGGGCACCGTTCAGGCGGTAGTAGAGGTCTTCACGAAACTCGCCCTGCGCAATCATGGTATCGATGTGGCGGTGGGTAGCGGTGATCACCCCGATATCGACTTTTTCCGGTTTGTTTGCCCCTAGCGGCATCACTTCCCGCTCGGCCAGGACCCGCAGCAGGCGGGTTTGTAATGGCAGCGGCATATCGCCGATCTCATCTAAAAACAGCGTGCCGCCGTGGGCCTGGGGGATCAGCCCGCGCATGCCTTTTGTCCGCCCGCCGGTAAACGCGCCAGGTTCATAGCCGAACAGTTCGCTCTCAATCAGCGCTTCGGAAATCGCTGCACATTTCACCGCCACAAAAGGGCCTTTGGCGCGGTTGCCGCTGTCGTGCAGCGCACGGGCAACCACTTCTTTGCCGGTGCCGGTTTCGCCGCTGATCAGCACGTTGACACTGGCTTCGTTACGCAGCCGTTCAGCCAGCTTTTGCACTTTGCGTATGGCGGGGTCGTCGGCCCCCAACCGTTCTAGCGCTGTTGGCAGCGAGGAGGCGGGCTTACCGAGTGGTGCGATGCGCGGCCTGCGCGGCTCCAGCAGGCTAATAAAGTAGATGGCGTTGCTGGCGCGGGCGCGAAACGCCCGTAGCTGGTCGTTGGTCGCGCTGTTGATGCTCAGCACATCGGCAATCTCGCACTCAAGCAGTTCGCTAAGCATCGGTGTGTGTTGGGCAGACCACGGCGGCCAGCGCTGTTGGTGCGCACTGATAAGTTCGCGGCCGACAGCATTGGCGGCAATCACTTGGCCGTTTTCTTCTATCGCGATAAGCCCACGCCCGTTCACGTGCACAAACTCCCGCGAGGTATCTAAGCGCACCATTAGGCAGTCGCGGTAGCGCTGCAAAAAGTAGGCGTCTTCGATCATGCGGGCGTAGAGCGTCACCAGCGAGAGGCTGAAGTTCTGGCTCTCATGCTGAGTGGGCGATTGCAGCGCAGAGATATCCAGCACGGCCATCACGTTGCCCTGCGGGTCGGCGATGGGGGCGGCGGTGCAGGTGAGCGAGATATGCGTGGCGTCGAAGTGCTCCTGGCGGTGGCAAATGATCGCTTGGCGATCGTGTAGGCAGGTGCCTACGGCACAAGTGCCCGCGAAGCGCTCGTCCCAGTCGGCACCTAAATAGAGGCCCGCTTTGCGTAGCTGCTGGTCTTGTTTGTGGTTGCCGCGAAACTCGACGGTAATGCCGCGATGGTCGGTGAGTAGCAGCACGTAGCCGAGCTGGGCGATTTGTTCATAGAGCTGATCGACCCCGGCGCGGGCAACGTGCAGCAGCTCATCGACGGATTCCCGGTGCTCGATCAAGGTTTGCTGAGGAACCACCCGGGCAGGGCGTGGCTGCGTGGGGTCGAGTTGGTACTCATTGAGGCAGCGCAGCCAGGAGCGGCGGATGGTGGCCTGCGCCGGAAGCTGCGGCGCATCCAGCCCTTCACCGAGCTGGAAGATGTGCTCGATATGCTGGCGCTGCACGGAGGCCAAGCGTGTCGGTGGTAGTGATGGTGTTGGCATGGCGAATCCACACACGATTATTGTTGTACTTCCAGCCTATGCGCTTTGTAGTGGGTGTCAACGAGGGTGTATTACGCCGTTAGTCGTGCGTTACACCTGTAACGTTAGCCGTACACAGGGCGCGACAGGTGTACGCGGCTTGCGCTGTTTTATAGCGGTGTGTGGATGCTAAATTAATTTTATTTTTCAATAACTTATTTCCTATTTGGCGCATTTGGCACGGCGGGTGCTTAGGGTTGAGTGTCTTATCGACAGTTCAACAATAACAACGACCTTGGAGTACCCGCGATGACTCACACAGAGATAAGTACCCCATCCAGCGCTACCAGCACCGTCAACGCATGGCTTCATGATTTTGATGAAGCGCTGCAGGCCCGCGATATTCAGCGCGTGCTGACGCTATTCAACGACGAATGCTACTGGCGCGATTTTCTAGCGTTTACCTGGAATCTAAAAACCTGCGAAGGCAAGGAGGATATCCAGGCCATGCTCGATGCCACGCTGGCCAATACCCAGCCCACCCAGTGGCAGCTTGACGGGGAGGCCAGCAAAAACGGCGATACCGTCGAGGCGTGGTTCACTTTCAAAACGGCCATTGCCAGCGGAAAAGGCTACCTACGTTTGAAAAACGGCAAGTGCTGGACGCTGCTGACCACCATGCAGGCGCTGGATGATTTTCCTGAACCCCGCAACCAACACCGCCCCAAAGGGGCCGAGCATGGGGCCAATAAACAGCGTGAAACTTGGCTGGAAGCCCGCGAACGCGAGGAAGCCGAGCTTGGTTACACAAAGCAGCCTTACTGTGTGGTGATAGGCGGTGGCCAAGGCGGTATTGGCCTGGGGGCGCGGCTAAAGCAAATGGGCGTGCCCACCATCATCATTGAGCGCAACGAGCGTGCGGGGGACTCCTGGCGCAAGCGCTATAAATCCCTCTGCCTGCACGACCCGGTATGGTACGACCACCTGCCTTATATTCCCTTCCCGGAGAACTGGCCGGTGTTTGCCCCGAAAGACAAAGTGGGCGACTGGCTGGAAATGTACACAAAGGTGATGGAGCTCAATTATTGGAGTTCCACGACCTGCGACAATGCACGCTTCGATGAAGCCGCAGGCGAGTGGATCGTAAACGTGAAGCGCAACGGCGAAGAGATCACGCTGCGCCCGAAGCAGCTGGTGATGGCTACCGGGATGTCCGGTATGCCCAACGTGCCCAAGTTTGCAGGCGCGGAGAGCTTCGAGGGCGAGCAGCAGCACTCCAGCCAGCACCCAGGGCCGGATGCTTACGCGGGCAAAAAGTGCGTGATTATTGGTTCGAATAATTCGGCCCACGATATTGCCGCCGCGCTCTGGGAGCACGATGCCGATGTCACCATGCTCCAGCGCTCCTCGACCCATATCGTTAAATCGGATTCATTGATGGAAGAAGTGCTGGGGCCGCTCTACTCCGAAGAGGCGGTGGCAGGCGGGCTTACCCATGAAAAGGCCGATCTGATCTTTGCTTCCATTCCTTACAAAGTGCTGCCTGACTTCCAACGTCCGGCGTTTGAGGCGATTAAGCAGCGCGATGCTGAGTTTTACCAACGGCTGGAAGACGCGGGATTTATGCTCGATTTCGGTGACGATGAGTCTGGCCTGTTTTTGAAGTACCTGCGCCGTGGCTCGGGTTACTACATCGAGGTGGGGGCCTGCGATCTGGTCGCCAATGGCGATATCAAGCTGCGCAGCGGTGTCGGTATTGAGCGTATTAATCCCCACTCCATTACCTTGACCGATGGTAGCGAGCTACCGGCAGACCTCATTGTGTATGCCACCGGCTATGGCTCGATGAACGGCTGGGCGGCGCGGCTTATCTCCCAGGAAGTGGCCGATAAGGTAGGCAAGTGCTGGGGCTTAGGCTCCGATACCACCAAAGACCCCGGCCCTTGGGAGGGCGAGCTGCGCAATATGTGGAAGCCTACCCAGCAGGAAGCGCTGTGGTTCCATGGTGGCAACCTGCACCAGTCTCGGCACTACTCCCACTATTTGGCGCTGCAGTTAAAGGCTCGTATGGAAGGGCTAGAAACGCCTGTCTATGGCCTGCAGCCGGTTCACCACGTGGCATAAACACAGGAAGGGAAACCCATGAGTCAGTCAACGAATCAGCAACAGATGCAGGCCGCGGTATGGTATGCCGCTAAAGATCTGCGCGTTGAGCACGTGCCGGTGCCCACCATCAACGACCCTCATGCGGTGAAAGTGAAAGTCGCCGCCTGCGGTATTTGCGGCAGCGATTTACACGAATATGCCGCCGGGCCGATTTTTATTCCGGTAGGCAAACCGCACCCCATTAGCGGCGAACAGGCACCGATCATTATGGGCCATGAGTTTGCGGGCGAAGTGGTGGAGGTCGGCGAGAAAGTGACGCGGGTGAAGGTAGGCGACCGTGTGGCCATTGAGCCGATCCTTTCGCCTAACAAGGATGGCGCTTACCAGATGGAGCGCTACAACCTGACGCCGCTGCTCGGCTTTCACGGCCTCTCCGGCGGAGGCGGCGGATTTTCGGAGTTCACCGTGATGGGTGAACACATGGTGCACAAACTGCCGGATGACCTCAGCTTTGAACAGGGGGCGCTGGTCGAGCCTGCGGCGGTTGCGCTGCATGCGGTGCGCCAGAGCAGCCTCAAAGCGGGTGATAGTGCCGTGGTGTTTGGTGCTGGGCCGATTGGCTTAATGACCATCGAAGCGCTTAAAACCGCCGGGGCTGCACAGATTTATGCGGTGGAAGTTGCGCCATCTCGTAAGGCCAAAGCCGAAGCGCTGGGAGCCACCGTTGTCGACCCACAGCAAGAAGACGCGGTGGAAAAGCTGCACGCCTTGAGCGGCGGCGGGGTGGATGTGGCCTTCGAAGTGACCGGCATTCCCGCCGTGCTCAATCAAGCGCTGCATAGCACCCACGAAGGGGGCGAAGTGGTGGTGGTGAGTATTTGGGAGGGAGAGGCTAGTTTTCACCCCAACGACCTGGTGATTAAAGAGCGCACCATGAAAGGCATTATTGCCTATCGCCATGTGTATCCGGCGGTGATGGCACTGATGCAGCGTGGCTACTTCCGCGCCGAGGATATGGTCACTCAACGCATTCCGCTGGCGGATATCGTCGAGGAGGGCTTTGAGGCACTGCTGAGCGATAAGGCGCAGGTGAAAATTATCGTCACGCCATAGCGGTACGTTTTTGAAAAGCGAAAGGCCATCGACGGATGGCCTTTTTTGATGGTGCGCCAGGCATGGCGCGCA
>NZ_MWVI01000021.1 GCF_002087295.1 Vreelandella lionensis | reverse complement strand
GCACCCTGGTTTTTCGGGGGGATTACCGGTAGAGAATGCTGCGGTTCGTCTACGGGAAGAGGGGCATGTATTTAGCGGCGAAGCTTTTATCACCCCCCGCGACACACACCGCCTCAGTGAGAATTTAGCCACTGCGCATGCTATGTTAAATCATTACGATTGGAGAATTTACGAAGTGGTGGTTAGCGTAACCGATGCCCCCGCAGCCCACCCCGCATAAGAATGCACAATGATAGGTCACCCATGGATAGGCGTGCTCGGCATACTGCTCATCGCGCTAGCAAACTACGACGCGGTAAAAACCACGCTATCGGCCTCCCACTCAGGCCCTGTCACCAACCGCTTAATTAGCCAAGTATGGGCGCTACTGCTCGCAATACACCAACGCAAACAGTGCCATAGGCTACTGTCCGGCGTGGGGCCTTGGTTAACGGTAGGGTTAATCGTTGTCTGGCTAATACTCGCCCTAACCGGCTGGTGGCTGCTGTTTTGTAGCACCACAGATGCCGTCGTGAACGCAACGACCAAGGTGCCAGCCAACCTCATTGAGCGCCTGTATTATACCGGCTACACACTAACCACACTGGGTTACGGCGACTATGTACCAGGAAGTGACTCTTGGCGTATGGCACCTACCCTGGCAGCCGCGAATGGCTTTTTTCTGTTCACGCTCACTATTACGTATATGCTGAGCATTGTTTCCAATGTCACTGAAAAACGCCATGTGGCGCTATCCATCCATGCGCTTGGGGAGAGCCCTTACCACATTCTTCATGCAACCCACGGCAATGGAAGATACACCGGGCTAGGTCAACAACTGCAACCTCTACAGCAGTCGATCAGTAAGTTAGGCCAGCAACATCTTGCTTACCCCATCCTGCACTACTATCACGACCCCAGTAGCCAAAAGTCTCTGCCTCTAGCGCTGGCTCGGCTTTACCAAGCCCTGGTGATTGCCCGAGCTGCCTGCCCAGATATGGATAATGTCACCAAACAGCAGCTCACCACGGGCATCACAACACTGGAAAACTTTATCGCCACGTTGGGCAACGCGTTTATTACCCCATTTACTACCATGCCCGATACTCCATCACTTGAAGCGTATAGCAGGCTGCCAGGTATTACGGCTAGCCCACATGATCTTCATCACTATCTGGATGTTGACCAGCAGCGAGTGCTTGCCGCCTATATCCATAAAGATGGCTGGCAGTGGCAATCCGTTTGGCAAACGGATTCGTAATCCTGTAGTTAGTCGCTATGGATGGGTGGGTGGCACTCACACACCATGCAGCGATCACGACCACTATTTTTAGCTTTATAGAGGGCTTCGTCGGCCAAGTTAAGCAGCTGGTGAGTATCCTTTGTGTGGTCAGGATACGTGGCGACACCACAGGAGAGTGTAATAAACCCTAACGATTTCTGGTGATAAGTGAGAGGCTTTACACGCAGTTCCGCCATTAGGGACTGGGCTCTCGCTTCAGCATTTACCGTTTCCGTTTCAGGCAACAGCGCCACAAACTCTTCACCGCCTAGGCGGCAAACAGTATCGCTGCCCCGAAAGTGCTGCCTTAATAGAGCTGCCACCTCAACTAATACCGCATCACCTACGTCATGCCCGTAGCAGTCATTAACCTTCTTGAAGTGAACAATATCAATCATCAATAGAGAAAGCGGGTGCCCTGTGCGCTGCGCACGGCTCACCTCTTGGTTAAGCAGCGTGTCAAAGTGGCGGCGATTATGCAGCCCGGTCAGGGCATCCTGAATAGATAACCCCTTTAGCTGCTCTACCAAGCAATCTAACTGAGCGGTCCGGGCGGCAACCTGCGCTTCCAGGGTTTGGTTTGCCGATGGCAACTGCCGCTGTGTATGACGGTAATGCCATAAAGAGATGGCAACGATCGCCAACGAAAACCCTAATATGGCATAGCTCAACGGAATATCTCGCTGAGCTATCAACCCATGGGCCACCAGCATGTCAGCGAGAATCAGCGGAGCAAACAACAAAAAGCTAAGCACCAACAATCGCTGCTCTAACTGTAAACGGCGCACGTGAAACAGTGCTAATAACAGCATGCAAGGCAGCGTTATCAACAACAGCGCATCGAAGATGGGGAACGTCAGCGCGAGGTTAATAGACTCCAAATGGACCAAGCCGATAGCGGTAACCATGTAGGCCAGATGAAGCTGCCAAAGACGTGCTATCCATTTTTTGGGAGCACCCTCCAACCAATGGCTAAGTAGTAGACCCATCGCAATAGGCAGTGTGAAGTAGCTTGTCGCCCTTACCATATCCCACGCTAACGGAGCATCAGCAACTAGTTGGCGTACGGGCGTTTCTGCAAGAAGCATCAAACCAGACGCAAAGGCAAACAGCGCTATCGCCCCAAACCCTCGGCGCTCCGGGCCAATGAGCGTGAAAATAGCCGCCAACGCTGCCAGTAGCAGACTAAAAGCACCAATCGCCAAGTCTTGTACCGACCCTTGAAGCATTTTCTGAAAAGCGTCAACGCGATCAATGACCTCTACGTCACCCCACAAACCGATGCTGGTATAGTCAGAATAAATACGTAGCGATAGCTGTTTACCGGCAAACCCAGCAGGTAACGCAACCAAGTGCCAAGGCCACCCGATAAACCGAGGGTGATCAACATTGCCATGCTCATAAATCAGCGTGTTATCTAGATAAATCTGCCCGATCAAATTAATGCTGGTGATATGCAGCACGGGGTCATGCCAGCTTCCTTCTGGCAAGACTGTTCTCAGCCATACTGTGTGCTGGCCTTCTCGCCCAGGCGGATTAGAGGGAGATTCAATGGCATGCCACCCGCTCTCCTCTCTCAACCATACCGGCTCCCCCTGCTGGTCCAAGGGAGAATCGCCCCAACGGTACTCCCAACCTATTATCGGGCTCGGCGGATCGTTTGCCTGGCCACTACTCGGGGCAGCCAGCCCTATCAGACAGGCAGCAAGCCAGCCGAACCGGTAACGCAAAACGCTGTTGAAGATCCCCATAGATAGTTTCTCGGCCTGCTAGCGGCTAGATTGCCCTTACGTTTTGGCCTAACGCCCGGCATATCCACCCTTGAGCCATGGGGAGATGATCAACAGGCCATAAGCCCTACCGCTTCCATTGTTAATGACAATTAAGTTATACGCTGGATGACACGCGAGTGGCACGACTTTGTTAAGCGCTAGTCATTATCCAATCGCTCAGATCGATACAGCTGCCACTCGTTTTCTACCCGCCCATCAGGAAGGCGGCAGTAGCGCCCTGTGCCCAGGCTATTTTTGCGCGTCACCCTCTCCCCACCCAAGCTTTCGCAATAATTGGCAGCGGCAGTCTGCATGCTTGGTGCCGCATGATGACGGTCACCTGGGTTACTCACACAACCCGCCAGCGCTAGCAACACCATAAACATCCCATACATCACTGCGCCCCCCCTTGCTTCTCCAGCCATACCCAAACGGATTAGGTATCGCGCCAAGTGCACCTTAGGTAAATCACTCCCCATCATAGTCAACTTAGCGAATGCCGGTAGCTAGCCACGGTAAAAATAGTACTAAGTTCATGCAGCAATCATCGATACGTATTGCCAGACGATTAGGAATCTGATATTCGACGCGTAAGAAACACTGTATGACTCGTACTTCCGCCACACTGAAGAGCATTAGCGCTATGGCGGTGATGAGAATGCTCAAATACTCTCCACGCTTGGCGATACACAAGCGCAGCTCATTCGATGGTTACCTAATGAAAACGGCCCTGATTGCAGAGAATGATGTCGTACGGCAGAGCGTGTTTGCAGGCACTACGCTCTTTAACGATGGCATCGATGCGCGCTTTGACCGCATGACACGGCTGGCTCAGCAAACCTTTAATGCCCCCTTTGCATTGGTTTCTCTTATCGATCATGAACGGCTGCTGCTTAAATCCCGCCAGGGGTTAGACATACAAGAAATAGCGCTGGAGCACTCGTTCTGCAGAGTCGCTATTCTCGACAGCGTCCCCTTAATTGTGGAAGACACCCTAAACGACGAGCGCTTTTCCGCTATTCCCCTTGTTAAAAAGGCTCCACATATACGCTTTTATGCAGGGGCCCCATTGCACACCGCCTCGGGCCAACGCGTGGGCGCGCTATGCCTAATGGATAGCCAACCCAGGAGCTTTACCGACGCGCAAATGGCCATGCTGTGTGATATGGCCGGGATGGTGGAAGAACTCATCCAAACCGATATTGGCAACCGCGAGTCGCAAACAGAGCTAGCCACCGCGCTAAGGAAGAGCGAACGCCGTGCCCGGCTGGTCATTGAGGGCACCCGAGTTGGGACATGGCAGTGGAACGTACAAACTGGCGAAACCGTGTTTAATGAGCGCTGGGCAAGCATCGTGGGTTACACCCTGGAAGAGTTATCACCTACCTCCATCGAGACGTGGTTAAGCCTGGCCCACCCAGATGACCTAGCCACTTCCGAAGCATTGTTAAAAGCACACTTTGCCGGTGAAACGGAAAGCTACGACTGTAAAGCCAGGATGCGCCACAAATTAGGCCACTGGGTGTGGGTACACGACAGAGGACAAGTCTTCGACCGAACGCCAGAAGGCGAACCGCTGCTTATGTACGGCACCCATGCCGACATTACCGACGAAGTGGCCGCCCAACAGGCCCTGCAAGCTAGCCGAGACGAGCTTGCCTCGCTCTTAAGCAATATGCCGGGAGTGACCTACCGCTGCCTGCCCGATGAAAAGTGGACGATGCTCTACATCAGCGGCAAAATTGACCGCATTAGCGGCTACCCCGCCGGTGACTTGCTTGGCAATACACGTATTAGCTACGCCGACCTGATTCACCCTGATGATGCCCCCTTCATTGATGAAGCGATAGCCAAGGCGAAGCGCTTAAATGAAAGCTGGCATTTGGAGTATCGAATTTGCCACCGAGACGGCACTTGGCGCTGGGTAGAAGAACGGGGCAACTGGGTAGCGGGTGATACAAAGCACCCCAAAATCATGGAAGGCTTTATCGTCGATATCACACGCGAGCATGAAGCCCGAACCCAGCTCCGTAGCCACCACGACGCGCTCCTGTTACTTAACGATATCGCCTTCAACCCTTTTGAAACGCTAGACGCCAAGATTCAGCACGCCCTTCTTAAAGCAAAACAGTACCTGGGATTAGACCTGGCCATTCTTAGCCAAATTGAAGGGGACGTTTATACCGTGCGCTGGGTCGATGCAGAGGTAGACGCAGGCATACACGCCGGGCAACGCTTCACCCTCGGCCACACTTGGTGCCAGCTGCTATTCAGCGGCGAACGCAAAGAGCTCTTTATTGCTAATGTACCCAAAAGCGAATTTTATTCTCACCCCTGCTATCAAGCCATTCCGCTGGGGGCTTATGTCGGTATTGTGATTGAAGCGGAAGGCCCAGTATTCGGCACACTGAACTTTTCCGCAGCGCATACTCGGTCAGCCGCGTTTGATGAAAGCGAAACCTTGTTCCTAAGGCTGCTGGCCCGCTGGCTATCCGATACGCTTGCCAATAGCTTAAGCAATGAGCGAATTACCAAGCTGATGGCACAGCTACCAGGCATTATCTACCAATACCGCCTATTTCCCGACGGCAGAGCCATATTCCCTTTTAGTTCGCCCCAAATACAGGATTTATACGGGTTAACATCCCAGCAGGCTGCCAGTGATGCAACCCCATTATTCAAGCTAATCCATCCTGATGACTTGGAACACGTCGCCGCGACTATTGCCCACTCAGCCAACACACTGGAAGATTGGCATGCCGTTTATCGGGTAAGCACTAACGATGGCACCTACCGCTGGATTGCCGGACAATCAAGGCCTGAGAAGCTCACCGACGGCAGCACTCTCTGGCACGGCTATTTGCATGATATTCATGATCAAGAACTAGCCCGCCAAGCACTAAAGCGCAACGAAAGCCGCCTCCGTGGCCTGTTTGAATTTGCGCCCATTGGTATTGCGCTAAATGACCTAGAGACCGGGCAGTTTATCGACTTAAACGATGCCCTTACACGCCCCTCTGGCTACAGTCGCGAAGAGTTTGTAAAGCTCAGCAATTGGGATCTCACACCCAAGGAGTACCAAGCAGAAGAAGAGAAAGCACTCGCTCGCCTACGCACTAATGGGAAATATGGCCCCTTTGAGAAGGAGTACATTCGTAAAAATGGGAGCCGCTACCCGGTGCGCCTACAGGGCATGTTAAGCCAAGACCCCGACGGCCGCTGGGTGATATGGTCGCTGATTGAAGACATTACCGAGCGCCGCCGATTGGATAAAATGAAAAACCAATTCATTGCTACCGTTAGCCACGAACTACGCACACCGCTAGCCTCCATCAACGGCTCTCTCGGCCTACTGGCAGGCGGTGCCGTGGGAGAACTCCCCGCCCCGGTGACAGCACTGCTGGATACCGCTCAGCGCAATGCGCAACGTCTGGCGTTATTGATCAACGACTTGCTAGATATGGAAAAACTGGTAGCGGGCAAAATGCCAATGAACCCGGAGGAGCAAGCACTCACTCCCCTGGTAAATGAGGCCATCGAGTCACTCGCAGGCTACGGTGAGCAGCATAAAGTAGCCATCCACACCTCTGGCCATTGGCCGAAGGTTCAAGTCTTGGTCGATGGCCCCCGGCTGATTCAAGCCCTCACCAACTTAATGTCGAATGCGAGTAAGTTCACCCCTCAAGGCGATGCTGTTGATGTATCGGTCACTTTCAACGGCGATAAAGCGACGATCATCGTGCGCGACCATGGCCCTGGCGTAGACCCTGCGTTTAAAAGCCAACTGTTCCAGCGCTTTTCTCAAGCCGACAGCAGCGATACACGCAAGCTTCCTGGTACCGGGCTTGGGTTAGCCATTACCCGGGAAATTCCCATCAGCTCGGTGGCGAAGTGCACTACCGAGATGCCACAGGCGGTGGCAGCGAATTTTTTATTGAGCTACCAGGGCGAGAGGCATAGCACGCCCGCCACTTCTTCTAGAATGGCCTAAAAGGCTATTGTTTAGCAGTAAAAAACACCCTTCTAAGGCTCAATGTAAACGCCCTACTTTATTGGTAGGGCGCTGCAAAATCAGTACGTCACGATGCATCCAGGCCCGGCCTACCCCCACTCAAGCTGGCAATATTCCGCGCTTGTAAGATATCTCTTACAAACATGTCAGAGATGTCTTACATAATTTTATCGGTATATAGGCTAAGGTGTGAATACGCCAAAGCATGCCGCGTACAGGAAGTGCGACAAGTTATCTCAAGGACGATGCCAAGGAAGAAGTTAGGCGGAAGGAACAAGGACACGCGGCAAGCCATGGATGGCTTCTTTACTCCCTCTTATGTTCGATAGCGCTGCTTCACCCCGCACCTTTGCAGTATCCAACGACTGTTGAAACCACCCACCTCGGCTTATACCACCAGCAGTACCACTGCCACAAAGCCCTCACCGCTTACTTGATGACGACAACAATGGTAGCTAGTCTGTGAGTAGGATTTGTACAAACGTAAGCGTAAGCAGCAAACTTCCGTATAAATTCTAGCCATAGACGGCGCACCAATACCTGTACGGCCAGCGCCGTCCTCAATTCATAAGGAGAGTGAAGCGATGTCTAGCCCAGAGCATAAGCAAAAAATCTGGAAGATGATTAAGGATATCAAAGTAGGTATGTTGGTAACGTTAGACCACGATATGCCCCGAGCTAGGCCCATGCACCTAGTGCAGGACGAATACGACGGCACGCTCTGGTTCTTTCCCCGCCGCAGCGCTGAAAAAGTACTGGAAACCCAAAGCGACCACGACGTGTGCCTCAGCTTTTCCGACCAAGAAGAAGGCACGTATGATTCCCTTTCGGGCAAAGCCAACGTGATCGACAACCGGGAGCTGATCGAAAAATACTGGAACCCCTTTGTGGCTGCCTGGTTCCCTGAAGGCAAAGACGACCCCGATGTCGCCCTGCTGGAAGTGAAAGTAGAAATGGGCGAACACTGGAAAGCCAAAGAGAGCAAAACGTTCCAGCTTTACGAGATTGCCAAAGCCAATCTCAAAAAAGACGCTACGCCCAACTTGGGCGAAAACGAGAAATTCGGTGGATAAGCCACTCACAAAGCGCCCGCTGGTTCGGGCGCTTTTTTCTATCGTGCTCACAGCGATGGTTTGGGTAGCCAGCCCTTTTGCCTGGGCAAAAATCGACACGGCCGCCACTTCCACCGCCTGCGCCCCTACCGAACAGCAGCAAAAGATGCTGGCACGCGTTAACGAGGCCCAGAAACCAAGCCCGCCAATGCGGCGAGCAATCTTTCAACGCCGCCAGCCCCCTCACCTGGAGCTGCCCGCTCACCGCCGCCGCGCAAGCCCACGCAGACGACATGGCCGCTAACGACTACTTCAGCCACACCGGCCAAGACGGCAGCGGCGTAGGCGAACGCGCCACCCAACAAGGCTACCACTGGCGCACCGTCGGCGAAAACATCGCCGCTGGCCATACCAACGCCGAAGCGGCTATTGAAAGCTGGATTAAAAGCCCTGGCCACTGCCGTAATTTAATGAACGATGATTTCACGGAGATGGGCATGGCCCACGCTGAAAATGCCGACGCGCGGTTTACTCATTATTGGGTGCAGACGCTGGGGGCGCCGCGGTAATATAACAGACACGAAGATAGAGGTTTTTGGCTCACCTGGCAGGAGTTTAAAAAACACATTAAGCAATTGAATTATATGGCCTTAACATGAAATATAAAAAACCAATATACCACACCGTATACCAGCCCCCTCCATCTGCAACCCGCTAACGGCTTATCGTTGGATAACACCACTCGCGATTCAGTTTGCGGCACAGATGGACTTCTTACGGCCGAGCCGTGTGAAAACGTTTGGAGCGTCTCACGCCGGTCAAAAATCAATCAATATTGGTGCTCTCTCGCAAATTCTGAGGTAGTTGCATGGCAAGATTGCTCCAGATTTAACGTACAATCTTCTCCTTCAGGACAGCCAGAGTGTTTTCACACAGGCTCTCCGCCAGAAACGGACTTTAAGGCGACACTGATATAACGCAAAGCTAAGTGGCTAACAAACGTACCACAAGCTAAATTGACCGCCGTAAACACTAAATTCAAATGAACGCAAAATGCCGAATGTTTGTTAGTCCATCTTGAGTGACTTATTATACCTACTGTTCAACGTAATCTTCTTCTATTTCACGTGCGAGATTTTCAAAGCTTTTATCCTGAATCCGTGAGACCGGCCCCCGGA
>NZ_MWVI01000020.1 GCF_002087295.1 Vreelandella lionensis | reverse complement strand
GGAGTTATTGTCAAATCTGGTGTATGACCATCAGGCGGCGTCTCTGCCAGTTTGATCATCCACCTGCTCTCCATCCCGAAACTGGACGTTGTCCACGACCAGCTTCAGTTGGTCGAACCCCTTGATCCGCTTCCAGCGTTTTTGGGCGGATTGGAGTAATTTGAACACCATCGATAAGGTGGTGTCGCGAGAGCCGCAGGATCGGCTCTGCTTGGTTCTTAACCGCACGGTGGCGAAGGTGGATTCAATCGGATTGGTGGTCCGCAAGTGAATCCAGTGAATGGCCGGGAAATCGTAGAAGGCCAACAGCTCGTTCCGGTCCTTCTCAAGGTTTTCCATGGCCTTCGGGTACTTGTCCTGAAACCGCTTCAACGTGCTGTCAAAGGCCTTGTGTGCGCTGTCACGGGTCTCCGCCAGATAGATCTCGTGCAAGGCTGACTTCACTTTCGGTTGTACTGACTTGGGCAGCTTGTCCAGTACGTTAGCGGTCTTGTGCACCCAGCACCGCTGGTGCCGGGTTTCCGGAAACACCTTGCTCAGCGCTTTCCAGAAGCCCAGAGCCCCGTCGCCTACGGCCAGCTTGGGCGCATGATCCAGGCCACGTTCCCGCAAGCCAGTGAGCAGCTCACGCCAGCTGGCTTCAGACTCCCGGTGGCCATCTTCAACAGCCACCAGCTCCTTGTGGCCGTGCTCAGTGACCCCAATGATCACCAGCAGGCAGAGCCGGTCATCCAGGCGGACATTGCTGTAGACACCGTCCGCCCACCAGTAAACGTAGCGCTTCTGGCCCAGGTCACGGTGACACCACTCCTCGTGCTCCTTCAGCCAACTGGGCCTTGAGCCGGGTCACCGTATTGGCGGACAACCCCTTGGCCTGCTCACCGACCAAGGCGTTCAGAGCCTCCTGAAAGTCGCCAGAGGAGACCCCTCGCAGGTAGAGCCAAGGGATGAGCTCATCCAGACTCCGAGCCCGCTTCAAGTACGGCGGCAGGAGCTGGCTGTTAAAGCGAATGCCGGAGCCGCTGCGGTCTCTGACCTTGGGCACCTGAACGTCAACATCCCCAACGCCTGGCTGGATTGTGCGCTTGGGTAGGTGTCCGTTGCGCACCACAGCTTGGCGCCCATCAGGTGTTGAAACATCGGCATACTGGTTCAGCAAGCCCTGAAGCTCCGAACTCGACCGCCTTGGCAATCAGGTCACGGGCACCCTGACGGATCAGCTCGTGCAATGGGTCGGTGGTGGCCACCTCTGGTTGTGAAAGAGCGTGCAGGTTAGACTTGGACATGGCGTATCATTCCTCTGTTGGTTGTGATCTTGGCGGTGATCAACCAACAGGATACGCCACCCCTTCAGCCTGCTTCCATACACCAGAAATCACCATAGCTCGT
>NZ_MWVI01000002.1 GCF_002087295.1 Vreelandella lionensis | reverse complement strand
AGTAAGCGGTTTTCCGCGCTGACTGATAAAAAAACCGGCCCCTAAAAGGGGCCGGTTCTATTTTGTCTACAGGGGTTACACCCGTAAGCGTGGTTTAAACCAAGCTTAGAAGTGGTAACGAGCGCCTGTCAGCCAGTACATGTCGTCGCCATCAGTATTGATTTCAGAGTCAGAGCCATCAAGAGTAACGTTGATGGACTGCTGATCCGGCTGCTGCAGCTCTACGAATACGTCGAAGTTGCTGGAAACTTTGTAGTAAGTACCCAGTGCCCAAGAAGTGCGGCTTTCTTCGCCATCCGGATCTACTTCGTAGATGTCAGCAGCAAATGCCCACGGGCCAGTGGTGTAAGTACCACCAAGGCCAACGGTGTCGAAGCCACCGCCCCGCACTTCGTTGTCATCACGGGTTTCGTAACCCAAACGCAGCGAGAACTGATCAGTTACATCGTACGAACCAATCAGGCCGTACAACATTTCATCGTTACCACCGCCATTGCCTGCGTTATTCTCATCAATGCGCGCTACGTCATCAACAAAACCAAGACCGATAGTAACTGGACCTTGTGCATAGCGAACACCACCTTGAGCTGCCACTTCAGAATCAGCAGAAGGATCAGCTGCACCACGTGCAGTATAATGCTTAGCCTGCAGGAAAGCGGTGAAGCCGCTCAAGTCGGGTGTATAGTAACCGATAGAGTCGCCGCGAGACTGCTTCGAATGACCAGCGAACTCTAGGTCACTATCAGCGAAGATGTAAACGTCGAACGGCAGAGATACGAACTGGCTGTAGAAGCTGTCAAAGTTACCAGCTTGGAAAGTACCGTACTGCTTGCTTTGCAGACCCAGGTAGCTCTGGCGAAGTTCGTTGAAACCACCATCGGTG
Source organism: Vreelandella lionensis (assembly GCF_002087295.1). Classification (GTDB taxonomy): domain Bacteria; phylum Pseudomonadota; class Gammaproteobacteria; order Pseudomonadales; family Halomonadaceae; genus Vreelandella; species Vreelandella lionensis. The sequence goes on along the minus strand of NZ_MWVI01000002.1, from coordinate 31,912 downwards.
GTGTTCTCATCACCATCAAAGCGCCATTCTAGACGACCGAAAGCCGTCAGGTCAGACGTCACTTCCTGGCTCATGCGCAGACCAAGACGAGAATAAACGTCTACAAACTCTGCACCGTTATCTTGGTAATTATCGTTGCTATCGTACTCGGGGCCGCCACCTTCGATACCCATGGCGATACGGCCGTATACGTCCAGACGAGTGCCGTCTTGGTCATATACAGTCGCTGCTTGAGCGGCAGCAGAGGCACCCAGGGCGCCAATGACAGCAGTCGCTAAAAGTGTCTTTTTCATGATATAGGTTCCTTTAACTAGCTTACTGTTTCGATCGTTATTACTGGCCTTCGTAGAAGCCAGCAAGTGGCTTGCGGGCCATGCTCTTTTTCTCATCCGCCGGTTTTTCCCGGTGGTATGCGACATGTCCTCAACAAAGCCTTGTTATAGTCCAATGCTCGCAGGTCAAACTCTATACCGGGATTCCAGGGAACGCAATAGAAAAAAACAGTGTTTTTTTACGATTTGTGTTTTTTTATGGAACCCACAACACGGACTCGGGTCTCAGCGGCCTTCGAATTTTTGCTGCAAGCCTTTTAGTTTCTCTTCCATGCTAAGCGGCTTTTTCTGCTCACTTTTTTCTGGAACGGGCGTTCTCGAGGGGAGCTTCTCATCGTTTGGCGATGAGTTACTCGCGGCTGGCTGCGCTTTATTCGTGCGACTTTTCGCGGGGGGAGCCGGACGCTCCATTCGTTTTTTCGTGGGCGCTTCTTGTCGCCGCTCACTGGCATGTTTCGCGGCTTCTTTGTCCACCTTGCCGGCAGGCTGGCCATCTAAATCGACACGCTCTGCTCCTTCACGCATGGATTTGATATAACGTGGCAAATTGACGTAGTTGGCTAGCGCCCGACGGATCAATTTACTCGGCCAAGGCTCGCGCTCGGCCAAATCCTGGTGAATCCCCACTTTCAAGGGTTTGGTGTGCCCTTTTGAAGAAGGCATGTGGGTAACGCTGATACCACTGCTTCAATAACGCTTGCGGCGAGGGTTGCGTGACGGCTTCTGGCGTTACTGGCTCGCTGACCGCCGCTGATACGTGCTCGGGTGCTTCGTTCGGTACTTCTTCTGCCGCCGCGACATCGGTCTCGTGTTCAGCGGGCGATGCCGTAGGCTCCCCTGAGGCGCGAGTCGATAGCGCGGCTAGCTGCTGTTTCAACTGCTGATTCTCTTCGCGCAGCGCAATGAGTTCGGCCTTGTTTTGTTCGAGCCGTGTTTCTAACGTTTCTAGTAGATGCAGTACGCTGGCGGCCATAACCCCCTCCTTTGCCCTTGGTCAGTCGTTGACACGCTCATACACGACGAAGTCATAATTTGACTGCCCTTCTGCGGGCTGCCCGGCGACTCGCTGAACTTCTTGCCACTCTTCCGTCGAGAACGCGGGGAAGTACGCATCGCCTTCCACTTCTATATCGACTTCCGTGATGTAGAGACGTTGGGCAAACGGTAAGGCTTGACGGTAAATCTCGCCGCCGCCCATGACCATGATTTCTTCTGCCGCTTCGATTGTCGCCTGCTGATCGGCAAGCGCTAACGCAGCCGGTAGCTCATGGCATACGCGCGTGCCTTCTGCACTAAACTGGGCATCCCGAGTCACGACGATATTGAGACGATTGGGCAGCGGCTTGCCAATGGAGGCGAAGGTTTTACGTCCCATGACCAGCGGCTTGGCCTGGGTCATACGTTTGAAGAATTTCAAATCTTCAGGCAAGTACCAGGGTAGCTTGCCATCGACGCCAATGACGCGATTCTTGGCCATGGCGACGATCATCGCAACGGGCACCAGCGGTTCATAGGCGGTGGCTTGCTGACTCATACGGCTACCTTTGCTTTGATATGCGGATGGGACGCGTAATTTTCGATCTGAATATCATCGAAGGTGAAGTCGAATAGGTTCGTGACCTCTGGATTGAGCACGAGCCTAGGCGGTGGCATGGGTGTGCGGGTTAGCTGCTCCTGCGCCTGCTCTAGATGGTTGCTATACAGGTGGGCATCTCCAAGCGTGTGAACGAATTCCCCCGGCTGTAAGCCCGTGACCTGGGCCACCACGCTCAGCAGCAACGCGTAACTGGCGATATTGAACGGCACGCCGAGAAAAATATCGGCACTGCGCTGGTAAAGCTGGCAGGAGAGTCGCCCGTTGGCGACTTAGAACTGAAACAGACAGTGACAAGGCGGCAGCTTCATTTAATCCCCTTGGCCTGGGTTCCAGGCCGAGACAATTAACCGCCGCGACTGCGGGTTGGTGCGAATTTGCTCTAGCACATTGGCAATTTGATCCACGCTGCCGCCCTTGGGGTGCGGCCAGCTACGCCACTGGTAGCCATATACGGGGCCCAGGTTGCCCTCTTCATCAGCCCACTCGTCCCAGATACGCACGCCGTGCTCTTTCAGGTAACCGATGTTGGTATCGCCCTTCAGAAACCACAGCAGCTCGTGGATGATGGAGCGCAGCTGCAGCTTCTTGGTGCTCAGCAGCGGAAACCCACGGGAAAGATCGAAGCGCATCTGGTGGCCAAACACCGAGCGCGTACCCGTACCGGTACGGTCACCGCGATCAACGCCCTGTTCGAGCACAGTGCGCATCAGGTCCAGGTAAGGCTGTTCAAGCGCAGGCAATTCGTTCGACGTGGTAAGCGAAGGCGTTGTAGCAGTCACAAGGTTTCCAGATTAACAGCGAGTTTGAGGCTGTATTCTAGGCCGCCCTAAAGGCAACGTCTATGTTAAGGGTGGTGGAAGGGAGCTTTAGCTCGCGATGATGCAGGCACAAGTGCCTGCCCGGACAGTCGCCCAATAAAATTGGCCTCCCACAGACAGGTTTAGGTGGATACTCTGAGCGCCACATCCAGATCATACCTTGGCGTCGATGGGCTTGCCTTTTGACCAGAGCATCAGGAGGAGTCCGAGAATAATCATGGGTAGGGTGAGGAGCATGCCCATGGTGAACCAGCCAAAGGCGAGGTAGCCGATGTGGGCGTCGGGCATGCGGACGAATTCGACCATGAAGCGGAAGACGCCGTAGCCCAGCAGAAACAGGCCGGAGATGAACCCGCGCGCACGAGGTTTGGCCGAGACCCACCAGAGGATGACGAACAGCACGGCGCCTTCCAATACGGCTTCGTAGAGTGCCGAGGGGTGACGCGGCTCTGGGCCCATGCCGGGAAAGGGCATGCCCCAGGGAAGCGAGGTCACGCGGCCGGGCAGCTCGTGGTTGATGAAGTTGCCGATGCGCCCAGCCCCCAGGCCAATCGGCACGAGCGGGGCGATGAAGTCGGTGAGGGTGAAGAAGGCCAACTGCTTGCGGCGGGCAAATAGCCAGGCGGCCAGCAATACGCCCATCAAGCCACCATGGAAGCTCATGCCGCCATCCCACACGCGGAAGATCCAGAGCGGGTCGGCCATCCACTGTTCTAATCCGTAAAACAGCGCGTAGCCCAAGCGACCACCGGCGACTACGCCAATGGCACAGTAGAAGAGCAAATCGCCGATATCATCTTTAGTTAAGCCGATACGCGGTGCGCGCTTACAGCCCAGCCACCAGGCAGCGACAAAACCAACTACATGCATTAGGCCATACCAATGTACTTGCAACGGGCCTAGGGAAATCGCGACAGGGTCTATCGTTGGGTAGTTGATCATTCACTTTCTCTAATCAAATAAAAGAAACGCTACAGTGTGCCAGAGCGCCATTACGCCAGTATGAAGCGTAATCCCACCACAGCGAGCAGAGCAGCAAAACAGAAACGCAGTACATCGGCAGGCAGCACATGGGCCAAACGCACGCCAATACGGGCAAACGGCACGCTGGTGGCTACGATACCGATAAATGCTGGCCACATAACAAATCCGGTTGCCCAATGAGGCAAGTGCGGGTTCCCCCACCCCACCACGATAAAGGCCACCGCCCCTACCACTGCTATTGGTAAGCCACAGGCCGCAGAGGTTCCCACCGCTTGTGTCATAGTGGCACCGCAGCGAGAGAGCCAAGGCACTGTCATGGCACCACCGCCTATACCGAACAGCGCAGAAATCGCTCCAACGAGGCCACCCGCAATGGTCATTGCTACTTTTCCAGGGGCAATAGTGCCGGGTTTCGGCGTAAGCCCGATGACCATTTTGGTAGCTAATAGAAGTACGAAGACGCCAAAAAGCGTACCCAGCACGGTGCCCGACAAGTTATCAGCAATAAACACCCCAGCAATCGCGCCTAGCATTAAGCCGGGCAGCAAGGCCATAAACCAAGCACGATGCACGCTACCTTTACGAAAATGCCCAAGGGCTGAAGAAGCGCCGGTAATGACGATAGTGGCAAGCGAGGTGCCAACAGCAAGGTGCATAGTGATCTCAGGGGAAATGCCCTGTAGCCCGAAGGCAAACACCAGCACAGGAACAATAATGATCCCGCCACCAACCCCAAATAGCCCGGCCATCGTGCCAGCGACTGCCCCTAGCGCCAAGTAACTGGCTAAAATGGCTGCAAAGGTCATTGGTTCGGCCTCTCCAGGGCGTGAGGCAACCATTTATTAATCATGCTATGCAAGGTATCCGGTTGATAGGGTTTGGCTAGAAGGTCATCCATTCCAGCGGCTTCGCAGGTATCTCTGCCCGCGTTATCGACATTGGCGGTCAACGCAATCATCAAACTGCGCTGTTTTTGATTTGATTGCCCAAACTTACCCCAACGGCGAGTCGTCTCAAGCCCCTCGAGAGTGGGCATAAAAATATCCATAAAGACTAAATCATAAAAAGTGGACTGCTGGCGTTCTAGGGCTTGCTCACCGCTACTGACACCTTCCACCTTAAGGCCCTGGGACTCTAACATTTGCCGCGCCAGCATTAAGTTTACCGGCCCATCGTCAACGACCAATACGCGAGGCCGGTGCTCACCGCCCCCTGATAAATCGTCACTGCTTGTCTCATTCACACTCTGCTGCACGAAATTAGCTAATAGTGAGCGGATATCAGCAAGGCGTTCACGCACGTGGGTAACGTTCTGGCGGCTGGTCTCAGACGCATCCTCCGTTAGCATGCTGCCAAGGTGCTCAAAAAGGCTATCGGCTTCTCGTTGCATCAACGTTAGGTAGCTTGATTTAAGCCGAGACTCCTCTCTTGCCCGCTCTCTGCCTGCCATTAAATGTTTGAGTTGCTTCTGCTGGTGATGCAAGTCATCCAACAACGCTTGGTCACTCCTAGCATGACCAGCCTGTGTGACCACATGACCCGCTTTATCAAGCGTTCGAATAACCCCTTCTAGCTGGTCGTTCGCCAGGGTAAGCCGCTGGCAGGGCTGTTCATCGGCCTTCGGCTCAACAAGCGCTGGTAAAGAGTTAAGGGCCACCCTCCTGCGCAGCTCGTCAATCCGCTGCTCAAGCTCGCTAAGCCCCTGCGTGAAGAGTGTGTCCTTATACTTGCCCCGCGCTTTGATTAACATTAAAAAAACGCCTACATTCATGCAGCTGCCCAACAGAAGGGCAAGCATTAGCCACACCGTGGTTGCCCATGACGCTTGACTGGGTGACATTAGCCAGATAACGGCTCCTACCAACACACATAGCAGGACAAGCGCGGCCTGAACCAGTAATAATGGCCATAGAACTGGCCAGATAATGGCATTCCAGAAGTGCTCTCGCTGATAGCGTTGTGTCATTCGCGATGTCCCAGTTGGCAGGGCGTTAGGCTAGTAGAGATAGCCCGCATCATTAATCACGGCGCGAAAGTCAGTGTACGTCTCCACCGGAAGTGTGTCATGTCGCGCCACTTAAGTATGCCCCGAATAATGCCTATTATGAGTCATTTATGTGTTTAATTACGTTTCGTTGGTCACCCGATAGCCACACTCCTCTACGCTTAGCGGGTAATCGTGATGAGTTCCATGCACGCCCTACTGCCCCACTGAGTGCGTGGAGCGACAAAACACTGCTGGGTGGCAGAGACTTGGAAGCGGGTGGTACATGGCTGGCAGCAAATCGATACGGCATTGTGGCGGCACTTACCAACGTACGCGATACCACCTTACCCACGCCCCCTAACGCGCCCAGCCGAGGCGAACTGGTGGCGGGGGTACTTGCCAGTGACGACCCCGCCGCATGGCTAGACACCATGGCGAGCCACCAAGCCGAGCGCTACGCTGGCTTTAATTTATTAGTCGCTACCACCCACCAATGCTGGCACCTGCACCGGGGAAGCGATGGCATATCCCTTGTTAATGTGCCGCCCGGGGTGCATGGGCTTTCCAATGCCAGTTTGAATACGCCTTGGCCTAAACTACAGGCTGCACGTTGCGCTATGCAGGGTAGTAATAATCACCTGTGGGGGCCCGCCACGCGACAGGCGCTGCAAAACCCAGGGCAAGCCGCCGATCACTTGCTACCCGATACGGGGGTTGGCGTTACTCTTGAGCGTCAGCTCTCGGCGGCTTTTATCGTCGGCGAGCAGTACGGCACCCGCGCTACTACTTGGCTGACGCTTAGCCACCGGGGCGATGTGGCTATCACTGAGCAGCGCTTTGGGCCGCTCGGGCGCTTTACTGGCGAAACGACACTTACGGCGCTATGCCAACGATAGTAGCTTATTAATCACGAGGGGGCAGCAGGTGCGACAACTGCCACTCATCCAGCCGTTTATTAAGATGCTCATGGACCAGTGCGGGCGTATCCAGCCGCATGATCTCTTTGAGCAGCGTTTGCGCATCGGCCAGCGTGACCCGACGAATCGCGGCACGCACTTTTGGCAAGCTGGGGGCGTTCATGGAAAGGCTGGGAAAGCCCATCGCCATCAACAGCAGCGCGCCTGCTGGGTCACCCGCCAGCTCACCACACAGCGAAATAGGCTTATTCAGCCGCTTCGCATCCTGAGCCAGCTCTTGTAAAGCGCCAAGTAGCGCGGGATGCAGCGCATCGTACAGGCTAGACACCCGCGGATTGTTACGATCCACCGCTAGCAGGTACTGGGTAAGGTCATTACTGCCTACCGAGAAAAAATCGACACGCTTAGCCAGCGCGTCCATTTGATAAATAGTCGCGGGTACTTCAATCATGACCCCCACTTTTGGCCGCTCAACCTTAATACCCTCTTCGCCCAACTCTAAGATGGCGCGATCAAGCAGCCGTATTGCCTCATCGACCTCCTCCACATTGGTGATCATGGGGAGCAGCACGTAGAGATTGCCTAAATCGTGGGAGGCTTTAAGCATGGCGCGCAGCTGTACCATCAGAACTTCAGGATGATCCAGGGTAACGCGCATACCCCGCCAGCCCAGGAACGGGTTGGCTTCCTCAATCGGGAAATAGGGCAAATCTTTGTCGCCACCGATATCTAGAGTACGCATCACCACCGGCAGCGGCGCAAAGCCTTTCAACTGCTCGCGGTACATGCGCATCTGCTCTTTTTCACCTGGGAAGCGCTCGGTAATCATAAATGGCACTCCGGTGCGATAGACCCCCACCCCGCCAATGCGGCTTTTCAGCAGTGCAGAGGCATCCACCGCCAAGCCAGTATTCACCATCAGCGGCATTTCATGGCCGTCGGGGGTTCTACTGGGCAGATCCTGTTCATGCTCCAGCACTTCGCTGAGCACTTTCTCTTCGGCAATCAGGCTAGCGTAGCGGGTTTGCAGCTCGGCGGCAGGACGCACAAATAGCCGCCCCCGGTGGCCATCTAGCACCACGGGCGCACCGTTCAGGCGTGGCAGCGGCAGGTCTACCATTCCTAATACCGTGGGAATGCCCATGGCACGGGCGACAATCGCCACGTGAGACGTACTAGAACCACGTACCGACACCAATCCTTTTAGCTTGTCGCGCGGCACTTCGCCCAGCATCGCCACACTGATTTCATCGCCAACTAAAATGGCGTTGTCTGGATAAGTTTCCGGCGTAGAAGGCGTTTCGTCTTTCAGATGCGCCAACACGCGACGGCCCAGGTCGCGAATATCTGCTGCCCGCTCGCGCAGGTAGCCATCCTCGACACGTTCTAGGTACTGAACGTGGCGGCGAACGACATCGGCGAGCGCCGCCGGCGCCCGCTGCCCTTCCCGAATTCGTTTTTCGACCTCTTCGGAGAGTGCCGCTTCCCCCAACATATGTTGGTAGACGTCGAACAGCGCCAGCTCTTGAGAGGAGATACGATTGACCAAACGCTCTGCAGCGGCACGAATCTCATCGCGGGTTTTGCCGATGGCCTCTTTTAGCCGGGCAATTTCGTACTCCTGGTCGCTGGGAATAAGATCAGGAACGCTATTGAGGTCAGCGGGAGGAGTGATCACCACGGCTTCGCCCATGGCCATGCCGGGCGAGGCCGCGACCCCTTTGAACATCGCCTGGCCACCGGGTAGCGCGGGGCGAGTGAGATTACCGGTGGCTAAGGCATGAGCCAGCACGCCCGAAAGCTGTGCCGCCATGGTGACCAGGAAGGCTTCATCTTCGTCATCGTAGCGGCGCTTTTCCGCCTGCTGCACCACCAGCACCCCCAACATGTGGCGCTGGTGGATAATCGGCACCCCAAGAAAGCTTGAATAACGCTCTTCACCGGTCGCTTCAAAGTAGCGGAAATGGGAGTGCGACTGGGCATCTTCCAAGTTGAGCGGCTCGCTGCGTTTGGCCACCAGCCCCACTACGCCCTCCCCCAGCGGCAACACGACACGACCCACGGCTTGGGTACGCAGACCAATGGTTTCCATCAGAACCAACGACTCCAGTTCTTTATCGTAAAGATAAAAAGAGCACACATCGGTCTGCATGGCTTTGCGTATGCGGCGAACCATGGTCGACAGCGCGGCGTCGAGGTTCCGTGCGCCATTCACTTCTTGAATAACGCGTCGCAGCACCTCAAGCATGGACGTTTTCCTATTCACTATTATTTGCCTCGCTGAGGGATTGTCCGGCTGGGCTAACACTGCTTTTATCCTGCAATGATGCGCGCGTTATCCTTCGCTATCTTGTGCCAAGCGCTGCACGCGAGGAGAAAGCTCTCTTAGCGCACGCCGATAGACCTCTCGTTTAAACGGCACCACTTGCCCTAACGGGTACCAGTAGCTAACCCATCGCCAACCGTCGAATTCCGGCTTGGGCGTGGCCGTCATACAAATACGGTTTTCTTGGCAACGAATTTTGAGTAAAAACCACTTCTGTTTTTGGCCAATACACACTGGCCTTGAGTGGGTACGAATCATGCGTCGTGGCAGACGGTAGCGCAGCCAGCCCCGGGTGCAGGCGACAATATCAACATCGTCGGCGGTTAGGCCGATCTCTTCGTGGCGTTAACGAAAAAGCGCTTGTTGTGGCGTCTCGCTTGCCTTAATGCCTCCCTGGGGAAATTGCCACGCATTTTGTCCTACACGACGCGCCCAAAGCAGCTGCCCCTGGATATTGGCAATGATAATGCCAACATTAGGGCGAAAGCCGTCAGCGTCGATCACGGACATCACCTTCATAAATTTTCAGTTATGCCCATTTTTCCACAAGGGAGACAAGCGTATCAATACAATATCACGCTAAGTGGTGAAACCTAGGTGACTCTGCGATAATCCGGCGCTTTGTATCCGACGACCAACGTCCAACATTAACCATAAGGGGAGCGCCGTGAGTCTGGCCATTTTCGATTTGGACAATACGCTGCTATCCATCGACAGCGACCATGCCTGGGGTGAGTTTCTGGTGGAGCAAGGCGCAGTGGACCCGGTGGCCTCCCGCGAGGCCAACGAGCGCTTTCTCGCCGATTGCAACGCGGGCACTCTGGATATGGCGGCATTTTTGGAAATGGCGCTGAACCGCTGGCTGAAAACACGCCGGAGCAGCTGGCGGCGTGGCACCAGCAATTCATGGCCAGCAAAATCGAGCCGCATATTCTGCCCAAAGCCGAGGAGCTGCTGGCCCGCCACCGCACCAAAGGCGATACGCTGCTGATTATCCCTGCCACCAACCGTTTTATTACCGGCCCCATTGCCGAGCGCTTAGGTGTTGATGATTTAATCGCTGTAGAGCCGGAAATGGTCGATGGCCGCTATACTGGCCGTGTTGACGGCGTGCCCAGTTACCGCGAGGGTAAAGTCATCCGCCTACAAGCGTGGCTAGAAGCCCAAGATATCACCATGGACGGCGCATGGTTCTATAGCGATTCTCACAACGATCTACCGCTACTTGAGAACGGTGATCACCCGGTTGCCGTCGACCCAGACGACACCCTGCGTAAAGTGGCAGAAGAACGGAACTGGCGGATTATGAGCCTGCGGGATTAATTGATTAATGAGGCAAACAAAAACCCCGCAAGAAATCTTGCGGGGTTTTGCGTGACTAAGCGCTTATAAAAAGCGCTTAGCAGGCGCGTTTAGCCGAGCAGGTGCTCAACGGCAGCGCGCTCTTCGCGCAGTTCTTTCTCGGTGGCTTGCATCTTCTCTTTGCTGAATGCATCCAGCTCGAAACCTTGTACGATTTCGTATTTGCCACCCTGACAACGAACCGGGTAGGAGTAGATGATGCCTTCGGCGATGCCGTAGCTGCCGTCGGAAGGAATCGCCATGCTGACGATGCCGTCGCAACCCAGCGCCCAATCGCGCATGTGGTCGATGGCAGATGACGCAGCAGAAGCGGCAGAGGAAGCACCGCGCGCTTTGATGATCGCGGCACCGCGCTGCTGCACAGTCGGGATGAAGTCGTTTTCGTACCAGTCACGCTCAACCAGATCGAAAGCGGCTTTGCCGTCTACTTTGCACTGGGCCAGATCCGGGTACTGGGTGGCACTATGGTTGCCCCAGATGATCATGTTTTCAACGTCGGTGACGTGCTTGCCGGTTTTCTGAGCCAGCTGTGTCAGCGCGCGGTTATGGTCCAGACGCGTCATGGCAGTGAACTGACCAGCGTCCAGATCCGGCGCGTTGCAGGAAGCAATCAGCGCGTTGGTGTTGGCCGGGTTGCCGACGACCAGCACTTTCACATCACGGCTAGCATGGTCGTTCAGTGCTTTACCCTGTACAGAGAAGATCGCGGCGTTGGCTTCCAGCAGATCTTTACGCTCCATACCCGGGCCACGCGGACGTGCACCTACCAGCAGAGCGAAGTCAGCATCTTTAAAGGCAACGTTCGGGTCGTCGGTGGCAACGATGTCTTGCACCAGCGGGAACGCACAGTCGTTAACTTCCATCACGACGCCGTTCAGCGCGTCCATCGCTTGAGGAATTTCGAGAAGCTGGAGAATGACAGGCTGATCCGGCCCTAGCATGTCGCCAGCGGCAATACGGAAAATAAGAGAGTAGCTGATCTGGCCGGCACCGCCGGTAATCGCAATACGTACTGGATCTTTCATCATTGCTCCTTGATGGTTCGCCTAATGGAGGTTCGCCTGGTAAAGAATAGCGCCATGATGGTATGCCCAGACGCTCAAAAACTCAATCAGACATGAGACGACTACCCATTTGCACGCGGGCTTGATACTCGCTGAAAACGGCCAGTTACGCTATGGTGTGACGGGCTGCGGTACCATCCTTTACCGCGCTATCTATTTTGTCATTCCCTTGGAACAGTGACTTTCCATGCGACGAATTCCCCCCTCTTACGCGCTGGCTAGCCTGCTGGTGCTGGCGTTAGTGGTATGGCTGGCCGTTGGCGATTTTCAGCAGTTTCAATCTTCACCTCCTGAAAGCACAGCAGAGCAAGCCGAGGCCCTCCCCCGCGTCGAGGTAAGCACTCAGCAGAGCACGCCGTATATTCCCCAGCAGGTGCTACAGGGCCAGCTCACCGCTGAGCGTGAGACAGTGCTGCGTGCCAACGTCGCGGGTTACGTCGCAGAGAAGCCGGTCAAGCAAGGAGAGAGCGTGCGCCAGGGCGAAACGCTACTAGTGCTGGATAACGATGCCCTGCCCGAACGCTTGCGGCAGGCCAGAGATGAACTAGCGCTGGCCGAAGCCGAGTACGCCGGTGCCCAGAGCCTGCGCCGTCGTGAGCTAATTTCCCAGCCGGAGCTGCTGCGCCTGCAAAGCGCGCTCAGCGCCAGCGCGGCGCAGGTGGCGCAGCTAGAGAAACAGCTGCAAGACACCCGGCCCACTGCCCCATTTGACGGCACCCTCGACCGAACACAGGTAGAGCTTGGCGACCTACTCCAGCCAGGCGAAGAGTGGGCACGCTTGATTGATGATCGCCGCCTAACCGGTACCGCCTGGGTGTCACAGCAGCAGATAGGTGCTTTAAGCGTGGGGTTACCCGTGACGGCCCGTCTACTTAACGGTGGATCGCTCGCTGGCGAAGTGAGCTATATCAGCAGCCGTGCAGAAGAAGCGACCCGTACGTTCTATATCGAAGTAGCACTCGACAACCCCGAGCGCCTGCGCTTAGCGGGAGGCAGTGCAGAGTTCACGATCACATTGCCACCCCGCCAAGTGCACACCCTTTCGCCTGCGTTATTCAGCCTTGACGAGCGCGGCCAGTTAGCCATCAAGCACTTGGATGACGAGGATCGTGTCGTGCAAACCGCCGTCGAGCTAGTTAGCGCCGATACCCAGCGCGCCTATGTCAGCGGCCTGCCCGACCCGGTCACCCTCATTACGTTAGGGGCTGGGCTTGGTCCGCCCCGGCGAAGCAGTAACCCCCGTGCCTGCCCAGGAAGGTGGACATGCGCCAGTTAATTAATGCCGCCCTCACCCATACCCGTACCACACTGCTGCTACTGGTAGGGCTGCTACTGGCGGGCACGGCCGCCTGGCAGGCGATTCCCAAAGAAGCCAACCCCGACGTGACGATCCCGATTATCTACGTATCTCTCGCGCTGGAGGGCGTCAGCCCCGAAGATGGCGAGCGCCTACTGGTCCGCCCCATGGAGCAGGAGCTGCGTGGCATCGAGGGGCTGCGTAAATTCACCGCTCAGTCCAGTGAAGGCCACGCCTCGGTAACGCTTGAGTTCGACCCTGGTTTTGACCCAGACACCGCCCTGGCCGATGTGCGCGAGCGCGTCGATATTGCCCGCAGCAGCCTGCCCGATGAAGCGGAAGAGCCACGGGTGATGGAAGTTAACGTCTCCGAGTTTCCCGTTCTGAGTATCGGCCTCTCCGGCGATCTGGATACCCGGGAGCGGATGACGATTGCCCGGCGCTTGAAAGAGGAAATCGAAGGCATCGCCGATGTGCTCGAGGTAGAGATTGCTGGCGAACGGGAGGACCTGTTGGAGATCGTCGTCGACCCGCTGGTGCTGGAGAGCTACGGCGTTGATTTCGACACCCTGTTCAATCAGATATCACGCAATAACCGCTTGGTCGCCGCAGGCAGTCTGGATACGGGCGCGGGGCGTTTAGCGTTAAAGGTTCCCGGCATTATTGAGTCGTTAAACGACGTGATGAACATGCCGGTGAAAGTAGAAGGAGATCAAGTGGTCACCTTTGGCGATGTGGCCTGGATTCACCCCACCTACAAAGAGGCCGAAGGATTTGCCCGTATTGATGGCCAGCCCGCCGTGGTGCTGGAAATCTCCAAAACGCGCTGGGGCCAACATCATCGCGACCATTGAAGCAGTGCGAGAGCAGTTGGCACTCGCGGAAGACCTGCTGCCCGAACAGCTACGGATAACCACTATTCTGGATGAGTCGGTTACCGTGCAGAACATGCTCTCGGAGCTGCTGAATAACGTGTTAACCGCCGTTGTGCTGGTACTCATCGTAGTGGTGGCCGTGATGGGCTGGCGGATGGCACTGCTGGTAGGGCTGACCATTCCAGGAGCGTTCCTCACCGGCATTCTGCTGGTGTGGGCGTTTGGATTTACGCTCAATATTGTCGTGCTGTTTGCACTGATTTTGGTCGCGGGCATGCTCGGTGGATGGGGCTATCGTCGTCAGCGAGTTGGCCGACCGGCATCTGCACGACGGCCAAGCGCCGCATCAAGCGTGGCTCGATGCCGCCTCACGCATGAGCTGGCCGGTCATCGCCTCTACGGCAACGACACTCGCCGTGTTCATCCCGCTGCTGTTTTGGCCGGGCGTGGTGGGCCAATTTATGAAGTACCTGCCCGCCACGGTGATTCTATGCTTGCTGGCCTCGCTGGCCATGGCGCTGGTGTTTTTGCCTACGCTGGGCCGCCTGTTCACGCGCACCTCTCATGCCAGTGGTACCGGGCCGATAGATGAAAGTACAGCGCTTGGGCGTGGGTATCGTCGGATCTTGAGCCGCCTGCTTCAGCATCCTGCCTGGGTACTGCTGTTTGCGGTACTGCTGATTGCCCTACTCTACACCGGCTATGCGCGCTTCAATCATGGCGTGGATTTCTTTCCTAACGTGGAGCCGGACAGCGCTCAGGTACTGGTGCGCGCCCGCGGTGATTTTTCGGCGGAGGAAACCGATGCCATTTTGCAGCGCGTGGAGCAGCGCTTGGGTGGTATGGGGGAAGTGGAGCGCTCTACGCCCGCTCTTACGCTGTGCCCGACCAGCAAATGGGTAGTGATGTAATTGGCATGCTTCAGTTCCAGTTTATCGACTGGTATCAGCGCCGTCCTGCTCGCACCATTCTGGCGGATATGGCTGAGCGCACCCAGGATATCCCAGGCATTACCCTGGAGTTTCAAGAGCAGGAGATGGGCCCCGGCGGCGGCAAGCCGATTGTGCTGGAGGTGAGTGCTACCGACCCGGACATTGCCGATGCAGGGGTTGATCAAATCACGGCGATGATGCGCAACCTTGGCGGCTTTACCGATATTCAGGATAACCGCAGCCTGCCGGGCGTCGAGTGGCAGGTGCATGTGGATCGCGAAGCCGCTGCCCGTATGGGAACCGATATCACCACCATCGGCAGTGCCGTTCAACTGCTCACCACCGGGCTTCAGATCGCCTCTATCGTCCGCCCACGGTGAACGATGAAGTGGATATTCGGGTGCGACTGCCGGAGAACTGGCGCACATTGAACCAGCTTGAGCGTTTGACGATTAATACCCCTCGCGGGCAGGTGCCTATTTCGCACTTTGTGGAGATTACTCCTGCACCAAAAGTGGGCACGCTTAACCGCATCGATGGCCGCCGTGCTATTACGGTGGAAGCCGACTTAGCTCCAGAATTCTTGGCCGATGAGCGGCTGCGCGCTCTATTGGACGCTGGCCAAGGCCAACTGCCCGACGGTTTGATGGTTAACGTCGCCGGTGAGCAAGAGGATCAGCAGGAGTCGATGCAGTTTCTGGTCAGCGCTTTCTTGGTTGCGATTGGCTTGATGGCACTGATTCTGGTGACGCAGTTCAATAGCTACTACCAAGCCGCGCTGGTACTGTCGGCGATTGTGTTCTCAACGGCAGGGGTATTGATGGGACTACTCATCACCGGCCAAGCGTTCGGCATTGTGATGGTAGGCATGGGGGTGATCGCGCTGGCAGGGATCGTGGTGAACAACAATATCGTCTTGATCGATACCTATAACGAGCTGCGCGCCGAGGGCATGCCCCCCGCTCAAGCGGCCTTGGAAGCAGGCTGTTTACGCCTGCGCCCGGTGCTACTCACCGCGATTACGACCGTACTGGGGTTGATGCCGATGGTGTTGGGCGTCAACGTCAATTTGTTTGCCCCGGCATTAGGTTTCAACGCCCCGTCTGCCCAGTGGTGGACACAAATGTCCAGCGCGATTGCCGGTGGGTTGACGTTCGCCACCTTCCTCACCCTGCTGCTCACCCCCTGCATGCTGGTGATTGGCGGCCGCTTACGGCGGGAGAAAGATCTCGGTTGAAAAATAGCTACAAGCCAGCCTGTGGGAGGCCAATTCATTGGGCGACTCTCTGGGCAGGCACTGGTGCCTGAATCGTCGCGAGCTAAAGCTCCCTCCCACAACAAGCCCCTCCCACAGGGTGAAGGGGCTTACGAGGACAGAGGCTTAAGCGGGAGATTTGATCTGCTGGGGGCTGTGGGCTGCATGGAGGCGTGCGATGAGCTGCTCCTCCAGGGCGAAGCGTTCGGTGAGCCCTTTGGCGAGCCGGTCGATCCAGGCGGGCAGCCGAGCCAGGTTTTGCTGGCAGCGTACCGGGGTGGCGAAGTCTTCGTCGAACTCCAGCACCATGGCGGTAGACATTTCCAGGCGCTCTAGCAGTTGTGCGGCAATGTGAAGCGCGCTTTCGTCATTAAAGGCTTTCGCTTCTTCCGCAAGCTGCGGGTAAATCTCAAAGTGCCCAGCACTGATATAGTCCATCAGCAGCTCGCTGAAGGTATCAATGCGCGCCTTGCTGACGGCTTCGAGTTCCGCATCGCAGGCTTCCTTGAGCTCAATGAAGCTGACCAGTAGCGCGCGACGCTGATCAAGCCAGCGATCAATCAAACTGTGTACGCCTCCCCAGCGCTCCAGGGCATTTTTGCAATCTTCGAGCATGGGGCTTTCTCCTTGCAGATAGCCGCCTTGAACAGGGCTAGACTCGCTTTTCCTTCTGCCTCTGTCAATCCTGGCGGGAATGATTTCCTTGCTACCGGAGAGTACGTCTTCGATAGTCAACGCTTGCGTTAGACAGCCGTCGATAGATCGGCTGCCTAACGACTAGGCTAGCGCTTGATGGCTAGCCACAGCATACGCAGCGGCGCCAGGGCCAGCACCAAAAAACCGATCAGCGTCCAGGCAGGCAGTGACAGCCCCAACAACATGAAGTCGATCTCAGCGCACTCCCCAGAGCCGGTAAGCACCATGGCGACGACTTCCTGCATAGGCAGGATATCCATCATGTAATCCAGCCCTGGGCCACAGCTAGGCACCTCATCTGCTGGTAAGCCCTGCAGCCATACATGACCCCCGGCGATAAAGGCACCGGCGCCCACGGCAGCTAACCCTAACAGGCCATAAAGGCCTCTACCCACGCCCCCTTTAGGGTTGTGAATGGCTGCCACAGCTAGCACTAGCCCGGCGGCGATAACCGCTACTCGCTGAAAAATACATAGCGGGCAGGGCTCTAAGCCCACAATGTGCTCAAGGCTCAGCGCTACGGCCATCATCAGTACGCAAAACGCGACACCGGCGAGTGCCGTCGGACGAATGGCTGATAATGTCATTGCGCATCCTCGGGTGGCAGTGCAGAAAGCACCCGAGACTCTCGCGCTTTGGTGAAATAACTCTCTAGGAACTCGCTAAAGCTCTCTTGGTCGGCCTCCTCAATATCCCGCTGCTGCTGGTGAGAGGTGTCGATCAGTTGAGCGAGTAGCGCTTCGCGGGAACGCAGCATCGGCGTGGCTTTCAGCTTATCGGCTTGGGCCTGCGCCATGCTCAGTAGCGGGTCGCTTAGTGATCCATTGCCCTCTTGCAAGCGCGCCAGCATTTGCGCCGAGGGGGTCAACGAAGGATCTTTCAAGCGTGGTGCAAGGGCTTCAAGCGCTGCTGCATGGGGCTCCCCCTCCTCGACAGCATCCAGCAAGCGTGCCACCTCAGCCATTTCAGCAAAAATTTGCTCGCCCCAAGCAGGCAGCGTGACCGATTCCCCATTGCGAGTTAGGCGCAGTTCCGGGTCGCGGCCGCGCTCTACGACCAGCCGCCGGTTATCGTCTAGGCGGTCACACTCTTCATCGGAAATCCAGGGGCTGTCGCTGAGTAGGCACCACATCAGGAAGGTATCGACAAAGCGCATCTGGGATTCCGTGACGCCCAACGGATCGAACGGATTGAGATCCAGGCAGCGCACTTCGATGTATTCGACGCCCCGGGCCTCCAACGCCTGGCTTGGCGTTTCGTTGTGCTTGGCTACGCGCTTGGGCCGAATATCGCTGTAGTACTCGTTTTCGATCTGCAGGATATTGGCGTTAAGCTGCTGCCACTCGTCGCCGTTTCTCACGCCCAGCGCTTCGTAGTCCGGCCAGGGGGTGGAAATGGCATGGCGCTGCTGGTTGACGTAGTTCGACAGCGAATTGAAGCAAATTTTAAGCTGCGACTGCACTTTGTTCTGATAGCCAAGATCCGACATACGCAGTGTAGTGGCATAAGGCGCGTAATAGGTATCGTCGCTGAGCGGCTGCAGCTTATCCGGCACTTGGCCATTCGGCAGGAAGCTTTTGTCTATCGCAGGAGACGCGCCAAACAAGTAGAGCAGCAACCAACTATGGCGGCGGAAGTGGCGCATCATCCCGAAGTAGCGGGTCGAGCGGTAATCGTTAAACGGGATGTTGGTGGCTTTTTCCATTTCCCGCAGCGCGTGCCACATATCGTCCGGCAGCGACACGTTGTAATGCACGCCCGCGATGGCCTGCATAATACGGCCATAGCGTACGTCTAAGCCCTTACGGTAGACATGCTTCATGGTGCCGACGTTAGAGCTGCCGTAATCCGCAATGGGCACACTATCGTTACCTGAAAGCCGCGAGGGCATGCTGCCCGGCCAGATCCACTCGTTTTCCAAGTGGTGATAGGTAAAGGTGTGCAGATCAGATAAAAACGCCAGCGCCTCTTTGGGCTCGGAGTACACCGGAGTGATGTACTCAAGCAGCGCCTCAGAGTAATCGGTGGTGATGTGCGGATGAGTCAGTTTTGACCCCAGCGCCTGCGGATGAGCCGTTTGGGCAATATGGCCGTTGGCATCAACACGCAGACCCTCTGTCTCCAACCCGCGACGCAAGCGCCCTAAGCGCCCAAGTCGCGCGCTTGGCAGCAGCCGCTCTACCTGGGCGGTGAGCGAAGATGGCACAGTGAGAGGTTCAGACAAGGTGAACACTCCTTGTTAGTAAGGCCTGCATTAAGCAGGCCTTGTTGAAGTCAGCTGGCATCGCCATAACCATTACCCTGCTTTCTAATCGAGAATTAGACAGCAGGATATGGCGGCAATGGTTAAATATTCAAGACGCGCGACTATTTGCCCCGCTTGGCTTTCATTAAGGCAGCCCCAAGCGCACCCATCGCAGCAGGGGGTTCGCTCTGCTGATTGCCCTGGCGCTGCCCGCCTTGGCGCTGGCTGCGAGCGGGTTTGCGCGGCGCTGCCGAGGCAGTGCTGCCTGGTGCTTCGGGCTGTTCCGGCTCGTCATCCAAACGCATGGATAGCCCTACCCGTTTACGCGGAATATCCACGCTCATCACTTTCACCGTGACAATATCACCCGCCTTCACGACGCTACGTGGGTCATCGATAAAGCGGTCGGAAAGCGCCGAGATATGCACCAAACCATCTTGGTGAACGCCGATATCCACAAATGCCCCGAAATGGGTCACGTTGGTAACGGTGCCTTCCAACACCATGCCGAGCTTGAGGTCTTTGAGTGTTTCGACGCCCTCGCGGAATTCAGCGGCCTTAAATTCTGGGCGCGGGTCGCGTCCGGGCTTATCCAGCTCTTTGAGGATGTCGCTGACCGTCGGCACACCAAAACGCTCGTCGGCGAAATCGGCGGGCTTGAGCGCCTTCAGGGTGGCGCTGTCGCCAATCAGGCCTTTCACATCACGGCTATTCTGCTTGGCGATGCGCTCCACCAGCGTATACGCCTCTGGGTGAACGGCGCTGGCATCCAGCGGATTTTCGGCATTGCTAATACGCAAAAAGCCTGCGCACTGCTCGAAGGTTTTCGGGCCAAGGCGGCTCACTTTAAGCAGCTCTTTACGGCTCTTGAATGCCCCCTGCAGGTTGCGCTGAGCGACGATATTTTCGGCAATAGCGGCGCTTAGGCCTGCCACCCGAGAAAGCAGCGCGCTGGACGCGGTGTTGAGGTCCACGCCCACGGCGTTAACACAATCCTCGATCACGGCTTCCAGGCTGCGAGAGAGCTGCACTTGGGAAACATCGTGCTGGTACTGGCCCACGCCGATGGATTTCGGTTCGATCTTCACCAGCTCGGCCAAGGGGTCTTGCAAGCGGCGGGCGATAGAGACAGCGCCGCGAATCGTCACGTCCAGATCCGGCAGCTCGCGGGAGGCATACTCTGAGGCCGAGTAAACAGAAGCGCCCGCTTCAGAGACCATCACTTTGCTGGCACGGTGCTCTGGTGCCAGCGCTTTAATCAACTCCCCTGCCAGCTTGTCGGTTTCGCGACTGGCGGTGCCGTTACCTACAGCAATCAGCTCCCCGCCGTGCTGTTTTACTAGCTTGGCCAGCACGTTGAGGGATTCATCCCCGCGGGTTTGCGGCGCATGGGGGTAAATCGTTGCTTGGTCAATAAACTGACCGGTGGCGTCGATCACCGCTACTTTACAGCCAGTACGCAGGCCTGGGTCTAGCGCCAGCGTTACTTTCTGCCCGGCAGGCGCTGCCAGTAACAAGTCTTTCAGGTTAGCGGCAAATACGTCGATGGCGGTCTGCTCAGCATGTTCACGCAAGCGGCCCAGCAGCTCGGTTTCCAGCGCGGTGTAAAGCTTCACACGCCAGGTCCAGCGAACTACTTCGCTTAACCATTGATCCGCCGCGCGCCCCTCATCGCTAATGCCCACTTGCTTAGCCATCGCCACTTGAGCGGGGTGAATGGGTGCGTCGTCTTCGCCCGGCAAGCGGATCGCTAGGCTCAAGACGCCTTCATTGCGGCCACGGAACATGGCCAGCGCCCGGTGCGACGGCACTTTCGCCAGCTTTTCATCGTGCTCGAAGTAGTCGGAGAACTTCGCGCCCTCCTGCTGTTTGCCATCCAGCACGCGCGCACTGAGCTCGCCCTCTTGCCATAGACGCTCCCGCAGTTGACCGATCAGCTCGGGGTCTTCTGCAAAGCGCTCCATCAGAATCTGCTTGGCGCCATCCAGCGCCGCCTTGGCATCTTCAATGGCGGGGATATCCCCTTCGGCTTCGCGCAGGTATTGGGCGGCTTCACTTTCGGGGTCAAGCATTGGGTTCGCTAACAGCGCATCCGCCAGCGGCTCTAACCCGGCTTCACGGGCAATTTGGGCTTTGGTACGGCGCTTTTTCTTAAAGGGGAGGTATAAATCTTCCAAACGCTGCTTGGTGTCTGCGGCTTGAATGGTCGCTTTGAGTGCGGGGTCCAGCTTGCCCTGCTCATCGATGGCGGCCAGTACCGCTTCACGACGCTCTTCAAGCTCGCGCAGGTAGCGCAGGCGTTCGTCCAACTGGCGAAGCTGCGTATCATCCAGCGCGCCAGTGACTTCTTTACGGTAACGGGCAATAAAAGGAACGGTAGCGCCACCATCCAGAAGCTCTACCGTTGCGGCGACCTGTTCAGGCCGGACGCTTAGCTCTTCGGCCAAGCGTGCAGTAATGCGTTGTTTGACATCCATAACGTGCAACTAACTCATGCAGCATTCGAGGTGCCGACAAGGTACCACAAACCACCTAGACTGGCATGGATTGCCCTTCGCCCCACCGTTAGGCGGGCACAAAGCGCAGCGCAACGCCGTTATTGCACCAACGCAGGCCGGTAGGTTCTGGGCCATCTTCAAATACGTGGCCCTGGTGGCCGCCACAGCGGGCGCAGTGGTATTCGGTGCGGGGCCAAACCAGCTTGAAATCCAGTTTGGTCAGTAAGTGACCCTCTACATGTTCGAAGAAGCTCGGCCAGCCAGTGCCAGAATCGTACTTCATGGCGCTGGTGAACAGCAGCAAATCGCAGCCTGCACAGTGGTATGCGCCTTCATCGTACTGCTTATCCAACGGGCTTGAGAATGCTGCCTCTGTACCCTCTTCGCGCAGCACATTAAAGGCATCATCAGAAAGGCGCTCGCGCCATTCATCTTCGCTCAGCTCCAGTTTTTCTAAATCTGGGGCAGCCTCAAGATCAAGGCGCGGAAAGCCAAACGAGACACCCGGCAAAACACCCGCTAAGCCGGTTAACCCTGCTAAGCCTAAAAAGTGACGACGTTTCATTGGCGTAACTCCCATCGACAACGGTTGGATAGTAAAGAGAAACAAGCAGATATGAAAAAGGGACAGTGCCGTGGCGCTGTCCCTTTCTGACTACTTAGTTGTCCGTACGTTCGACAACTTACACTTGGGTGTAAAAATTATGTCAACTGCGGGCCTGCTTTGATGATGGCTTCGTTAACGCCTTCAAACTTCTTGAAATTATCAACGAACTTGGTGGCCAACTCTTGCAGGTGGCGGTCATAAGCGTCGCGGTCTGCCCAGGTCTCGCGAGGGTCGAGCAGGCTGGAATCAACACCCGGTACGGCTACCGGCACCTCCAGGTTTAGGCCTTCAATGTGCTTGGTTTCTACATCGCGCAGAATGCCAGACTGAATCGCGCTGATAATGGCGCGAGTGGTCGGAATGGAGAAGCGCGAACCGCCTTCACCGTACGCACCGCCGGTCCAGCCAGTGTTGACCAAGTAAACCTGGGCGTCTTTCTTCTCAACGCGCTTGATCAGAAGGTCGGCGTATTCACGCGCCGGACGCGGGAAGAATGGAGCGCCGAAACACGTAGAGAACGTCGCCGCCAAGCCTTCGGAAGAACCCATTTCGGTGGAGCCGACTTTCGCCGTGTAGCCTGACAGGAAGTGGTAAGCCGCAGCTTCTTTAGACAGCACGGAGACCGGCGGCAGCACACCGGACATATCGCAGGTCAGGAAGACGATGGCATTAGGCTCGCCTGCTAGGTTTTCTGCGACGCGCTTTTCGACGTGCTCGAGCGGGTAGGCGGCGCGGGAGTTCTGAGTCAGGCTGTCGTCGGCGTAATCCGGCTCGCGGCGGTCGTCGAGTACGACGTTTTCCAGCACGGTGCCAAACTTGATCGCGTTCCAGATGACCGGCTCGTTCTTCTCAGAAAGGTCGATGCATTTGGCGTAGCAGCCGCCTTCCATGTTGAAGACAATGCCGTCACCCCAGGCGTGTTCGTCATCACCGATTAAGTAGCGTGCTTGGTCAGCGGAAAGCGTGGTTTTACCGGTGCCAGAGAGGCCGAAGAAGAGGCAAGTTTCGCCGTCTTCACCCACGTTGGCCGAGCAGTGCATCGGCAGCACGTCGGAAGCGGGCAGCAGGAAGTTCTGCACAGAGAACATGGCTTTCTTCATTTCGCCTGCGTAGCGCATGCCAGCGATCAGCACTTTACGCTCGGCGAATTGATGATTACACAACCATCGGAATTGGTGCCGTCGCGGTTCGGGTCACACTCAAAGCCTGCGGCGTTAAGAATGGTCCACTCCTCTTTCGCCGCTTGGTTGTAGGCCAAAGGGCGAACAAACATGGTGCGACCAAACAGGTTCTGCCAAGCGGTTTCAGTAGTCACGCGTACCGGTAGGTAGTGAGTGGCGTCGCTGCCCACGTGCAGCTCAGAAATGAAGTGCTCGCCGTTACCCAGGTGATCTTCAACCCGCGCCCAAAGAGCTGAGAATTTTTCAGCGTCGAAGGGGCGGTTAACGCTGCCCCAATCAATGCTGTCACGGGTGGAAGGCTCATCGACAATATAACGATCTTTCGGTGAACGCCCAGTGCGCAGGCCAGTGTTTACCACCAGGGCACCGTTTGCTGACAGGCGGCCTTCACCACGGGCCACGGCGCGCTCGATCAGTTCGGCGCTGCTGAGATTAACGTGGGCTTGGGGAGCGGCTTGAGTCGTGGTCATGTCGATTCCTGGGTCTCTAATTTTCCGGGCGTCGCCGACGCCTTGAGAAATCATCCTAGCCCCTGTTATAGCGGTTACAGCAGGCTAGGTGCGCTGAAGTTTGGCGCATTATGGCAAAAAGAAAGCCCCCAGGAAACGGGGGCTTTTACCAAATATCTTGTAGTTAAACTACTACAATAGCACTACATTTTGTGTTGCGGCGCAGTATATTTTTCAAACATCTGTTTGGCTTTTCGGCTTAAAGCACGGTGTGCTCTAGGGTAGCAGCAAAAGACCTGAACAGAGCTGGCCCTATGCGCCGACTACACAATTAGTGAATCACCGGCGGTGGCGCGCCAGGGTCCTCCAACAAAATTTCAATATCCGCTGCGGTGTAGTGATATTTCCCGTGCCAAAAGTGGCATTGGGTGTCAATCGCGCCCTGTTCGCGCAAAATATCCCGAAGCTCATCCTTGCCAAGTGTGTAGAGCGCATGACTCATGCGCTCCCGCGAGCAGGTGCATCTAAAGCGCAGCGCTTTGGGGTCGAAGACCCGCACGGTCTCTTCATGATAGAGGCGATACAGCACTTCTCGCTGCTCTAAGCCCAGCAGCTCTTCTTGCTTGATAGTATCGGCTAGGTGAACGCTGCGCTCCCAGGCGTCTACATCCTGGTTTTGCGACGCATCCGGTAAGCGCTGGAGAAGTAGCCCTCCTGCCCGTTCGCCGTCAGCAGCTAGCCAAAGCCGCGTGGGCAGCTGCTCCGACTGGCCGAAGTAGGCTTCCAGACAGCCGCCCAGAGTATCGTGATCCAGCCCGACAATGCCCTGATAGCGATGCCCCTCTTTAGGGTCTAGGGTAATCACGATTTGGCCGTCCCCTACCAGCTCGCGGAAGCTAGCGTGTTCGCTGGGCAGTGCGGCGTCTTCGGCAATACGTGCAATTGCCCGCAGCTCGCCGCCGGGGTTGGACTCTGCCATTAACAAGGCGAGCACTCCCTGGCCGCGCACTTCGATACTGAGCGTACCATCCAGCTTAACGGTATCGGTCAATAGGGCGACCGCCGCTAGCAACTCACCCAGCAGTTGGTTAACTGCGGGTGGGTAGGCGTGGCGGTGGAGCACTTCGTGGTAAGCCGTGCTGAGCGTAACGATCTCGCCACGCACGTTAGTTTGGTCAAACAAAAAGCGTTGAATTTGATCAGACATAAAAAGACCATGGGAGGAGAAGTAGGAGGAGAAGGAATAGGAGAGCACAGCAGGGTAAGCGGCTGCTTACTCCCCTTGCTGGCGCTGGAAGCGCTGGATAGCGCGCCGCTGTTTGTTATCAGGGCGTTTAAGCGGGTGCTGCATGGCTTCGTTGGTTAAGCGGCGCGCTTCGGCCTCTTTGGCACGACGTTTAGCGCTATCTTCGGTTTCCGCATAGAGCTTACGCGCTTCCGGTGCGCCTCGACGCTGGTCGGATAGCGCGGTCACTTCCACCTCGAAGATATCCCAGCCTTGCGGCACACGGATCAGCGCACCCAGCTCAACGTTCTTACTGGTTTTTACACGAGCTCCGTCGTAATGGACTTTGCCGCCTTCAATGGCTTTTTTGGCCAGAGCACGGGTTTTAAAAAACCGCGCTGCCCATAACCACTTATCCAAACGAACGCTGTCACTCATTCACGCCCTCCTAATGTATGTGAGGCCAGGTTTATGAACTCAGATGTGTGAGCGTTGCCCTGGCAACTCTGCGGGTAGCAGCCGGGCAAATCGGTCAAGGGCAATAAATTCCTGTAGCTCTTTCTCTGGGCGTTGGCTGTCAGGCTGCTTAATACCTAACAGATGCTTGATGCCAAACTCGCGAGCGCTCTCTAGCACCCGGGCATTATCATCAATAAACAGGGTGCGGGCGGGATCAAATGGCTCGCGTTCTTGAAGTGCAAACCAGAAGGCTTGCTCCTCTTTCGCAGCGCCCTACGTCTTCTGATGAGATGATGGCGTCTAGGTAGTTTTCCAACCCTGTCAGCGGCAGTTTTAACGCTAGGCTGGCGCGGTCGGCGTTGGTAGCGAGCACCACGCGAGGATGCGCTTGCTTGAGCCATGTTAGAAAGTCTAAAGCATCGCTGCGTAGCCCAATCAAGTGCTGCACTTCGCGCTTGAGCGCGACGATATCCACGTTGAGCTCGCGGCTCCAGTAGGCAAGGCTGTACCAGTTCAGCGTGCCCTGCTCACCCATGATACGCGCCTTGAGGGCCTCCTGGCTGGCCTGATCAAGCTGGTGCAGCTCTACGTAGCGCCGAGGCAGGTGCTCAAGCCAAAAGTGGCTGTCGAAGTGAAGGTCCAGCAACGTGCCGTCCATGTCGAGTAGGACGGTATCGATCTCGCGCCAATCAATCATTGCCGCTCCAGTCTGAAAGAGTAAGCGTGCTATTGTAGCGTAACCCGTTTTTTGCAGCCACGGAGGCATGATGTCACGCGACGACACAGCAACAGGCGATACGCTTATTGGTTACCCGCGCAAGCCGCAAATCTTAGCCCGCCAGCGCGTCGCCCAAAGCCGTTTATTTCAAATTGAGTCACTGGATTTGCGCTTCTCTAATGGGGAAGAGCGACAGTTTGAGTGTTTAACCGGTGCTGATCGCGGCGCGGTGATGATTATTGCCATGCCAGACCCAGAACATGTGCTGCTCATTCGTGAGTATGCTGCGGGGTTTGAGGACTATGTACTGACATTGCCGAAAGGGTTAGTCGACCCGGGCGAAGACATCATTACCGCCGCCAACCGCGAGCTGATGGAGGCGTGCGGCTTCGGTGCACACCGCATTGAGCCGTTGGTGGAGCTGTCGCTAGCGCCCAACTATATGCGCCACCGCATGCAGGTGCTAATGGCAACGGACCTCTACCCTAAACGCTTACCGGGTGACGAGCCCGAACCGCTGATTGTAGAGACCCATGCCATCGAAGAGCTGCCTGCCCTACTCATGCGCGAAGACTTCCACGAAGCCCGCGCCATCGCTGCGCTCTATATTGCGCGAGACAAGCTGCGCGAAGAGAAGCGCCGTGGCGGGATGGATTTGCTGTAAAGCATGAGATAAATAGACAGGGTGTCCACGCGGCACCCTTAATGCTTAGAAAGCGCAGACGTTAAAGATGATGCTTCAGCGCTATCCAACGGCGCTGGCGGTGGCTGTCCAAACCTGCCTCCTGCAGTGCCATGCAACGCAGGGCATCATCAATATCCACCGGCAGCGGTGCTTTCTCGCGAATGGCAGCAGTCACGCCCTGGTAATAGGCGAGATAGTCGCCGGGCAGCGTGGGGTGGTCGTGGCGAACCAGCGGCGCGTCTTCGCCTTCTCCCTCGCGCAGGGTAAGCGTTCCAGGGCTGTCCTCTCCCCAGGAAGACGACGGCGTTTCCCCGGCTTTCAAGCGATCTTCCTGCGGATCTAAGCCGTACTTAATGTAGCTGCCTTTAGTGCCATGGATGCGGTAGCGCGGCGTGGGTTCTGCCACCAGCGTACCGGCACTCAAACTCACTCGGAAACCGTCGTATTCCAACAAGGCGAGAAAGTCGTCATCGGCTTTGGCGCCGTCACGGCGTACGCCTAGCTCTAGCAAAATGGCGTTGGGCGTGCCGAATAGCTCGCAGGCCTGATCCAGCAGGTGCGGGCCTAGGTCGTACCAAATACCGCCCCCTGGAGTGGCTTTTTCCCGCCAGCGGTCGCGCACTTCAGGACGAAAGCGATCAAAGCGCGACTCAAAGCCGGTCATGCGACCTAGCGTACCTTCCTTTAAGAGTGCTTGAATGGTCAGGAAGTCGCTATCCCAGCGGCGATTATGAAATACCGAAATCAGCCGTTCTTTATCCACCGCCAGGGCTTTTAGCTGCTTTGCTTCTGAGAGTGTGACGGTAAAGGGCTTATCCACCACTACATGCTTGCCCGCAGCGAGCGCCGCTTTGGCTAAGGGGAAGTGGGTATCGTTCGGCGTGGGAATCACAATGAGATCAAGGTCTGGGCGCTTACATAGTGCTAACGCTTGGCTCTCTATTTCCACGTTAGGCAGGTCCGCCTTCACTTTGGCCGCATCGCTTGAGGAAACGGCCACTAAATCCAGCCCTTCGGTCGCTTGAATCAAAGGGGCGTGAAACGTCTTGCTTGCAAACCCATAGCCAACAAGGCCAACGTTGATGATCGCCTTCATTACAATCCTTAGTCGATGTGACGGTTCAGGTTGGCAAAAAAACAGCCCGTACGAGACGGGCTGTTTGATGAAGAGATTAATCTAGCTTAGAGAGGTCGCGCACCGCGCCTTTATCGGCGGAGGTGGCGAGTAGCGCATAGGCTTTGAGCGCAGGGGTAACCTTGCGCGGGCGCTGTTCGACCGGTTTCCATGCATCTTTGCCTTTGGCATCCATGGCTTCACGGCGTTTAGCCAGCTCGGCGTCGCTAAGCTGCACGTTGATGGAGCGGTTGGGGATATCGATCAGGATGGTATCGCCCTGCTCTACCAAACCAATGGCGCCCCCTGCTGCCGCTTCCGGGGAAACATGCCCAATCGACAGGCCTGATGTGCCGCCGGAGAAACGACCATCGGTGAGCAGTGCACAGGCCTTACCCAACCCTTTCGATTTCAGGTAGGAGGTGGGGTAAAGCATCTCCTGCATACCAGGGCCGCCTTTGGGGCCTTCGTAGCGGATGACGACCACGTCACCCTCTTTCACTTTGCCATCTAACACGTTGGCCACCGCTTGGTCTTGAGACTCCACCACGTGGGCTTTGCCTTCAAATACCAAAATGGAGTCATCGACCCCTGCGGTTTTCACCACGCAACCATCCAGCGCGATATTGCCGTAAAGCACGGCTAGGCCGCCTTCGCGGGAGAACGCGTGCTCCAAATCGCGTATACAGCCGGTGGCGCGGTCGCCATCCAGGCTTGGCCAGCGGGCGCTTTGGGAGAAAGCGGTTTGAGTCGGTACACCGCCAGGGCCAGCCTTAAAGAACTCAACCACTTCTGAGCTAGGCGAGCGCATGATGTCCCACTCTTCCAGCGCGGCCTTTAGGCTATCGCCATAGACAGTGGGCACAGAGGTATCCAGCACGCCTGCCCGGTCCAGCTCACCCAAAGATGGCCATAATGCCGCCGGCGCGGTGTACATCTTCGATATGGTACTTCTGGGTATTGGGGGCCACTTTACACAGCTGCGGCACTTCACGAGAAAGGCGGTCGATATCCGCCATAGTGAAGTCAACTTCTGCTTCCTGAGCGGCTGCTAATAGGTGAAGAATGGTATTGGTGGAGCCGCCCATGGCAATGTCGAGCGTCATGGCGTTTTTAAACGCCGACTTGTTGCCAATCGCACGGGGCAACAGGTGGGCCTCGTCGCCTTCGTAGAACCGTTTAGCGAGTTCGACAATACGGTGACCGGCATTTTCAAACAGCCGACGACGGTCTGAGTGGGTTGCCAGCACGGTGCCGTTACCGGGTAGCGCCAGCCCCAATGCTTCCATTAAGCAGTTCATGGAGTTGGCGGTGAACATACCTGAACAGCTACCGCAGGTGGGGCAAGCACTGCGCTCTACTTCCGCCAGTGTTTCATCATCCACACTGTCATCGGCAGCCATGACCATCGCATCTACCAAGTCTAGGCCGTGGTTGAGCAGCTTGGTTTTACCGGCTTCCATCGGGCCGCCTGATACAAAGATCACCGGAATATTGAGGCGCATAGCAGCCATCAGCATTCCTGGGGTGATTTTGTCGCAGTTGGAGATGCCCACCAGCGCATCGGCGCAGTGGGCGTTACACATGTACTCGACGCTGTCGGCAATGATATCGCGGCTCGGCAGCGAGTAGAGCATGCCGTCGTGACCCATGGCGATGCCATCGTCCACGGCGATGGTGTTGAACTCTTTGGCTACGCCGCCCGCTTTTTCAATCTCACGCGCCACCAGCTGGCCCATGTCTTTTAGATGCACATGACCGGGTACAAACTGGGTGAAGGAGTTGGCGACCGCAATAATCGGCTTATGAAAGTCGTCATCTTTCATACCGGTGGCCCGCAAAAGGGAAGGGGCGCCAGCCATATTGCGGCCAGCGGTGGTGGTACGGGAGCGATACTCGGGCATGGTGTCCTCTACATCTTTATCATGGCCTGCCGCATACGTGGCAACAGGCAGTTGAATCCAGCGGCCTTAGATTGTGGCATGAGCGCACCGCCGAGACTAGATGTAGAGGGCAACCAAAGGCGGGAGGAAGCCGCCCGTCGGTTATTAGAAGGTTTCCCACTCCTCTTCAGCAACAGCGGCTGCAGGGCGCTTCAGTGCCGAACGCGGCTTTTTTGGCGGTGAAAGGGTCTTTTGTGAAAGATTTTTTTGTTAGGATTCCTGGTGTGACAGGCTCGGCATCAGTGAACTGTCCCGAGACAAACGCTGACGAGCCGTTTCACTACTCTCTTCGCCCGCCCCTTCCAAACGGAACGCAGCAATCACGTTAGCCAGGTCCAACGCTTCGTTGGTTAAGCGCTGTGCAGCACTGGAAATTGATTGAACCTTGCTAGCGTTCTGCTGTGTGCCGTGCTCCATCTCAGAGACCGCCGTATTGATCTGAGCGATACCACTACTCTGCTCGTCAGAGGCGGTGCTGATCTCTCCCATGATATCACTCACGCGCATGACCTGATTGACCACCTGATCAATAGCCTGCTCGGCCTCCTTCACAGCGTCAGCACCTCCGGCAATTTCCTGGGAGGAGGTATCGATCAAACGGCGGATCTCACCCGCCGCATCCGCACTGCGGCCAGCCAAGTTACGTACTTCATTGGCGACCACGGCAAAACCGCGGCCCTGTTCACCCGCTCGAGCAGCTTCCACCGAGGCATTCAGCGCCAGGATGTTGGTCTGGAAAGCGATGCCGTCAATCACCGTGATGATATCGTTCATCTTACTGGCACTCTCGGCAATTCGTTCCATGCGCTCCACAAGCGCCTGCATGCGTTCTCCTGTTTCGCAGCTGGTGGTCGCATTTTGCATCGCAAGCTGGTTGGCTTGGCGGGCATTTTCGGTATTTTGCTGAACCGTCGCGGTCATTTGATCCATGCTGGAGGCAGTTTGCTGCAGCGAGGAAGCCTGCTGCTCGGTGCGGGAAGCCAATTCCTCATTCTGCTGCTTAATATGCTCCGAAGCGGGGGTAACGACCTCTACCTTACTGCCTACCTCAGTAATCAGCCCTGACAAGCTGGCCCGCATCGTTTCCAGAGATGCCAACAGCTCACCCAGCTCATCATCACGCTTGAGGGTCACCCGATTGGCAAGGTTGCCCGCTGCAATTTGGAAGGTGACACGGCGGGCTTCGTTCAGCGACTTCAGCAATGATTTCAGGACGGCCACACTCAGCCAAACCATCAAGATAATGCCGAACAACAGAACGCCTAAATGCCCCCATAGTAGCCACTGCTGCTGACGCTCCGCATTGGCCATTAACGCTTGGGCGGCGGCACGTTCGTTATCCACTAGCAAATTAATGGTGGCACTAATGCTGTCTGAGGTGGGTTTCACCACATCGTTAAACGCCTCAAAGGCGGCAAACCCATTTCCATCGCGTATCGCCGTAAAGGCCGTTTCAGCACCGGTTAAAAATGTGGCCAAATGCGCCGTGAGCCCCTGCTGCACGCCGCTGGCTTCCGTATGCTCATCGGTAAAGCTTTGCCATGTTTGGTTGATATCGGCTTGGAGCGTGGTTAACTGCTCTTCAAGTAGGTCTAAATCAGCTCGGCGGGGGTTGCGCACTGCGGGCTCTAGTGCCTGCAATAGCTGGGCGGCACCTTGCTCGATTTTTTGAAGATCGGCTACCCCTTCAAGCCCGGTTTGGTTAAGGATACGCAGTCGCTCGGCTGAGCTGGTCAAGCCATAAACACCGGCTGCTCCTGCCACTGTTAGCAGCACAATCGCAGTCATCACCATGCCCATGAGCTTAGCTTGCATACTGCTAAAGCTAAAGTGTTGCACCCAACCGCGCAGCCCCGTGCGGCGTAATGCACCATAATGGCGCGCAAAGCCTCTCCCCCGCCCGTGCTGCATAGCGCCGTACCCCTTTACCGCGCGAGCAATGGCTTTTTGTGCTGCTTTACGGCGAATAGCGGTATAGCCAACCACACGTACACCATCCAGCAGCGGTCGCTACCGTGGTGTGTACCCAGTAAGTATCACCATTCTTACAGCGGTTTTTCACCACCCCTTGCCAAGTTTTTCCTTTCTCGATGGTGTCCCACATATTTTTAAACACCAGCGATGGCATTTCCGAATCGCGAAAAATGCTATGAGCCTCCCCCATTAGCTCCGCCTGGGAGTAACCACTCACTTCTATAAAGGTCTGGTTGACGTAGGTAATCTTTCCCTGACGATCAGAGCGTGAAATCAACACTTGATCGTCTGAAAGCTCAAACGTTGCTTGGCTGGATGTGCTCATTAAGAACCCCTACTTTTTAGGTTCTTCGTCACTTCACGTGGATTTGG
>NZ_MWVI01000019.1 GCF_002087295.1 Vreelandella lionensis | reverse complement strand
GGCAGTGACTTTTTCAGAGCTTCCTTAGATTTTTGGAAACATATATAGCACTACCGACACGGCAGAACCAAAAGCCACCCATCATATCGATTTGATCAACTTTGCTTCCAGTTAGGCCTATTGTTTTATTTGTCCATGACCGACCATCTTTTGATAAAAATATCTCACCATCAGCGTTGCCAACGGCGAATATTCCATTACCAAAACCTGCAGCAGTTATGCTGTAGTTGGCATTGATAAGGGTCTCAGAATATGCAGAGCCGCCGGAGTAGCTTGGGAACTCTTTAGCCAAGCTCTGATATTTAGACCTAGCGACGTGAGTGTTTATGGGACGATAGCGAATCCCTGGCTGCAAAATGTCTGCTAACCCCCCAAGAGGTGTGCTGTCTATTTGAAATTGCGCTCCTACATCTAATACTCGCCCCATTATTCAGCCTCCTCAAAGCCATACACGCGGGCGCTGACTGTGCCCGTGTCGCTGCGAATGATGATGTTCTCGCCCGTACCTACGACCAGGGCGGTACGCTCCAATACTCCACCATTTGCCGGGATTGTGGCGTTGTACTCAATCCAATCAGCGTCACTGGGTGCGGCATCATCTGTTACGGCCACACGGACTTTGGCGGGATCTGGGCCTCGATTAACCAAGGCGATATTGAGTGTCGCCACGGTACTGGCTGGCACGGTGTAAACCGTGGTGGTGGTGTCAGCGGCAAGGGCCGCCGAGCCTAGCTTTCCTGACATCAGTTTTGCCCCATAAAGTAGGTTTTCAGACGAATCCGGCTGGCTAGTACAGCGAGCTTCCCATCAACGGTGTTGCCATAGTTATCGAGCTGATGAGCAACGTGAGCTTTTACCCCGGCCGGGGTCACCGCATGCGCGGTGCTTGTCCCAGCGACTGCTTCGGCACTGGTGGCCATCTCGACGAAGCCTCTGGCCGTGGTGGTGGCAGCGGGATGGTTGCGGCTCTGTTCGTGTGCCTGCACCTTGCTGTCGACGTAAGTACGGGTCGCAAACACCACCGACTGATCGACGGTGAGGGTGACGGAAGCGGTGTCGCTGACCTGGATCGTCATGCGCACGGTGATCTCTCGGCCGCTGCCATCGGTTAAGGTTGGCTTATAGGTTTCGGGGAAATTTCCCACTGCGAACAGGTTCCCGTTGACGTCGAAAAGGCCGATCTCGCGGATTGTCCAGCCACCAATATCCGTGGGTATCACCAGCTCGGCGACCAGCCAGTGGGGGTTCTGGGGGTCAACAATCAGGCTGGAGACACCTGCACGGTAAACCTCACGTTTCAGCGTGGTTTGGGCCTCGGTAGGCGAGGTGGCGGTACCGTTGCCATCCCCCACGGCCATGGTGGTCAGTTCAATCTGTTGGCCGAAGCCCATCGCCTGGGTGAGAAGGTCTTGGCCGGTGGCGGTCAGCAGGGTAAAGAATTGGCTCATAATGGTTGTACCGTGGTGGTGTCGTAGGCAGTGGTCGTGGCGCCAAGGTAATAAGGCGTTGGTGGCACCTCAGCTTCCGTGATCTGTAGCGACAGCACCGATACCGTGTCGGAAGATTGTTCCCACCCTGTGAGGTAGACCTGCCCCTAGAGGCTGCCGATCAGGCGCAGCTTGGTGAGATGGCTGCGGGCGTCCTTGGCAGCATTGATCAGGCGGATAATCTCGGCCTGGGTGGCGGCGTCCAGGCCGCGGTCTTCGATGATCGCTTCGGCGCGGAAGGTGTAGGGCGCGCCTGGCGGTTCATCCTGGTGCCACTCAATCAGCGATACGTCGTAGTCAATGGCCGCCAGGGCCCGCTTCACCGCGCCAATGGTGCCTTTGCGACGATGCACGCCAATGGCGGCCTTAATGGCGCGACGCTGGCGGTTCTCGCTCCACTTAGCGTCCCATTCGTCTTCGCTCAGCGCCCAGGCCAGCCAGGGCAACAGGGGTGCCGGGCAGGTGTCGGGCCGCCAGAGATCTCGCAGCGGCGTATCGAGGTCACTGATACCCCCGTTTACCTGGGCGGTGCGGCGCTCCAGCGCCGTGGTGTTGGGTGGTAGCAGGGTGGCGTTACTCATCAATGCCCCCCTCGCGCAGCGTGATGCCGCTGCAGTGCGCCGCCTGCTGAGGAGTGACGGTTAACGAGTCGATGGGGCTGGTCAGCTCGACGCGCTGCACACCGGGGCGGCGCAGCGCGGCGTATAGCCCTGAAAGAGTGACATCACGGCCCAACTGGTGCTGTTCGGAGGTGTAGGCCTCTGCCTGGGCGCGGGCCTCGGCGAGTACCACGGTGCTGTCGGGGCCGGGGTAGAGGTAGAGGGTGGCATCCAAGGCGTAGTTGAGGATCTCGGCGGCTTGGACGCTGACCTGATCGGTGAGTGGGCGCACGTCTTCGGCATTGACGGCCTGGCTGACGGCCTCCAGCAAGGTGGCATCGGCCAGGCCACCGTTATCGCGAGCGAGTACCGTCACCACGACCTGGCCGGGGGCGGGGCTTGAGACGCTGGCATCCTTGACGTTGCCGTTGGCAGATAGGGCATGAAACACATACGCCTGCGCCGGGCCTGCGGTGCTAAGCCCATCCAGCGATAGCTGAATGCGGCGGCGTAGTTCGCTGTTTTTTTCATAGCTGGGCGGTACCGGTGGAATGGCATCCGGTTTGCCGGGGTCGGTAACCAAGCGGCCCACCTCAAATAGCGCGCCAAGGTGTTCCAGGTCGGCGTCTTTGGCATAGGCCAGCATTACGGCGCGGGCCGCTTCGTTGATTCGCTGACGCAACACTAGCTCGCGATAGGCGTTCTCTTCCAGCAGCTTGACCAGCGGTTCGGATTCCAGGGCAAGCAGCTCGGTAATGGCGTCCCGCTCCTCTTCGGGGTAGAGGGCGATAAGCCGCGCTTTGCGCTCAGCCAGGAGAGTTTCAAAATCGAGTGGCTCAATGATGTTGGGTGCGGGGAGCCGGGAGAGGTCGATAGGGCTGTTCATGCGATGGGCACTCCTACGCTGAGTGATTGGCCATCGGCGGTTTTGCCCTGCAGCTCAATCACGGAAGCGCCAGGCTGTTGAGTGCTTATGGTGCGTCGGGTGCCGGTGATTTGAATTCGTGGTTCCCAGCGGGATACCGCAATCACGGTGGCGGCGTAGAGCTGCATCAACAGCGCGTCATTCATCGGTCTATCGAGCAGCTCGGGCACCAGGCTGCCGTAGTCACGGCGCATGACGCGGGAGCCAATCGGCGTGGTGATGATGTCTGCCACTGACTGACGGATGTGGTCGATGCCTTCCAGGCGTTTGCCGGTGGTGACGTTCATGCCTGCCATTAAACCGGCCCTCCTGTATTGGCAGGCCCACTCTGAACGCCGCTGTGCTTGTGGTCGCTGCCGGTGTTCTTGCCGTTGTGGGTATGGCTACCGCCTTGTTGCATGTAGCTGCCCTTACGCTGCATGTCGCCTGTGTGGCTAATGCCGCCTATCCACTGGGTGCCGCCGGGGGCTCTGATTTCTAGGCGGCTAGGGAGGTTGATACGGAGCACCTGGTTGGCGTGGTCGTATTCGATCAATCCGCCGTCGGGGAACTCGCGGGCAATCTTGCCGGGGTCGTTGCTGGGTGGCTGGTGGTTGAGCTGAAAGAGGCTGGGTATGGCCACGCCATTGGCGAGGTCGCCGCCGGGGGAAAGGATCATTACCTGCTCGCCTTTCGTAGGTGGGTTCCAATCGCGAGTAGTGCCTGCGCGGCCACCGGCCCAGGGGAGCCAGCCGGTAAGCAAAGCCCCTGATTTCACCCGCACGGCGGGAAGGCGTTCACCGGGCGCGCCGTGGTCTACCTCAGCAATGGAGCCAAGGCGCAGCAGGTTTTCAATCAGGCGGAGTAGTTCGGCACGTTGTTCATGCGGCCATGCTGCGATGGCTTCGCGCGTATGGGTAGCGGTGGGCGTTGTGCGGATGGAAGCCTACAATGGTTGCTACAAAAAATAGGGAGCAACAATGAAGAACGCTATTACGGTACCTTTAAGCTGGACTTGTGTGGAGTGGTTACCTAGTCAGTCATGGACTAAGGATGTTCAGCCAAGGCTTATTGAAGCAGGAGCGAATGCCAACTATCTAAATCGAAGCGTGTATGTAATTCGCCTAGCAGGAAGGTTTGCAATTAGTTATCCAGGAGGGGAGTCTCCGGCAATCTACGTTGGGGAGGGCAGTGTTGGATCGCGTATATCTAAGCACAGAAGTTGGGCAAACAAACTGATAGACCTTATTGGTGATAACTGTTTCGAGATATGTGTAGCCACACCCAGGGTTAAGAACCAGCCAAAGACATACCTCGATTGCGAAGCAGCAATATTGCAGAGGTTCGGTGACCGGTTTGGTACTGCTCCTTTATGGAATAAACAATTTGAGAGACGACGGTTCTCTCACCACCATTACAGCCAAGATAAGCTCGATTTCGTTATCGGTATTCGTCGAGGTGCTAGATTCCACTGGGCATTGAAACCCATGAAATCTTCGTATTTTCATGACAATTACTACAGAACTCATCGTTATGACTAGCGTTGGTAAAAAACGTTATTTCTTCAGGTGATGTGTTCCAGCACTTTGTTACCAATACGTTCGCGGTCTGAGGCAGTGATGCCGACCAGCTCCCGGCGAGCATAATGGTGTTTAGGGCCACCGGGTTCGACACGGTCGCGTAGGCCATAGTGGTGAACGCGGGCAATTCTAGCCACACGGCCTATAAAGCCTACCGCCGCTTCGTCGGCGCTGGTTTTGATTCGCAGATACTTAGCAGTGCGCAGCTTGGTGAACATGGCTTTTCGGCGGATGCGGCCGCTTCGCCCACGTAATTCTGTGCGGGGCTCAAACGGAGTGCCGTCGGGGTTGGTTTGGGCCTTGATGCGTTCGCGGTTGGCGATGCGCAGATCCCGCGCGACTTCCCTTGCCAGGATGCGGCGCTCTGTGGGGCTTAGCTTATTGATGAGTGGTGAGAGCCACTCTTCGAGCTGTTGGAGTTCGTCGCTCATGCGGGGCTTTCCCAGGCTGACTCAAGCGTGTAGTCGTCGTTCCCAGGGTGCTTGATGTTGAGCTGCCAGCTTTTTGAGGGGCAGGCATCGGCGGGATATTCGGGCATTTGGTGCTGGGCATCGATGCTGCCGGTTTGGCAATCCACCTTGGCGACCACACGCTCGGTTAATTGCACAGT
This sequence comes from Vreelandella lionensis, assembly GCF_002087295.1. Classification (GTDB taxonomy): domain Bacteria; phylum Pseudomonadota; class Gammaproteobacteria; order Pseudomonadales; family Halomonadaceae; genus Vreelandella; species Vreelandella lionensis. The sequence continues at coordinate 104,830 of NZ_MWVI01000019.1, read as the reverse complement.
CAGTGCGAGATCCCAATGGGTGTTGCTTAAAATCTCGGCCTCTATTTGCACGGCTTCATCGGTCACCAGGTCAGGTTCGTAGCTGTTGAGCCATTGCAGCAGCGGGATCATCACGGTGTCGAGGCTGCCGCTGTAGTCGGTGATGATGATTTGGGCGTCGACGGTGTATTGGTGGCTCAGGTTCTGGCCGCGTGCGAATTTGATCTTACCGTCATTCACGAAGGTGTGAAGTTGCTCTGGGTTGCGCTTTAGCTCGGGCACGGCGTTCAGCAGGTGGTGGCGTAGTGATTGTAGGTTGATCATGGGGGGCTTCGCTTTGGCAGTGGATGATGGCGTCGACTTCGGCGGCGCACTGTGCCCAGGCGGCTTCGGTGCGTTCCAGTTGCAGGTGCAGTTCGCCGTTGGTGTGCGGGTTACTCGCTGGCAGGCTGCAGGGGCTCGGGGTTGCGCACTGATTGATGGTAAGCATCGGCACCGGTGACGGCGGGGCGGCGGCGCAGCCGGATAACAGCAGCAGGCAGGCGAGTGCCAGCCCAAGCGCGAAGTGTGGCGTTTTACGTTGCAGTTCCTCAATAGTGGCTTGGCGATTGGAGGCGGTGCGGGTTAGCGCTGCCTGTTGCTTATCCAGCGCACGGCGCTGAGCTTCCAGACGGCGGGCGTTTTCCCATAGGGCGTCAATCACGACGAGGCTTTCCTGTTCCCGTTGTTGGGATTCGGTAAGCTGCTGTTCTGCGAGATCCGCGCGGGCTTCGGCGGCGTTGGTGCGTTGCCAGAGTGCCCAGGTGACCAGCAGCACCAGACCCAGAATGGCGAGGGCGGCAATAAGGCGGGTCATGAGGTTGGCTCCTGTTCCAATCCGGCCAGGCAGACCTCCCGTTCAGTGGCGCGACGTTTCACTAGGCCATTGAGTCGCTTACCCTTTGCATAGACCCAGCGGGTTAGCTCATGACATGCGCCGCGCAGGTCGCCCCGGTTAAGTTTGCGCAGGAGGGTGGAGCGGGCGAAGTTGCCTTCCCCTACGTTGTAAACAAAGGAGGCGAGCGCGGCGCGGGTGGGTGGCGGTAGTTCGACCTGGGCGCGTCGGTCAACGGCATCGAAGGCGACACCGAGGTCATCCTGCAGCAGCTCGGTGCAATTGGCCTGGCTGAGGGTTTGCCCCATGCGTGCCGTTTCAGTGTGGCCATAGCAGATGGTAGGGATGCCTACTGGGTCGCGGTAGGCGGTGGGTTCATACCCTTCATAAAACGACACGATAGCGGTGGCGAGACTGATGGCACCGGCGGTGGCTCCGATGGCGATGCGACTTTTAATTCCCATGGCGGCGCTCCCAGTAGTTGCGGATGCGTTTCAGGTAGCGCGGCACGAGCAAGCCAATCTGCAGGGCGAGATAGAGCAGCGTGAGTACCGTGACCCAGTCGGCGGGTGTCATGCCGCCTACATGCAACAGGGAGACGACGGCCGGTGGTGCGGCTTTGACGCTCTCGGTGGTGATTTCATAGGGGTGACTCATGGGCTCCCTCAGTTCCAAAGCTGGATTTTTGGCGGTTTGGTTTCGCGTGTTTCCGGCGGCGGTGGCAGCGTGACCAGCGTGCCTTCTTTCAGTACCGGCCCTTGGCTAGCTAGTTGCGGGTTGAGCTGAAGCGTTTGCTCGGTGATGGCGGCGGTTTTGCCGTACACGCGATAGAGCAGGGCATCCAGCGTTTCGCCTTGGTGGGCGCGCATGGTGCGGTTCATATCAGCTCAACGGTGGTGTGCGTGCGGCCGACTAATTCGGCAATGGCCCAGCGGGCATCGGCGCGGTAGTCATCGGCGGCCAGGTCTTTGGCTTCGCCGCGTTCATCCCCCTTGCCTGTTGCTGAGGCGTCGCGGTAGCGCTCTAAGAGATCCGCCTGGGCTTGGGCGTAAACGGCGCGGGTGTATAGCAATGAGATGTCGCCTGGTGTTTGCCAGACCTCGGGCGGAATGGCATCGCAGGTCAACCGCCCGGCCTGCTGCTGTTCGTGCTGGTAGTTGGCCAACTGGCGGTTCACATCGGCCGTGGCAGCACGCAGCGATTGGCGTAAGCGCGGCGGTGTGACCTTGAACACGCGCTCCTCTTCGCGGAAGGCGTTGGGGTCGATGTCCGGCCAGAAGCCATTGTTGGTGATGACGTCCAGCTGATCATCCGCCGGTGCGCTGTTGTGGGTGGTGCTGTTCGGAAACATGGTGGCCACCTGTTAGACCGACAGGGTTAAGAAGGGGGTGGGCGTCGTTTGAGCACGAGCGTTGCCGCTTTGCTCTCACGTCGCGCCCCCTGACGTCGGCGGTCGACTCGGTTAGCTGTCAGCCTTTGGCTGCGCAGCGTTTTGTTTCAGCTCGCGTTCCAGGCGTTCGAGGTCTTTCTTCACGCCTATGCGGTCGTTGAGCTCAAGCGCACGGGTAAGGTTGGCATGTGCTTCAGGCAGTTGACCGGCGGCGCGCAGTGCAGACCCCAAAGCCTTGAACAGCTTGGCGCGGATCTGGTCGTGCATATCGGCGCCTTGGGTGAGCTGTTCTACCTCAATGAGGTGGGCGAGCAACGTGAGGTAATCAGCCCCTTCCGCATCCAATTGCTTGAGTGCCTGCTCGGCAACCTCTTCGGCGATGATGGCGGCGGTACCGCGCTCGAATTGATCCGGCGGGGTGAGGCCGTGCTTCAAGGCATAGCGGGCGATCGCAATGGCGCCGCCCAGGTCACCGGCATCAATACGCCAGACATGATGCGCATCAATACATCGTCCTGGGCGCCTTGCCCGGCTTCCAATACCCCGGCGATGTAGTCGGCGTAGTGGGGCAGGATCTCTCGCTTGATCTCGATCTTGCGTTCGATGGATTGGGTGGCTTTGAGGCGGCGGTAATCTTCGAATAGAGCGGCTTGCATGAGCTCGAAGGCTTCCCCTTGCATGGGGGCTTCACCCGCATCAGCGGCTGCCTGGGCAGCGCTGATGCGTTCAAAGTGGCGGCGTGCTGGGCTGGTCAATCGTGTCTCCTTAACCGTTGAGGGCTTTTTCAGACAGCTCGATGTTTTCCACCAGGCAGCCTGCACCGAAATCCTCCACCACATAGGCGTCGTTGGAGGATTCGTAGTTCTCAATGCGGTTGCGCTTAGGGTTCTCGGTGACATAGCGGCGGCGGGCGCCGTTCTGCAGTAGACCGAGAGGTTATCCAGGGTGGTGACCATGAGCGCGTTATCGGGGAAAAAGGGCACATCCATGCCTTGCTGCCCACCGATGCGCTTCTGACTGATAACCAGGTCGGCGGCCAGTTGCTCAGTGGGTGGTAGCTGGTGAGCAGCGGGAAATATTTGTCCGACATCAGGTTGCGGCCAAGGATGACCACCAGCCCCGGCAGGCGGCGGAACCAGGGGGCGATGAGGCTGTTCACCACGTCGTAAACCAGGGCATCTAGCGTGGCGTAGTCGCCGACGATGCCGGGTTCACTGGCGTTAGGTGTGGGATCGATCAGCACTTTGCCGTTGGTTTTACCGCCTGTCATTACCCGCGCCGGTGACTGGGTGCGGTAGTGCTGCAGCCAGCCGATATTGACATCTTCCAGGTAGGGGTTGGCCACCGGATCGGTTTGGGTCGCGGCGGAGGTGCCGTTGAAGCCGATCATCATGCGATCCAGCGCCTGCTGCCGAACGATCACATCGCGCACCATGGCCTGGAAGTTGGGGAACTTTGCCCAGGCATCCAGCTTGGCGTAACCCAGATGAGTGTCGAATTCGGTCATTCGACACTCATAGCCCTGAGCGTCCAGCGTGGTGAGGTCGCGGGTTTTGCGATCCTGGTTGTTGACGTTGGTGCGGGCGGCGATGGGGCCGGTAACACCGAGGGCGAGCTTTTCGCCTTTCAGTTCATCGACGCCGACCATGTTGATACGCGAGAGGAAGTCGCTGGACTCCTGAATGCGCTTCTCCAGGCGCTGCTGGATGGTGGGGTCGACGGCGGATTTCTGGGTGGCATCCGGGACGCCGTTTAGCTTTGCCACCTGGGCGGCGAAGTTGTTGAAGTGCGTGCGGGTATCGTTGCGCATGGGTGGGGGCGTCTCTTAGCAGTCGGTTTCGATGGTGCCGTCGTTGCCGGTGGCAGGCGTGCGTGACGGGCGGCTGGGGGTGTTGTCGAGCTGGGTGTAGAGCGCGTCGAACTCCTTTTTTAGCGTGTCGTGGTCGCTTTTGAGTTCATTGAAGGCGGCCTGGGTGGGGCGCTTTTTAAGCGCTTCGCTGAGGGCCTGGTGTTTTTCCACGAACAGGCCAAGGGTCTCTTCCAGATCGGCGCGGAAGGCAGCGAAGCCAGCTTCTGTTTTGGCGTCCTGCTTTTTGAACAGCGCTTTGACGCGCTCGGCCAGTGACGGGCCTTTCTCTTCCGAAGCTTCTTCCTCGCTGAACGAGAGCTCGGTTTCGATAGCTTCAGAGAAGAGGTTTTCCGGGCGCTGCTTGCGGGCAGACAGTGGGGAGTTTTTACCCTCGGACGCGCTGAACTTGAGCATGGACGTGCCAAGAGAGGCTGGGGAGTCGGTCACGGCTAGGCCGACCAGATACGCTTCACCGGAATCGGCAAAGTCGAGATCGATCTCCATGGAGGTGTAAATTTTCTGGCGTTTCTCGACCATGGCCTTGAGCTCATCGGTCGGGTCTATCTCAGCAAACAGGCCTAGCTTGCCGTCGTCGCCTTCTTCGGTTTTGAGCGCGGTGACATCGCCGTAGGCTTTGAAAGGACCATCCGGCAGCAGGCCTTTGATGTGTTCCATATTGACCCGGCAGCCATAGTTTGTGGGGTCGAAGTTGGCGGCCATTTGAGTGAGCCATTCGGCGCTGATGGTGCGGCCATCGGTGGTTGCGCCTTCTTTTGCAATGCGGTGCCAGGGCATGGGCGGGCCTCTGTTGGTTTGTTGGGCGTTAGCTGCCGTCAGGTTCCGCGTGTCGCGCGTTTGACTCAACGCTTGAGCGTTGTACGAGCTAAGCAAGACAAGGTGGGGTAGGCGTCGGGTTGTCAGTCGGCAGGTACGCTGGCGACATGACACCGCTAGCTCACATCGACGAAGACCATCACCGCCTTTCTGCTCGCCACCTCTTTTGGATGGGGTGGCGGATTGCGCGCATTGCCGAGTTCCTGGATGTCCCCAGGGCGACCATTGATTCTTGGAAGAAGCGCGACGCCTGGGACGACGCGACGCCGACCCAGCGGGTAGAGGGGGCGCTTGAAGCGCGCCTGGTGCAGCTGATTTGGAAGGAGCAGAAAGAGGGCAAGGATTTTAAGGAGATCGACCTGCTGGGCCGCCAGATCGAGCGGTTAGCACGGGTGCATAAATACCAGGACAGCGGGAAGGAGAGCGACCTTAATCCCAACATCGAGCGCCGTAACGCGGGGCCGAAGAAGAAGCCAGCCCGCAACAGTGTGGGTGACGAAGGTGTCATTCAGATTGTCGAGGCGTTCGAGGCCTCGCTGCTCGACTATCAGCGTGATTGGTACCGGGCAAAAGAAACGGAAGCCATCCGTAATATTCTCAAGAGTCGCCAGATCGGGGCGACCTGGTACTTCGCTCGGGAAGCGATCGCCGACGCTCTGGAGACGGGGCGCAATAAGATATTCATGTCAGCGAGCAAGGCCCAGGCGCATATCTTCAAAAATTACATTGTCCGCTTCGTGTTCGAGACCACCGGCGTCGAGCTGAAGGGTGACCCGATCATTCTCGCCAACGGCGCCGAGTTGCACTTTTTGGGCACCAACGCCAAAACAGCGCAGGGTTACCACGGCGATACCTACCTGGATGAATACTTCTGGATTCACGGCTTCGAACAGTTCCAGCAGGTGACATCAGGGATGGCGATGCAGAAGCAGTGGCGAGAGACCTATTTCTCTACGCCCTCATCGGTCACCCATGAAGCCTATCCGTTCTGGACGGGCAGCCACTTCAACGTGGGGCGTCCTAAAGCTGACCATATCAAAATCGATGTGTCGCACAGCGCCTTATCTGGTGGCCGACGCTGTGAGGATGATCACTGGAGGCAGATCGTAACGGTCGAAGATGCCGTGGCACGCGGTGGTGACATCCTGCTTGATATAGACAAACTTCGTCGGAAATATAGTCCCGATGCCTTCAAGAACCTGCTCATGTGCGAGTTCGTGGACGACACGCAAAGTGCCTTCCCGCTGGCGATGATGCAGCGCTGTATGGTGGATAGCTGGGATGCCTGGCGGGATCTGAAACCCTTCGCGCCGCGACCCTATGGCGAGCATCCGGTTTGGATCGGCTACGATCCGGCCGGTGATGGTGAAGATGGCGATGGGGCGGGCCTTGTCGTGGTGGCACCGCCGAAAACCTCCGACAGCAAGCACCGTATTCTTGAACGCCACCGTCTTAAGGGCCGCGACTATGAGGCTCAGGCGGAGTTTATCCGCAGCGTTACCCACCGCTATAACGTCACCTTTATCGGTATCGATACTTCGGGCCTGGGTGAAGCCGTGGCCCAACTGGTGGCGAAGTTCTTCCCCACGGTGACCCGTTACCGCTATACCCCAGAAATCAAGGCGCGCCTGGTGATGCAGGCGCAGCAGATCATCAATAAAGGGCGGCTTGAGTTTGATGCAGGCTGGGTGGATCTCGCTCAGTCGTTCATGGCGATCCGCCGTGAAATGACTGCCTCCGGACGCCATATGACCTATACCGCTGGGCGCAATAACCAGACCGGCCACGCTGACCTGGCGTGGGCGACCATGCACGCCTTACACAATGAGCCACTCGATGGCCCGGTCGATCATGGCACGGGCCGTTCCCTAATGGAGATGTACGGATGAGCGAAGCGGCAGAAAAGCCGCGGGTGCGCGTGCCCGCCTACGATGTGAATGAAGCGGGCTCAACGGCCGCGCCTGCCAAGGCGGAGGCGTTCAGCTTTGGCGAGCCGACGCCAGTGATCGATGGCTATGATTTTTTCTACACCGGCTGCTGGATGCTGGGCAATGAGTGGTACGAGCCACCGGTAGATTTTCCGGCGCTCTCCCAGACCTACCGCGCCACGGCGCACCATGGCTCGGCTATTCAGGTGAAGCGCAATATATTGGTGCGTTCCTTCATTCCTCATCCACTACTTAGCCGCCAGGCGTTTAGTGCGCTGGCCACCGATTACCTGGTGTTTGGCAATTGCTACCTGGAGAAGATCTATGGACGTTTGAACCGACTGCTGGCACTGAAACCGGCGCGGGCGAAGTATGTTCGCCGCGGGGCGGATCTTAGCCGCTACTTCTGGGTGCCTAACTGGTCGGAGCGCAGCGAGTTCGACGAGGACAGCATTATCCACCCCTGCTGGAACCGGACATTAACCAGGAGGTGTATGGCGTGCCGGATTACCTGGGTGCGCTGCAATCGATCTACCTGAACGAGAACGCCACGCGTTCCGGCGCAAGTATTACCTGAATGGCTCCCACGCGGGCTTTGTGATGTACGTCTCAGATCCTGCCCACGATATGACTGACATCGATGCCATGCGTACAGCATTGAAAGAGTCGAAGGGCGTGGGCAACTTCCGCAACCTTTTCCTTTATAGCCCCAATGGCAAGAAAGACGGCATCCAGATCATCCCGATCTCTGAGGTGGCCGCTAAGGACGACTTCGCGGCGATCAAAAATATCACTCGCGATGATCAGCTAGCTGGCCACCGTATTCCCCCGCAGCTGATGGGTATCATCCCCAACAACACCGGTGGATTTGGTGATGTGGAGAAAGCCGCCAAGGTGTTCGTCACCAACGAGCTGGAACCGGTGCAGGCGGTGTTCAGTGAGATCAATGATGTGCTGGGGGAGGAGGTGATTCGGTTTAAGGAGTATTCACTAGACCCATAAATAAAAAAGCGCCTGGCATGACCAGGCGCACATCGCTCGTTTCATCCTTGAAAACAAAGGGAGCATCCGGCCCCGCTGACGACAAAAAGACTATACCTTAAAACTGTATATATGAACAGGTATTCAAGGATGATGAATAAACCGATTTTGCCCTGGATGGGCGGCAAACGACGCTTGGCCAAACAGATCCTACCGCTGTTTAAACCGCATACTGCCTACGTGGAACCGTTCTGCGGTGGGGCAGCGCTATTCTTTATGAAAGCGCCTAGCAAAGTGGAAGTGATCAACGATGCACATGGGGAGCTGGTTAATCTCTACCGCATTGTGAAGCACCACCCTGATGAGCTGGTGAAACAGTTCCGCTGGGGGCTGATTAGCCGAGAAGAGTACCTGACTCAAAAAGAGATCGACCCACGCCACCTAACCGATATCCAGCGGGCAGCGCGGTTCTTCTATCTGCAAAAGCTGGCCTTTGGCGGCAAAGTCAGCGGCCAGACGTTTGGAACCTCTGCCGTTTCACCTCCACGTATGAACCTGCTGCGCATTGAGGAGGATCTCAGCGATGCACACCTTCGGTTATCCAGGGCAGTGATTGAACATCTGGATTGGGCAGAGTGCATCCGACGGTATGATCGGGAAGGCACGCTGTTCTATCTCGACCCACCTTACTGGGGTACCGCCGGTTATGGCTGTGACTTCCCGCTGGAAGAGTACTACCGGATGGGCGGGCTGGCTCGAGCAGGGCAGGGGCAGTTTGTGATTAGTGTCAACGAACGCCAGAGATGCGTGATGCATATAAAGGCCTCACGATCCGCACCACGAAAATCCGTTACACGGTAGGGCAGCAAGCAACAGACCCACGCGGCGAGTTGATCATCACCAACCGATAGGCTCGCAATCATTACCAAGAAGCCGCCCCAGTGAGGGCGGCTTCTTTGTATGTGCACACACGCGACAAGCTTTTTTAAATGAGTCGTATTAGCCTTTTAATTAGCTCTATTGTTCGCTGTAAGCTGTGCCGTTATAGCTAGTCCCGTCCTCATTCCAATTGATAGCGGGCCTTGTGCAGGCTGTGCGGCCCGCCTGTCAGCATCCAGCGGCGACCCACGCCGCGCCGTCGACTCCCCGCCCCGCCTGCGCGCTAAATGTAGTGATTTTTATGCACTCTGGCGGCAGTGGTTCAAGCCCCGCCAGTGCTGGGCGGAAGGGCGGTTCTAGGGGTTAATTTTTTTATGCGTTTTCATGCGAATTTATGCAGCTTTTGTGGTGGTCAGTGAGAAGGCTTGAGGTAGTGGGCTGAAAGCATTTCTAGGATAGGTTTTCGGTGGGCTTCCCAGGTTCGATCATCAACCATATGTGCTATGGAGTGAGGCATTTCAGCGTAGGTAATCCATAGCTCTTCAGTATCTGCTGCTAATAAGCCGATCTTGGCGCGCTGGCTTCGCGAGCGTATTTCAAACCAAGCGCACTGGTCGCCGTTCGAGTCTTGGCGTAGGCGGTAGGTGAAGCGGGTTAGCTTTAGCGATGACATTGTCATTAGCTACCTCCCCTTGAGTGTTTTTATTTTGCTACCTATTTGCTACCTAGAACCAATCCAACAAAAAACGGCCACTTGCTATGTTAGCTAAGTGGCCGTTTTTACTAGATTCTTTGGTCGGAATAGCAGGATTCGAACCTACGACCTCTGCCTCCCGAAGGCAGCGCTCTACCAAGCTGAGCTATATTCCGAAAGTTGCTGAAGCGTGCTCAACAACGGGACGAATCATACGCAGGCGAAGGGCTTTTTTCAAGCCTCTTTTTTCACGCCCTTTCTTTGTGCAACGTGAAGAACGCTGGCGGTTAGGCTTGGCGGTCCACGGCTAAGCGGGCAAGTTGAGCCATGCTGTCGCGATAAGGGCTGGGGGGCAGGGCATCCAGTTCGGCTAGCGCTTTATCCGCCATCTCTTCTGCCCGTGCGCGGGTGTACGCCAGCGCCCCGGTGTCGTGAATAATCGCCAGTACGTCGTCTAGCTGTTCAAGACCGCCTTTGCGAATCACCTGACGAATCAGCTTGGCTTGCTCAGGGGTGCCGCGCTCCATGGCGTGAATGAGCGGTAGCGTGGGCTTGCCTTCGGCCAAGTCGTCGCCAACGTTTTTGCCCATTGCCTCGGCGTCGCCTTGATAGTCCAGCAAGTCGTCAATCAGTTGGAAAGCCAGGCCCAGGTAGCGGCCGTAATGCTGCAGGGCGCGCTCCTGTTCTGGCGTGGCTTTGGCGAGCACTGCACCGCTATGAGAGGCCGCTTCAAACAGCATCGCGGTTTTGCCTAGGATGGTCTCGAAGTAATCCGCCTCGGAAATGCTGGGGTTGCCAATGTTGGTCAACTGCAGCACTTCACCTTCTGCGATCACGCAGGTGGCTCCGGATAGGATCGCCATGATGCGCATGGAGCCTACATCCACCATCATTTGGAACGAGCGGGAGTAGAGGAAATCACCCACCAGCACGGAAGGCGCATTGCCCCAGGCGTCGTTGGCGGTTTTTTTGCCCCGGCGCATGTGCGACTCATCCACCACGTCGTCGTGCAACAGGGTGGAGGTATGCATAAACTCGATCAGCGTGGCGAGAGTAATATGCTTGTCGCCCTCATAGCCCAGCGAGCGGGCCGCCAGCAGCACCAGTAGCGGCCGCAGGCGTTTACCGCCGCTTTCAATAATGTACTGGCCGATGGTTTCCACCAGCGGCACTTTAGAGTTGAGCTGAGCAACAATGGTGCGGTTGACGGCTTCAAAGTCATCGGCCACCACGGCGTGCAGCGGTGAAGGCGAAGGGCTGGCAGGCGAGGTTGGGGAGACGTTGGCTGTCATGGGTTCCGTTCATCGCGGCGGGTGAGAAAGTGGGGGTCATGCTATGGGGCTGCCTGTAAGGCGTCAAGGCATAGCCGCGCTAAGCAGGCCCAGGCAGGCGTTTGGAAGATTGACAAGCCCCGGTGGCCTTGTGGTATGAAGCGATAGTCGTTATAATCCGCGACCCACTCATCATGCCCCCTGTCAGATGGCTGCCAAAAGAGGCGCCACTCGCAGCAGGTCGATAAGAGCGGAAGGCGATGAGCGTTGGTTACGCGGGGCGTAACCGGCATTAACGACAAGTCCGGAGAGCGACATGTACGCAGTTATTAAAAGCGGTGGTAAACAGTACCGCGTTCAAGAAGGTCAAACCCTCAAGCTCGAGAAAATCGAAGTCGCTACCGGCGAAACGATTGAGTTTGATGAAGTGCTGCTGGTTGCAGACGGCGATGACGTAAACATTGGCGCACCTTTCATTAGCGGTGCCAAAGTTTCCGCTGAAATCGTTTCCCACGGCCGTGGCGATAAAGTGACGATCATCAAAGTCCGTCGCCGGAAGCACCACATGAAGCGTCAGGGCCACCGTCAGTGGTTCACTGAAGTCAAAATTACCGGAACTTCTGCGTAAGCAGCCAATTCCCTTTAGGAGGATTTTGCAATGGCACATAAAAAGGCAGCCGGCTCCACGCGTAACGGTCGCGATTCCGAATCCAAACGCCTTGGTGTGAAACTCTTCGATGGCCAAGCGGCAACCGCAGGTAACATCATCGTTCGTCAGCGTGGCACTCGTTTCCACGCAGGCACTGGCGTTGGCCTGGGTCGTGATCACACGCTGTTCGCTCTGAACGACGGCTTCGTGAAGTTCGAGACCAAAGGTCCGAACAACCGTAAATTCGTCAGCATCGTTTCTGCCTAAGCAACCTCGATTGCTTTGTGTAAGTGGGTTGGTTATGACTTACGCAGTGCGAAGATGAGGACAAAAAAGCCCCGCCATGGCGGGGCTTTTTTGTCTTTTCGATCCCTTTTGCCCGCATGAGGCGGGTGGGGATAGTGCAGTGAGGGGGGGGGAAGCGGCCGGGAGAATCCAATGCAGTTCGTCGATGAAGCCTCGATTATTGTTGAGGCAGGTAAAGGCGGCAATGGCTGTCTGAGCTTTCGCCGCGAGAAATATGTGCCCAAGGGTGGCCCCGATGGTGGCGATGGTGGCCACGGTGGCAGCGTTTATCTGATTGGTGATGATTCGCTCAACACCTTGATTGATTTCAAATTTCAGCGTTTCTACAAAGCTGAAAATGGGCAGGGCGGCATGGGCCGCCAGATGAGCGGTAAAGCCGGGGAAGACCTGCACGTAAAAGTGCCGGTAGGCACCACGGTGATTGATGAAGACACCCTTGAGGTGATTGCCGAAGTGACCGAAATTGGTCAGGTCGTGCTGGTAGCAGAAGGCGGCCGCCGCGGGTTGGGGAATATTCACTTTAAATCCTCCACCAACCGTGCGCCTCGGCGCACCACGCCGGGCACCGAAGGCGACCGTCGTAACCTGCGCCTGGAAATGAAAGTGATGGCGGACGTGGGCCTGCTGGGTATGCCCAACGCCGGTAAGTCGACGCTGATTCGTTCGGTGTCGGCGGCTAAGGCCAAAGTGGCCAAATACCCGTTCACTACGCTGGTGCCGAACCTGGGCGTGGTAAAGCTCGGTATGCATGAGCACTTCGTGATGGCCGACGTGCCGGGGCTAATTGAAGGTGCCTCTGATGGCGCGGGCCTGGGGCTGCGCTTTTTGAAGCACCTGACCCGCACGCGGCTGCTGTTCCACGTGGTCGATGTGGCGCCGTTTGATGAGTCCGACCCGGTGGAAGCGGCGCAGGCGATCATTCACGAGCTTGGTCAGTTCTCTCCGGCGCTCTCCGAGCGGCCCCGCTGGCTGGTGCTGAATAAGTTCGACCTGCTGCCAGAAGAGGAGCGCGAGGCGCGCGCCCAGGCGATCATTGATGCGCTGAACTGGGATGGTCCCGTCTTCCGCATTTCGGCGATCAGCAGTGAAGGCACCGATAAGCTGGTGCAAGCCGCTTACCGCTGGCTCACCGAGCAGCAGCGCTTGGAAAACGAGGACGAAGAGGCCCATGCCCGCGAGCAGGAAATGCGCCGTCGCATGGAGGAGGAGTCGGTGGCCCGTACCGAGGCCCGCCTTGGCCGTCGTCGTAAGCGCGATGATGAAGAAGACGATGACGATTTCGACGACGATGATTACGATGTCGAAGTGGAGTACGCCCCGTAAGCCAGCGGCGTACTAGCTAGGATAAATCGCGTGAGCGCGATGGCGTGGGAGAGTCGCGACGTGGAAAGCAACGAGCAGTTGCCGGGCCGTGAGGCGCTGAGTAGCGCCCGCCGGGTGGTGGTCAAAATTGGCAGCGCGCTGCTCACCAATGAGGGTCGTGGGCTGGACGAAGCGGCCATTGGCGGCTGGGTGGATCAAATTGCCGCCCTGCATCAGCAGGGTAAAGAGGTGGTGCTGGTTTCCTCCGGTGCGGTGGCAGCTGGCATGGTACGCCTGGGCTGGCAGGCGCGTCCGAGCGCCGTGCACGAGCTTCAGGCGGCCGCCGCGGTGGGGCAAAATGGCCTGACCCAGTGCTACGAGCAGCTCTTTGCGCGCCACGGCATGCTCACCGCGCAGATTTTGCTCACCCACGACGATCTCTCCAACCGCAAGCGCTACCTGAACGCGCTCTCGGCATTGCGCACGCTGGTCGAGATGCGCGTAGTGCCGGTCATCAACGAAAACGATACCGTCGTCACCGACGAGATCCGCTTTGGCGATAACGACACTCTCGGCGCGCTGGTGGCGAATCTGCTGGAAGCCGATGCGCTGCTGCTGCTTCCCGACCAAGAAGGCCTGTTCGATGCCGACCCCCGCCATAACCCTGACGCCACGCTGATTGCTGAGGGGCGTGCTGACGACCCACGCTTGGCCGCCGTGGCAGGCAGCGGCGGGGCGTTGGGCCGGGGGGGGATGAGCACCCAAAGTGCGCGCTGCCCCGCTCGCGGCGCGTTCCGGCGCGGTAACCGTGATTGCCAGCGGCCGCCAGCCGCAGGTAATTACTCGGGTAATGAATGGTGAAGCGCTCGGCAAGCTGCTGCGTCCTGAACAAGCCCCTATGGCAGCGCGCAAGCGCTGGCTAGCGGGTCAGCTTCAGGTGCGCGGTACGCTGGTGCTGGATGCGGGCGCGGTCAACGTGCTGCGTGGTAAAGGCTCTAGCCTGCTGGCCGTTGGCGTGCGTGACGTGCAGGGCAGTTTTAAGCGCGGCGACATGGTGCTGTGTGTGGATGAGCAGGGCACTCGCGTGGCCAAGGGCTTGGTCAACTACGGGGCCGACGAAGCTCGCCAGCTGGAGGGCCAGCCAAGCCACCAAATTGAAGCCATCCTTGGTTACGTGGAAGCCCACGAACTGATCCACCGCGACAACTTGGTAGTGGTTTAAACGGCGGGTTAGCCACGCCGCTTAGGCGGTAGCGGTACCTGGCGCGGCCAATCATTGGGTACCACCATCAGCCGCGTTAGCGGTCTCTCCTGGCCACTATTTTCCTGGCAACTCTTTTCCCAGTAGTTCTCTTCCCAGCAGTTCTCTCCTCCCTTCGGGTCGTACAGCATCACTTGCTGCGGCCCGTAGCGGTTGACCTGTGCCATCACGGCCTCCATCCGCTCATTGGCGTTGCCAAACGCGTCGAGCGATGGCGGCGCTAACCAGTGGGGCTTTGCTAGCCACGCGACCTGTAGCGCCGTGCTGTAGCGTTAGGCCACGCTGGGCCAGGCGTGTTGATGGCACCCCCACCCCCGCCGATGCTCGGCCGTTGCCCCGACAGGTGGTGGCAAATTGGCCTGCCATGGATAAAACAGTACGCCGGGCATGGCAAGCTGCTGGGTCAGCAGGTTGCTTAGCGTGGTCGCTTCGCCCGTATCTCTGGGCGTTAACCAGTGAGCAATATTCGCCTGCGCCGCTCGAGTACGGGAGAGCGGTAGCTGATGATGGAGCAGATGACTGCACTTCAAGGCCAAACTGTCCAAGCCGCCAGGGCCAATCCAGCGGCTTTGGCTAGTGGCCTCTTCTGGCCCCTCGGTTAGGCCAAGATAGAACTTAATCGCCACTTCTAAATGAATGGGGGAGGGGAGGTCCCGCGTGCGGTAGAGCATGTCCAGCTCTCCCAAAGTGTTGCGGCACTGGGTGATGCGTAGGTTGTTGGCCAGTAGGCGAGTATTAGGGGCGTTATCCAGTAACAGCTGCCACAGCCGTTCATGGTAGTGGCCCATGCGCGTGGCCAGCTTGCCATCCAGGGCCTGCACCCTGGGTAGCAGGGTGTCGAGCCACTTATGCTGCTCCTCTGCCAAGCCCAGCGCGGAACGTGTGGGGCGGCCTGGGTAATCGCCAAGGGTCACCAAATCTGGTGTGACGATGAGCCACGCCATATCGCGCAGCACCGCGTGGTGAATTCCATCGCTGACACCTTCGGCGGAGGTTGTCACAAGTCTCTCCTATCAATCGGCTCGATATACGACTGAGTTAGCCGCCTGCTGCTACGCTAAACACATTACCTCGCGATGCCAATAAAATCCCCAAGATACACATAAAGGAGTGTTGCATGGGCAGTGCCAAGTCGAAAAAGCAAAAGTCTAAAGCGAAGAAATCCTCGGCGAAAATGTCCGCCACCAATGCGCCGCAGCAGCTAACCCCCGAAACGGGCGCCGCTCTGTTCGAAGATGCCCGCTCGAGGCTTGAAGCGGTCTTCAGCGCGCTGGCGATTCATCCCGATGCCCAGGCCCGGTTGATGCAGCCCAGTCTCTCGCTGCAAGTGAGTGTGCCGGTGCGGATGGACGACGGCAGTTTGGAGGCGTTTCCCGCGTGGCGTGTGCAGTACGACACCAGCCTAGGCCCGGCCAAGGGGGGCGTGCGCTTTCACCCCGATGTGAATCAGCATGAAGTGACCACCTTGAGCTTTTGGATGGCGGTGAAGTGTGCCGTGGTAGGTTTGCCCTATGGCGGCGGCAAAGGGGGCGTGCAGGTGGATGCCAAGGCGGTTTCTTCGTTAGAGCGTGAGCGCTTGGCGCGGGGCTATATTCGTGCGATTGCCGACATCATGGGCCCTGACCGAGATATTCCTGCCCCCGACGTCAACACCGATGCCACTGTGATGGGCTGGATGATTGATGAGTACGAACATATTCTGCGCGCCCAGGCACCGGCGGCTATTACCGGTAAGCCGCTGTCGCTTGGCGGCTCACCGGGGCGTGTAGAAGCGACCGGAAGTGGGGCGCTGACCGTCTTGGATTTTTGGGCAGAGCGTGAAGAGCGCAAGCCGGAAGAGACCACGCTGGCGGTGCAGGGGTTCGGCAATGCGGCCTACCAGTTCGCTCGCTTGGCAAGCCAGCGCGGCTATCGAGTAGTGGCGGTCTCGGATTCCCCGCGGAGCCACTTTTTGACGCCGGTGGCATAGATGTAGACGCTGCTAAAAAAGATAAAACCCAACAGGGCAAGCTTGCCAAAAGTCAGCAAGGCAAAGCGCTATCCGGCGATGACTTGCTCGCGTTAGAGGTCGATGTGCTGGTTCTGGCCGCGCTGGAAAATCAGCTGCACAGCGACAACGTGGGCGATGTGAAGGCAGGCGCAGTGCTCGAAATTGCCAACGGACCGCTCACCAGCGATGCGGATGCGGCGTTGGAAAAACGCGGCGTGCCCGTGCTGCCTGACGTGTTGCCGAATACCGGTGGCGTTATCGCGAGTTACTCTGAGTGGCTGCAAAACCGCTCAGGCGAGAAATGGCAAGAAGGGGAAGTCAATCAGGGCTTGAAGCGTCGGCTCAGCGATGAGGCCAACCGGGTGCTGGTCAGGGCGGAAGAGGAGCGAGTCACCGATCGCCAAGCAGCCTATCGGCAAGGCATCGAGCGAATTGCAGAGGCGATCAGGGCCCGGGCGCAACTGCCAAGCCTGTCGCTAATCAGCGAAGCGACACAACGCAAACGGCGGGCCCGAAGGCCCGCCGTAGGGGGGGTACCAATAGATGCGAGGGTCGCTTAAACGATTAGTCGCGATCCATCTGGGTAACTTCAAAAGAACCCTGGCGCAGGCTCAGTTCCAGCTCGCGACCGTTTTGCTCGCGGCCTTCAACATCGATGATGCCGCTTTTATCGATATCGATGCTTTCAAATTCCGTCATACCTTCCTGGCTGGCAGCATCAAGCGCTTGGCGGATGTCCTCTTACGCTCAAGCCCAGGCACCGGTAATCAGGCGCTTGCGCTCTTCTTGCAGGCTTTCGCCGTTATCGATGGAGAAATCCACATCGGCGTACCACTCATCGTCTATCCAGCCTTCCACTTCGACACGGCCACGGTCATCAACATTGATCTCTTCGATGTGGCTGAACCCGTAGTCGGCGGCGTATGTTAGAATGTCATCGATCCGGTCCATCGGCTGAGTGTCTGCTTGGGCGCTACCTGCAGCAGCGGCAAGCAGAAGAGCAGAGGTTGGGATCAGCAGCATTTTTTTCATAGCGTTCATATCAAATTCCTTCTTTGCTTAGTGAATGCATTGCCGGATGCTGCCTAACGAAGGTCAGTTAGCGAATGCGACAGGGTATTTATATCACCGGGGTTCTTTCCTTAACCTGACAAAGCCGTTCATCTAGCGTTCATGTTGCCTTTGGCATCCTACTGTTATGAAAATGACGTCTCTTCTCTCTATTAAGCAGCGCTCCTGGCAACGGCTCCCCTATAAGGGCGGGCTGGTATTGGCGCTGGTCCTCGTATTGATGGGTAGCGCGACCGGCGACCAGCACTGGGAAGCTCTGCACAGCGAGGTACGGCGCGGTGATGTGGTGCCGTTGGAGACTATTCTTGACTTGCTCGACGCCCACTACATCGGCGACGTGCTGGAGGTCGAAATCGAGCGCGACGATGGGCTGGTTGAGTATGAAATCAAGCTGCTAGGTCCCCAAGGGCAGGTCGTAGAGTTCGAGTTTGATGGCCAAAGCGGACAGCTCATGCAAATCGAAGGCGTGCGTATTCGCGATATGCAGCGTTAACACAGTTACCTGCGGTGTCTCGTCTTTATTAGGTGTATTCATAAGGGTTTTTTGATGAAGTGTTTACTGGTAGAGGATGACCAGGCGCTTGCCCGTGAGCTGAGTCAAGCGTTGCAAGATGGCGACTGGATCGTCGAGCGGGCAGAGAACGGCCAGGAAGCGGACTTTTTTGTGCGCACAGAAGCGTACGATACGGTCATTTTGGATATTGGCCTGCCCGATGGCGATGGCACTCGCTGGCTCTCTTCCGGGCGGGAGGATGGCATTGATCTGCCGGTACTGATCTTAACGGCCCGTGAACGTTGGGCTGATAAAGCCGCTGGTTTTACCGCGGGTGCCGATGACTACGTGACCAAGCCGTTTGACCCCGCCGAGGGGGTGTTTCGCCTGCGGGCGTTGGTACGCCGCACCCATGGCCATGCGCACCCGGTGCTTAAAGTGGGCGAGCTTAGCCTGGATACTCATACCCAGCATGTCACCTTGGTGGGGCGTCCCGTGAGCTTAACTGCTCAGGAAACCCGCCTATTAAGCTACTTAATGCATGCCGCGCCGCGAGTGGTCAGCCGCAGCGAGCTGTCTGAGCACGTGTACGACCGCGATCACGAGCCCGACTCTAACGTCATTGATGTTCAGGTCAGCCGGTTGCGTCGCAACCTAGGCGCGTGGCGCATTGCCACACTGCGCGGTCAGGGGTATCGCCTGTTAGCTGATGAACCGAGCGATTCATGAACGCTAATGTGGTCTCTTGGAGTCAGCGCTGGGCCAACCGCTCTATCAATCTACGCCTGCTGTTGGCGGTGCTGCTCATGGTGCTGCTGGCGCTGCCGGTTGCTGGTTGGCTATTGGCCCACCATTACCGCACCGCTGCAGTCAATGCGTTTGATGAACGGCTGGAAGCGACGCTCAATGTGGTGATTGCTGGGGTCACCTACGACCCGCTGAACCAGCAGCTGAACTATGAGCGCGCCCTGGGCGACTCGCGTTTTGACCATGTCTATTCCGGCTGGTATTGGCAAATCACCGATGAGGCGAACCGCTCGGTCGCATCGCGCTCGTTATGGGATCAGCGTTTGCCGGTGCTGGAGAGCGAGCGGGTGACCGCCCGCAGGCTCCCGGGCCCGCGTGGTCAGCAGCTGCGCGTCGTTGAACGTGATATTTATTTAGCGCCGTTAGAAGCACCGCTGCACGTGAGCGTGGCCGCGCGGGACGATGATTTACGCGAAAATATTCAGGAATTTCAGCAGATGCTGTGGCTGGGGCTGTTAGGCCTGGGCGCGCTGTTGCTAGGCGTGCTGGCGCTACAAGTGCGTTGGGGGCTCGCGCCGCTGCGGCGCATGAACGACAACTTACGTGATGTAGAGCAGGGGCGAGCAGAGCAGTTGGATACTCGTTTGCCCGACGAGCTGGCCACACTGGCTACATCCATGAACGCCGTGCTGGCTCGCGACCAGCGGCTCATCGAACGGGGTCGTCACACGGCAGGCAACTTGGCCCATGCCCTAAAAACGCCGATTAGCGTGATGCGGCTGTTGGCCAAGCAGCTACCAGGCGAGAGTCGCGATACCTGGGAGGCCGAGCTGTCGCGTATCGACAGGGCCGTGCGCCACCACTTGGCGCGGGCATCCGCTGCGGGCGAAGGGCTACGCTTTGCTCCGGTGGCTCTCCAAGGCACACTGGCCCCGCTCATCACCGGGCTTGCCCGGCTAGCGCAGCGCCGCCATATTACCCTGCGCCAAACCGTGGATAGCGGCGTGCGGGTGCATATGGACGGTCAGGACCTGCAGGAGATGGTGGGTAATCTACTGGACAACGCCCGGCGCTGGGCCAACAGCGATGTGCATATCCGCCTGCAGGCACAGGGGAACACGCTGCGGTTGGTGGTGGGCGCTGACGGCCCCGGTATGAACCCGCAGGAGTGCCAGGCAGCGGTCCAGCGCGGCAAGCGGCTGGATGAACAGCGTTCAGGCAGTGGCTTGGGGTTAGCCATCGTCACCGACCTTGTCACACTTTATCATGGCCAGATGCGCCTACAGCGCGCCGAGTCTGGCGGTTTAGAGGTAGTCATTGAACTGCCTGGGGTCGCTACTTAACGAGCTTAAGAGCGATGCAACACACAGCACAGAGGGTGTGAAATGACACAAATCGCCACGACGTTACCCGACGTACTGGTTGGGCCTTTGCTGCGTCGGCTATCGCCGTCGCGGCTGATTTTATGGCTGGTAGCGACCCGTCCGCCGACCATGCAGCTCGTGCTGAACCCCGAGCAAGAGGAGCAGCAAACCCACGCGTTAGATAACGCCCACCAGTGCGTGGCGATTGGTTCGGCATGCTTATATTCACTGTATCGACCTTTCGCTGCCCACCGCGCTGCCCACCGACCCCCCCATTGCCTACGACCTGCCGGTACAAAGCACTGACGGCGCGTGGCAGCCCCGCCGGAGTGGGCGCCGTGGCTATGCCACGATGACTATGACTACCCAGGGTTTGTGTTGGCCTCTCGCCACCACCGTCTGATGCACGGCTCCTGTCGTAAACCCCATCACGATAGCGCCGATGGCTTAGTGCGGGCCGATAACTGGATAGCCGAGCGCCAAGAGTCACCCGCCGAGTGGCCCGCGTGGCTGCTCATGACCGGCGACCAAGTGTATGTGGATGACGTGGCAGGCCCCATGCTGCGGGCGGTTCATGCGCTGATTGCCCGCCTGGGGCTAGTGGATGAACTGCTTGAGGGCGCTACCGTCGATGACAGCCAAGCGCTGTATAACGCCCCGGAAAGCTACTACCACCGGGAAGCGCTGCTGCCGGATGTCACCAGCAACGCGGCGCTGCGTGAGCGCTTTTTTGGCGGCGTAAAAAAGCCGGTATTCACCTCGGCGAACGCCCAGAACCACCTGATGACGCTGGCCGAGATGCTCGCCATGTACTACCTGGTGTGGTCGCCCGCGCCGTGGCAGGTGATTGCCTATACGCCCCGGCGTTAGACGAAAAAGAGGCCGAGGCTTACCGGGAAGAGCAGGCGATCATCGAAGCGTTCGTAGAGGGTCTGCCTCAGTGCGCGCGGCTGATGGCCCACGTGCCCAGCCTGCTGATTTTTGATGACCACGACGTGACCGACGACTGGAACTTGACCGCCGACTGGGAGCGCTGTGCCTACGGCCACCCGTTCTCAAAGCGTATTATCGGCAACGCGCTGGTGGCGTACCTGCTCTGCCAAGGGTGGGGGAACGCGCCCGATAAACTTAATCCGTTGCTACACCAGGCGATCACCCTGTTTGACGATGTTGGCCCGCTGAACCTTGGCGCCCAGGATGCCTTGATTGAGCGGCTGCTGCGCTTTCAGGGCTGGGAGTTCCAGGTACCAGCACGCCCGCACTCATCGTGCTGGACACCCGTACGCGCCGCTGGCGCAGCGAGCGCAGCCCCAACCGCCCGTCAGGCTTGATGGATTGGGAGGCGCTGATGGAGATGCAGCAGGCGCTGCTGGGCACTAAAAGCGCGGTGATCGTCTCGCCTGCGCCCATGTTTGGCGTCAAGCTGATCGAAAGTATCCAAAAACTCTTCACCCTGGCGGGCAAACCGCTGGTGGTGGATGCCGAGAACTGGATGGCGCACCGCGGTGCGGCCAACGTGCTGCTGCATATCTGGCGGCACTCCAAAACCCCCGGTAACTACGTGATCCTCTCCGGTGATGTTCACTACTCCTTTGCCTACGATATCGTCGTACGCCGCCAGAAGCGGGCTCCAAAGCTATGGCAAATCACTTCGAGTGGGGTGAAAAATACTTTTCCCAAGCAGTTGCTGAATACCTTCGACCGTTTGAACCGTTGGCTCTACGCGCCGTTATCGCCGCTGAACTGGTTCACCAAGCGGCGCAAGCTTAGCATCTACCCCCGCGACCCAGACCAAGCCAGCGCCGGAGAGCGGCTATGGAACGCCAGCGGCATTGGGCTGGTAAGCCTGGATGAGCAGGGCAACCCGACGGATATTCGCCAGCTCGATGCCCAGCGGTGGCGATGTGGTCTTTCCACCGCCCGAGGTGCCAATCGACCCGTAAAGTGATTGTGTTTGTCATGCAAATGTCATGGAAATGACGCACGCTTGCTGCCCTAGAACCTTCCTCATGGAGCGTTACGAAACATAGGGATAGTGGACGTTTGATAGGGCAGCAGGCATATGACCGCACAAGAAGCGCAGTGGCTAAATCAAATTATTGCGGCAGAAGAGCTGCATGTGCTTTTCCAACCGATTGTGGACGCCAATCAGCAGGCCATTTATGGCTATGAAGCGCTGATCCGCGGGCCAAAAACGTCCCCGCTTCACTCCCCTCTGCGGCTAGTTGATGTGGCGACCCAGGCTGGCCTGCTGGTTGAACTGGACTTGTTGTGTCGGCGGCTCGCCATTCGCCGCTTTGCCGAGCTTGAGCTGCCGGGGCTGTTGTTTCTCAACGTGATGCCGTTAACCATCGTGGAGCGTGACTTCCGCGAGGGGCTGACGCTGAGCTTTATTCAAGAGAGCGGCCTGCCCCCTGAGCGCGTGGTCATTGAGTTGACCGAGCACGTGCCGATTCACGACTACGAACTGATGCGTCAAGCGGTGGACCACTACCGCGATATGGGCTTTCAGGTGGCGCTGGATGATTTAGGGGCCGGGCACTCCAGCCTGCGCCACTGGTCAGAGCTGCGGCCCGACTTCGTCAAGTTAGATCGCCACTTTATCTCTGGTATTGATCAAGAGCCTGCCAAGCGCGAGTTTCTGCGCTCCATTTTGGATGTGGCGCGTAGTCTGGATTGCCAGCTCATTGCGGAAGGGGTCGAGACGGCTGCCGAGCATCTCTGCCTATGGGAGCTAGACCGCGGGTTGGCACTGCTGCAGGGGTTTTACTTTGCCCGGCCAAGCCTTCAGCCGCCCATGCAGCTCAATACGCTATTACCCGCGACGACCCAGCTAAAAAGCCCGGCAGGGCGCACTGCGCACTCTATTTTGCGCCCCATTGAGAGTGTATCCGCGACTTACTCGGTGCCAATGCTTGCCGAACGCTTTCGCGAAGACCCGCGTCTGCGCTGCGTGGCGGTGATCGAAGGGGGCGTTCCCGTGGCGGTGGTGCGCCGCAATACATTTCTGACCCTGTTCACCAATCAGTACAGCCACGCGCTGTACGCCAAACGCTGCGTACTGGAGATCGCCGATCCTAAAATGATCGTGGCGGAGGCGGATCTCTCCCTGGAGGCGCTGAGTCAGCAGCTCACCGACAGCCGCGATATCGAGCAGGAAGATTTCGTCATCGTCGATGGCGATGGTCAGTACCTAGGGATGGGTAATATCGTCGACCTGCTGCGAGAAATTACCGCGATTCAAGTGCGCCAAGCGCGCCATGCCAATCCGCTCACCGGGCTGCCCGGCAATATTCTGATCAACGAAACCTTGTCTTCGTATTTATCCCAAGGCAGCGGCTTTGCGGCGGCCTACGTGGATTTGGATAATTTCAAGGCGTTTAACGACGCTTACGGCTATGCCCGCGGCGACCACGTGATCATCTCACTGTCCCGATTGCTGCAGGCTCAGGTGGAGAGTGCCGGCGGCTTTATCGGCCATATCGGCGGCGACGATTTCATGATGCTGCTACCGCTGGGGCATTGGGAAAGCGTGTGCAGGCAGATTCTGCACTCCTTTGAAGTCATGGCCCCTGGCTTTTATGAGGAGGGCGACCGTCTGCAGGGGGGGATTTCCATCGAAAGCCGCCAGGGCGGCGTGACGTTCTTCCCCTTCGTCAGCGTCTCGATTGCCGTCAAGCCGATTACTGATCCCGCCCCCTGCAAGGCGTTGGATATTGCTGCGCAGCTCTCGGAGCTGAAGCATCAGGCCAAGAAAATCGCGGGCAATAGCCTGTTCGTGGAGCGGCGCGGCTGCTGCGTGGGCGGCGGCTGCTAAGTCGTCACGGATTCGTCACCTAGGCGTCATGAGAGTGTCCCGAGGCTGTCACATCGGCTCGCCACTATGGCGTTAACACTTCTTAACTCGCTTAGGTGATGCATGCATACTCTCTCTTTCTCTCGTACGCTGTTGAGCGCCGCCGTAGCTGGCACGTTTGCACTGGCAGCGGTCACTGCCTCTGCTGATCTCTCTTCGCGCTACGTGGATAACGACGGCGACATGATCGCCGATGTGCCCAGCGATGAGTCACAGTGGGTTGACCCGGATACGCTGGTATTCGCTTACACGCCGGTAGAAGACCCGGCCGTGTATGCCGACGTTTGGGCGGGTTTCCTGGATCACCTGAGCGACGCTACCGGTAAAAACGTCGAGTTCTTCCCGGAGCAGTCTAACGCTGCCCAAACAGGAAGCGCTGCGCGCCGGTCGTCTTCACGTGGCGGGCTTCAACACGGGCGGTGTGCCGGTGGCGGTCAACTGCGGTGTCTTCCGCCCCTTCGCCATGATGGCTGCTGAAGACGGTAGCTTCGGCTACGAGATGGAAATTATCACCTACCCCGATAGCGGCATTGAGTCGGTGGCAGACCTAGCCGGTCGTCAGCTGGCCTTCACCTCCGAAACGTCCAACTCCGGTTTCCGCGCGCCTTCCGCGCTGCTGCGCTCTGAGTACGGCCTGGAAGCGGGCGAAGATCTCGAGACAGCCTTCTCTGGCTCTCACGACAACTCCATCCTGGGTGTGGTGAACAAAGATTACGAAGCGGCCGCCATTGCCAACTCTGTCGCCAAGCGCATGCTGTCACGCGATGTGGTGAGCGAAGGCGATTACAACGTCATCTACACCTCGGAAACCTTTCCCACCACGGCCTATGGCCTGGCGAACAATCTGAATCCTGAGCTTGCCGAGCAGATTCAGGACGCGTTCTTCAGCTACGACTGGGAAGGCAGCGCGCTGGAAGCCGAGTTTGCCAACTCCGGTGAAGCTCAGTTCATTCCGATCACCTACCAAGAGAACTGGTCAGTGATCCGTACCATCGCCGATGCTAACGGTGTGACGTACGGCTGCGACTAACCCATCGGTTGGTCCATGATTTTCTCGGCCAGGAGGGCGACCTCCTGGCCGAGCCGCTATGTAGCCATTAGAGAAGTGCTTGTGAACGCAAGCACGGACGCATAAGAGACTGAGGCACCCTCCATGTTGACACTCACCGGCGTTGGCAAACGTTACCCTACCGGCGACGGCGCGCTGACCGATATCCAGCTCTCGCTGCCGAAAGGGCAGGTTATGGCCCTCATTGGTCCGTCTGGTGCGGGAAAGAGCACGTTGATTCGCTGCGTTAACCGTTTGGTAGAACCCACTCAAGGCAGCATTCGCCTGGAAGACGTGGAGCTGACAAAACTCTCTGGCAGCCGCCTGCGCCATGCCCGCCGCTCCATGGGGATGATTTTCCAAGAGTACGCCCTGGTGGACCGCCTGAGCGTGATGGAGAACGTGCTCTCTGGCCAGCTGGGCTATGTAGGTT
Organism: Vreelandella lionensis; assembly: GCF_002087295.1. Classification (GTDB taxonomy): domain Bacteria; phylum Pseudomonadota; class Gammaproteobacteria; order Pseudomonadales; family Halomonadaceae; genus Vreelandella; species Vreelandella lionensis. Next base: position 79,631 of record NZ_MWVI01000019.1, on the reverse strand, counting down.
TCTGGCGCAGCTTTTTACGCCGCTACCCGCAGGAAGCCGTGGCAGAAGCGTTTCGCTTGCTTGAGCGTGTAGGCCTGCCCCACGCGATTGATAACCGCGCCGATGCGCTCTCTGGTGGTCAGCGCCAGCGGGTGGGCATTGCCCGAGCGCTGCTGCAAAGCCCCAAACTGCTGCTGGTGGATGAACCCACCGCGAGCCTGGACCCTAAAACCTCTCGCCAAATCATGCGCTTGATTCGCGAGCTGTGCGCCGAGCGCGAGCTGGCCGCCATCATTAGCATTCACGATGTGGCGTTGGCCCAGCAGTTTGCTGATCGCATCGTCGGGCTGCGTGCCGGGGAGATCGTTTTCGACGGTAAGCCCAGCGATCTGACCAGCGAGATGCTGACCACCATTTACGGCGAAGAGGATTGGGACACCACCCCTGGGCCTGCCGATGACGACGATGAGGAGAGCAGCGGCGCTACGGCTCACGTTGCGTCGCCGCAGGAAGCCACAGCACCACATGCGCCGCGCCAGAACCGCTTAGCGAGTGGAGGCGCGCAATGAGCACGACGGACGCTCAAGTCCGCCAGCAGGCCGCCCGCCAAGGCCAGTGGCGGCGACTGCCGCTGGTAGAGAGCCGCCGCCTGCGTTGGGCGCCAGCGCTGGGTGGCGTGGTGTACCTGATGCTGGCGCTGGCATCGGTGGAAGTGAACGGGGCGCGGGTGGCGGAAGGTGCCGGGCGTGCGCTGAACTTTCTCGGCGCGTTTTTGCAGCCGGACTTCGTCAGCCGTCAAAACGATATTCTGGCGGGGTTGATGGAAAGCCTGACCATGACGCTGACATCGAGGGTGATCGGCGTTCTGCTGGCCATCCCGGTGGGGCTAGGGGCTGCGCGCAATATCGCCCCCTTGCCCATCTACGCGGTATGTCGGGCCATCATCGCCGTCTCGCGTACCTTTCAAGAGGTGATCATTGCCATTCTGTTCGTGGTGATGTTCGGCTTTGGCCCCTTTGCGGGCATGCTCACGCTGGCCTTTGCCACCATCGGCTTTATGGCCAAGCTGCTGGCAGAAGATATCGAAGACCTCGACTGGAAACAGGTGGAAGCCGTGCGCGCCACCGGGGCGAGCTGGTGGCAAACCATGAACCACGCCGTGCAGCCTCAGGTGATGCCGCGATTGATCGGGCTCTCCATGTACCGGCTGGATATCAATTTCCGCGAGTCGTCGGTGATCGGCATTGTCGGGGCGGGGGGGGATTGCGCGACGCTCCACACCTCGCTCAGCCGCTACGAGTACGGCCCCTCGGCCGCCATTCTGCTGATCATCATCGCCATTGTGCTGATGAGTGAGTACGCCTCCAGCCATGTGCGTCGCTGGACGCAGTAGCGCGCCGTCGCACGCTTGTTGCCAACCCTTTACGTAAAGCCTGAAGGCAAAAGGAATCCTCCATGCCGGTGTCAACTTCCTCAAACGGTGTGCCACAGTGGCAGCGGCGCACCACCCGCGCCCAGTGGCTGCAGTACCTCGCTTGGCTGGCGGGCGTTAGCCTGTTCTTACTCTGCTGGAAAGTGATCTCTGACAACACAATGTGGGTGTTTGTGGAAGACGCTGGCCGCCAGGGTAGCGACCTGATTAGCCGTATGATGCCGCCCCGCTGGGAGTACGCCAGCGAGCTTTGGAAACCCATGTGGGACACGCTCAATATCGCCACCTTGGCTACCGCGCTGGGCATTATGATGGCGTTTCCGGTGGCGTTTTTAGCCGCGCGTAACACCACGCCGCATCCGCCCGTACGCAGCTTAGCGCTGACCATCATCGTCTCGTCGCGTTCGATCAACTCGCTGATTTGGGCCATGCTGCTGGTGACCATTCTTGGCCCCGGCGTGCTGGCGGGTATTATCGCCATCGCGCTGCGCTCGATTGGCTTTGTGGGCAAGCTGCTTTACGAGGCCATCGAGGAGATTCACCCCACGCCGGTGGAAGCCATCAGCGCCACGGGGGCCAGCCGCCTGCAGGTCATGAGCTATGGCGTGCTGCCGCAATCATGCCCGTCTTGGCGGGGATCAGCGTGTACCGCTGGGATATCAATATTCGCGAATCGACGGTGCTGGGGCTGGTGGGCGCAGGCGGCATAGGGCTGCAGCTGAACGCCTCGATCAACAGCCTAGCGTGGAATCAGGTCAGCGTTATCTTCGCGTTGATTTTCGCCACGGTACTGGTGTCGGAATGGGTCTCGGCTCGCGTTCGTCACGCCATTATTTAACCTGTCCGTGAAGGGGATAACCGCTATGCGCTTTGCCAATGCCGAGATCACAACGATTGACCTGATGCGCCACGGTGAACCGCAGGGTGGGCGAATGCTACGGGGCAGTACCGACCATCCGCTTAGTGATTCGGGCTGGCAGCAGGTGACCGACGCAGTGATGCGCCATACGGTGGATGGACGGCCACCCTATGATGCCATCGTTAGCTCGCCGCTGGCCCGCTGCCGTGAGTTCGCGCTTTGGTTAGGGGAGGAGTTCGACCTGCCGGTGCAGGTGGACGACGACCTAGCCGAGCTGCACCTGGGCGAGTGGGAGGGGAAAACCTATGCGCAGGTATACGCGCAGGAAGGCACTGAGCAAATGAGCGCCTTCTGGTACGACCCCGCCCGCGCCGCACCGCCCCGTGGTGAAACCCTCGCCGAGCTGGATGCCCGCGTTAGCGAAGTGTGGCGGCGGCTGCTGGCGAATCCTCCCGGTCATCATGTGCTGGTGGTGGCCCATCTGTTCGTATGCAATGCGCTGCTGCGCCAAGTGCTGGAACAGCCGCTCAGTAATGGCTTAGTGATGGATTTACCCTATGCGGCGATGAGCCGCCTGCGCCACGAGCGCCATGCGCTAGGCGAGAGCACGTTTATCGAGTGGATAGGCCGTTAACGGCGAGTGATGGAGTAGCGGGTGAACGGCGCTTTAGGCCATGATAAGAGGCACTATGCCTAGGTTGTCTTGGAGCTTTTTCATGCCGTTAACCCGCCTCTCTCCGCTGTTGACGCTCTTCGCTCTGCTGCTATTAGCAGGAGTGCCAGTAAAGAGGTCGCCATGACCCCCGCGCCCAGCCCGCAAGCAGGCATCTCGATGGAGCGCGCGTTAATTCTCTCCCATGCGCAGCAGGCGATTGGTACTCCCTACCGCTTTGGCGGCAACTCTCCTGATGGCCTGGACTGCTCAGGCTTAGTTGAAATGACCTACCGTGCGGCGGGTATCCGCGTGCCACGCACCGCCGATGGTCAGTTCCGTGCGCTTCCCCAAGTAGACGCCCCGCGCCCTGGAGATCTGCTGTTTTTTGGCGACGGCAACAAAGCCACGCACGTTGGCATCTACGGCGGTAACCGCCAGATGATTCACGCCCCAGGCAGTGGCCGAGCGGTGGTTAGCGTACCGCTGGATGTTGCCTATTGGCAGCAGCGCTTTTTAGGGGCGGCAGGTCCAGCCCCTTAAGTGAGCTGCCAGGGTGATACAGGTCAAGGTATATTTTTCTTATCGCTATACACTCGGACTGTTTTGTCAGCTAATCGCATTTAATTGCCCGGCAAAATGCGGCAAACTTGGTAAATAAAGAGTCTATATAGGCCAATAAAAAAACGAGTACGCCGCTTACCTCCCTGAACGATGTAAATTGAGGCTAAGCAACGCGATGAAAGAGATTCTCCACCGCTTACCGATGCGGTTTAAGTTTGCCCTAGTATTGGTGCTGCCTTTGATAGCGCTGGGATGGTTTGCTGCCCAGTGGTGCCATTGCCCGGCAGGCAGTGGTTAACGAGCTGTCACGTATGCAAGCACTAACTGCACTGGCTCAACAGGCAGGGGGCTGGGTACATCAAGTGCAGCGGGAGCGCGGCATGACGGCTGGCTTTTTAGGCAGCCAGGGGAAGGTGTTCGGAGATCGGTGCGCCAGCAGCGTTCAGATATGGATGCTGCTGCGGAAGCTTTTTTCCAACAGCGTGATCAACTTGATGCAACGCTGCTGACCTCCACGATCAGCTCGCAGTTGGCTGCGGTTGAGCAACAATGGCAGCAAAACCAGTCGCTGCGTGACCAGGTAGACCTGCTTAGTGTGGCAACACCGGAAGCGCTAGGCCACTATACAGGGCTTAATAGCTTGCTGATGGTACTCGTTGGCGAGCTTGCCCACCTAACGGGAGAGGGCGCGATTACCCGTCAACTGGCAGCCTATTATAATTTGTTAGAGGCAAAAGATTTGGCAGGTATTGAGCGTGCGCTTCTTTCAAATGTATTTGCTGCCGATGCGATGCCTGAAGCGACCCTGCAGCGTCTCTTGTCATTAATAGGTGAGGAACGTGCATTTCTAGAAACTTTTCGTGTCTTATCTGGTGCTGCTAACCGTGAGGCACTGGAGACAGCTTTGAGTGGCCCGGAGGTTGAGCGCGTGCTGGAGCGGCGCGCACTAGCGATTCAGCAAACGGCAGGCTTCGGGGTAAACCCAGAAGAGTGGTTCGATTGGCAAACAGTGAAAATTGGCCGCTTAAAGGCGCTTGAGGATAGTGTTTCTGCAACTATCGTAAGCGCTACTGATGAGCTTAAGCGCCAAGCACAGCGAGATCTATGGTGGTACTTAGCGATTGCTGTAGTGGCTACTGTGATTGCCATTGGCATGGCAATACTCATTGTTCGCACCATGACGCGACCGCTTCAGCGAGCGTTGGTAAGCATTGCGGAACGCGGCGATGACTTGACGCAGCGCCTGCCGGTGCCCGGTAGTGATGAGCTTTCTAGGCTTTATCAAGCGGTAAACGATGCGTCAGCGCAAACAGAACAGTTGATTGCTGAAATGAAGCGCAATGCACAGTCGGTAGCGCTTGCCAGCAATGAAATTGCTCAGGGTAACCAAGATCTTGCTCAGCGCACTGAGGAGCAGTCAGCGTCACTCGTGCAGACAGCTTCCAGTATGGAGCAGATGACCGCCACCGTGCGGCAAAATGCGGATAACGCGCATCAAGCTCAGCGTATGACTGGTGGCGTTGCTAACCAGGCACAAGAAGCTACTGAGGTGGCGATGCAGGCCCGGCAGGCAATGCAGCACATTCATCAGGCGAATGAGCAAGTGACAACCATCGTAACGGCCATCGATAATATTGCCTTTCAAACTAACCTGTGAACGCATCGGTAGAAGCGGCGCGTGCGGGCGAGCATGGGCGAGGGTTTGAAGTAGGAGCTGATGAGGTACGTAAGTTGGCAAGCCGCAGTGCCGAAGAGGCTAGTCAGATCCGCCACTTGGTCAACAATAACGTAGCGCGTATTAACGAAGGTGAAGCGTTAGTTGCCACGACAAGTGACACACTGGAAAAAATTGCTGCGCGTGTGCAGCAGGTGGCGGCACTGGTAGATGAGATTGCGACAGCTAGCCATGAACAGTCAGCGGGAGTTGAGCAGATTAGCCATGCGATGGCACAGCTTGAAGATGTTACCCAGCAGAATGCTTCTTTGGTTGAGCAAGTCGCCACGGCAAGCCGCTCGCTAGATGACCAGGCTGAAGAAATGACCACGCTGGTTAGCCGTTTCCGCGTTGCAGAAATATCGCCACGCCATAGTCAGCAGCTTGCCTACAGTTAATGGCGCTAAGTAAAACGCGAAAAAGGGAACCCTGTGTTCCCTTTTTGTGGGGGAGAGGGGCGTTGGCTTATGTCTGCTGAGGCTAAAGTAGCACGTTGATTTAACGCTATTTAATCTAAAACATATGTAGCAAGACGGTGTTAATATAATCGAAAGTCATTAAATTTAACCAGTTTATACGAGGAGAGCAGAGACGTATGCGCCCGCCCTTGAACGACTCGAAGGAGCAGTCTTTGCCTCACCCCGCTGCCCAAGCAGCATCTTTGCCGTTTAGCGCCGCCACAATGTCAGTGACCGATTCTAGTACGCTTTTAGCGCCTGCTGAATCGGCATTTCGTTACGCTAATGAGGCCATCATCATTACCGATGCTGATAATCTTGTGGTGGATGCTAATCCAGCCTTCTGCGAATTAACGGGGTTGTCGCTGAGTGAAATTCGAGGCCGGTCGCCGGAAGCATTCAGCATTTTGCCATTCGACGATAGCCGCACCACGCGTTTGATGCGCGAGGAGCTTCAACTGCGTGACCGCAGTAAAAGCCAGATTAGTTATCGTAGCCACGACGGACAGTTTTACCCCGGTATGATGTCGATAAACCGGGTTCGTAATGAGCAGGGCCGAATTGATCATCATGTGATTTTGCTGGCAGATCTTTCTGCTTCCTTCCCACGCCCGCCACTTGAATCGTGAAGTCTATTTTGATGCATTAACAGGGTTGCCAAACCTGCAGCTGCTGACCCAGCTCATTCAAGAGTCCATCCAGCACGCAGAAAGTCGACAACTGCCGCTGGCGATTTGTTCTCTGGATATTGATCACTTTCACGCCATTAATGCCCGTCTTGGCCCTCAGGTAGGTGATGCTTTGTTATCGGCATTTGCACAACGCATCAGCCATCTACTGTTTGGTGATGATGTACTTGCTCGTATCGGCGGTGATGAGTTTGTGCTGTTGCTTCACCATGGTGTTGAGGAATCGTTTTTTGAAAAGCTGTTGGCCTCCATTCGCCAACCGCTAATCGTTGAAGGCCAGGCAATTTACCTGACTGCCAGTTTAGGCGTTACTTCCTACCCAAGCGATCATGCTCAAGGCGATGTGCTTTTGCGCCATGCCAACCAAGCTATGTATCGCGCCAAGCAGCGCGGCCGGGATACCTTCCACCTTTTTGATCCTACCCATGACCTTCTGCTTCAGGTACGCCATGAGCAGCGTCAGCGCTTTATGGATGCACTAAAGCATGGCGAACTACGACTTTTCTATCAGCCGCAGGTAGATATGCGCAGCGGCCAGGTTGTGGGTGTTGAGGCATTAATTCGCTGGCAACATCCCGAACGTGGGCTGTTATCTCCTGGGCAGTTTTTGTCAACTATAGATGCCACCCCGCTGGAAGTGGATCTAGGCGAGTGGGTGTTAGAGCATGCGCTACAACAGCTGACTCAGTGGAAAAATGACGGTATTGAAATACCGATTAACGTCAATATCAGCCCTACGCACCTTTTGGTGAGCAACTTTAGCCAACGCTTAGCAGAGCTGCTTGCCCGCTACCCCACGGTGTCGCCTTCTCTGTTAAAGCTGGAAGTATTGGAAAGTGCGGCAATGCATGATGTGAAAGCTGCGCTAAAAAATATGGCTAGTTGCCAAGCGCTAGGGGTCAGTTTTGCCATTGATGATTTTGGTACTGGGTTTTCGTCGTTAACTCATTTACGCCAACTGCCTGTTAAATCTAATTAAAATTGATCAAAGCTTTGTGCGCGATATGCTGAGCGACCAGGATGACATGGCAATTGTCGAAAGCGTTATTTATATGGCGAATCGATTTAAACGCCCAATGCTGGCCGAAGGCGTAGAGACGCTTGAGCATGCCAAGGCGCTAATGGCACTGGGATGTAAGTTAGTCCAAGGGTATGGTATTGCTCGGCCAATGCCACCCGAAGCCGTATCAGAGTGGCTAACACATTGGACCCAGCGTCATGAGTGGCGAGCGTTAGCCACGCTATAGTTGCTCAAATGATTTAGCGTTTAAGCCGCCTGCTCGGGCGGCTCGTCATTGGCAGGCTCACTATCATGCTCGCCACGCGCTTGGTTCATCTCGCTCTGTTTTTGTGCGGCCTCTAGCTTTGCTTCGAGTAAGTACTGCCATGCTTGAGCGGCAACTTGCAGATCCTTTGGCGATGGATCAGCTGGTGCCATGGCGGCTCCAATCACTGTCTGCATCTTTTCGACTGTAGCTTGTGGATCGCCAGGAACCGGACCGTAATCAATCGGCACCTCACCGGCTACTGCATAGCGTTTGCCGTCTGGACCGACCTCATAATCGTAAGAAGCACCGCCTGTGTAGGGCCCGCCTGCTGTTTGATGAGCCATTTCATGCTGGCGCACTTCTCGATCTGTCTGCTTTAACTGCTCAAGTTGCTGAATCTCTTCCGGGGCTAACGGAGTGCCATCAGGGCGAGTAGGGCCCGCCGTCTTTTCGCTACTCTCTGTACGCTCGTCTGTCTCTTTGCTTGGCTCAGCGTTGGAAAGCGGGCCGTCGGCCTTTGAGCGTTGACTGCCAGCCTCGTTCCGCTCTACCCGCGGAGTAGGCAGGTTGGAAGCCGACCAAGTCGCAGTGGAGCCGGAAAACGCATTTAAAGCAGAAATATCCATAAGCGATTACCGATGGTTAGGCCATCTCAGTTAGCATAGAGTATCTGCGAGCCAGCCGAATTGCGCAACGTTATGCTCTCAATAGACGTCATTATTCATCTAAGAGTCAACGAATGCATTGCCCACTATGAAGGGCAGTACGACAATGTGCGTACACGAAGTGTAGATGGTCGCTGGGTTGTTTTCCCTGCTCAAGCGCTTAGACGCGTGGTGGGGGAGGAGGGGGTTCATGGTATTTTTCGGTTAACGTTTACCGAGCAAGGCCGTTTTCACGATATTGTTCCACTTAATCGCCGCTGAGCCTGCTTATGCCCCAATATAATGCAAAAATGACGCTGAATGAGCTTGTTTACTCCGTCATACCTAATTTAAACACCGCCGAGCGTTTAGTGTGCAACACCTTAGATAGCTTGATTGAGTCAGCAGAAAACCCTCTTGATGTCTTTAAGCGCACCGAACAGCGCCAAGCATTTAATTTAGAACTACACCGAATCCGCATGAATATTAAGCATTTGCTGGATCGCTATCGCGCCGATGTTGATGAAATAATGCGAAAAAATGGCGGTGTGGATGGCCCGGTGATTGAGCCAGATGCGTTAGAGGCCGATGCCATTCAAAGTGCCATTTATATTTATCAGCATGTTCGAGCGTTTCAGCGTGGCGAGCAGCGTCATCCAATCCCGCGCCGGTGATGCATGCATGGCATTAATATTGTCTGTATAATGTGGCACGTGCTTCAGGACTACCCGCCTGAATGCTTGCAGCTCGCCTACCCGGCAGCAGCTGCTTACACATTAGGAGATTACCCATGTCTGCCTCACCTGTCACATTGATGGTGGCTCGTCGCGTCGCGAATAGTCGCTACCAAGATTTTAACCGTTGGCTAAATGCAGGTCGTGAACTCGCGGCTGACTTTCCTGGCTACTTGGGGTCCGGTGTATTGGCGCCCCCTAAAGAAGATGATGAGTATCAGATCATTTTTCGCTTTGACAGCCAGGAAACCCTTTCTGCTTGGGAGCATTGGGCCTCTCGCCATGCTTGGCTTGAGCGGGGTAAAGGCCTTTACGATGCGCCCCATGAGCACCGGGCAACAGGCTTGGATGCGTGGTTTAAGGTAAGCCCTGGAGCTACCCCGCCACGCTGGCAGCAAGCCGTACCCGTCTGGCTGGCGTTTTTCCCCATTTCACTACTGTTTCAGTGGACGTTTGGCAGTGTGTTAGCCGAGTGGCCGCTCATTCCGCGGGTGCTGGTGAGTACCATGATGCTGACTCCCGTCATGGTGTTTGTGTTTATCCCGCTTTCAACACGTTTACTAGCGCCGTGGTTACAAGGAAAGTGGTCGCCCATGGATCTTTTTGCCCGCTTTCGACAGCAGCATAGAACGTGAGTGTTTGTATTGTTCAGCCTCCTTATAAGTTATTAATCCCTTTCTAAAACAGCAGCTTAAGCGCATATCATGAGAAGTAATGACGATGTCATGATATGTGCTTGCCGTAATATAAGCAGGTCGTCGCTTTCTCCATGAGGTTCAACGCTGCAATAGTGCTAAGCTGGAAAAGCTTGCAGTCAATGGATAACTGACACTGGCCTAGTGCTGGTGTACCAAGTCGCCTCATGGAGTAGTTATGATTCGCGTCCACCATCTAGAAAAATCTCGCTCTCATCGTATTTTATGGCTTTGAGAAGCGCTGAACGTTGATTATGAAATTGAGGTTTATCAGCGGGACCCTAAAACCCAGCAAGCGCCAGACGCGTTAAAAAAGGTGCATCCGCTTGGTAAGTCACCAGTTATTACAGATGGTGATCTAACGGTGGCAGAGTCCGGGGCAATTATTGATTATTTAGTGAATCGCTACGGTGAAGGACGGCTACAGCCTGCTACCGATGCGGGTAAAGAGTGGGTGAACTACCGTTACTGGCTGCATTATGCGGAAGGCTCATTAATGCCACTGTTAGTGATGGGACTCGTCTTTAGCCAAATTCCTAAGCAGTCACCGTGGCTAATTAAGCCAATTGCCAAAGGCATTAGTTCAACGGTACAGCAACGTTTTATTCAGCCTCAACTGAAACAGCATCTTAGCCTCATTGAAACGCATCTATCTGAACACGGTTAACTTTGCAGGTGATTGGCCTAGCGGTGCGGGTATCCAAATGAGCTTTCCCCTGCAGGCGGTGGCGGCCACTCGGTCGTTAGCGGCTTACCCTGCTATTGCTGCCTTTATTGAACGTATAGAAAGTGATCCTGATTGGCAGCGCGTTGTGGAGCGTGCTGGCCCGCTAACCATGCCAGGTGAGTAAACGCTGCTATGGTGCTCAAGGGAATGTTTGCGCCAAACCGGGCGCTAGGTAATCTCCCTATCGGGTGTGTAAAACGCTACGGAGTGTTAATTGCGTTGTTTACGCTAGGTAGTTGGAGTAGTGCAGCGCTGGCTAACGAGACGCTGCGGGTTGGAGTCTATCATAATCCTCCTAAACTATTTGCTGATGAGCAAGGGCAGTTAAGGGGGGTGTTGGGAGAGCTTTTGGCAGCGATAGCCCATCAAGAACAGTGGCAGCTTGAAAGCCGTGCCTGTGACTTTCAGCAGTGTTTAACGTTATTAGAGCAGGGCGACATTGACCTGTTACCCGACGTGGCTTGGAGCGAAGAGCGGGCCCAGCGCTTTGCTTTCCATAGTGAACCGGTCATGCATAGCTGGTCACAGCTTTATCAGTCTAGCGATAGCCGAGTAGAGGCTATTCTTGACCTTGAGCAGCGTCGTGTTGCGATCGTCGATGGTTCTATTCAGCAAAGCTATTTAGCAGCGGTTATTGAGCGTTTTGCTATTGATGTGACATGGCTGAAGGTCGACAGCTTTGCGGCTGGTTTCCAGGCAGTAGCGAGTGGCGATGCGGATTTAGTGGCATCAAATCACCTCTTTGGCGACTGGCGGGCGCATGATTACGGCCTGCATGAAACGCCCATTATATTCCAACCCACTCGGCTGTTTTATGCGGCTTCCCCGACGCTTTCTGCTGATGTACTTGAGCGTATTGATGTGGTTCTGCTTGGGTGGAAGGACGATATGAATTCGGTCTATTACGAGACGCTCCGTGCATGGCGCTCAAATATTTCGTCCGATTCACTGGCCCCGGCATGGCTATGGTGGGGCATAGCGCTGTTGTTACTGGTGCTGGCTTCTGCACTAGGCGGTAATGTGTTGCTTAAGCGGCGGATGACCATCAGTCGAGCGAGATTAACCACGAATGAAACGCTGCTAACTACTATTTTGGACAGTGTTGACGCCTATATTTATATCAAAACACCCTCGCTAAAATACCGCTACGTCAATCGCCAAATCAGTAACCTATTTAATTACCCAGCTGAGCAAATTATCGGCAAGGGTGATTATGAGTTCTTTGACACTGCTAGTGCGGCAGAAATGGCCGAAGTTGATCGTCAAGTGCTGGCCTCAGGTAAAAAAATCACCGTCGAAGAGCACAACGTGTTGCAGGGAAATGAGCGAGTTCGCACGTTTCTATCGATTAAAATGCCACTGGAAGTGGCTCCAGGGGAGGCGCCTTGCCTCTGCGGAATTTCCACCGAGCTAACGGAATACCTGGAGATGCAGTCGCGGACTCACCATCTGGTGTTCTACGATGCGCTGACAGGGCTGCCCAATCGCCGCCTATTACTGGAGTCGCTTGCCGAGGTGACTGATCCCGCCGGAGGGCCATGCGGATATAGCGCAATTTTGATTGCGGACCTGGATAACTTCCGCTTGGTGAATGATATTCAGGGCCATGAAAGTGGTGATCAACTGCTAATTAACGTAGCGCAGAAGCTGCAGCAACGGCTTACCGACGATGCTACGCTGGCGCGTTTTAGTAGCGATGAGTTTGTGGTACTGCTGAATGGCCTGGGTGAGCAGCAGAGTGAAGCAGCAGCCAATACTGAGAAGCTAGCGCGACAACTGCTGGAAACGGTTGCCCAGCTGCGCAATGATCGCGCGCTGCCCATTAGCGCCAGTATCGGTATCACGCTATTTAACAGTGCAGACCATGGCGTGAACAGTGTGCTGCAGCAGGCAGATATGGCGCTACAGCAAGCAAAAGCGTCTGGTGGCAATACGCTGTGCTTTTTTAATGTGGAGATGCAAACCAGCGTGTTAGAAAGAGCTAGCCTAGAGGGCGATTTGCACCAGGCACTGGCTCGTAATGAGCTTGCGTTGCACTATCAGGTTCAGGTCGACCATCAGGGCGTTACTACTGGTGTAGAGGCGTTGCTGCGCTGGTATCACCCTCAGCGGGGCTGGGTTTCTCCGGCAACGTTTATCCCCCTGGCCGAAGAGAACGGGCTGATTGTACCTATCGGCCACTGGGTGTTGCAGTGTGCCTGCGAGCAGCTGGCTAAATGGGCCAACCAACCTTCATATGCGGCGCTGACGATCTCCGTGAACGTTAGTTCGGTGCAGTTTCAGCAGCCGGAATTTGTCCGCGACGTGGAAGGGCTATTGGCCCAAACGCAAGCGCCACCCGGCCGCTTGGTATTGGAAGTAACCGAAAGCCTGCTTATGCGTGAACCAACCCGGGTGCGTAATACCATGCTGAAGCTGCGGCTGAGGGGGTCCGCTTTGCGCTCGATGATTTTGGCACTGGCTACTCATCGCTTAGCTACTTCAAACGCCTGCCGCTGGATGAGCTGAAAATAGACCAATCCTTTATCCGCGAACTGCTTACTGATAAAACCGACGCAGCGATTGTTGATACTACGATTCTACTTGCGGTCAGCTTGGGGTTGAACGTGGTGGCGGAAGGCGTTGAGAAAAAAGAGCAGCTCGACTGGTTGAAAGGCCACGGCTGCTACCGCTATCAGGGCTATCTATTTGGGCGGCCCACGCCCATTGAATATCTTTTCGAAGCGTATTAAAGCGTATTAAAAAGCCCGCCCAGTGCACGAGCGCTGGGCGGGCTAGCGTGTTTACCTACTAAGGCTAGCCAAACAGTGCGAAGCTTTCGGCATTGAGCCACATATGAACCAGGATACTGGCGATATACCCCAGCAAAATCACGGGCGACTAGCGCAAGGCCCCCATAAAGGTATAAGAGCCGCGCGCTTGACCCATCACTGCCACACCAGCGGCTGAGCCAATCGCCAGCAGGCTCCCACCTACGCCCGCCGTCAACGTGATTAGCAGCCAGTGCCCATGAGACATTTCAGGTTCCATGGTAAGTACGGCGAACATGACCGGGATGTTATCAACCACTGCAGACACTAACCCTAGCGCAATATTCGCCCACGTAGCGTTCCAGCCGGTGTAGAGTGCTTCTGAAAGCAGCCCCAGGTAACCCATACAGCCAAGGCCTCCGACACACATCACTACCCCGTAGAAAAACAGCAATGTGTCCCACTCTGCCCGAGCAACGCGGTTGAAGACATCAAACGGCACGACGCCCCCTAGCTGCTCCAGCTTTTTGTTGTCACCCAGGCGGCTATAGCGTTCCCGCTTGCGTTCCAGTGAACGGGGCAGGCTCTGGCGTAGGTAGGAGCCAAAAAACTGTAGGTAGCCTAGGCCGGTCATCATGCCCAGCACGGGCGGAAGGTGAAGCAGTGTATGACACAGCACCGCTGTACCAATGGTCAGCAAGAAGAGCGCAATAATGCGTCGCGCTCCGCGCTTGAGCTGTACATCCTCATATACGCTGCTGGGCTTTTGATCTTTAATAAACAGGCCCATTACCATCGCTGGGATCAGGAAATTAACCAACGACGGAATAAACAGGATAAAGAACTCCTGGAATTCAATCAGACCGGCCTGCCATACCATCAGCGTTGTAATATCGCCAAACGGACTAAAAGCACCGCCTGCGTTTGCTGCGACCACAATATTGATACAAGCAAGGTTAATAAAGCGTTGTCGCCTTCGGCTACTTTAGTGATGACGGCACACATTAGCAGCGCAGTGGTTAAGTTGTCGGCAATCGGAGAAAGAATAAAGGCAAGGCCGCCCGTTAGCCAAAAAAGCGTACGATAGTTAAAGCCTTTGCGCAGCATCCAAGAGCGCAGCGCATCAAATACTCGGCGCTCCTCCATGGCGTTGATATACGTCATGGCGACCAGCAGGAACAACATTAGCTCGGTAAACTCCAGAAGCGTCACGAGAAACGCGTACTCGGACGTGTCTGACATGCCGTTCTGGACGTATACCCAGCCAATGAGTCCCCAAATAATACCGGCGGCCACCAGCACAGGCTTGGATTTGCGCATGTGGATTTTCTCCTCGGCCATGACCAAGGCATAGGCCAGGACAAAGATTGCCACCGCGAAGAACACTACCGCAGAGGTGGTTAAATCAATCTCACCTGTGACCGCGAAAGCGGATGGGCTAATAAAAAATAATAAGGCCGCTAACAAAAAAGGCCAGCAACGAGTCACTCTAAGCTGGCCTGGGTCATGATGTAACGTCATCATAGTGAGTTTATCCTTATAATGGTTAAAAGAAGGGGGAATAAGCGACGCTAGTTTAGCAAGCGATATTGCGCTGCAATACGGAATAAAACCGAATGAAATCCTGTGATAAATAAGTTATTGCGTCTTTTTTTTGGAAATTATCCGTTTCGCTAATAGTAAATTTCGCCAGATAATGTAATGAATTTAGGCTGGATAATTAGTTAGACGATAGTCGGCTATAAGTAACCCTACCATTACCAGTCAATGTGCTAGACACGGCTTATCAGCACAATGAAAGCCACTTCCAGCCGTCTCAGCACACGTGAGAAATCAAGACGAAGCCCGGTAGGGGGGATCAACGCACAGGCGGGGTGCGGCTATGCTAACGTATGTGGCCCTTGATCCCCGAAGGTATTTTCATGCGCGTTCACCCTCATTCCTTGTGGCGCATTGTTATCCTGTCATTGGCCACGTTTGTACTGGCTACTAAAGCGATGTCTACTCAGGCACAGACACGCATCATTGATAAATCAGCGCTCGCGGGTACGGCTTACCACCAAATGGGCGCTGAGTTGGCACAAGCGATTCGCCAAGACAGTAGTGGCACCGTATTGCTGAGTAATGAAGAGAGCCAAGGCTCCGTGCAAAATGTCATGGAAGTGGCCGCTCGCGAAGGCCTTTATATGTTTACTTCTCCCCAGCGCTGGTTGCTCAAGCCCTGTCAGGCGAGGAACCGTTTAGCGGTGGAGATCACCGGCACTTTCACACTATTCGAGGTCTCTTCCCCGTCCCATCGCTGACGATGCACTTTGTTATGGCAGGAGACGACGGCACAACGACCATTGATTCCTTGGAAGAGAAGCACATTTTGATTGGGCGAGGCACATTTAGCGCAGGTGAAGCGGCGCGCTACTTTGAACTCTTTGACTTAAAAGACACAGTTCGGCTTGCTGATGCTTCCATCACCAACGGGGCTGAAGCACTACGCAATGGTCAAATTGACGCCTATGTGACCGCTAGCTCTTTCCCTACGCCCAATGTAATGGAAACCGCCTCCTTAGTGCCGATTACCTTGGTGAGCTTTACGGATGAGCAAATTGCTCTTACCGGCGCAGTACGCCAGATCATTCCGGGGGGCACCTACCCCGGCATTGCTGATAGCGTCACCACCACGTCACTTCCAGTGATGGCCTATGCCACTGAAAAAATGGATGACGAGACCGCCTATCTGCTGACTAAAGGTTTCTGGGAGCAGAAGGCTAACCTTGCTGAGCAGTCCGCTTGGTGGGAGGGCGTATCACCAGATGATTTAGCCCATTTGAGCACACCCCTTCACCCTGGAGCTCTGCGTTACTACGACGAAACAGGCATTGAGTTGCCTGAGGGTATACGCCAGGAATGATCGGCATAGCTATTTATCAACTAAGAAGGAAGTGCCTCATACTGTTACATACAAGCGTGTTAGTCTCAGCAAAATTGATGGCGGTTGACTTGCTCTGCTTCGCTAAGGATTAACGCGTATGCGTCGTACGTTTGTTGTAAAGATGTTTGTGGGGGCTGCGATTCCTCTCTTATGACCCTAGCCGGCGGCGTGGCACTCTATCTGGCGCTACAGAGTAGTCTCAGTGCCTCTTCGCAAATGCTGCAGCAACAAGCCATTATTGCCTCTGCTAACAGCTTAAAATTGCGCTTTGTAGATGCAGAAACAGGTCAGCGTGGTTATGCATTAACCGGTAGGGAGGAGTTTCTCTTACCGTATGAACAGGCTAGCGCCTCTTTCAGCTTAATGTTTGACCGTTTGGTACAAATGGTTGAAGACCAGCCAGAGCAGCTTTCGCGCCTCAACAATGCAGGGAAATTTGTTTGAGCGCTGGCAGCGCGAGGCAGCCACGATCTCTATTGAACGCCGTCGAAACGGCATCAGCACGCCTGATGTCGAGAATTTAGAGCGTGGCAAACAGCTGGTAGACAGTTTCCGTTTGTTAATGAATGAGTTGACCGAAGCGGCCAATTTGCAGCTCCAGAGCAAACAGCAGGAAAGCGTGATAATTGGTCATCGAGCAAATTTGATTGCCATTGTAGGTTTTGGTAGCGCCGTGCTGGCCGCGTTGGTGATGTGGTTGCTGTTAGCTAACCGCACCTCGCTATCCGTCAATGGCATTACTCAGGCAGCTAAACGTATGGCCGGGGGTGATTGGCGTAGGCGAGCCCCTGAAATTGGCCAAGACGAGTTAGCAGAAATGGACCGGGCGTTTAATCAAATGGCCGACCGGTTGGAGAGGATGGTTAGTGAAGAGCAGAAGGCTCGCCACTCTCTTGCCCAGCGAGTCGATGATATGGTGGCGAGCCGCACAAAAGAGATGCTGGCTATGAATCATCTGGTAGAGATGCTGCAATCCTGCCACCGTCGCGATGAGGCGATTCTGGTATTAGAGTCGATTCTACCCAGCCTATTTATTACCATGTCAGGTGCATTATTTTTAAACGAAGAAAAAGGCGAACACTATCCGTTAGTGGTGAGTTGGGGTCAGCCTGACACCATAGAAGGTAAGCGTTTGGCTGAAGGGGATTGCTGGGCGCTGCGGCGCGGCAAACCTTATGAGATAAGCGGCCAGATAAATCACGAAATTATTTGTGCCCACATTGATAACGTAGGGGGGTGCCATTACTGCACGCCGCTTTCGGCCCATGGCAGCATGTTAGGGGTACTACATGTTGGCCTCAGGGAGGGCCGCCAAAAGGAGTGGGAAAACCGCAAACAGCTCGCCCAAGCGGTGGCCGAGCAAGTATCGTTAAGTTTGGCGAATATTCAATTGCGCGAGCGGTTGCAGCAGCAATCAGTACGCGACCCGCTAACCGGTCTCTATAACCGCCGCTACCTTGAAGAAAGTATCCAGCGCGAGCTGGGCCGTGCAAAACGCGAGCAGACGCCGTTAGCGGTTATTATTCTCGATCTTGATCACTTTAAATGTATCAACGACAAACATGGCCACTCGGCGGGTGACGAAGTGCTGGTGGCAGTCAGCGAGCTATTAAAGCGTGCGCTGCGAGGTGAGGACTTAATATGTCGGTATGGAGGTGAAGAGTTCACGCTGATTTTGCCTGGCGCCACACTCGACATCGCCTTACTCAGAGCTGAGCATTTGCGTAGTAGCATTGAGCAATTGCGTATTGAGGTAGCTGATGACCAGCAGCTTAACGTCACAAGCTCGATGGGTATCGCCGCCTACCCTAATCACGGCGACGATACTCAATTACTGCTTAGCCTAGCTGATGATGCCCTCTACAAGGCTAAGAGTGCCGTTCGTAATCAGGTTCACATCGCGGCCGAGCAGTTTGCTTAAAAAATAGTAAAGCTCAGCGCTATATAAGCCGCGTAGCCACCAAGCAGCGCGGCACCTTCCCAGCGTGATAGTTGCATACCGGTGTAGAGAAACAGCAGCAGAATGCTTGCTTGAACCCAGCATGATCCACTGATCAAATTGGCTTACCCGCGCTGCAATCGGTAACGGCTGAAGGAAGGCGGAAATACCTAAAATCCCCAGCACGTTAAAAATATTGCTCCCCAGGATATTACCCACGGCCACATCGGCGTGGCGGCGCAGCGCCGCAATAAGAAACGGCCATTTCAGGCAGCGATGTCCCCACGGCCACAATGGTGAGCCCAATAACCGCCTCTGAAATACCGATCGACTGGGCTAAGCCAATCGCACCGTACAGTAGCAACTGCGAGCCGCCGATCAGCATGATAAGGCCAAGCACTAGGGCGACAATAATCATCGCCGTAGAGCTAGGAATAGCAGAAAGCTCCTCGGCTTCAGCGCTGTGCATTTCCGCTTCTGGCAGTGACTGGTTGCGCTCAGTCCAATAGGCCCACATAAGATAAGCGGTGAGCATTGCGAGTAATAGCGCTGCTTCCCAGCGGCCTAGGGCACCGCTCCAGGCTAAAACGATAAACAGCAGGCTGGCGGCGCCACAACGACCCCGTCCCGTCGCAAGGCTAACGGATGAACATTCATTGGGCAGATCACCGCGCACAGCCCCAGGATCAGCAAAATATTGCCGATATTGCTGCCCACGATATTGCCCACGGCAATATCAGGCTGCTCTCTAATTGCCGCGTCCACCGACACCACCAGTTCAGGGGCAGACGTACCAAACCCGACCACCACTAGGCCGGTAAGCAGCGGTGAAACTCCCATGCGCTTTGCACCCGCCACGGCGCCGCGAATTAACGACTCACCCCCAAGAAATAACAGCACAATACCGGCCAGCAAGCTCAACCCATACAGCATGTGTCATATCCTTATTGATCCACTCAGCCATTTGCCAAGCGTAAGCCTCTAACATTAGCTGGCTTCATGAGAGCTGCAAAGCCCCCCAAGAAGGCCTTTATGCACGTAGTAGTGCAAAAAGCGCTGAACTGGCGCACAAGGGCGGCTGCGAAGTAGTAATTATTGGCTATGCTTCCCTTATGTGTGGACGATTCGCATTATTCACCCCGTTAGATCGGCTGGCCAGAAAGGTTGGTGCTTCTGTGCCGGAACAAAAGGTGGTATTTCGCTACAACGTGGCTCCCGGCACGTGGATTACAGCCGTGCGTCAGGCTTCAGAGAACGAACCGCCGGTGATTGACCAAATGTGGTGGGGGTATCGCCCGAGGTGGGCCAAAAGCACGGGGAATCAGCCGATCAATGCGCGTGTAGAAACCGTGGCCACTAATGCTTATTTTAAGTCAGCTTTCGCTAGGCATCGGTGTTTGATACCCGCAGATGGCTGGTATGAATGGATTAAAAGACACCAAGCCCAAACAGCCACATTACCTCTGCCGTAAAGACCGAAAACCACTGTTCTTCGCCGGCATTTTTGCGGAGCGTGAGGATGGCAGCCTAGGCTGTGCAATCATCACTGAACCAGCCCGAGGCAGCGCTACAGACGTACATGAGCGCATGCCGCTGATCCTCGACGATGCTAGCCTTGAACACTGGTTAGCGCCTGATCTTACAGACCGGGAGACCATTCGCAGCATGGTCCACCATTTAGATGCGGATCTGATTGAGCACTGGCCTGTAAGCACCTTGGTCAACAAGCCCGTGGAAGGGCAAGGCGAAGAACTCATAAACCCTGCCTAAACAGGCCGTTTTCGGACGGCAGGCACAAAAAAAGCACCCGTAGGTGCTTGATTTGTAGGGGTGTCTGGTGGAGGCGGCGGGAATTGAACCCGCGTCCGCCAGCACGCGCCCATTGGCTCTACATGCTTAGATGCCGTCATTTGCTTTAGCGCGACTGACTCCGACGGTCAGGATTCAGCCACGCGAGCCTTCTAAAGTTTAACGGTTGACGAGAAGACACCGCCAACCGCGGTCCTATCAGCTTTAGCTCATATCCCCGCAGTGATGAATAGGCACATCACCTTGGGGCCAGACAAGAAGCTAGCAGGGTTTAAGCTGCCAGCGCGCCTTGAGCGTAGTTTTCGTCGTTTGCGACTATTTTTCGTGATGTGGTATTTACGAGATACATCACGCTCTCGGCATGCACCGCAGGGTTTGTCACCGGCGTCGAAACCATGTCGCCCCCTTAGTCAGAGCCGCATTCTAACGTGCTCATCGCTAATTGACCAGTTATGCCTTGTTATGTTCCCGCATAATTCGACCTTTTTGGCGATTCCAGTCGCGGTCCTTCTCAGTGGCCCGCTTATCATGGATTTTCTTACCGGTCACCAGCGCCAGCTCGCACTTCACCTTGTTGCGCTTCCAGTAGAGCTTGAGCGGTACACAAGTGTGGCCCTTGTCCTGGGTGACCGAAAAGATTTTGGCGATCTCTTTACGGTGAAGCAGCAGTTTACGAGTTCGCGTGGGGTCAGCAATTTCATGGGTGCTGGCCGTGTTCAGCGGCATAATATGGCTGCCCAGCAGGAACGCTTCGCCGTTGCGAATTAAAATGTAGGTGTCGGTGAGCTGCGCTTTACCAGCACGCAGGCTTTTCACTTCCCAGCCAGCCAGCGCTAAACCCGCTTCGAAGGTTTCGTCGATATGGTACTCAAACCGTGCCTTCTTGTTCTGGGCAATGACACTGCTGCCGGGGCCCTTACTGTTACCTTTCTTAGTGGCCATGGAACCTCATCGTTGATCTGTCAGTAGCATCCCCCTTCGTTATGTGGGGAGGCGTGATACCATTCAAGGTCTGAAAAAATGTTTCCCATGATACGCTTTGGGCACTGTGAAGTCAGCGGAGAGGTCAATGCCAACCGTTAATCGTACCGCCTTGGTGCGGCACACCCCCCAACAAATGTTCGATTTGGTCAATGACTTCGAACGCTACCCCGAGTTCCTACCGGGGTGCCGACGTGCGCGTTTGCTTGAGCACGACGCCGACCATCTCATTGGTGAGATGACCTTAGGGCGCGCCGGGGTGGAGCAAACCATCACCACTCGTAACGACCTGTTTGCCCCCGAACGCATCGAGCTGTCGCTGGTAAAAGGGCCGTTTAAGCAGTTGAAAGGGCGATGGCTGTTTACGCCCATGGGCGAAGATGCCTGCAAGGTGAGCTTGGAAATGGAGTTTGTGTTTGCCAACCGGCTACTCAGCATGGCGTTTGGAAAGCTGTTCCAGCAAATTGCTGGACAGCTGGTAGATGCTTTTACCAAGCGCGCTGACGAGATGTATGGCCGATAACCTGCTGAAGGTAGAGGTCGCCTTTGCTCTACCGCACAAGCAGCGCATCGTCGCACTCGCGGTAACGGAAGGCACTACCGCACGGCAAGCGGTCGAGATGGCCGATTTGCCCAGCCTGTTCCAAGAAGTGCCCAGCGACATTTTTGCACAGGCGCCGCTGGGTATTTTTGGCAAGGCCATTCGCCACCCTGAAAAAGAGCCGCTGCGCGAGGGCGACCGTGTGGAGGTGTATCGCCCGCTGCAGATCGACCCGAAGGCGGCCCGCCTAGAGCGGGCCAAGCGTCAGGCCAACGAGCAGTAGCTCCGCGCTTACTCGCCAGTGATGATCGGCTGCGGCTCGGGGGCGGTTTCCGGCGTGGGCGTTCGCTGGCTGGGCAGTGCATCTAGCGGGTCGGCACCTTCAACGGCTGGCCCCATACCGCGGTCTGTGCTCACCGGCAGGTCGCGGGATAGGTCTCCCTCCTGCTCAATGTTGACCAGTCGGCTCGCGTCATCAAACGTGAGCGTGACGCGGCGCTGCTCAACACCTTCATAGGCTTTATCGATGCGGTAGACGTAGTCCCATTCGCGGGAGTCGAAGGGCGCTTCCGGCAGTGGGCGGCCCATTACGTAGGCTACCTGCTCTTGAGTCATGCCCGGCTGGAGCTGGCTGACCATCTCCTGGGTGATCAGGTTGCCCTGGGGGATGTCGCGCTTATAAACGCCGACATAGCTACAGCCACTGACAACGGTCAGGGCGACGGAAAGGGTAATGATACGAGTCAATTTTTGCATTTGAGCCTGTTCTTCACTATCGTGGTTTCGGTCGATGATACCCGACCTAACCTGTTACTGCGACGAGCAACCATGGCCGATCAGAACCATGAACTACGCAAAGCCGGGCTGAAAGTGACCCTGCCGCGCGTCAAGATCCTGCAGATTCTTGAAAATGCTTCGGGTCAACACCACCTTAGCGCAGAAGAAGTGTATAAAACACTGATTGATGCGGGCGAGGATGTTGGCCTTGCAACTGTCTACCGCGTGCTGACTCAGTTTGAATCAGCGGGCCTTGTGATTCGTCACAATTTTGACGGTGGCCATGCAGTATTCGAGATGACCCAAGAAGACCACCACGACCATATGGTGTGTCTGGAAAGCGGTGAGATCATCGAGTTTGTCGATGGCATCATCGAGCGTCGCCAGCAAGAGATCGCCGAAGAGCACGGCTACGAGCTAGTGGACCATGCTCTGGTGCTGCACGTACGCCCTCGCGGGTCTGACGTTACACGCCAGGATAGCGGCCCAACGAATCGCAAATAGTGAGTCGTTAAAGCGAATAGCCGCGTAAAAAACGCCCCCAGGGTGCCAGCGAATACTCACTGGCGCTCTGGGGGCGTTTTGTATTCAACGGGGGCTTTGGGGTAGGGCGCGCCCGTTTGGTGGATCAGTGGGGCAGGCACTGGCTGGCGTGCAGCATTTCCCGCGCGTGGGCCAGCGTTTGGTCGGAAAGCGTTCGCCCCCCAGCATTCGCGCCAGTTCGCTGATACGGCCGCGCTCGTCCAGTAGCGCCATATGGGTCAGCGTGGTGTCTCGCTTGGCGTGTTTTTCAATATGTAAGTGCTGGTGCGCCTGGGCGGCCACTTGGGGTAGGTGGGTCACGGTCATTACCTGGCCGTTTTCTCCTAGCTTGCGTCGCAGTTGCCCAACAATTTCTGCCGTTGCCCCTGAGATGCCCACGTCGACCTCATCAAACACTAGGCTTGGAATCGTCGAATGCGAAGCTGCCACTACCTGAATGGCCAAGCTGATGCGCGACAGCTCACCGCCAGAGGCAACTTTCGTTAGTGGTCGTGCGGGCTGGCCAGGGTTGGCGCTGATCAGAAACTGAACACGGTCTAACCCTTCCGGTGAGGGCGTTTCGCGTGGGGTAACGTCCACTTCAAAACGCGCTTTGCCCATGGCCAAGAAAGGCTAGCTGTTGCTGCACCTCTTTACCCAAGCGAACAGCGGCCTTTTGGCGTGCTTCGGTGAGCTGTTTGGCTTCGCTGCGATAACGCTCACGGTACTCAGCCACCTGGCTGCTGAGGGCTTCTAAATCATCGTCGCTGGCTTCCAACTGTGCCACTTCTTGTTTGAGCTGGGCGTGCAGCGCGCAAATCTCCTCTGGGGCGACGTGGTGCTTGCGGGCAATGCGGTGTACATCGCCCATGCGCTCTTCCACCCACGCCAAGCGCTCAGGATCTAATTCAGTGGTGCTGGCTAAGCGGTGCAGCTCGCTGGCGGCCTCTTCTACCTGAATGCGGGCGTCGCTGAGCATGGTGAGCGTATTGGCAAGCGTGCCTTTATCGCTGCCGGGTAGGGCGCTGAGGTGGGCGTAGGCCTGGTTGAGTAGCGATAGCGCACCGCCTTCATCGCTTTCACAGCAGTCGGCGGCAAACTGGGTTTCGCGCAGTGTTTCTTCAGCGTGGGCCAGCGTGTGCTGCTCCTCTTCGAGGGTTTGCAGCTCTCCTTCTGCCAAGCCTAACTGATCGAGTTCTTCAACCTGATAGCGCAGCAGCTGGCGTTTGGCTTCTACTTCGCTGCCCTCTTCGCTGAGCTTTTTCAGCCGCCGCCGAACGTTGCGCCATTCACGGAATGTTTCAGCAAGCTGTTGGCTGCGTTCGCGTAAACCGGCGTAGTCATCCAGTAGCGCCAAATGCGTTTCTTCGCGCATTAAGGCTTGGTGGGCATGCTGGCCATGAATTTGAATCAGCTGCTCACCCAGGGATTTTAAATCCGCGATAGTCACTGGATGGCCGTTAATCCATGCTTTGGAGCGCCCGTTAGCGGTCACCACTCGGCGCAGCAGGCACTCGTCGGCGGGCAGTTCGCGGGCCACAGCCCCATTCGGTAGCGGCGGGCCGGGGCTGGATATCGAAACGGGCAGAGAGGTCGGTGCGCTCACAGCCATGGCGCACGCTACTAGCATCGGCGCGCTCACCCAGGCAGAGGCCCAAGGCACCCAGCAAAATGGATTTACCCGCCCCAGTTTCGCCCGTAATGGCGGTCATGCCACGGGTTAGGTCGAGTTCAAGGCGGTCAACGATAGCGTAGTCTTGGATCGCTAGCTGCGTAAGCATAAGGCCTCCTGAGGCGGTGCGGCACAGAAGCTGGATACTTATCCAATAATTGTTGTTTTATACAGTAGTCGATAACTCACTTCAATGCCCCTCTTGAGGTGGCTTTTATGGCCCCCATATAGGCTGCATACGTGGTTAATACCCGCTACTTAACTCAGGTGGCCGCCACCGGCACCGCTACTTATTTCAGGAGCAAGGCATGGCAAAAGAACCGCAAACCCCGTTGGAAGATGAGCTGGCACGCCAAGAGCAGGAAGCAGAAGTAACGGATCAGTCTGCAGAAGAGCGTTTGGTAGAAGGCGAACTGGAAGGACTGATTGACGACGATGCCCCGCTAGAAGGCAGTGTCGGTAGCCCCGAAGCCGATGTGCTAGCCGCCCAGGTAGAAGAGCTGGAGCAGAGCCTAGCGGAAGCCAAAGACCAAGCGCTGCGCGCGGCAGCTGAAGCTCAAAACGTACGCCGCCGGGCTGAGCAAGAAGCCGAGAAAGCGCGCAAGTTTGCCCTTGAGAAATTCGTCAAAGAGCTGCTGCCTGTGGTGGATAGCTTGGAGAAAGCCCTGGAAAGCATGCAAGGCGATGCCGCCGAGGTGCACCTTGAAGGTGTCTCCATGACGCTAAAAATGCAGCTAGACGTGCTGAGCAAGTTTGGCGTCGAGAGCATTGAGCCCCACGGCGAGCCCTTCGACCCGCAGGTACACGAAGCCATGGCGATGGTGCCGAACCCAGAGCTAGATCCCAACACGGTTATGGAAGTAATGCAGAAAGGCTATCTACTGAACGGACGCCTCGTGCGCCCGGCCATGGTGGTCGTCAGTCAAAAAGCGAATTAAGCCGCGTTGACGCAACGCAGTAAAAAAAGCCCTTGAAATGCTGCAAGCGGCCCCCAAATAAAGGGCAACCCGCGGGAAAACCCGCAGACGCCAAGTAAGTAACAGCGGCGTAAAACATCAGTTTTGTTTCAACCGAATTCGAGGTTTTTGCTATGGGACGCATTATTGGTATCGACCTGGGCACCACTAACTCTTGTGTGGCCGTGCTCGATGGTGACAGCGCTAAAGTCATTGAAAACGCCGAAGGCGGTCGTACCACGCCTTCCATCATTGCTTACACCGACGATGGTGAAACCCTGGTAGGCCAGGCCGCCAAGCGCCAAGCCGTTACCAACCCGGAAAACACCCTTTACGCCATCAAGCGTTTGATTGGTCGTCGCTTCAAAGACGACGTTGTAAAAAAAGACATCAAAATGGTGCCGTACAAAATCGCTGAAGCTGATAACGGCGATGCGTGGGTAGAAGTAAAAGGCAAAAAAATGGCACCGCCGCAGGTAAGCGCGGAAGTGCTGAAGAAAATGAAGAAAACCGCCGAAGACTACCTCGGCGAGCCGGTCACTGAAGCGGTCATCACTGTTCCGGCTTACTTTAACGATAGCCAGCGTCAGGCCACTAAAGATGCGGGTCGTATTGCCGGTCTAGACGTTAAGCGCATCATCAATGAGCCGACTGCTGCCGCGCTTGCCTATGGTATGGACAAGACCCGTGGTGATAAAACCATCGCGGTTTACGACCTGGGTGGCGGTACTTTCGATATCTCAATCATTGAAATTGCCGACGTTGATGGCGAGACCCAGTTTGAGGTGTTGGCTACTAACGGCGACACCTTCCTGGGCGGTGAAGATTTTGACTTGGCGCTGATCAACTACCTGGTTGACCAGTTCAAGTCTGACAGCGGCATCGACCTGTCTGGCGACAACCTAGCCATGCAGCGTCTGAAAGAAGCCGCCGAGAAAGCCAAAATCGAGCTTTCCAGCGCGCAGCAGACCGATGTGAACCTGCCCTACATCACTGCCGACAACACTGGCCCGAAACACCTCAATGTGAAGGTGACCCGTGCCAAGCTGGAGTCGCTGGTAGAAGAGCTGGTTCAGCGTTCGCTTGAGCCGTGCAAAATGGCGCTGAAAGATGCAGGCCTGTCTGCTTCTGAAATCGACGAAGTGATCCTGGTCGGCGGTCAGACCCGCATGCCGATGGTTCAGAAGAAAGCGGCTGACTTCTTCGGCAAAGAAGCACGTAAAGACGTGAATCCGGATGAAGCGGTTGCCGTGGGCGCTGCGATTCAAGGCGGTGTATTGGGTGGCGACGTAAAAGACGTTCTGCTGCTTGACGTTACCCCTCTGACCCTGGGTATCGAAACCCTGGGTGGCGTGATGACGCCGCTGATCGACAAGGACACCACCATCCCGACCAAGAAGACGCAAACCTTCTCGACCGCGGATGATAACCAGACGGCCGTGACCATTCACGTCGTACAGGGTGAGCGTAAGCAAGTGTCGCAGAACAAGTCGCTGGGTCGTTTCGACCTCGCCGACATTCCGCCGGCACCGCGCGGTGTACCGCAGATCGAAGTTGCTTTCGACCTGGACGCCAACGGTATCCTGAACGTGTCTGCTAAAGACAAGGCGACTGGCAAAGAGCAGTCCATCGTCATCAAAGCGTCCAGCGGCCTCTCCGATGAAGAGATCGAGCAAATGGTACGTGATGCCGAAGCCCACGCGGACGAAGACAAAAAGTTCGAAGCGCTGGTGCAGCTGCGTAACCAAGCGGATGGCATGATTCACGCCACTCGCAAGACCGTTCAAGAAGCGGGCGACAAAGCGACCGATGACGAGAAACAGGCCATCGAAACCGCCATCGCCGAGCTGGAAGAAGCGGTGAAAACCGATGACCAGGATAACATCCAGAAGAAGCTGGATGCACTGACCGAAGTTTCCGGCCAGCTGGCACAGAAGATGCACGCCGAGCAGGCAGAAGCGGCCCAGGCGGGTGGGGGAAGGCGCTGAAGAAGCCAACACCAAGCAGGACGATGACGTGGTTGACGCCGAGTACGAAGAAGTCAACGACGACAAGAAGAAGCAGTAACCCACCTCTTTCTGCCAAGGAAAGTGGTGACGCGGGAGGCAACTCCCGCGTTGCTGTTTCCGCGGCCGAGACGCCTATAGTGCGTAGCTAACCAGGAGGCGTAGGACCCATGTCCAAACGCGATTATTACGAAGTCCTGGGTGTCGAAAAAGGGGCCGATCAGAAAGAGATCAAAAAGGCCTATCGCCGTCTGGCGCAAAAATTCCACCCTGATCGAAACCCGGACGATAACACCGCAGCGGAAAAATTCCGTGAAGTGTCGGAAGCCTACGAAGTCTTGAGCGATGGCGAGAAGCGCGCGGCCTACGACCAGTTCGGTCACGCCGGTGTGGATGGCCAGGGCGGCGGCTTTGGAGGTGGTGGCTTCGGCGGCGGTGGCGCTGGCGATTTCAGCGACATCTTCGGCGATGTGTTTGGCGATATTTTCGGTGGCGGCGGTGGCCGTCGTCGTGGGCCCAACGCACCCGCCCGCGGTTCCGACCTGCGCTACAACCTAGAGCTGGATCTAGAGAGCGCGGTGGCGGGCACCACGGTGGATATTCGCGTCCCGCGCCATATCGAGTGTGACCGCTGTGACGGTGGTGGCGCCGAGCCAGGCTCCACCAAAGAGACTTGCCCCACTTGCCATGGCCACGGTCAGGTACGTATGCAGCAGGGCTTCTTTGCGGTCCAGCAAACCTGCCCCACCTGTCACGGCAGTGGCCAGCACATCAAGGTGCCGTGCCATAAATGTAACGGCGAAGGCCGCGTGCGTGAAACCCGCACTCTCTCGGTGAAGATTCCGCCGGGCGTGGATACCGGTGACCGCATTCGCCTCAATAGCGAAGGTGAGAGCGGCGTCAACGGCGGCCCAGCGGGCGATTTGTACGTTCAGGTCGCCATCAAGCCGCACCACATCTTCAAACGCGATGGTAAGCACCTGCAGTGTGACGTGCCGATCAACTTTGTTGATGCAGCGTTAGGTGGCGAGCTGGAAGTGCCCACGCTGGATGGTCGCGTGAAACTGAAGATCCCGCCGGAAACCCAAACCGGCAAGCTCTTCCGCCTGCGCGGTAAAGGCGTGAAGCCGGTACGCGGCGGTGCCCCCGGCGACCTGCTGTGCAAAGTAGTGTTGGAAACGCCCGTCAACCTCAACGACGAGCAAAAAGACCTGCTTCGCCAGCTGCAAAAGAGCTTTGATGACAGCAATAGTCATAGCCACTCGCCGAAGAAGACTGGCTTCTTCGACAGCGTGAAGAAGTTCTTTGAAGAGATGAAGCCGTAAGGGCGGTATAGCGCCACTACGCAAAGCGCCTCAGCACTTCAGTGTGCTGGGGCGTTTTTGTATCTGCTTCAGCGCAAAAGGTGATCCATTCGCCACGCTAAGGCCTGTTGATTGGGCTGCCAGCGTTTGGCTCGGGGCAGCACCACCGCTTGACCATGCAACTGCTGAAGCCATGCGTTATCTGGCATAAAGTCATCAAGAGTTGGGCTGACATGCCATTTATGGTCCGGCCCCGGCGCGATCAATCGGTTATCCATCGCCCAGTGTAAATTGGGCGTCAGTGCTAAGCCATTTGTAGGGCGGTCGTCGTAGCTTTCGGCGAAAGGAATTAAGTGGGCGGCTTCTACCAGATAACGGTAGTCTGGCGTGATAAAGCGCAAACGAGTGGCGGCACAGCGGTAGTCGTAGGCTTCCAATACCAGAGTGCGAAAAGCGGCTGAGCGTGCCTGCTGTTGATGTGTCTCCTTAACGTCGCCCACTAAGCTATCGGGGTGCTTTTCGTAATCGCCGCTCTCTAGCGCATTGGCTAAATAGGTGTTCAGCGCGTGCTGCTGAGGTTCTTCAGCGAAATAGTGAGCTACGATCAGTGCGCTGGCGTTATGAGCCATTTGTTTATTCTGAAAGGCACTAAATAGAGCGCTATCTAGCACTGCCTGTGTGAAGAGTGCCTTTAAGCCCTTAAGCGATTTAGGCTGGCCTAAGCTATTGGCAACGCGAGCGATGCTGTTATCAAACACCGGCTCCCAAAGTGCGCCAGAAACGCCTTGGTCGCCCTTTAGGTGCCAAAGTGGCAGGTGAGGGTTAGCCGACTGACGGTCACCGGTGGCGGCTTCATACAAATCGAAATAACGCGCTAGTAGCCGGTCATCAATGGCAACCGTCGGCGTGTTAATGTGCCCGTTTTGTATTTCACAAATAATCGCCCGCAGTAAGCAGGGCTTATTCGCTGCTAGTCGGCCTCGGCTGTGGCCTACCCGTAGGGCGGTCAGGCATTTTAGTGTCTCATCTGTCATTGTTGTCTCTAAAATTGCTTAGGCTTGGTTGGAGATTACCACGGCTTTTGATAGTAAGGGCAGTGAGTCGCCGAACACACCGTCGCAACGAATTCTCATTCGCTGCTTGGCTCTTTTCGCTGTGAGGATTAGGCTAGTAGGTAATCGCTCCTATTAAATTGGAGAGAGCCGCATGCCTTTATCCCGAGCAGAAATTGCCACCCCATCCGGCGCGCGGTTGATCAACCGCCTGTGTAAACACTGGGCGCATAAGCTTGAGGTGGAGCACAGTAAGCAGGACGCCAAGATCGTGTTTGCCAGCGGTACTTGCCTGATGCACGCCGCACCTGATCGGCTACTGGTCTCCATCGAAACCCTGGAAGAAGAGCACTTGGACCAGCTAGAGGGCGTGGTCGAGAGCCATCTAATGCGTATGGCGAAAGACGAGTCGCTGGAGATTGTCTGGGAGAATTGAAAGTGCATGAAGGGCGCTGCCGTTAGCGCCGCATCGCTAAGGGTGGTCTGCTATAATCGCGGCCACCTCTTTTTGTTTCTAGTTGATGCCAAATAGCGCACGCGTAGGAGTTTCCATGACCCGAATTGCCATTGTAGGCGTAGCTGGCCGCATGGGCCGCACGTTAGTTAACGCCGTTGAGCAACAGGCTGATGCCTCGCTTGCAGGCGGTATTGTGGAGCCGGGTAGCTCCCTGGCGGGCGTAGATATCGGCGAGCTGGCAGGGGTGGGTAAGCGTGGTGTGGCCGCCGTGGATTCGCTCGACGCCATTGTGGATGACTTCGACGTGCTGATCGACTTCACTGCGCCCCAAGTCACCTTGGCGAATCTGGCATTCTGCGCCGAGCACGGTAAGCGCATCGTGATCGGCACCACCGGTATGAACGATGAAGAGCTGGCCGAGCTAGATAGCTACCGCGATAAGGTGGCCATGGTGTTTGCTCCCAACATGAGCGTGGGCGTGAACCTGACGCTCAAACTACTGGAAACGGGGCCAAGGCGCTGGGTGATGAAGGCTACGATATTGAGGTGATTGAGCCCCCCCACCGCCATAAAGTCGACGCGCCTTCCGGTACGGCGATTAAAATGGGTGAAGTGGTGGCCGAATAGTTTCGGCCGTACCTTGAAAGAGCACGGCGTATTCGAGCGGGTACCGCAGTGCGGCCCGCGTACCGATAAAGAGATCGGTTTTGCTACCGTGCGCGCAGGCGATATCGTCGGTGAGCATACCGTCATGTTCGCCACCGAAGGCGAGCGCATCGAAATCACCCATAAGGCGTCTAGCCGGATGACGTTTGCCAAGGGTGCGGTACGGGCTGCTCGCTGGGTGGCTAATCAGCCCCGCGGCCGTTACGACATGCAAGATGTATTGGGCTTGGAGTAATGAGGTAGGACGGCACGTAGCCTCTCGATATGCGTAGTGCTGGCTGCAGAGCGTAACGTTATGGATTGCCTCTGAGCCTGCGCGCAGGTTGAGTCGTATGGACTCACCGTTATTTTTGAATGGGCTTTTAGTCTAAATGTGGCTGCGAACAGGACAGAGTGCTGTTTTTGGCTGAGCTAACAGTAGTTTGAAGCGCTAGCTACTGTGCGGTTAGCAGCATAACCACCGCAAGCAGGGCTGAGGCCCACATGGCAGGCTTAATCTCGTCTAGCTTGCCGGTAGCCAGCCGGATCAGTACAAAGCTGATAAAGCCAAAGGCAATGCCAAGTGTGATGGAGTAGGTCAGCGGCATTAATATGATGGCCAGAAATGCGGGGAAGGCTTCTTCGAGGCGGCTCCGGTCGATCTTTCCAATGGGCGCCATCATAAACAGCCCAACCAGCACCAGGGCTGGCGCCGTAGCGATACTGGGGACTAAAGACAGCAGCGGTGAGAGAAACAGGAAGGGTAGAAACAGGACGCCAATAACCACGGCGGTGAGTCCTGTACGGCCCCCCTGGGCGACGCCCGCTCCAGATTCGATAAAGGTCTGCGCAGCGCTGGTGCCGAGTGGGGCTGCAATCATTGAGGCGAAAGCATCCACCGTCATGGAGCGCTTAAGGTTGCGTGGATTGCCGTTGGCGTCCTTGAGATCAGCAGACTCGGATAGGGCCATGAAGCAGGAGAGTGAGTCGAAGAAGTTAGTGAACAGCATCACGAAAATGAAAGGCAAGTAAGCCACCTTGAGGGCGCCTAAAATGTCGACCTTCATGACCGCTGAGAAGTCCGGCCATGAGGCGAGGCCTTGCCAAACCACTAATACTTCGTCACTCCACAAACGCCCCATAGGGGCTGCCAGCAAAGTGGTTAAGGCGATGCCTAAAATCAGCGCACCATTGAAACCGCGTATTACCAATATTGCCGTGACCATCAGGCCGATAAAGAAGGTGATGAGACTTGCATCTAATTCACCGAGGCTAACCAGGGTTGCTGGATTAGCAACGATAAACCCAGCATTCTTGAGCCCGATAAAGGTAATGAATAGGCCTATGCCGCAGGTAATGGCATAGCGTAATGAGGCAGGAATGGCCTCGATAGTCGCTTCGCGAACGTTAAATAGCGCTAGAACCGCGAACAACACCCCGACCAAAATACGCATCCTAGAGCAACCTCCCACGACAGCCCTGCGCCAAGCACCAAGGTATAGGTGAAAAGAGCATTCATGCCCATGCCAGGGGCGACCAGAATCGGGTTACGAGCGTAAAGGCCCATCGCTAAGCTACTGAAAAAGCTGATAACGACTGTGGCGGATAGGGCCGCAGAGAAAGGGATGCCAGCATCAGATAAGATGGCTGGATTGACCACGATGATATACATCCCGGCCAGGAACGTCGCAATGCCTGCCAGCACTTCGGTCTTCACCGAGGAGCCGCGGCGGCTGACATTGAAGTAATGATCCAGGCTGGTTGTAGCCTGAGTGGGTGGTGAGCCGGAATACGGCGTAGGGCTTTGTGGCATGAGGATATTCTCTTTGTATTTATTGGATGAGCTATCGACAGTACAGTTTGACCACTTGGTCAGCTTGTAGGAAGCGTAGACAAAAAAATAGTAGGAGGACAACCAAATATATTAATTTCGTATACGAAAATGCTTTCGGAACGTATTAGCGGCCTAACGGGCATGACATGCTGATTGCGAAAGTAAAACGTTATGCATAACGTCATCGGTAGTTTTGGGGCTAGCCGAAAGTCGAGAAATCCTGTAACATTCCAAAAATTTTGGCCCAGTGGCTGCAAAAAGCAGCAAAATATCTACAGTGAAGAGCTGTAGAGAGAGCACCGCGCTTGTTGCACTGGCCGTTAAGTGGGAAAAGTAGTCAGCTAAATGCTGCGCCATGGCTAACACCGTTATGAAGGCCAAGGAAAGAGAACAACAAGCGGGATGAAACCGATTTTTTATTGTCGGCTTCGTCCCGCTTTTTTACGACCCGACGTTTGCACGCAAACGCCGACAACCGGATCGCCGAGCCTGCGCCCACAGGCTCCCACCAGCATGGGAGAACTTGTCTTGAATAACCCCGCATTGAGCAAACCCGCGATATTGGCCCTGGAAGATGGCAGTGTGTTTCATGGAACTGCCATTGGCGCCGGATGGAGTCACAAGCGGTGAGGTGGTGTTCAATACAGCCATGACCGGCTACCAGGAAATCCTCACCGACCCCTCTTACACCCGCCAAATCGTCACCCTGACTTACCCGCACATCGGCAACACTGGCATTAACTCCGAAGATGTAGAGTCCGCCTCGATTGCGGCAGCTGGCCTTGGTAATTCGCGATCTCCCTTTGCTGGCCAGCAGCTTCCGTTCTGAGCAAACCCTCTCTGATTACCTGAAAAGCCAAAACGTGCTGGGTATTGCGGATATCGATACCCGCCGCCTGACGCGTATTTTGCGCGATAAAGGTGCCCAGAACGGTGCGATTCTGGCGGGTGCCGATGCAGAAGGTGAGGATGCCGTAGAGCGGGCGCTGGCGGCGGCGAAGGCGTTCCCAGGCCTGAAGGGCATGGATTTAGCCAAGGAAGTCTCGTGCAAAGAAGCGTACGAGTGGTCAGAAGGTGAGTGGACCTTGGGCGAAGGCTACGCGGATACCACCCAGGGCGAGCGCCCTTACCATGTGGTGGCGTTTGATTACGGCGTGAAGTTCAACATCCTGCGTATGCTGGCGGCGCGCGGCTGCCGCTTGACCGTGGTGCCGGCGCAAACGCCTGCGGCAGAGGTGCTGGCGATGAACCCGGATGGCGTGTTCCTGGCTAACGGCCCCGGAGACCCTGGCCCTGTGACTACGCCATCAAAGCGATCCAGGAAGTGTTGGAAACCGACACTCCGGTGTTCGGCATTTGCTTGGGCCACCAGCTGCTGGCGCTGGCCTCCGGTGCCAAAACCGTCAAGATGGGCCACGGCCACCATGGTGCTAACCATCCGGTACAAGACCTAGATACCGGCACGGTGATGATCACCAGCCAGAACCACGGCTTTGCCGCCGATGAAGCGACCCTGCCGAGCAACGTACGTGCCACGCACCGCTCGCTGTTCGATGGCACCCTGCAGGGCATTGAGCGTACCGACCGCCCGGCGTTTAGCTTTCAGGGCCACCCGGAAGCCAGCCCTGGCCCGCGCGATGTAGCGCCGCTGTTTGATCGCTTTATCGCCATGATGCAGGCGCGCCGCTAAGTTAGCCGCGCTGCCTCTCATTGCCTAGTTACGCCGTTTTGATGCTCATCGTCACCACTTTTTGCGGGAACCGTTATGCCTAAGCGTACCGATATCAATAGCATTCTTATCATTGGCGCTGGTCCGATTGTCATCGGCCAGGCCTGCGAATTCGACTACTCTGGCGCTCAGGCGTGTAAAGCGCTGCGCGAAGAGGGTTACCGGGTTTTTTGGGTCAACTCTAACCCGGCCACCATCATGACCGACCCCGCCATGGCCGATGCCACGTACATCGAGCCGATTACCTGGCAGGCGGTTGAGAAAATTATCGAAGTCGAGCGCCCGGACGCCATTCTCCCCACC
Organism: Vreelandella lionensis; assembly: GCF_002087295.1. GTDB lineage: Bacteria > Pseudomonadota > Gammaproteobacteria > Pseudomonadales > Halomonadaceae > Vreelandella > Vreelandella lionensis. The sequence goes on along the minus strand of NZ_MWVI01000019.1, from coordinate 45,013 downwards.
ATGGGCGGCCAAACCGCGCTGAACTGCGCGCTGGATCTTGAAAAACATGGCGTACTTGCTAAGTACAGTGTTGAGATGATCGGCGCCAACGCCGACGCCATTAATATGGCGGAAGACCGCGACCTGTTCGACCAAGCCATGAAGCGCATTGGCCTGGAGTGCCCGAATGCGCAAGTGGCGCACACCATGGACGAGGCGTGGGAAATTCAGGCAGAGCTAGGTTTCCCAACAATTATTCGTCCTTCCTACACCATGGGTGGCTCCGGCGGCGGTGTGGCGTACAACAAGGAAGAGTTCGAAGAGATCTGTACCCGCGGTTTCGAGCTTTCCAATAACCACGAGCTGCTGATTGATGAGTCGCTGCTGGGTTGGAAAGAGTACGAAATGGAAGTGGTGCGCGACAAAAACGATAACTGCATCATCGTCTGCGCGATCGAGAACTTCGACCCCATGGGCGTCCACACCTGCGACTCCATCACTGTCGCGCCTGCACAAACGCTGACCGATAAAGAGTACCAGATCATGCGGGACGCGAGCCTCGCGGTACTGCGTGAAATCGGCGTGGAAAACGGCGGCTCCAACGTACAGTTTGGTATGGACCCGAAAACCGGTCGTCTGGTCGTGATCGAGATGAACCCGCGTGTGTCGCGCTCGCCTGCGCTGGCATCGAAGGCCACCGGTTTCCCGATTGCTAAAATCGCCGCGAAGCTGGCGGTGGGTTACACCCTGGATGAGCTGCAGAACGATATTACTGGCGGTCAAACACCGGCGTCGTTTGAGCCGTCCATCGAATATGTCGTGACCAAAATTCCGCGCTTTACGTTCGAGAAATTCCCCCAAGCGAACGACCGCCTGACCACCCAGATGAAGTCGGTGGGTGAAGTGATGGCGATTGGCCGCACGTTCCAAGAGTCGCTGCAAAAAGCGCTGCGCGGTATGGAAACCGGTAACGACGGCCTCGACCCGATCGTGACCGAATTCACCGATGAAACGATGGCCCAGATCAAGGGCGAGCTGCAGGCAGCGGGTGCCGAGCGTATCTTCTTTGTGGCTGATGCTATGCGCGCTGGTATGAGCGTGGAAGAGATCTTTGCGCTGACCAACATCGACCGCTGGTTCCTGGTGCAGATTGAAGATCTGGTGCTAACCGAAAACGCTGTTGCTAAGCGTGCGCTGGCTGATTTCTCTGCCCGTGAGCTTTATCAGCTCAAGCGTAAAGGCTTTGGTGATGCGCGCTTAGCCAAGCTCTTGGGCGTGTCGGAAAAAGAGTTCCGCAAAACCCGCCAGCCAGCAGGCATTCGCCCGGTGTACAAGCGCGTGGACACCTGTGCTGCTGAGTTTGCGTCGGATACCGCCTACATGTACTCCACCTACGAGGAAGAGTGCGAAGCGGACGTTTCTGATCGTCAGAAAATCATGGTGCTGGGCGGTGGCCCGAACCGTATCGGCCAGGGTATCGAGTTTGACTACTGCTGCGTTCACGCCGCCTTCGCGATGCGCGACGATGGCTACGAAACCATCATGGTCAACTGTAACCCGGAAACCGTTTCTACAGACTACGACACCTCTGATCGCCTCTACTTCGAGCCCGTCACGCTGGAAGACGTGCTGGAAATTGCTGATAAAGAGAAGCCGGTGGGCGTGATTGTACAGTTCGGTGGCCAAACCCCGCTGAAGCTGGCTCGCGAGCTGGAAGCCGCAGGCGTGCCGATCATCGGTACCACGCCGGACGCCATCGACCGTGCCGAAGACCGCGAGCGCTTCCAGGTGATGATCGACAAGCTCGGCCTGAAACAGCCGCCCAACGCCACTGCGCGCAGCTTCGAAGATGCCTTCGCCAAACCCGAAAAAATCGGCTACCCCTTGGTGGTACGCCCGAGCTACGTTCTGGGCGGCCGGGCGATGGAGATCGTCTACGACGCCTCCGAGCTTGAAAACTACATGACCAACGCGGTGAAAGTCTCTAACGACTCGCCGGTACTGCTGGATCACTTCCTGAGCGCCGCGGTGGAAGTAGATATCGATGCGGTCTCAGACGGCCAGCAGGTCGTGATCGGCGGTATCATGCAGCACGTAGAGCAAGCGGGCGTTCACTCTGGCGACTCCGCCTGTGCGCTGCCGCCTTACTCGCTGCCCGCTGATGTGCAGGACGAGATGCGCGAGCAGGTCAAGAAAATGGCCGTGGAGCTGGGCGTAAAAGGTCTGATGAACGTGCAGCTCGCGTGGCAGGATGGCGAGATCTACGTGATCGAGGTCAACCCCCGCGCATCCCGTACTGTGCCGTTTGTTTCCAAGTGCATCGGCACCTCGCTGGCCCAGATTGCCGCGCGTTGCATGGCTGGTAAGACGCTGGCCGAGCAGGGCTTCGAACGTGAGATCGTGCCGCACTTCTATAGCGTCAAAGAAGCGGTCTTCCCGTTCAACAAGTTCCAGGGCGTTGACCCGATTCTCTCGCCGGAAATGAAATCCACCGGTGAAGTGATGGGCTCCGGCGATACCTTCGCGGAAGCCTTCTTCAAGGCGCAGCTAGGCGCGGGTGAAGCGATCCCAGCGCTGGATGGCGACCGTAAAGCGTTCCTGTCAGTGCGCGAACCTGACAAGCAGGGGATTATCGAAGTGGCCCGTTCTCTGCTAACATTGGGCTTCACACTTTGTGCAACACGCGGCACGGCAGCAGCGATTGAAGCCGCTGGGCTACCCGTGGAGCACGTCAATAAAGTCTACGAAGGCCGTCCCCATATCGTCGATCTGCTGAAGAACGACGAAATCGCCTACATCGTGAACACTACCGCAGGTCGTCAGGCAATTAACGACTCTTCGATCATTCGCCGTACTGCTCTCGCGCGCAAGGTGCCCTATGCGACCACCTTGGCGGGCGCTAATGCTGTTTGCATGGCGCTAGAGTACGGTAGGGAGATTACGGTGCGGCGCCTTCAGGATCTGCATGCAGGAGCAAGTCAATGAACAAGGTCCCGATGACGGTAGCGGGAGAAAAAAGCCTTCGCGAAGAGCTCAACCACTTGAAGGGCGAAGCTCGCCCTCAGGTGATTGCGGCCATCGCTGAAGCGCGTGAACACGGCGACCTAAAGGAGAACGCCGAGTACCACGCCGCCCGTGAACAACAGGGGTTTATTGAAGGCCGTATTCAGGAAATCGAGAGCAAGCTCTCTGGCGCCCAGGTGATTGATGTCACCAAGCTGCCGAAAACTGGCAAGGTGATTTTTGGGGTGACTGTGTCGCTCTTGAACCTGGATAGTGATGCCAGCGTTACCTATCGCGTTGTTGGCGAAGATGAAGCCGACATTAAAGCGGGGCGTATTTCGGTCACTTCACCCATTGCGCGCGCGCTGATTGGTAAAGAAGAGGGCGATCTGGTGGTGGTCAAAACGCCCGGCGGCGACGTTGAGTACGAAATTGAGAGTGTTGAACACCTCTAATGTTGTGCGGATAGCGCCATAAAAAAGGCCCGATGCAGGTAGCTGCTTCGGGCCTTTTAGCTTAGCGGCGCTTGGCGCCGTGTCAGCATAGTACTGTGTGCTTTAGTGCCGCCCGTGATGGTTCTCGAAGCGGGTAACGTTGGAGAGCTTGGGGTTAGCCTTTGGGTTGCGGCGATAAAGCAGCGCCATTTTTGCCAATGGTTTGCACCAGCTCGGCGGTGCTGTCAGCCAGCAGCTCGTTGATCATCGCAGCGCGGTCATCCCGTTCGGGCAGAGCGAGTTTCACTTTAATCAGCTCGTGATCATTGAGCGCGCGGCTGAGTTCTGCGAGCAAATTTTCGGAGACGCCGTTCTCAGAAACGGTGACCACTGGTTTCAAATGGTGGCCAATGCTACGAAATGGTTTCTTTTGTGCCTGTGACAAGCTAATGTATCTTGCGGTATCCCGGTTAGCGCTTAACGTTCCATCTTACGGTGAAATGCCGCTAAGTGAAAGCAATCACGTGAACGCGCCCATCTCTTATTCCAGTGTCAGATTCCCACATGCAGCAAAAGCCCCCAAGCCGTAAACATTCAGTGAGCAAAACCAGCAATAACTGGAAGAAAGAACATTTTGACGACCAGTACGTAAAACAGAGCTGGCAGGATGGCTACCGCTCCCGGGCGAGCTATAAGCTGCTAGAGCTGGATGAGAAGGATAAACTGTTTCGTAATGGTATGACGATCATTGATCTGGGGGCAGCCCCTGGTGGATGGAGCCAAATCGCCGCCGAAAAAGTCGGGCCAGAGGGCGTGGTCATCGCCTCTGATATTCTGGAGATGGATGCGCTGGCAGGGGTGGACTTTATTCAGGGCGATTTTACCGAGGAGAGCGTACTTAACGCGATTCTTGAGCGCCTGGGGAATCGTCCGGTAGACCTTGTTATGTCGGACATGGCCCCCAATATGAGTGGTATGGCAGCCATCGATCAGCCACCAGCGATGTATCTTGTCGAGCTGGCGTTGGAGTTGGCCCGTGAAACGCTCTCGCCCAAAGGGCGGTTTTTGGTAAACGGTATTCCAGGAGGAAGGCTTTGAGGCCTACCTAAAAGAGCTGCGTGGCAGTTTTGACCGCGTGGTTACCCGCAAACCGGATGCCTCTCGGGCGCGCTCCCGAGAAGTCTACTTTTTGGCGGAGGGCTTTCGCGGTTAGCCAGTGCTGGCTCGGCCCTGGTGGTATGGGCAAGTGTTATAGCAAAGATTTATCACCACGATTGCCAGACAGGCAAGCGTAAGGTGTGTCACATTATGTACATTGGACGAACGTGACACAGATGGCCCAAAGCCAAATGTGCTTTGGCAATGGTTGAACGTTAAGCTCGAGGGTAAGGTCAGAGTATTAGCGGTTAACTGACGGATTCTTGTAATGAGGGTAGCCCCTTGAACGATATGGCGAAGAACCTGATTCTGTGGTTGGTCATCGCGGCCGTTCTACTGACAGTGTTCAATAATTTCAGTACGGAAAGCGCACCACAAACCACTAACTACTCCCAGTTTGTGCAGCAGGTGCAAAATCAGCAGGTCCGCAGCGTCACGATTGATGGCTATACCATCAACGGTGAGCGCACGGATGGTTCGCAGTTCCAGACCATTCGTCCGGCGGCGGAAGATCCGAAGCTGATGGATGATCTGCTCAGCAATAACGTGACGGTCGTGGGTAAAGAGCCAGAGCAGCAAAGCATCTGGACGCGCCTGCTGATTGCCAGCTTCCCGATTCTGCTGATCCTGGCCATCTTTATGTTCTTTATGCGCCAAATGCAGGGCGGCGCTTGTGGCGGTAAAGGCGGCCCGATGAGCTTTGGCAAATCCAAGGCGAAGCTGCTCTCCCAGGATCAGATCAAAACCACCTTTGCAGATGTCGCAGGCTGCGACGAAGCGAAGGAGGAAGTAGAAGAGCTGGTCGACTTCCTGCGCGACCCCACCAAGTTCCAACGCCTGGGTGGCACCATTCCCCGCGGCGTACTGATGGTGGGCCCGCCTGGTACCGGTAAAACGTTGCTGGCCAAGTCCATTGCGGGCGAAGCCAAAGTGCCTTTCTTCTCTATTTCAGGCTCTGACTTCGTTGAAATGTTCGTTGGTGTGGGTGCATCCCGCGTTCGTGACATGTTCGAGCAGGCCAAGAAGCAGGCGCCCTGCATTATCTTTATCGACGAAATCGATGCTGTTGGCCGCTCGCGCGGTACCGGCATGGGGGGAGGTAATGATGAGCGTGAGCAGACGCTGAACCAGCTGCTGGTGGAAATGGACGGCTTTGAAGCCAACGAGGGCATTATTGTCATCGCCGCCACCAACCGCCCGGACGTTCTTGACCCGGCACTGTTGCGCCCAGGCCGTTTCGATCGTCAGGTGACCGTTGGCTTACCCGACATTCGTGGTCGTGAGCACATTCTTGGCGTTCACCTGCGCAAAGTGCCGCTGTCGGATGATGTGAAACCGCTGCTGATCGCACGCGGTACGCCGGGCTTCTCCGGTGCGGATCTTGCCAACCTAGTGAACGAAGCCGCGCTGTTTGCCGCACGTCGTAATAAGCGTTTGGTTAGCATGGAAGAGCTGGAGCTTGCCAAGGACAAGATCATGATGGGCGCTGAGCGCAAATCCATGGTCATGACCGATAAAGAGAAGCTCAATACCGCTTATCACGAAGCAGGCCACGCGATTATTGGCTTGGTCATGCCTGAGCACGACCCTGTCTACAAGGTGACGATTATTCCTCGTGGCCGCGCGCTGGGTGTGACGATGTTCCTGCCGGAAGAGGATCGCTACAGCCTGTCGCGCCAGCAAATTATCAGCCAGATCTGCTCGCTGTTTGGTGGCCGTATTGCCGAAGAGATGACGCTGGGTGCTAACGGTGTGACCACTGGTGCATCTAACGACATCAAGCGTGCCACTGAGCTGGCTCACAACATGGTGGCCAAATGGGGTCTCTCGGATGAGATGGGCCCGATCATGTACGATGAGGACGAGTCTCACCAGTTCCTCGGTGGCCCTGGTCAGGGCGGCGGTAAGCTGAAATCTGGCGAAACCACCACGCGTCTTGATAAAGAAGTGCGCAAGATTATCGATGAGTGTTACGAGCAGGCGCGTCAGATTCTTCATGACAACCGCGATAAGCTGGATGCCATGGCAGAAGCGCTGATGAAGTTTGAAACCCATCGACGCCAGCCAGCTTAAAGACATCATGGAAGGACGTGACCCGCGTCCGCCGGAAGGCTGGAACGACGGTGACTCCTCCGGTGGTGGAATGCGCGTCAGCGATGATAAGCCAGAAGCGAAAGCGGATGACCAAGCGCCTAACGCGTCAAGCGATGAAGGCGAAGAGGATGACGATGAGCCGCGCCGTCGTCCATCTGACCCGCTAGGTGGCCCTGCAGGTCCTTAATCAAGCCATACTGCTGGTGTTAGCAAAGGCGTCCCATATTGGGGCGCCTTTTTGTTATGCTGTGGGCCAATAGCAGTTACGTTTCTTTTCTATTTTTAGGCGGTAGCATGACACCGAACGTTGACCCTTCATCGCCTTCGCGCCAAGCAGAGAGTGCTTTGCAGCTGCGTGTGGGCGCCATACGCTTGATCTTTCGGTTCCACGGGTGATGGGTATTTTGAACGTCACGCCTGATTCGTTCTCCGATGGTGGTCAGCATGTTGCCTTAGACGATGCGCTACGCCACGCCGAGCGCATGCTGGCCGAAGGCGCTGCCTTGATTGATGTGGGCGGCGAATCGACCCGTCCAGGCGCTATGGCGGTTTCTGAGCAGCAAGAGCTAGACCGTGTCGCACCCGTAGTGGAAGCGCTGGTGCGCGAACTAGATGCGTTGGTATCGGTGGATACCAGCAGCGCCACGGTGATTCGTGAAGCCAGCGCCTTAGGGGCGGGGATGATTAACGATGTGCGTGCGCTAGAGCGCGAGGGCGCACTGGCAGCTGCTGCCAGCAGCGGTTTGCCTGTGTGTCTGATGCACCGCCAGGGCGAGCCGCAGAACATGCAGCACTCTCCTGAGTACAGCGAGCCCGTAGAGCGTGCGGTCGCGGCGTATTTATCCGAGCGTATCGATGCTTGTGAAGCGGCAGGGCTGCGCCGTCATCGGCTTTTGATCGACCCTGGCTTTGGGTTTGGCAAAACCGTCGAGCATAACCTGCGTTTGCTCAAGTATATGGAGTCGCTGCTCGCGCTTGATCTGCCGATATTGGTAGGCATGTCACGTAAAAGCATGATTGGCAAAGTACTGGGTCGTCCGGTAGAAGAACGGTTTAGCTGGCGGCTTGGCTTTGTCGGCTATGGCGGTTGAGCGTGGGGCGAGCATTCTACGAGTGCATGATGTTGGGCCTACAGTGGATGCTGTGAATATGGCTTGGGCGGTACTACAAGAGGGCTGTGAGCCGCCCGTTGATAAGGAACTCTCGTTATGACACGACGCTATTTTGGCACTGACGGTATTCGCGGTACCGTTGGGCAGTCACCGATTACTGCTGACTTTATGCTCAAGTTGGGGTGGGCCGCTGGGCAGGTGCTGCGCCGTGAAAAGGGCCGCACTCGGGTATTGATTGGTAAAGATACGCGTATTTCCGGCTATATGTTTGAGTCGGCGCTGGAAGCGGGGCTGTCGGCTGCAGGTGTGGATGTTTCCCTGTTAGGGCCGATGCCCACGCCTGGGATCGCTTATCTCACACGTACCTTCCGGGCGGATGCGGGCATTGTGATTTCAGCTTCTCATAATCCGTTTGCCGATAACGGCATTAAGTTTTTCTCCGCAGAAGGCAAAAAGCTGCCGGATGACGTGGAAGACCGCATTGAAGCGATGCTGGAAGCCCCGTTGACCACCGCCGATGCGGCGCAGCTAGGTAAGGCGGCACGCATTGACGATGCCGCAGGCCGCTATATTGAGTTCTGTAAATCCACCCTGCCGGATCGACTTAGTCTGCACGGACTGAAAGTGGTATTGGATTGCGCCCACGGTGCCACTTACCATATCGCGCCCAGCGTTTTTCGCGAGCTAGGGGCGGAAGTGAGCGTGATTGGCACCGCGCCAGATGGATTAAATATCAACCACCATGTGGGATCGACACACCCAGCAGCGCTGCGGGCGGCGGTAATTCAGCAAGGGGCGGATTTAGGCATTGCTTTCGATGGCGATGGCGACCGTGTACTGCTCGTTGATGCGGATGGTCGTGAGGTCGATGGCGACGATATTTTGTACTTAATCGCCCGTGACCGTTTTGAGCGCGGCCTTCTGGAAGGCGGCGTGGTCGGCACGCTGATGAGTAACTTCGGCCTGGGGATGGCATTAGACCGGCTCGGTATCCCGTTCCAGCGTGCCAAAGTAGGCGACCGCTTCGTGATGGAAATGGTGGCAGCCAACGGCTGGGAGCTGGGCGGCGAAGCGTCGGGACACATTGTCTGTGGCCACGTACAAACGACCGGCGATGGTATTGTGTCAGCCTTGCAGGTGCTGGGGTTAATGGTGCGGGAGCAAAAGCCGTTACCATCGCTGCTGAAAGGGCTGGAAAAAGTGCCGCAATCACTGGTTAATGTGCGCTTGCCCGCAGGGTCGAATGCCAAAGAGGTTATGGCTGCCCAACCGCTGTTGGATGCTGTTGCTGCATTGGAGGCTGAATTAGGGGACCAAGGGCGGGTGCTGCTGCGCCCATCCGGCACCGAGCCATTAATCCGCGTAATGGTGGAAGGGCGCGCTCATTTGGATGCGGATCGCCTAGCCAATAAGCTGGCAGGTCAAGTGCAGGCGCTACTCGGCTAGCATGCTGGGTCGTGCATAGCCGTCCTTGCTCGGCAAAGCGCATCGTGCCTGTCATTGGGCTTGCAACAGCGGTTGTCTTGACAAGGCGGCTCCTATACCATTTCGCTCCACCTTGAGTGAGGATTATCCATGCGTACGCCATTAATCGCCGGTAACTGGAAAATGAACGGTTCTGCGGCGTTGATTGAGTCGTTTGGCAAAACGTTTGCTTCTGCTGCGCTGCCCGCCAATATCGACGTGGTGGTCATTCCGCCGTTTCCCTATCTCGACGCTGCGCGCCATGCGTTCAGCAACACGCCGCTGCAGCTAGGGGCGCAAACGCTTAATCCTCATCACTCCGGGGCCGCATACCGGGGAAGTGAGCGGTAGCATGCTCAAAGAGTTTGGTGTGGCCTACGTGTTGGTGGGGCACTCTGAGCGCCGCCAGCTTTACCGCGAAAGCGACGAGCAGGTGTTTGACCGTCTGCTGGCAGCCCTTGATGCTGGGCTGACGCCTATTCTATGCGTGGGTGAAACGCTGGAAGAGCGCGATGCAGGCCGCACGATGGACGTTGTGTTGCGCCAAGTAGGCTATATCATGGCTCGCTTAGCGCCAGAACAGCGTCTGCAAATCGTTATTGCCTACGAGCCTGTGTGGGCGATAGGTACCGGCCGTACGGCCACGCCAGAGCAGGCGCAAGAGGTCATGGCAGGCATTCGTGCCTATCAGGCAGGGTTTGATGCGTCGCTTGCCGAGCAGCTGAAACTGCTTTACGGCGGTAGCATGAACGCAAGTAACGCGGCTGAGCTGCTCGCCCAGCCGGACATCGACGGCGGGTTAGTGGGCGGTGCCTCGCTTAAAACCGACGATGTCTACGCCATTTGTCAGTCAGCAGGATAACTCCATGCAAGTTGCAATTCTTATGGTTCACGTGGTGATTGCGGTCGCCTTGGTTGTACTCATCCTCCTTCAGCAGGGTAAGGGTGCCGAAGCAGGCGCTGCTTTTGGTGGCGGTGCGTCGCAAACAGTGTTTGGCTCGCGGGGTAGCTGTAATTTCCTCTCCCGCACAACGGGTATTCTTGCGGCGGGCTTTTTTGTCACCTCCACGGCGCTTGCGTACTTCGCGACCCAGGCAGGCCAAGCGCCGGAAGCGGGTATTCCTGATGCGCAGATGATCGAACAACAGCAAAACATTCCAACGCTTGACGACTCTCCTGCAAGTATGGATAATACCGCGCCAGTGCTAGAGGAAAGCAGCGAGTAACCGCTTGATGTCGCTTTCTTTAGCCTCCCCTGATGCCGAAGTGGTGGAATTGGTAGACACGCTATCTTGAGGGGGTAGTGACCGTATGGTCGTGCGGGTTCAAGTCCCGCCTTCGGCACCATCTGTTTCGCTGGTTTACCAGCTTCCCAGAATGTCAGGATTGGCACCTGAGACGAAAGACGCATTTGAAAAAGTTTTTGAAACAAGTTCTTGTAATGAGTTCTTGACGTAAGCCTTTCAAGTGTCTATTATCGTCGACCTAGATTGATGCGGGGTGGAGCAGTCTGGTAGCTCGTCGGGGCTCATAACCCGAAGGTCATCGGTTCAAATCCGGTCTCCGCTACCATTTATTTAGTAATACTGTTTAAGCCTAAAAGCGTTCTACATTGTGCTTCAAGGCAGCGAAAAAACCGCGACATGTTGCTAAAATGGTACTACAGGTTTCTTTCAAAAAGCCCCTTCCTGTGAAGGGGCTTTTTGTTAGTAGCTTTTTATAAATAGATTTTTGCGAGCCAAGAGTGTCTCACGAGCGGATGTTGTCCGAGTAGCCAGAGACACATTCCCAGGTAATGCCAATCAGCCACCTAGCTTTTCTTATGACTCCTGCCCAGGTGCCTGATGCAACGGCTATAGGAGCTTTGTCTGTGGCCACAAAACCACGCTGCGCTTCACGCGCTGATCGAACCTGTCGTTGCCGCCATGGGCTTCGACCTATGGGGTATCGACCATATTTCCCAGGGCAAGCATTCGCGGCTGGTAATTTACATCGAGCGCGAGAGCGGTGTCAGCGTGGAAGACTGCGCTGATATTAGCCGTCAAGTCAGTGCCGTTATGGATGTGGAAGACCCCATTCCCGGCGAATACCGCCTGGCGGTCTCGTTACCCGGCATGGCACGTCCCCTCTACTCCCTGGATCACTTTATTCGCTATCAAGGCCATCACGTGGCATTGAAGCTGCGCGTTGCCTTCGATGTGCGACGCAAGTATCAAGGGCTCCTCGCAGGTGTCGAGGGTGATGAAGTGCTGCTGCAACTGGAAGGCGAAGAGTACTGCTTTCCTATCGAAAGCATCGATTCTGCGCACGATGTCCCGCAGTTCGACGAATAACACGGGTCGCGGCTTCCGGCAGGCGCCGGGATGATGCACAAAAGGACAGGTTTTCTGGCGAGGCAAACGCATGAGTAAAGAAATTTTAATGGTCGTGGACGCGATCTCTAATGAAAAAGGCGTCCCCCGCGATGTCATCTTCGAAGCGGTAGAAGCCGCGCTGGCCAGCGCGTCGCGTAAGCGTTTTGAGCACGAAGAAGCCAATGTGCGCGTTCATATTGATCGCCGCACCGGTGACTACGATACGTTCCGCTACTGGACCGTGGTCGAAGATGACGAATTCGAAACGCCAGACTACGAAATCAAAGAGACCATTGCCGAGCAGCGCGATCCGCCGCTGAAGCTGGGCGATGTTGTCGAGCAAAAAATCGAAAACGCCGTGTTTGGTCGTATTGCCGCGCAAACCGCCAAGCAGGTTATCGTACAGAAAGTACGTGAAGCCGAGCGCGCCGAAGTCGTGCGTCAATACGCCGACCGTGAAGGCGAACTGGTCGCGGGTATCGTGAAAAAGACCACCCGTGACGGCCTGATCATTGATCTGGGCGAAAACGCCGAAGCGTTTTTGCCGCGTAACGAAATGATCCATGGCGAGCGCTACCGTATGAACGAGCGTGTTCGCGCGCTGCTGGTCAAGGTTGACCCGGACGCTCGCGGTGCGCAGCTGCAGCTCTCACGCACCTGCCCTGAATTCATCATTGAGCTGTTCAAAATTGAAGTGCCGGAAATCGCCGAGCAGCTGATTGAAATCAAAGGTGCCGCCCGCGACCCCGGCTCACGTGCCAAGATCGCAGTGAAAACCAACGACCGCCGCATTGATCCGGTCGGTGCCTGCGTCGGTATGCGTGGCTCACGGGTTCAGGCGGTATCGTCTGAGCTGCAAAACGAGCGTGTAGATATCGTTCTGTGGGACGAAAATCCCGCCCAGCTAGTGATTAACGCCATGGCGCCAGCCGATGTGGGGTCTATCCTAGTGGACGAAGATGCTCACGCCATGGACGTAGCGGTTGCCCAGGACAACCTGGCGCAGGCGATTGGCCGCAGTGGCCAGAACGTTCGCTTGGCGTCTGAGCTGACTGGCTGGCGTATCAACGTCATGACTGAAGATGAAGCGGAGTCCAAGCGCGAGCAGGAAATCGACAGCTTGGTAGACTCCTTTGTCCAACACCTGGGTGTGGACGAAGACGTTGCTCGCCTGTTGGTGGAAGAAGGGTTTACCACCCTGGAAGAAGTTGCCTACGTGCCGCTGGAAGAGATGCTCGAAATCGAAGAGTTCGATGAAGATTTGGTGGAAGAGTTGCGTGCACGTGCGAAAGACGAGCTGCTGACGATGGCGATTGCCTCGGAAGAAGCGCTAGACGGTGCCCAGCCGGCAGAAGATCTGCTGGAGATGGACGGCATGGAGCGCCACTTGGCCTTCATCCTGGCCAGCCGCGGTATCGTCACAATGGAAGATCTCGCCGAGCAGTCTGTCGACGATCTGGTCGATATCGAGGAGTTGGACGAAGCGCGCGCAGCGGCACTGATCATGACTGCCCGTGCGCCCTGGTTTGAAGTCGATGACGCATCGGATTCAAACACACAGTAAACAGGTCACGGGTTTAGGAGGGTCACTATGTCAGATATGACAGTTAAAGATTTTGCAGTAAAAGTGGGCCGCGATGTGCCCCGCCTATTGGAACAGATGAAAGAAGCAGGCTTGAAGCATGCTTCTGAAGGTGACGCTGTGTCTGAAGACGACAAGCAGACGTTGCTGAGCTTTTTGAAAAAAAGCCATGGCGGCGGTGATAGCGAGCCGAGCAAAAACCGTATTACGTTGACGCGTAAAACCCGCAGCCGCATCAAAACCGGTGAGCGTGGTAAAACGATTGAAGTACAGGTTCGCAAGAAGAAAACCTACGTTAAAAGCGCTGAAGACGAAAAGCCGAAAGCACCTGAGCCCAAGCATTCTGGCCCGCGCCAGTTAGTGGGCGATATGGCCGAAGCTGAAGCAGAGCGCAAAGCGCGTGATGCCCGTGCAGCGGAAGAAAAAGTGGTAGCGGCGAAAGCCAAAGCTGCGGAAGAAGCTGCACGTAAAGAAGCAGAAGAGAAGGCCAAGGCAAAAGCAGCAAAAGCGGCGGAAGTGCCGGACATCGAAGTGCCTGAGCTTGGGATCGACGATACGCCAACCGGCGACCATCTGCCGCCTGCACCGCCGAAAGAAGGCCGTACCGACCGTCGTACCGCACCGCCCAAAAAGGCAGCTGCGAAGAAGAAAGGTCGTGATGACGACGATGATCGTGGCGATCGCGAAGAGCGTAAGCGTGGCGGTGGCAAGAAAGTGAAGCGTGCCGAACGCCGTGGCGGACGTCGCGGTGGCGCAAGCCAGAGGGCAACGGCAAGCACGGCTTCCAGAAGCCGACTCAGCCGATCGTGCGTGAAGTCTCGATTCCTGAGTCCATCAGCGTTGCTGAGGTAGCCGACAAAATGTCGATCAAGGCCAACGAAGTCATCAAGGCTATGTTCACCATGGGTGCGGCGGTAACCATCAAACAGACGATTGACCAGGATACAGCGGCCATCGTGGTGGAAGAGATGGGCCACAAAGTCAAACTGGTGAAAGACGACGCGCTGGAAACGGAAATGCTGGAAGGCATCTCCTACGAAGGCGAAGAGATCACCCGTTCACCGGTTGTGACCGTTATGGGGCACGTTGACCACGGTAAAACCTCGCTGCTGGACTATATCCGTCGCGCCAAAGTCGCCACTGGCGAAGCGGGCGGTATTACTCAGCACATCGGTGCTTACCACGGGGAAGATGACCACGGCGGTGTGACCTTCCTGGATACCCCTGGTCACGCGGCGTTCACCGCCATGCGTGCCCGCGGTGCAAAAGCCACCGACGTGGTTATCCTGGTGGTCGCAGCTGACGAAGGCGTGATGCCTCAGACCGTCGAGGCGATTGAGCACTCGAAAGCGGCTGAAGTTCCCATGGTCGTTGCTGTGAACAAGATCGATAAAACGGGTGCCGATTTTGACCGCATTCGTAACGAACTGTCCCAGCACGGCGTTATCTCTGAAGAGTGGGGCGGTGACACGCAGTTTGTTCACGTGTCTGCCAAAACCGGTGAAGGTATGGAAGACCTGCTGGAAGCGATCCAGCTGGCCTCCGAAGTACTTGAGCTGACAGCCGTTCCGTCGGCACCCGGTAAAGGTGTTGTTGTTGAGTCTCGCTTGGACAAAGGTCGCGGTCCGGTTGCACCCGTGCTGGTTCAAAACGGTACGCTGAAGAAGGGCGACATCGTCCTGGCTGGCCTGCACTATGGCCGCGTCGGTGCGCTGACCAACGAGCTGGGTAAGCAGGTCGATACCGCTGGCCCCGCCATGCCGGTAGAGATCCAGGGTCTCGACGGCACGCCGGATGCCGGTGATGACTTCATGGTAGTCGCCGATGAGAAGAAAGCCCGCGAAGTGGCTAACTTCCGTCAGGGTAAATACCGCGAAGTACGCCTGGCGCGTCAGCAGAACGCCAAGCTGGAGAACATGTTCAGCCAGATGGGCCAAGACGAAGTGGCCAAGGTCAACATCGTCCTCAAAGCCGACGTACAAGGCTCGCTGGAAGCGATCAAAGGCGCCTTGGAAGAGCTCTCCACTGAAGAAGTACAAGTGGCTGTGGTCTCCTCTGGTGTGGGTGGTATTACCGGAACTGACGCCAACCTGGCGCTGGCATCTGAAGCGATTGTGGTTGGTTTCAACGTACGTGCTGACGCGGCTGCCCGCGAGATCATCGAGCGTGAAGGCCTGGATCTGCGCTACTACAGCGTTATCTACCAGCTGATCGACGAAGTGAAGCAGGCGATGAGCGGTATGCTCGCGCCCGAGTGGAAAGAAGAGATCGTCGGTGTGGCCGAAGTTCGCGACGTATTCCGCGCTCCGAAGATTGGTGCCGTTGCCGGTTGTATGGTCGTCGAAGGCACGGTGTCACGCAGCAAGCGTATCCGCGTTCTGCGCGACAACGTGGTGATCTACGAAGGTGAGCTCGAATCGCTGCGCCGCTTCAAAGACGACGTACAAGAAGTACGTAACGGTATGGAGTGTGGCATCGGCGTGAAGAACTACAACGATGTCCAGGTCGGCGACAAGATCGAAGTCTTTGACCAAGTGAAGGTCGAGCGCAGCCTGTAAGGCCGCGAGGAGCAAGCATGCGCGAATTTAAGCGTACCGACCGAGTAGCCGACCAGCTCCATAAGGAGCTGGCGGTACTGATCCAACGCGAAGTGAAAGACCCGCGTTTGGGCACGGTCACGGTCAGCGGTGCGACCGTTAGCCGCGATCTTGGCTACGCCGATATCTATGTCACCCTGCTGGGTGAACAGGAGCCTGAGCGTATCAAGGAGAACCTGCAAGTGCTTAAGCGCGCCTCAGGGTTTCTAAGAAGCCAAATTGCCAAGCGTATTAAGCTGCGGCACGTCCCAGAGCTGCGCTTTCATTTTGATGAAAGCGTGGTGCGCGGTCAGCACCTCTCATCGCTGATTGACGAAGCGGTCTCCACGGACCGTGCTCGTCAAGCGGATGACGAGGGCGGCAGTGAAGAGCAAGGTGAGGAGACGCGTTAATGGCTCGTCGCCGTCGTGGATTACCGGTGAATGGCGTGCTGCTGCTGGATAAGCCGAAAGGCATTTCCAGCAACCACGCGCTGCAGCGTGTGCGCCGTCTCTTTGAGGCGCAAAAAGCCGGGCACACCGGCACGCTCGACCCTATGGCGACAGGCTTGCTACCTATTTGCCTAGGGGAGGCCACCAAGTTCTCCGCGCATCTGCTGGAAGCCGACAAAATGTATCGCACCCGCATCGAGCTGGGTGTGATCACCGATACCGGCGACGCAGAAGGCACGATCATTGAGCAGCGTGAGGTTCCATCACTCCCGGCTGAGGCGGTGGAGTCGGTCTTAACGCAGTTTCGCGGTGAGATTGAGCAAGTTCCGACGATGTATTCGGCCCTCAAGCATCAAGGCAAAAAGCTCTACGAGTTGGCCCGTGAGGGCAAGCACGTAGAGCGTGCAGCGCGGCGGGTTAGCGTGTATGATGCGCGCCTGCTTGCTTTTGAGGGCACCGCGTTCGAGCTGGCAGTAAGCTGCAGTAAAGGCACTTACATCCGCACGTTGGCTGAAGATATTGGCCATGCTCTAGGCTGTGGTGCCCACATTAGCCAGCTGCGCAGGCTTAAAACGGGACCGTTTAACGGCGACGCCATGTGGACGCTAGAAGCGTTGGAAGCCTTGGCAGACCAAGCCAGCCGGGAAGCAGAATTAATGCCTGCGGATGTGCTGGTTGACCATCTACCTTCGCTGAGTGTCGACGAAGCCTCTTATGGGCGTCTTGCCCATGGGCAGTCTGCCTACTTAGCCGCGGGTGAGTTATCACCGGATGCGCTAACACGACTTTATTACGCTGAGACGTTTATCGGCCTTGGCGTTGTAAAAGGGCCTGAGGAAGTAGCGCCCAAGCGGCTGTTAAGTACAGTCGCCATTTCGTAAAACGTTGCAAGGAAGCGGCGATTTGCGGGAAAATAGTAGCTTGAGACTGCAAATATGCGTGGTCTCACCCATTCATTTTTAGGCATATTGCTTACTGGAGAGACAGATGGCATTAACCCGCTGAGAAAAAGGCCGAGATCGTAAACGAATACGGCCGCGGCGACAACGACACCGGTTCCCCTGAAGTTCAGGTTGCACTGCTGAGCGCTAACATCAACGGCCTGCAGGACCACTTCAAAACCAACAAGCAGGATCACCACTCTCGTCGTGGTCTGATCCGCATGGTAAACCAGCGTCGTAAGCTGCTGGCCTACCGGAAGCGTAAAGATTTCGAGCGCTATCAGTCTCTGATTCAGCGTCTGGGTCTGCGCCGCTAAGCTTTGTAACGGCAATGATTCGAAACGGGCAGCTCCTTGTGAGCTGCCCGTTTTTTTGTTTGTGGTAGCCGTAAGGCGCATCAACGCCTAGAATGGTGGCGAGTCAAAACGACCCACGCGAAAAGACAAGCAGCTATTAATGTTAAAGGAAGTAGCCGTGAATCCGGTCAAAAAAACGTTTCAATACGGTCGTAGAACCGTCACCCTAGAAACTGGGCGTATCGCTCGCCAAGCCACCAGGTGCCGGAATGGTTACCATGGACGAGACCGTCGTACTGTGTACGGTGGTGGCGAAGAAAGACGTCAACCCAGGCCAGCCCTTTGTCCCGCTCTCGGTTCACTACCAAGAGAAGACCTACGCCGTTGGTAAAATCCCCGGCGGCTTCTTTAAGCGTGAAGGTCGCCCGACTGAAAAAGAGACCCTGACCTCGCGTTTGATCGACCGTCCGATCCGTCCGCTGTTTCCCAAAGGGTTTATGAACGAAGTGCAGGTGATCTGCACCGTTCTGTCGACTGACCGTAATCATGATCCGGATATCGCGGCCATGCTGGGCACCTCTGCGGCGCTGAGCATTTCTGGCGTGCCGTTTAACGGCCCGATTGGCGCTGCCCGCGTTGGCTTCAACGCAGAGCAGGGCTACTTCCTGAACCCCACGGTTGAAGAACTGACCACGTCTGAATTGGATATGGTGGTTGCCGGTACGGAAAACGCCGTACTGATGGTGGAATCAGAAGCGCAAGAACTGCTCGAAGATGAAATGCTGGGGGCGGTACTGTTTGGCCACCAGGAGATGCAGGTAGCAGTCAACGCCATTAAAGAACTGGTCGCTGAAGCCGGTAAGCCGCGCTGGGAATGGCAGGCTCCGGCTGAGAACGTGGCGCTGAAAACCGCCATGGCCGACGCCTTTGAAGCCAAAGTGGGCGAAGCGTACCGCATCACCGACAAAATGGCTCGCCAGGACGCGCTGGCTGCGCTGAAAGACGAGGCCGTTGAGCAGGTAGTGGCCGCTGAAGGACAAGAAGCAGAAGGCAAGTTCAGCAAAGATGACGTGAAGGGCGCGTTCGCAGCGCTTGAGAAGCGTGTCGTGCGTTCACGCGTTGTCAAAGGCGAGCCGCGTATCGATGGCCGCGATAACGTCACCGTGCGCCCGCTGGCCATTGAAGTAGGCGTGCTGCCGAAAACTCACGGCTCTGCCATCTTTACCCGTGGTGAAACCCAGGCGATTGCCGTGGCCACACTGGGCACGCTGCGCGATTCTCAACTGATTGAGTCGCTGGAAGGCGAGCGTAAAGACCGCTTTATGCTTCACTACAACTTCCCTCCCTACTCGGTAGGTGAAGCTGGCTTTATGGGTGGCCCCAAGCGTCGCGAAATCGGTCACGGCCGCTTGGCGCGTCGCGGTATCCAAGCCATGCTGCCGTCTGAAGACGTATTCCCCTACACCATTCGTGTGGTGTCGGAGATTACTGAATTCAAACGGCTCTAGCTCCATGGCATCGGTATGTGGTTCGTCGCTGGCCCTGATGGATGCGGGTGTACCGCTAAAAGCGCCGGTGGCGGGTATCGCCATGGGCCTCGTCAAAGACGAAGACGGCTACGCGGTGCTGACCGATATCCTAGGTGATGAAGACCACCTGGGTGATATGGACTTTAAAGTCGCCGGTTCTGAAGAGGGCGTGACCGCCCTGCAGATGGACATCAAGATCGAAGGCATCAACGAAGAGATCATGGAGACCGCGCTGCAGCAGGCCCACGATGCGCGCATCGGTATCCTGGCTCAGATGAACGCCGTGATCAGTCAAAGCCGTACCGATGTGTCTGAAAACGCACCGTCCATGGCGACGATCAAAATCGATCCCGATAAGATTCGTGATGTTATCGGTAAAGGCGGCGCGACCATCCGTAAGATTTGCGAAGATACCGGCGCGTCTATCGACCTCGACGACGATGGCACCGTACGCATCTACGCAGAAGATAAAGCGGCGGCCAAAAAAGCCATCGATACCGTACTGGCGATTACCGCTGAAGCGGAAATCGGCAAGCTCTACAAAGGCAAAGTGGTGCGCATCGCTGACTTCGGTGCCTTTGTAAACATCATGCCGGGTACCGATGGTATGGTACATATCTCGCAAATCGTCCAGGAGCGCGTCAACAACGTTCGCGACTTCCTGAACGAAGGCGACGATGTCATCGTGAAAGTGCTGGATATCGACAACCGCAATCGCGTGAAGCTCTCGATCAAAGAGATCACCGAAGAAGAGAAAGCCGCATTTGCAGCTGCCGAGGAGGATGTCGCTAGCTAAGTAGCGATCAGCGTACGACTTACCGCCCCCGCAGCCTCTGGCTGCGGGGGCGGTGTCGTTTGATAGGTCCAGGAATCGAGGAAACAGCATGGAGCAGCAGGAATCGCCGCGTTGGTGGGCTGTGGTCGCCGTGATGATCGGCATTTTTTTATTGGTCACTGCGGAGCAGTTGCCTATTGGCCTGTTATCGCAGGTGGCAGATTCAATGGGTGTAACGCCCGGTATGGCGGGCTTAATGGTAACGGTCCCGGGCGTTGTCGCGGCGTTTTCAGCACCGCTTTTGCCTGTTGCGGTCGGGCGTCTTGATCGCCGAATTATGCTGACCTTAATGATGGCGGTGATGGTGCTGGGCAGCGTGCTGTCAGCCATGGCAAGCAACTTTGTGTTTTTGTTGGCTGCTCGTGTGCTGGTCGGTATCAGCATTGGTGGCTTTTGGGCGATTGCGGGCAGTATTGCGCCGCGGTTAGTGCCGAGTGCTCAAGTGCCTAAAGCCATGACCATAATTTTTGGCGGGGTGGCGGCGGCCTCCGTTTTAGGCGTGCCGCTGGGTACGCTGTTAGGCGATTTAAGCAACTGGCGAGTCGCGTTTGGTGCCTTGGGTGGCTTGAGCCTGATCACGGCCTTAGCACTGTGGTTCTGGCTACCGCCGCTGCCGCCCCGCGAGCCAGTAAGGTTACGGATGCTTGCGCAACAGCTAAAGAATCGTGGCGTGCGGGTAGCGGTGCTGACCACGGGCTTTGTGGTGGTTGGCCACTTTGCCGCTTATACCTTTATCAGCCCGATCCTTCAGGAGATTAGCGGTATTGCCCAGCGTCACGTTGGAAGCTTGCTGCTGCTCTACGGGGCGGCGGGGATTTTGGGCAATATCGCGGCGGGTGTCTTTGCTGGGCGACATTCCTACCGTGCGGTGCTGGCGATTCCCAGCCTACTGCTGGTGGTCGTGGTGCTATTCCCACTATTAGGTGTTCAGCCCATTAGCGGCGTTATGCTGCTGATGGTCTGGGGCGCAGTCATTGGCAGTGTATCGGCGAGTATTCAAACCTGGATACTGCGCACAGCGCCCAATACGGAAGCCGCTACGGCGCTGATGGCATTTGTCTTTAATATGTCGATTGGCCTGGGAGCCATGGTAGGTGGCCAAGTGGTTGATACCACCAGCCTGCCCATGGACATGTGGGCGGCATCAGGGCTGTTTCTGCTGGGGATGCTATTGGTATGGCGCACACCCTCGCGCATTGTGGGGGAGAAGCGTCGCTAATGGCTTGGCAAGACCAGTGAAAAAAATGCCCCCGCGTGGCGGGGGCACTCTCTCTACGTTCCGCTTAAGAGGGGGTACGGACGCTCAATCGCCAGTGCAACCCCTTGGCCGCCGCCGATACACAGCGTAGCGAGGCCTTTTTTGGGCGTCGCGGGCAATCATCTCGTGGAGCAGCGTAACCAGAACCCGGCAGCCAGAAGCACCGATGGGGTGGCCCAGGGCAATAGCACCGCCGTTCACGTTCACTTTAGAGGTGTCCCAGCCAAGCTCTTTGTTGACCGAGAGCGCTTGGGCGGCGAAGGCTTCGTTAGCTTCAACGAGGTCTAGGTCATCCAAGCTCCAGCCTGCTTTTTCCAAGCAGCGGCGTGTTGCTGGGGCGGGGCCAATACCCATAATGGCCGGGTCGACGCCTGCGTTGGAGTAAGCTGCGATGCGGGCTAGCGGCTCCAGGCCGAGTTCTTTAGCGGTTTCTGCCGAGCAGAGCAGGACGACCGCAGCGCCGTCGTTTAGCGACGAGGCGTTGCCAGCAGTCACGGCGCCATCTTTCTTGAACGCGGGGCGCATGCCGCCTAGCTTCTCGGCAGACACTTCGCGGGGATTTTCGTCGGTATCGAACACCACCGGGTCGCCTTTACGCTGGGGCACTTCCACCGGCACGATCTGGCTTTTGAATTTGCCCTCTTTAATGGCAGCGGCTGCTTTCTGCTGGGAAGCAGCGGCAAATTCGTCCATCTGTTCCCGAGTGATGCCGTACTTCTCTGCCAAGTTCTCGGCAGTGATCCCCATGTGATAGTTATTGAACGCGTCCCACAAGCCGTCATGAACCATGGAGTCGATGGCTTTCCAGTCGCCCATGCGCTGGCCGTTACGGGAATTGGGGAGGATATGGGGAGAGGCAGACATATTCTCCTGACCGCCGGCAAGAATAATCTCTGCATCGCCGCAGCGAATGGCTTGGGTCGCTAGATGCAGTGCTTTAAGGCCCGAGCCACATACTTTATTAATCGTCATGGCTGGTACGGTGTCAGGTAGGCCCGCTTTAATAGCTGCCTGGCCTGCCGGGTTTTGGCCGACGCCTGCGGTGAGCACTTGGCCCAGTAGCACTTCATCGATTTGCGCAGGAGCCACCCCGGTGGAAGCAATAATATCTTTAAGCACTAGTGCGCCCGGGTCGCTGGCAGGAATACCAGCGAGTGATCCACCAAAGCTACCTACGGCGGTGCGGCGTGCCGCCACAATGACCACGTCTTGCATACGATAACTCCTTGAGTAAGTGTTGCATCGTTCCTATGGCAGATAGACGTCGCTGCCTATCCGTTGTTATTAACATCGTTATTAGCGTGTATTGACAGGCTTGGCTATCAGCATAGGGGAAGGTTGTGCATTGCGGCCATACGCTTTTTTTGGCAAATAAAAACGGGCCGATCAACGGCCCGTTAAATAACGCATTCTCAGATGATTAGCTTATGCCAATTGGACCGGAATGGCGTTGCTGGTATGGCTAACGTGGTTGCCTTCTTGGAGGTACACCAGCGCAGGCTGATGGTTTTCAAGTTCGGCTTCTGAGTAGTGGGCGTAGCTGCAAATAATGATGCGGTGCCCTGGCGAGGCCAGATGCGCCGCTACGCCGTTGATCGAGATCAAACGTGACCCCTCTTCGCCACGAATGGCATAAGTGGTGAAGCGCTCGCCGTTCTCCACGTTATAAATCTGAATCTGTTCATTTTCGCGGATGCCGGCCATATCCAGCAGTTCGCCGTCGATGGCGCACGAGCCTTCATAGTTCAATACGGCGTGGGTAACACGGGCCATATGCAGCTTGGCTTTGAGCATAATGGTATGCATAGAAACTCCTGGGTAAAGAGCTAGCCTGACGGGCTAGTCAGTGGCAGCGCTAGGAAGCTGCACGCTGAGATTGTCGATAAGCCGGGCTGGGCCGAGCTTGGCGGCGGCTAAGAGCACGGCATGGCGCGTGGAGGCCGCCACAGGTTTTAGGGTGGCATCCCGCAGCTCAAGGTAGTCCGGCGTAAAGCCGGCATCATACAGCGCGGTTTTACCCCGTTGTAGTACCTGTTCGGCGGATTCGCCTTGGGCCAGCGCATCGCGTAGCTCGCACAGCGTACGGTAGAGCGTGGGCGCTTTGGCGCGCTCCTGCTCGCTGAGGTAGCCATTACGTGAGGAGAGCGCCAAGCCAGCGTCGGCGCGCACAATCGGCACGCCAATAATCTCGATGGGCATGTGCAAGTCAGCCACCAGTTTGCGGATCACCGCGAGCTGCTGGTAATCCTTTTCACCAAAGCAGGCGACGTCTGGCTGCACTAGGTTAAACAGCATGCTCACTACGGTGGAGACACCGTCAAAATGCCCAGGGCGTGAGCCACCGCAAAGCCCTTCGCCGACCTCGGGCACGTGGACGCGGGTTTGAGCTGCCAGCCCGTTGGGGTAGAGGGCGCTGACTGTGGGGGCAAACAGAAGGTCACAGCCTGCTTCGGTGAGCTGGCGCTGGTCAGCTTCAAACGTGCGCGGGTAGGCGTCTAAATCTTCGCCAGGGCCAAACTGCATTGGGTTAACAAACAGACTGGAGACGACCACATCTGCATGCTGGCGGGCGGTCGCAATGAGTGCCAAATGCCCAGCGTGCCGGTT
This sequence comes from Vreelandella lionensis, assembly GCF_002087295.1. Taxonomy (GTDB): domain Bacteria; phylum Pseudomonadota; class Gammaproteobacteria; order Pseudomonadales; family Halomonadaceae; genus Vreelandella; species Vreelandella lionensis. The sequence continues at coordinate 21,339 of NZ_MWVI01000019.1, read as the reverse complement.
GCCCATGGTAGGCACCAGCGCAATGCGCTGGCCCTTTAGGCGATAGTCGCGCAGAGTGGCGCGTAGCTCGTTAATATCTCGCAAAGTGCGCATAGGGGATTCGCTGTCACTCACTTAAAAACAGTGTTCCAGAGCGGGAAACGTGCGGGTTTTGACCGCTTCATGGTACTGCTCAAACGCACCTTGAATAGAGTGTGCGTCCGCCATAAAGTTCTTCACAAAACGCGGTGTGCGGCCGTGGGTAACGCCCAGCACGTCGTGCATTACCAGAATCTGGCCGTCGGTATCCGGGCCTGCGCCAATACTGATGACGGGGACGTCCAGCGCCTCGGTCACCGCTTTGCCCAAACTGGCGGGTACGCACCCAACAAAAAGACCGATGCGCCTGCCTCGACCAGCACTTTGGCGTCATGAATAATTTTTTCTGCTTGCTCGGCCTCGCGGCCCTGCACTTTATAACCGCCCAACTGGTAAACGGTTTGCGGCGTTAAGCCTAAGTGGGCGCAAACAGGGACGCCGCGGCGGGTTAGTTCGCGTATGCCGTCGGCCATCCACGCTTCGCCCTCAACTTTCACCAACTCTGCACCCGCACGCATCAGCGCCGCGCCATCCTCCACTAAGCGTTCGGTGGTGGCGTTGCTCATAAACGGTAGATCGACCATTAGCAGGCTGGGGCCTTTGCCGCGCGCAGCGCAGCGGGTGGGGTAGCAAATATCGTCGATGGTCACTGGGAGGGTGCTGCTATGGCCCTGTAGAACCATGCCCAGGGAGTCGCCTACCAATAGGACATCAATACCCGCCGCGCTAGCAGTATGGGCAAAGGAGGCATCGTAAGCAGTCAGGCAACTGAACGTTTCACCAGCGCGCTTATACGCCTGCAGAGTGCTCAGGGTGACGGTTTTCATGGCGTGCTCTCATTCAATCTTTATGGGGCCGATGCGGCAGGGTTGTGTCGCGCCTGTTTTGCTCGGCCATTATTATCGCAGCGTCCCTGCATGCGCGATGTGGCGTAACCGGCAATTGTTACCTGAATGAGGGCGTGGTGTCGAGATTTGTGTCAGATGGTAGCAGTCGCGGTGACGTCGGTATCATTTAAGCACCGAATATCACTCATATTTACAGCTGTTAGCCAGTGATTAAGCGGCTGCTGATGCAGGATGATGGGCTGCTGAAGCGCTGAAGCGACTTCCTCCAGCGGGACTAACACGAAAGCGCGGGCGTGCATCTGCCCATGGGGAACGGTCAAGCGCGGCTGATGAAGTGTGAGTTCACCGTAGAGCAGCAGGTCTAAATCCAGCGTGCGCGGCCCCCAGTGGCGCAGCCGCCGCCGACGGTGGCGCTGCTCCAACGCCTGCAGTTGATCCAGCAGTGCCAAAGGCGAAAGATGCGTCTCGAGGCAGGCGACCGCGTTGATAAAGTCAGGCTGGTCTTGAGGGCCTACGGGGGGAGTGGCGTAGAGTGACGAGCTAGCCACCAGCCGAGACAAGGGTAGGGCAGCTAGCTCTTGAAGCGCCTGCTGCACCTGCCCTTTGGGGTTCTCCAAATTGCTACCAAGGCCGATGTAACTGCGAACGGCGTTATTCACTGTTCGCCTTCCGCGGCTTGCGGCGTTTTTTGCGCCGGCGGTCACCTTGGCTGGCAGGGTCGCTGCCGACTTTTTGCAGTAGGCGAAGCTGTTCGTGCTCATCGCCTTTCTGAAACGCCGTCCACCAGTCGCCTAGCCCACGGGGAATTTCACCCGCCTGTTCACGTAGCAACAAGAGGTCATAAGCAGCACGGAAGCGCGGATGCTCGCGGGTTTGGAAAGCCCGTTTGCCCCGGCGCATCGGCAAGCGTGCTTGCAGCTCCCAGATTTCGCGCATGGGGATACCAAAGCGCTTGGGAATCGAAATATGCTGCAGCTGACGCGAGACAACCTCTTGCGCTGCTGTTTGTAATGCAGGCACGGCGGGCATACCTTCGCGCTCAAGCGCCGCTTGGCGATGGGCCACAGGTGCCCAAAAAAAAGCTGCTAAAAAGAACGCTGGCGTGACTGGACGGCCGTCAGCAATACGCTTATCGGTATTGGTCAACGCTTGTTCAATCAGCTCTTCTGCCCAAGCGGCATCGGCCATGGCTTCTTCTGATTCCGGGAAGAGCATGCCAAACAGATTGTAATGGCTGAGCAGGCGGAAAGTGATTAATCCGCGGCCCGCCATAAACAGCTTGAGCACTTCATCAAACAGGCGCGCAGGCGGAATTTGCAGCAGCAGCGGCGCCAAGTCGTACATCGGCGCTTCGGTGGCGGGCTCGATCGTGAAGTCGAGCTTGGCTGCAAAGCGAACCGCGCGCAGCATCCGTACCGGGTCTTCACGGTAGCGGGTCGCAGGGTCGCCGATCAGCCGCAGCGTGCGCGACTCAATATCCCGCGCGCCGTTGGCAAAGTCGTGGATCGTGAAGTCAGCAATATTGTAGTAGAGCGCATTGACGGTAAAGTCACGGCGCAGCGCGTCCTCTTCGATATTGCCCCGCACGTTGTCCCGCAGCAGTAGGCCATCGTCCGACTGGTGAGCGATATGGTCGCCGTGCTCGTCCTGGGGTTTACCACGGAAGGTGGTTACCTCGATGACTTCGCGGCCAAAGCGCACGTGAACGATGCGGAAACGGCGGCCAATCAGGCGTGAGTTGCGAAATAGGTCGCGCACCTGCTCGGGCGTTGCGTTGGTGGCAACATCGAAGTCTTTCGGCATTTTGCCGAGCAGCGCGTCGCGAATGCAGCCACCGACAAGATAGGCATCGAAACCAGCCCCATTGAGGCGGTACAGCACCTTGAGCGCGGCTTCACTGATTTGCTGACGAGAGACGGGATGCTCGGAGCGCGGAATAATACGAGGACTGAGCGCATCAGAGGCGCTCTCTGGGGAATCGAGCAGGGATTTCAAGTGCTCTCTCGTGCTATGTAATAGACGGGTAAATCCTTTAAGCATGCGGCGATATCGACTCGCAGTGTAGCGAAAACGGGTTCGAAAACGTAACCGTATGGAGGACGGTAAGGGATTGAGTGTATCCGACCCCTTCTGGCTTGCAAAGCGCCGAGGAGAGGTTTGCTAGAAGACCACAACATCGAGCCCTATAAACGCGGAAAGGGGAGGCTACGTGAGCCTCCCCTATAAAGCAGACAATCAGCGTCCATGCTGCTGTTTTTATTCATGATGGCACATCGCCCTGAATACGCACCGCAGTCGGCAGGCATAAGAACCACTCTGATCCCGACCGCCTCGTATTCAAAACAATAATCCAACCGCGAACTTTTCTCTCCCGGCGAGTTGTTATTGGCTCCGGGGGTGTACACCTATGCTGCTATTGTTGTTGTTTGGGTGCAGAACCTTGTGTACGTCGCGTCCTTATTTGGGCACTTGCTGGCTGTTGTTATTGTTCGCTGCGCTTTGTTGCAGGGCTCCGTTTGGTGGCCTTGTGCTGCGCATGCAAGTAATGAGATTCAAGCCTATTGTTCTTGTTAGTGCTGTTATCTCTACCTGGCCCTGTTGTTTTTGTTTTGGCTCAGGTCGGGGCGGTGTCATGTTGTTTTTGTTAGCGACTAACCGCGCTGCCCAGTTTGTTCTTCTTGTCTAGTAAAATATCACTCACCGTGCCACTCATTTGATACGTTATGTATTTCAATGGTTTGGAGGTTTATGGGTAGGCCAGGGAACGAATTGGGAAGGAAAGTGTTACACGTTTTTGACCCTGTTGCTCGCTTCGTTGTGTGGGAAGGTAACAGCGCCTGGGTAACGGTTTTTGGATATTTCTTATGAAAATCAATCTATTAGACGTTAGTCTTACGGCTAAGGGCTAGCGTCCTTGTTAAAGCTAGCAATGAGCTAGCTTTGACGGCGGGCGGTCTTTTTACGTGGGATGCCCAAACGTTGGCGACGCTCCCTATAAATTTTTGCGACTAATGCCCAGCTTTTGTGCCAGCTCGGTTTCGCTCATTTGGTCCTGGTGCTCTAGCACAAAGTGCTGGAAGTAATCTTCCAGGGAAAGGTCGTCTTCGTCGGCAGTCGTGGCATCGTCATTTGTGGAAGCCACAGGGTTAACGGCAGGTGGGTGAGGTCTGGTTAGTCACCGGGCCATGTCCCAAATCATCGGGGGGAATCAAATGCCCTTCGGCGAGAATAACTCCGCGCTCCAGAGCATTTTCAAGCCCGCGCACGTTACCGGGCCAGGGGTAGTCGCGTAGGTCCTGACGAGCCGCTCTAGAGAGCCGCAGCCCGGGGCGTTCGTGGCGCTTGCAGGCCTTTTCCAGCAGGATGTCGGCGATTTTGAGTACGTCGTCTTCGCGCTCGCGCAGCGGTGGCAGGGCAATCTGCATCACGTTCAGCCGGTAGTACAAATCAAGACGGAACCCGCCGCTTTTGGAAAGCGCGCGCAGGTCGCGGTGAGTGGCGGCAATCAGCCGAACATTCACATGGCGGGTTTCCACGGGGCCAATTTTGCGGATTTCGCCCTCTTGCAGTACCCGCAGCAATCGCGCCTGGGCGCCCAGGGGCAGCTCGCCAATCTCATCCAGAAAGAGCGTGCCGTCGTCGGCGGCTTTGACCAAGCCGGTGCGCGCAGCGCTGGCGCCGGTAAAGGCGCCTTTTTCGTGACCAAACAGCTCGGATTCGATCAGCGTTTCGGGAATCGCCGCGCAGTTCACGCAAATCAGCGGCGCTTTGGCGCGCTTGCTCTGCTGATGGATGGCGCGCGCGACCAGCTCCTTGCCAGTGCCTGATTCGCCTTGGATGAGCACGGTGACGTCCGCAGGCGCGGTTTTGCGGATGCGCGTGTACACCTCCTGCATGGCGGTACAGTCACCAATCATGGTTTGACGGCCGCCGCCCTCGTCGGTGACATCCGGCGGCGTGCCCTGCTGCATCGACTGCTTGTGCAGAATACGCTCGACGGTTTCCAGTAGCTCGGTGTGGTCGAAGGGCTTGGCGACATAATCAACGGCGCCCTGCTTGAGCGCATCCACCGCCGAACGCATGCTGGCGTAGCTGGTCATGATCAGTACCGGGGCGGGGGCCGCTAGCTCAATGAGCGTCGTGCCCGGCTCCCCCGGCAGGCGCAGGTCGCTGATGATGAGGTCAAAGTCGCTGAGCGGCTGCGTGCGGGCCTCTTCGGCGCTGGCCGCTTCGCTGACGCTGTGGTGATGACGTTCCAGTAAGCGCTTTAGCGCGCTGCGACTAATCGCTTCATCTTCAACAATCAGTATCCTGGGCATGGGGCAAGTGATCATCCTGTTGGTAAAGCGGTAGCCATAGCGTAATGGCCGTGCCGCGAGGCTTTCCGGGAGGTGGTGAAGCGACCTCTATTTTGCCTTGGTGCTCATTGATAATTTGATACGCCAACGATAACCCAAGTCCGTGCCTTCACCCGCCGGTTTGGTGGTGGTGAACGGTTCGAACAGGCGGTGTTTAACGCTGGGATCAATCCCATGGCCGTCATCGACGACGCGCCACCAAGCGTGGCTGGCCTGGGTGCCTGCCTCAATACGTACCGTACCCTGGGGCTGGCAGGCGTCCTTGGCGTTGCTCAGGAAATTTACCATGACTTGGGTCAGGCGCTGTGCATCACCGCGCACCACAATGTCACTTGGGCAGGCGTTGGTAAAGGTGACATCCTCGCCTGAGCGGGCTAAATGGATCAAGGGCAGCGCATCTTCGCTGACCGTTTTCAGCGATGCTGGCGCGGCGGGAAGCGGGATTGCGGGCCGTCCGCCATGGGCAAACCCCACCAGGGAGTTGACGATTTTAGTCACCCGCTGAGTGAGCTGCTGAATTTGGTCGGCGGTTTCCAGCAACGCCGGGTCTTCGGTGTCGTAGCGCAGGTTTTGCGCCAGCGATGAGATGCCGGTAATCGGGTTGCCAATCTCGTGGGCTACACCAGCGGCGAGCTGGCCAATGGAGGCGGGCCGCGCGTCGTGCACTAGCTCCTCTTCCAGCCATTTCATCTCGGTGTGATCCTCTACCAGAATGACGCTGCCGCCACGACTATCGTGGCCGCTGAGCACCGCTTTGTGCAGCGTCCAAAAGTAGTCTTTGCCGTGCAGCGTGACCGCCTGTTTGTACAGCGGCGTTTGGCTGGCATTCAGCACGCTGCCCAGCAGCGTGGGCCAGGGCGGGGGCAGGCTGTCGCGCCGGGAGCCGATCACGCTTTCGCCGCTGATGCCAGAGAGCTGGGAGAGCGCTTGGTTCCACATCAGAAGCTCATCGTCGTCGCCCAAAACGCACAGCCCCACCGGCAGATAGGCCAGGGTTTGACGGTGGTGGCGGCGCAGCCCGTCGAGTTCTCTGGCAAGCCCGGTGAGGCGCGAGCGGTAGGCTTCTAAGCGGCTCTCTACAAAGTGGATGTCGTCGGTAACAGGAGCATCGTCGTGGCGGTAGGGCAGGTATCTATCCACAATATCCCGCGCCACCGACGGCCCCATGAGCCCTGATAAGTTGGCTTGAATGCGGTCGCGTAAACGGCGCAGCGCATAGGGACGGCGCTCTTGCGGGGTCAGGTTGAGCGCTTTCAGGGCGCGGTCCACTTCGCGGCTGGCGGCTTCATCGCCCAGCGCCGGGGCCGGGGGAGCGGAAAAATCCCCCGCCGTAGCGGCTTCCAGCGGTAGGCGGTTCGAGCGGATGACCGCATCCACCGAGCAGGCTTCCGCCGCCGAGCGCTCGCCCTCGGAGATGCGCGTAAACAGCGACACCACGATCAGCAAGACGATATTCACCGCCAGCGAGATCAGCGTGGCGTTGTACCACGCGGGTGCATCGGCGGGCATCAACAGAGTGAACGGCAGTGCAGGGGGGGGGATATCGAACAGCAGCGGAAGCCATAACCCCCATACCCAGCCCCAAATACCGCCGATAAGGCCGGCAATCATGCCTTTGCGGTTGGCACCCGGCCAATAGAGCAGCGCTAGAAGGACCGGCAAACACTGCGCCATGCCTACAAAGGCGGCCAACCCGAGGTTCGTCAGGGAGTGATAGCGCCCGACGCTTTCGGCAAACAGCCAGCCACCGAAAATGACGGCCCCGACCAGCCCCCGGCGCAGCCACAGCAGCCAGCCGTAGAGGTCGCTACGTGCCTCTGGAGGGCGGGCTACCAGCACAATGTGATTCAACACCATGCCGGAGAGCGCGAGCGCGATCATCATCATGGTGCCGCTGGCGGCCGCCAGCCCACCAATAAAGGCCAGCGCACCGACCCACCAGTGCTCGGTCATCAGATACGCCGCGTAGGCGGCGAGCGGCACGCTCTCGTTGGCCGACTGCGCCGCCCATAAGATCAGCGGCACCGGTAGCGCCATCAAGAGCAAAAAGAGCGGCAGGGTCCAGCTAGCCTGCAGTAGGGTATGGCGAGAGAGGCTTTCGGCAAAGGTGATCTGAAACAGGTGCGGCATCATAAAGGCCGCCGCGAAAAACAGCAGCAGAAGCGTACGCCACTGGGGGGCTTCTAACTGAGGGGTGGTAGCTTGTAGAGCGGCCCCTGGGCCTTCTAGCCAGCGCTGTAAATCTTGAGGCCCGTCAAACACCCACCACAGGGCAATGGCACCGAGCCCGAGCATGGCAAGCAGTTTGATCACCGACTCAAAGGCAATCACGCTCAGCAGCGTATCGTGGCGGTGCCGATGGCTGTGGCGGGCGCCAAACAGCACGGCGCAGCCGGCAATGACCGCGCAGAATAGCAGCGCTACCGCCGCGCTGTAGCGACTGCCGGTCAGTAGTTGGACGGCATCGCTCAAGGTTTGCACCTGAATGCCCAGCAGCGGTAATACGGCAAATAGGCTAAGCAGCGTGACGAGCGTTCCCGCCCAGCGGGAGCGGTAGCGAAAGGCGAACAGATCCGCCAATGAAGAGAGCTGGTAAGTGCGGGTAATGCGCTGAATCGGTACCAGCAGCACAGGGGCGAGTAAGAAAGCTCCCGCTGGCCCTAGGTAGTAAGCGAGGTAGCCAAACCCGGCATTCGCGGCTAATTCGATGCTGCCATAAATTGCCCAGGCGCTGGCGTATACGCCGAGCGCTAGGGTATACACCATCGGGTGGCGAGTAATGCGCACTGGCACCCAGCCCCGCTCGACGGCCATGCCGCAGCCAAACAGCAGCCCAAGGTAGCTAAGCCCCAGTAATACAACGCCTATCAGCTCAGCGTTCATCTAACTTCCTCTTCTGCTCAAGCCATAGCGTCAGGGCAATCAGGACGCCCCAAATCGCAAAAGGGCGGTACCAGGCCACGCTCGGGTCGCCCCAGCCATCCATAAACAGCGGTGATAGCAGGTAGCCGCCAAACACAAGAAATAGCATGATGCGGTAGACGTACATCTTACTGCTCCGGTGGAGTGGGGCGATGGGCAAGCGGTGCCAGGCGTGACACCGACCAGTTCTCTATTGCCCAGCGTAGCTGCGCTTCCGGCGATTCATCGACAAGCGCTGGCGGTGGCGCTTGGTCGAGTAGCTGCAGCGCCTGAAAGAGCTGGCGGCGTATCCCGGTGCTCTCTTCGGCTAGGGCGGGCGCTAGGTTCTGCTTGGAGAGCTTTTGGCCATCCGTAGTTACCACTAATGGTAGGTGCAGGTAACGAGGTGTTGGTAGGCTTAGCGCTGCCTGTAACTGCTGCTGCCAAGGCGTGTTATCCAGCAGGTCGTACCCGCGCACGATATTGGTAATGCCCTGGTGGGCGTCATCCACCACCACCGCGAGCTGGTAGGCCCATAATTGATCTTTGCGCTTTAACACTACGTCGCCCAGTTCGGCGGGGTCGAAGTGCTGCTCGCCGAACAGCCGATCATTCCAACCTACGGGGCGTTTGGCGAGGTCGCTGCGCAACCGCCATGCGACCGGCTTGGTGGCATCGCACACGCCGTTTCGGCACCAGCCGGGGTAGATGTCAAAGGCCTGCCACTGCTTACGCGAGCAACTGCATGGATACGCCAGCCCCTGTTCAACGAGCTGATCCAGCGCGTGCTGGTAGGCATCATGACGATGGCTTTGCCATATCACTTCCCCATCCCACGTTAGTCCAAAGGCCTCTAGCTGGCGCAAAATAGTGCTGTCTGCGCCTTCTGGGCAGCGTGGCGGGTCGATATCTTCGATGCGTACCAGCCACTGGCCGCTAGCGGCGCGGGCATCCAAATAGCTGCCTAAAGCGGCAACCAGCGAGCCAAGGTGCAGCGGCCCGGAAGGGGGGGGGGCAAAGCGGCCTCGATAGTGAGCGGTGGCGGTCATGGCAACCCGTCGTTTGGAAAACTGCGTAGCGATGAGAAGAGCACAAGATGACAAACAAAAACGGGCACCTCAAGGGTGCCCGTTGGCTGTCATCTTAGGATGACGAGGCGTTTGGTACTTAACCGCCCAGTTGCTTCTCTTTCAGCTCGGCCAGGGTTTTGCAGTCAACGCAAAGCGTGGCGGTGGGGCGTGCTTCCAAACAGCGGATGCCAATTTCCACGCCGCAGGCTTCGCAGAAGCCGTAGTCGTCTTCATCGATTTTTTCGATGGTCTCGTTGATCTTTTTCAGCAACTTACGCTCGCGATCCCGGGTGCGCAGTTCAAGGCTAAATCCCTCTTCTTGCGTCGCGCGGTCGGCGGGGTCGGCGTAGTTGTTTGCATCTTCCTGCAGGTGGCGTACGGTACGATCCACCTCTTCCATGAGGGCCTGTTTCCAGTCCAGAAGCAGCTGGCCGGAAGTGCGCGAGCTGCTTCTCGTTCATATACTCTTCACCCGGTGCCGGCTCATACGGGATGAAGGACTTGGACGCTTCCGGTTTCTTTTCCGCTACTGGCATGGGAGTGCCCCTTACGTATGTGACTGCTGATCGACCATGAGCGCGTGTCACGAGCTCACGACAAAGGGATGCTTGTTTAGCTGAAAATTGCACGTGATGCAAGCATAATAGTGCATTTTGGCCCATGGTCCCACATCGTGTGCGGCCAGGGTCATGATTAATCTACTACTAGGTGAAGGAGCCATGATGGCCTGGAATTCGCGTGTTGATCACGTTGCGCCTTTTCGCGTGATGCACTTACTAGAAATGGCTCAGGCACGTGAGGCGGCTGGGCATGACGTGATTCATTTGGAAGTGGGAGAGCCCGATTTTGCCACTCCCGCACCCATTGTGGCGGCGGGTCAGCAGGCGCTTGCCGAGGGAAAAACGCGCTACACCCCCGCAGCCGGTTTGGCGTCGCTACGTGAAGCCATCGCTGGGCACTATGCCGAACACTTCAATGCCACGGTGGACCCTGCACGTATTCTGGTCACGCCCGGCGCTTCTGGCGCGCTGCTACTGGCTAGCCAACTGTTGGTCGAAAGCGGCGACCGGGTCTTAATGGCCGACCCTAACTACCCCTGTAACCGCCACTTTATGGCCCTGGCGGGTGCGGAAATTGATACCGTGCCCGTTGGGCGTGACAGCAGTTGGCAGCTCACCGCGCCGCTGATTGAGCAGCACTGGCAGGCCAAGACGCGTTTAGCCATGCTGGCCAGCCCCTCAAACCCGACTGGGCATACGCTGGATGCTGAGGCGCTTACGAAGGTGATCGACACGGTAGCTGCCAAGGGCGGTGATGTCATTGTCGATGAGATTTACCAGGGGCTGAATTACGATGACGCGCCGCTGTCGGCCACGTCGCTGTCGGATGACGCCTTTGTGGTGAACAGCTTTTCCAAATACTTCGGCATGACCGGCTGGCGCTTGGGGTGGCTGGTCGCCCCGGAGCAGGCTGTCGAGCCGCTGACTCGACTGGCGCAAAACGTGTTTCTGGCTGCTCCGACGCCTTCCCAGCATGCGGCGCTGGCAGCGTTTACCCCGGAGTGCCGGGATATTCTGGAAACCCGTCGCGCCACCCTCAAACAGCGTCGCCAAGTGCTGCTGGATGGCCTGGACGAGCTAGAGCTTGCGCCGGATCTACCGCCCCAGGGGGCGTTCTATCTCTGGCTGGATATCTCCCGCTACAGTCGCGACAGCCAAGCCTTCTGCGAGCGCCTGTTGGTGGAGGAGAACGTCGCCATCACTCCAGGTATCGACTTTGCCGTACAGGGCGGCGAGCACCATGTGCGCATCGCGTTCACCAACGACGTGGCACGGCTGCAGGAGGCGGTGGTGCGCATCGCGCGCTTTGTGAGCCGCTTATGATGACCTATCCAGGGCTGGTGCTCGGCACGCTGCTGCGCCGCTATAAGCGCTTTCTGGCCGATGTGCGTCTGGATAGCGGTGAGGAAGTGGTGGCTCACTGCCCGAATACTGGCTCGATGAAGGCGGTGACCGTGCCCGGCTGCCGTGTATGGCTCTCGCCCAGTAATAACCCCAAACGCAAGCTGGCCTGGACCTGGGAGTGGATAGAGCTGCCCGAGCCAGATGGTGGAACGGCGCTGGCATCGGTTCACACCGGGCGAGCGAATGGCTTGGTCGAAGCAGCGATTAATGCAGGGGAGATAGCACCTCTTACGGACTATCAAACGTTAAAGCGTGAGGTAAAGGTAGGCGACGCGCGGCTCGATTTTCGCTTGGATGACCCTGAGAAGGGTGCCGCCTACGTGGAGGTCAAACAAGTCGCGCTGAAAGAGGAGGATGGTCACGGCTACTTTCCCGACTCCGTGAGCGTGCGTGGTACCAAGCATTTGCACACGTTGGCTGCGCTGGCCGAGCAGGGCGAGCGGGCAGTGCTGCTGTTTTGCGTGGCGCATGAGGGGATTGCGGACGTGGCAGCGGCGACGCATATCGACCCCACCTATGCGGCGGCGCTGAGTGATGCGGTGAACGCGGGTGTGGAAGTAGTGGCGTATGGCGTGATGGTGGAGTGGCAGCAGAGTGTACCGGTAGCGGCCAGCCTGGCGCGGGCGCTACCGGGACGGGTTTAGCGTTCGATATAGAAGCGCTGGATAAAACTCACCGGCTCGGGGTTTTCATTGCGGTCGTAGCGCACGTCGAGATTGAAGCGCATGGGCTCGTCTTGGCGTAGCGTGAACGTGGCAAGATGGTAGGTGGCATCGCCATCGTGCACGGGGCGAAAGCTGAGCGGGTCGCGGGGGGCGGTGAGGTCGCTAACGTAGCCTTCAACGCTGGCGTTGACCGGCCGCGTGGTGCCATCCGGCTGACGCTCGCGCACACTCACATTCACCAAACCGTGCCAGATGCTGCGCTGGATACTGTTCGCCTGCGCCACTTCTGGGGTAAGAAAGCGCGTTTCAATGGCGTTGTAGTGGATCTCGTAATCCCCCACTTCCACCATCTGCTCGGCCGCTGCCTGGGTGGCGCTGAGCAGCGTCCCCAGCAGCACCAGCAAAAGTGGAAAGCGTCGCAGTGTCGCAATAGCCATAGCGTGTCTCCTCTCTTGGGTGAGGTAAAGGCTCTGTTACAGGCGTAAGTGTGCGTTATGGGCGTCGACGTACCCGGAAAATGGCAATTTCACCAAACAGGTTAGGCCACCACTTCGAGGTCCAATGCCCCTTGTGGTCGCCAACGCCCACGGCGCGGTCAACAATCACCAGCCCTTTCTCTTTGCACAGGTGCTCGAAGTCGTTAAACGTCGATAGGTGAATGTTGGGTGTGTCGTACCACGCGTGGGGCAGCGATTTCGACACCGGCATGTAGCCGCGCAGCCCCAGGTGAATGCGGTGACGCCAGTAGGCGAAGTTAGGGAAGGTGATGATGCCCTCCTCGGCTACTCGCAGCATTTCATCGAGCATCTTATCCGGGCGGCGCAGCGCTTGCAGCGCCTGGGGCATGATGACTTGGTCATAGCTGTTATCGCAGAAGCTGCCCAGGCCGTCGTCCAGGTTATGCTCGATCACGTTGACGCCGCGTGCCACGCACTGGGTGATGCCGTCGGGGTCAATCTCTAACCCATAGCCGGTCACACCTTTCTCTTGGGCCAGCCGCTCCAGCAGAATGCCGTCGCCGCAGGCCAAGTCCAGTACGTGGGCACCTTGAGGAACCCAGTCGTAAATTAGTTCAAGATCCGTGCGCATTAGCGTGTTTCCTCCGCGCCTGCGGCGTCGATGTGCTGCTCTCGTGCGACGCGGCCCATAAAGGCGCTGAACAGCGCTTGATAACGCGGTTCCGGCAATAAGAAGGCATCGTGCCCATGGGGCGATTCAATATTGGCATAGCTCACCGATTTGCCCGCGCGCGTCAGCGCATCCACCAACTCCCGGGAGCGCGACGGCGGGAAGCGCCAGTCGGTGGTAAAGCTGACGATCAAAAAGGGGCACTGCGCCGGTGCCAGGGCGCAGGCAAGATCGCCGTCGCAGTTGGCCGCTGGGTCAAAGTAGTCCAGCGCTTTGGTCATCAGCAGGTAGGTGTTGGCATCAAAGGCGGTCGAGAAGGTATCGACCTGATAGCGCAGGTAAGACTCCACCTGAAACTCGACGTCGAAGCCAAAGTTCAGGTCGTCGCTGCGCAGGTCGCGGCCAAACTTGCTTCCCATGGCGTCTTCGGAGAGATAGGTGATATGTCCGACCATGCGGGCCAGCTTTAGCCCCCGTTTGGGCACGGTGTCGTGCTCGGCGTACCAGCCGTCGAAGAACTCCGGGTCTGAGCGGATGGCTTGGCGGGCGACCTCGTTAAAGGCGATGTTCTGCGCCGAGAGGCGCGGCGTGGCCGCAATGACGACGGCATTGGCGACCCGTTCGGGGTAGGTGATCGTCCACTGCAGCACCTGCATGCCGCCCAAACTGCCGCCTACTGCCGCTGCCCAGCGCTCAATGCCCAGATGATCGGCGAGGCGCGCTTGGCTGGTGACCCAATCGCTCACCGTCACCACGGGGAAGTCAGGACCCCACTGGCGGCCGGTGTCCGGGTTATGGCTCACCGGGCCAGTACTGCCGTGGCAGCCGCCTAGGTTGTTCAGCGACACCACGAAAAAGCGATTGGTGTCGATGGATTTGCCGGGGCCTATGTGGGCATCCCACCAGCCAGGTTTGCGATCCTCGGCCGTGTGGTAGCCCGCAGCGTGATGATGCCCCGACAGCGCATGGCAAATCAGCACCGCGTTAGAGCGCTCGGCGTTCAGCGTGCCGTAGGTCTCATAGATCAGTTCGTACTCCGGCAGCGTCTTGCCGCAGGCAAGCGGCAGCGGCGTATCAAACTTAACCACGTGAGGGGTCACAAGGCCAACGGAGTCCGCTGGCCGGTCGTCATAAGCAAGAGTGTCTGAATCAGGCATCGAAAGCGCTAGTCCTGCAAAAATAAGTCCTGCAAAAAGTAAGCTCGGGGCGATAGTCGAGTCGATAGGGCCTTTATAGGCCTACGAGTGCGCCCGAGATGCCCGCCGCGCGGATCAGCGAGCCAACCACTAAGCCGTCTACTAGGTTAATGGCGATAAAGACCACGATCGGCGAAAGATCAATCATGCCTAGCGGCGGAATCACTTTTCTCACCGGAGCCATGATCGGCTCGACCAACTGCATCACCAGCAGCGCGCCGGGGTGGCTGGCATTCGGCGCGACCCAGCTCAGAATGATCATCACGATCATGGCAAAGAAGTAGATCTTCAAGATGGCGTTGGCCAGCGCGGCCACCCCGGCAATCAGCAGCCCTGCAATGGGCGGCATACCCACGCCGATCACCATGAAAATGGCAATCATACTGACGACTTTCAGCACGAAACCGGCCGCCAGGGTGGCAAGGTCAAAGCGACCGGCGACTGGCCCTAAAAAGCCTTGGAACAGCCCCACGACGGGCTGGGTGATTTTCACCACCGACTGGCTGAGCGGGTTGTAGTAATCCGCTCGGGATGCCTGCAGCAAGAAGCGCAGCATTAACAGAAACAGATAAATATTGATCAGCGAGTTAACCAGCATTAACCCGGCGCTGCCTAATTGACTTCCCATTGCGGCTTCTCCTAAAAAATGTCGTTCTTGAGATGAGCGGCGTGCCTGCAGTTCATCCCGTTCTTATGGCGTGATTCACGGTCTGTTGTCTACGTAAGACTCAATCGTTACCGCTTAGCTCTTTGGACATGGCATCGGCGCGCGCGGCGCAGGCCTGCATGGCGTCGGAAATGATCGTGCGCAGGTGCGCGTCTTCCATATGCGCAATAGCGCGCTCGGTGGTGCCGCCCGGTGACATCACGTTCTGCTTCAACGTGGCCGGGTCTTTGTCGCTGCGCTGGGCCATAGTGGAGGCCCCCAAGGCGGTTTGAATGGCCAAGCGGCGGGCGGTTTCAGCAGGCAGGCCGAGCTTCACGGCGGCCTCTTCCATGGCTTCAAACATCAAGAAGAAGTAAGCCGGAGCGCTGCCGGAAACCGCGGTCACTGCATCCAGTAAACGCTCTTCCTCGACCCACTCGACAATGCCCACAGCTTCCATCAGCTGCGTGGCGAGAGTGCGCTGGGCATCGCTGACCGCCGCGTTGGCGTACAGGCCGCTGGCGCCGATACCGACCAGTGACGGAGTGTTGGGCATGCAGCGCACCAGGGCGTTGCCGCCGCCCAGCCACTGGTCGATGGTGTTGGCATCCAGGCCAGCAGCAATGGAAATTACCAGCGGCGCCTGCTGCTGAACGCTTTCACGCAGGGCTTCACAAACGCCGCGCATGATCTGCGGTTTGACCGCCAGCACGACCACATCTGCACCGTTAACCGCTGCACTGTTGTCGGTGTGGGTATGAATACCCAGGCGCGCCTTCAGCGGAGCCAGTTCGCTTTCGTTGGGGGCCGTGGCGGTGATGTCGCTAGATGAGACACCGCTTTCGATCAGGCCGCCGATAATGGCACCGGCCATGTTGCCTGCGCCAATGAAGGTGATCTTGCTCGCCATGGGGGTATCCTTTTTCGCAAATGGCTGCGTCTTGCAGCGTGTGAAGTAAACCGTGTGTTGTTTGAGCCGCGTGCAGTGTGAACCGTAGTTAGCCCCGAGCGCCAAAAATGGCGGTGCCTAAACGTACCAGCGTGGCGCCTTCTAAGACAGCCGCTTCTAAATCGTCGCTCATGCCCATCGAGAGCGTATCCGGCGGTGCCTCAGGCAGTGCCGCTTGGAGCTCTTCTAAGAGCTGGCGCAGCGCTGCCAGCGGCTGGCGCTGTTCTTCTAGCGTCTCCGCCGGAGCGGGAATCGCCATCAGCCCGCGCAGGGAAAGGCCTGGCAGCGTGGCAATCTCTTGGGCCAGCGCTAAGGCATCCTCGGGCAGCACGCCGGATTTCGATGCCTCGCGGCTAATATTGACCTGCAGACACACGTTCAGCGGCGGTAATGCTTCCGGGCGCTGTTCGCTCAGGCGTTTGGCGATTTTTAATCGGTCAACGCTGTGTACCCAGGCAAACTGCTCGGCCACAGCGCGGGTCTTGTTCGATTGCAGCGGGCCAATGAAGTGCCACACAATGCCGTCAAGATCCTCAAGCGCCGCCTGCTTATCCAGCGCCTCTTGCAGATAGTTTTCACCAAACTCGCGCTGGCCGTGCTGCCACGCTTCGCGCAGCATCTCGGCGGGCTTGGTTTTGCTCACCGCCAGCAGGGTGGCGCTGGTGGGAGAGCGTCCGGCATCCTCAAGCGCCCGGCGCAGGCGTTCACGCGCAGATGCAAGTGACTCGGGGAGCGCGTTGTCTGTCATACTCAAGCACCTTACCGCAGCTGGGAAAGAGAGATGGATATTACCGACCTGCTGGCATTCTCGGCAAAGCAGAATGCATCCGACCTGCACCTTTCGGCGGGTCTGCCTCCCATGATACGTGTTGATGGCGATATTCGTCGGCTTAATGTGCCCGCCATGGAGAACAGCGACGTTCGGCGGCTGATCTACGACATCATGAACGATCGGCAGCGCCGCGACTACGAAGAGCATTTAGAAGCGGACTTCTCGTTTGAAGTGCCGGGCGTGGCGCGCTTTAGGGTCAATGCCTTTAACCAGGCACGCGGGGCGGGGGCGGTGTTCCGTACCATTCCCAATAAGGTGCTTTCCATGGAAACCTTAGGCATGGGCGAGGTGTTCCAGCGCCTTTCGATGCTACCTAGAGGATTAGTGCTGGTGACCGGGCCCACGGGGTCGGGGAAAAGCACGACCTTGGCGGCGATGATCGACTACATCAACGAACAGCGCTTCGAGCATATTCTAACCATCGAAGATCCGGTGGAGTTTGTGCACACCAGCAAGCGCTGCCTGATTAATCAGCGGGAGGTTCACCGCGATACTCACAGCTTCTCTGGGGCGCTGCGAAGCGCGCTGCGCGAAGACCCGGACGTGATTTTGGTCGGCGAGCTGCGGGATCTCGAAACAATCCGTTTAGCGCTCACCGCTGCTGAAACGGGGCATTTGGTATTCGGCACCTTGCACACCACTTCCGCGGCGAAAACCATCGACCGGATTATTGATGTATTCCCCGGCGAAGAGAAATCTATGGTGCGCTCGATGCTGTCTGAATCGCTCCAGGCGGTCATCTCGCAAACGCTGTTGAAGCGTCAGGGCGGCGGACGCGTGGCGGCTCACGAGATCCTGGTCGCCACGGCAGCGGTGCGTAACCTCATTCGCGAAGATAGGGTGGCGCAGATCTACTCCGCCATCCAGACCGGCGGTGCACTGGGAATGCAAACCCTGAATGCCTCGCTCGCCAAGCTGGTTAAAGAGGGCGTGGTGACGATGGGGGAAGCCCAAGCAAGGGCTAAAGGCACGCTGACGTTAAAAGATGAGTAAGGCGGCACAAGGATAATAGACGCGATGAGTGAGTCAGCCAGCGGTATGACCGCGACCCAGTGGCTGCACCAAACTGCTGGGCATCATGGTCGAGCAGCAGGCCTCTGACCTGCTGATTTCGGTGGGCGCACCGCCCAGCTTGAAAACGCCCAAGGGGCTGATGCCGCTGGGGCGTCAGCCGCTCTCCTCTAGCCAGGTGCGCAGCCTGGTGCTGAATGCGGTTCCCGAGAAGCAGCGTGAGCGATTTCATGAGGAGCACGAGGCGAACTTTGCCCTAAGCCTGGAGAGTGCGGGGCGGTTTCGGGTAAGCGCCTTTCAACAGCGTAACGAGCCCGCCATGGTGGTGCGCCGTATTGCGCAGACCATTCCGACCCTTAGCGCGCTTGGCGTGCCTAGCCAGTTGGCGACGTTGGCCAATGCCAAACGCGGGCTGGTGCTGGTGGTGGGCGGCACGGGAACGGGGAAATCCACTACCCTGGCGGCGATGATTCAGGAGCGCAACGCCTCAGTCGGTGGGCACATCATCACCATTGAGGACCCCATCGAGTACTTGCATCCGCATCAGCGTGGCATCGTTAATCAGCGCGAAGTGGGGGTGGATACGGAATCCTTCGAGGTGGCGCTGAAAAATACGCTACGCCAAGCGCCGGATGTGATTTTGATTGGTGAAGTGCGTACCCGCGAGACTATGGAGCACGCCCTCACTTTCGCGGAAACCGGGCATCTTTGTCTGGCGACATTGCACGCCAACAACGCCAACCAGGCGTTGGAGCGCATCCTTCACTTCTTTCCCCATGAGCGGCACGAGCAGGTGCTGATGGATTTGTCGCTGAATCTGCGTGCCGTGGTCGCGCAGCAGCTGCTGCCTACTCAGCAGGGCGGCCGCTGTGCGGTGATTGAGATTCTGCTCTCGTCGCCACGGGTGGTGGATCTGATCCGTAAAGGGCGTATTGATGAATTGAAGCAGGCCATGGCAGGCTCCCGCGACGCGGGGATGCAAACTTTCGATCAGGCGCTTTATGCGCTTTATCAAGCGGGCCAAATCAGCCAGCAAGTGGCGCTGGCCCATGCGGATTCCGCCAACGACCTGCGGCTGATGATCAAGCAGGGCGACGCCGCTGCCAGCGGTAAGCCGTTAGACGCGCAGGTGCCGTCTCCTCTTGCTCTGCGCGACGGTGACGATTATTGATGGCCTTCGCCGCTAGGGGGCGTAAATGCCGCCCAATACCCGCGGGCCGCTGGCGCCGGTCACGGAAGGCAGGTTGCCGGGTAGCCCGTGCAGGCGTTGGTGGGCGAGCCAAGCAAAGGCTCCTGCTTCAATCCAATCTTCCGGCCAGCCCAGCGTGGCGGGGGAGAGCAGCGTGACCTTAGGAAGGTGCGCGGCTAGCCTTTCCATCAAATAGGCGTTATGAGCACCGCCACCACCCACCAACAGCGTGGCGCTGGGCTGGCTTAGCGGCAGTTGGGCCACCCCTTGCGCGACACTCACCGTCGTCAGTTCGGCTAGCGTTGCCTGAACATCACGGGGGGCTTCGTTGCCAGTGAGGTGGTCGCTCAACCACGCTAAGTGAAACAGTTCGCGCCCGGTGCTGCGCGGCGGTGGCTGATGAAAAAAGGGTTCTTGCAGCAGGCGGGCGAGCAGCGCTTGGTCGATTTGCCCGCTGGCCGCCCAAGTGCCGTTCTCATCAAATCGCCCGGTGTGATGCTTGGCAAACCAGGCATCCAGCAGCACGTTCGCCGGGCCGGTATCCAAGTCCACCACGGCGCGCTCCTGCTCTTGAGGAAGCCACGGAAGATTGGCAAAGCCGCCCAGATTCAGCACGAGCTGTTCGCCTGGGCGCTGCCCAAACAGCGCTTGGTGGAAGGCGGGTGCTAAAGGCGCTGCTTGGCCGCCAGCGGCCAAGTCCCGGCGGCGAAAGTCGGCCACCACCGTACACCCCGTCAATTCTGCCAGCAGGCTCGGGTTATCTAGCTGTAGCGTATACGCCGGACCACCCTGGTGACCTTGCGGCGCGTGCTCAATCGTCTGGCCGTGGCTGCCAATCGCCGTAATCTGATCCGGGGTGAGCCCCTGTTCCGTTAATAGTGCTGTAACGGCCTGGGCCGGGAGGCGGCAAAAGGCATCCTCGGCGGCGGCCAGTTCGGCAAAGTGTGCTGCTGGCGCGTGGCACAGGTGCAGTAGCTGCGCGTGCAGCGTATCGGGCATGGCAACGTCAGCCGTGGCTAATAGCTTAGGCGGCGTGCCAGGAGTGATAGAGACCAGGGCGGCATCAATGCCGTCCAAGCTGGTGCCTGACATGAGCCCAATATAGTAGGCCGTCGGTGTGGAGGAAGCGGTTTTCATCATGCGAGTCATCCAAAACGGGGTGAAGGCTCAACCAAGGCGGTGGAGCGTGATAACATCGCCCACTATTGATTATTTAAACGCCTTTAACGGCACATAGTACATGGAGAGAGGCAATGAGTGAGGTGGATCAGGCGTTAGCGCTGCTGTCGCGAGGTACGCATGAAATCCTGGTAGAAGACGAGCTGCGTAAAAAGCTCGCGTCCGGTCGCAAGCTGCGTATTAAAGCAGGGTTCGACCCTACAGCACCTGATTTGCACCGGGGCCACAGCGTACTGCTGACCAAAATGCGCCAGTTCCAAGATCTTGGTCACACCGTTATCTTTTTGATTGGTGATTTCACTGGCCGCATAGGTGACCCGACCGGTAAAAACGTCACCCGCAAGCCGCTGACCGAAGCCGACGTCAAGGCGAACGCGGAAACCTAAAAAGAGCAGGTGTTTAAAATCCTCGATCCGGAAAAGACCGAGGTGCGCTTCAACGCGGAATGGTTTGGCGAGTTAACGGCTGCCAAAATGATTGAGCTGGCAGCACAAAGCACCGTGGCTCGCATGCTGGAGCGTGATGACTTCGAGAAGCGCTACAAAGCGAATCAGCCGATTGCGATTCACGAGTTTCTTTACCCGCTAGTGCAGGGCTATGACTCCGTCGCACTAGAAGCTGATATCGAACTGGGGGGCACCGATCAGAAATTTAACCTGCTCATGGGGCGCGAGATTCAAAAGCACTTCGGCCAGGAGCCTCAGGTGGTCATCACGATGCCCCTGCTAGAAGGTTTGGACGGCGTGCAGAAAATGTCCAAGTCGCTTGGCAACTACGTGGGCGTGGATGAAGCACCGGGTTCCATGTTCAATAATGCTTGTCTCCATGCCCGACAGCTTAATGTGGCGTTACTTCGAACTGCTCTCGCTGAAATCGAACGAAGAGATTGAGGCGTTGAAGCAGAGTGTGGAGCAGGGTGCGAATCCTCGCGATGTGAAAATGGAGCTTGCCCGCGAACTCATCGCCCGCTACCACGGTGATGAAGCCGCCGCGAATGCGCACAAGTCGGCGGGTAACCAGTTGGCCGATGGTGAGTTGCCGGAAGACCTGCCGGAAGTAGACGTTGATTTTGAAGGCAGTGAGCAGGCGCCGATTGCGACGGTTCTGAATCGCTCAGGGTTAACCAAGAACAGCGCACAAGCCAAAGACATGCTGAAAAATGGCAGTGTCAAAGTGGATGGTGAGGTCGTTGCTCAAGACACCATGCTGACCACTGGTAAAGTGTATGTGATTCAAGCGGGCAAGAAGCGTTACGCTCGCGTGACCCTGGTGTGAACTTTCTGAAAACTTTTTCACATTAGCTCTTGCCAACCCGGCCGCGAATC
>NZ_MWVI01000018.1 GCF_002087295.1 Vreelandella lionensis | reverse complement strand
GAGGCGACTCCCCTTCCTACTTGATGGTCTCTATCAGGTTTTTAGCGCTTTGTGGCGATCAGCAAGCACCGTATGATGCCTGCTCTTTTTGCGCTTTGAGAAGGAGCACTCACGATGTGGCTCATCACTGCCATGTTCGCATTCACCTACCTGGGCATGGCAGTGGGCCGATTGCCTGGCCTGCAGGTAGACCGCTCTTGGATGGCCCTCGCGGCGGCGTGTGTGTTGCTGGTGACCGGCACCGTTCAACTGGAGGAGATTGCAGGCCATATCGACATCGGCGCGCTGGTGCTGCTGATGGCGCTTATGCTGGTGTCGGCCCAGTTTGGCTTTTCAGGGGTGTATCACCAGCTGTCAGAGTGGATGGCCCAACATGCGGAGCAGCCCAGCAAGCTGCTACTCGGCGTGGTGCTGCTAGGCGGCGTGCTATCGGCGCTGCTGGTCAACGATATTGTCGCTTTTGCGCTGACGCCGCTGCTGTGCCAGACCCTGCTGGCGCGGGGTTTAGATCCACGCCCATTTTTGTTGGCCCTGGCGATGTCCTGTAACGCCGGATCGGCAGCTAGCCTGATAGGCAACCCGCAGAATATTTTGATTGGTCAGGCGGGCGACTTAGCGTTTTGGGATTACAGCATGCAAGCCGCTGTCCCTGCGCTGGTTGCGCTGATGACAACCTACAGCGTCATCTGGCTCGTCTGGCGGCGGCGCTGGTGGCTCAGTAGCCCAGCTTCGGTGCCATTAGCAACGGCGCCTGTGGCAGAAAGCCTTCGCTATAAGCCACTGTTGGCTGCTGTTGCCTTGTTGGTGCTGTTCTCGACACCGCTACCCAGAGAGTGGGCAGCGCTGGCCGTGGCGCTGGTGCTGATGATGTCGCGCCGGGTAGCCAGCCACCGCTACACACACGCCGTCGATTGGAATCTGCTCCTGCTGTTTGTGGGCTTGTTTATCGTCACGGGGAGCCTGGCATCGCTGCCAGAGGCTAGCGCGGTAGTGAATAGTCTGGTCGGTGAAGGCGGGCTGCCCAGCGATGCGTGGAGTATCGCGGGTATGTCGCTAGTGGCCAGTAACGTGATTGGCAACGTGCCTTTTGTGGTGCTGCTGTTGGGGTTATTCCCTGCACTGTCAGAGTCCACCCTCGTCATGCTGGCAGTCATGTCGACTCTGGCCGGCAACCTGCTGCTTATCGGCAGCGTGGTGAATCTGATTGTGGCAGAAGGCGCGAAGCGTCAAGGGGTCCACCTTGGGTTTATAGAGTTCGCTAAAGTGGGTGTGCCTGTCACCCTGCTATCGATGCTGGCCGCAGCGCTCTGGTTCACGCTTCGCTGAGCGTCATACGCCTTGTGCTAGGCGCATAAAAAAGCCGGAACCTCTCGGTTCCGGCTAGTGCATAGCTTGGCTCTAGTAACGTAACGGTTTACGCAGCGCTTGCCGTTGCCTTGCCTTTGCCACCATGCTGCTTGCGCTGCATGATAAACAGCACCGTACCAATCGCTAAGCCCGCGATGTCGGTGTAGATGCCGCCGTAGATCAAGAACATGGCACCGACCAGCATCACTAAGCGCTGGGGTAAGTTCACCGGACCGAAGAACCACTTCTGAACCATGCCCGAGAGCAACACAATGCCTAGCGTGGCGGTGAGGCCAACGCGCAGGATCTGCATGGCGGAGCCTTCCATCAGCATGGCCGGGCTGTAGAAGAACATGAACGGCACGATAAACGCCGCCAAGCCAATCTTGAACGACGCCACCGAGGTGCCCATGGGGTTGTCCCCAGAGATACCGGCCGCCGCGTAAGAGGCCAGCGCCACCGGCGGAGTAATGGCTGACACTACCGCGAAGTAGAACACGAAGAAGTGAGCAATCAGCGGCTCGATGCCGATGTTGATCACCCCGGTGCCACGACCGATGCTGCTACCGCGTAAGCCGCCGTGGTGGGCATGCCCATTCCCAGCAGAATGCTGATCAGCATGGCGAAGAACAGCGCCAGCAGTTGGCTAACGCCCGCCAAGCCCAACAGCAGAGAGGAGAAGCGCGCGCCAACGCCGGTTAGCGAGATCACGCCCACAATCAAACCCGCGCAGGCACACACGGCAATGATCTGAATAGACATGGTGCCGGCTAGCTGCAGCGCTCTTAGAATGGCGCGCAAGCCCATCTTGTTGGGTGAAATCCAGCTCACCACGGCAGCAGAGGCAGTGGCCAGCGTACCCGCGCGGATCACCGAGTAGCCCATGAACAGCGCCACGATCAAAATGATGATCGGTGCGAACAGGTAGACTTGCTTCACTAGCTTGGAGAACAGCGGAATCTCATCTTTGCGCATGCCGCGCATGCCTTTACGGGCGGCTTCAAAGTCGACCATAAAGTAGATAGAAGCAAAGTAGAGAATGGCAGGAATAATCGCGGCAATGGCGATTTCGGTATAAGGAATACCGGTCACTTCCGCCATAAATGAACGCACCTGCGCCCATGATCGGGGGCATGATCTGACCACCGGTCGAGGCGGCCGCTTCGATCGCCCCTGCGCTACGAGCGGGGTAGCCTACTTTCTTCATCAGCGGGATAGTCAGGGAGCCGGTGGAGACCACGTTACCAGCCGACGTGCCGTTGATCATTCCCATCAAACCAGAGGCAAAGATGGCCACTTTCGCCGGGCCGCCACGGGCACGACCTGCCGCTGCAAAGGCGAAGTTGACGAAGTAGTCGCCCACTTTGGAGGCCTGCAAGAACGCGGCAAAAATGATGAACAGAATGATATAGGTGGACGAGACCGCCGTGGTCGGGCCAAGAATGCCCGCATCGGTATAGACCTGACTAAAAAAGCGCTGGACCGACAGGCCAGGGTAGCCCAGGAAACCAGGTAAATAGGGGCCTGCAAAGACGTAGGTCAGAAACACGGCTGAAATGACGACCAACGCCAAACCTGCCACACGGCGAGTCAGTTCGAGAATCAGCAACGAGCCCGCGATGGCTGCCCAGGAGATACCAGGAGGCGCAAACGACGTGCCGGTGGACATCCGCATGTTGGTGTTAAACGCCATCAGCAGGTAGCCCGCGCTGGCCAGTGCACACACCATGAGCACTAAGTCGGCAGGGTTAAAACGGTGGCGGGCCTGGCGGTAGAACCAGGAGAGCACGATGGCAACCGCCGTGGTGGCCATTAGCGGATAGCCAAAGTGCAGCGTTTCCACGGCCGGGTCGATGCGCATGGCACCGCCGTTGATGGCCTGCTGCATCAAGAATACTTGCACCAGCGAGTAAACCGCAGGAACCAGCAGCGCATAGCTCACCCATTTCAGCCAAGCAGGGGAGGCCTGCTGGTCATCTTCAGCAAAGCGGGCACCGGCAAACAGCCCGTAACCCAAAATTAATGCACCGGCGATGTGTACGATACGGAACGACCAGGTTTCCATGGGGTACACGTTGAGTGAAAACAGGTGGAAACCTGAATAGGCAATCGCCAGTGCTGCAAATAATAGGAACTGCCAGCCAACGAACAGGCGGCGGTTGGGCTCAACAACTTCTTCATCGACGCCATCAGCAATCGATTCTGGCGTTGATGAAGCAGCTAAGGCGTCATCCTTGAGGCCGTTGGGGTCTTGGTCGGTATTGTGACTCATCAGAGGTCACCCTCACAGCAAAAGCAGAGAAAGGGGGCAGTAGCGAACGCTGCCCCGCCCGACAGGGTCGGCAGCGGGGCAGCGCGATGGTGCGTGGAGCTTACTTGATCATGTCGTCAGAGATATCGTAACCGTTCTCTTCGTACCAGCGTGCTGCGCCTGGGTGGAAAGGCAGTACCGTGTTGTGCACGATGTTTTCCGGAATGCTGGTTTCAGCACTGCGGTGTACGTCGCGCATACGATCATTGTTTTCCATCGTGGCTTTCGTGACTTCATAGATGAAGTCTTCCGGCAGGTCACAGCCAGCAATCGCGAAGTTCCACATGGAAACGGCGCGAGCATCCTCTTCAGCGTGGTGTAAGTGCTAGCCGGGATGGTGAACTCAGCGACCGGGAAGGCGTCTAGCACAGTCGCCAGCTCTTCTTCGGTAAACTCAATAATGTTCACGTCGGTTTGTACTTCCAGCTGGCTAACTGCCGGAATCGGGATGCCCGCAGCGAAGGCGACAACGTCCAGCAGGCCGTCCTGAAGCTGGCCGCCCAGGTCAGACCAGCCGCCATTACGGCGGTCGAAGTTTACGCCCAGGGTTTCCAGCATGGCCGGGAAGTAGGTGTCAGAGGTAGACGCCGCCGGGCCGAAACCGATGCGCGCACCGTCGGGGATGTCGGAAATAGATTCAATACCGGAGCTAGAGAGCGCAGCGATAGAGAACGGGGTTTCATACATCGGGAACAGCGCGCAAACGTTGTCCATGACTAGGCCAGGTGCCAGCGGGCTTTCGCCTTTGATGGCATCAGACGCCGGACCCATAGTGGTTAGGCCAAACGCCATGTCGCCACTGTGCACTAGCGCCAAGTTTTGGGTCGGGCCGCCGGTGACTTCGCCGCCGCCAGAAACGTCTAGTTCTTCAGCAATGAAGTTCGCCCAGCCAGAGCCATAAACGAAGTAGGTGCCGCCTTGACTTGCCGTACCAACAGTAAAGTTAGTGGGCCATTCAGAGCGGTCCGCATGGGCAGTGCCTGCAGCAAGTAACGCGCTGCCTGCGAGCAGAGCGACAGTTTTGGGCATCGTATTGCGCATGGCGAGATTTCCTAAGCTGTTATTGGGATTATCGTCTGGCGTGTGTAAACACCGCCAGTGCTTCATCATTAAGCAGCTTATATAGAGCGATACTTGTGCCACATATACGATTTAATATAAAAATCAATGCATTAAAAATTTGCTCTTCAACTTTGGTTGAAAAGCAAAAGCCATTAAGTGTCTGGCTTTTCGCACGCTCTAGATAGGGTTGTGTGCGGTTTTTCGCACACTTTTCAAAGGGGGCTAGCGCCTAGCGATGCAGCCGCTGCACCGCTAGAGAGGGGCGTTATTTGTTTTTACCTGGGTCAAGAATGCGAACCGGTTGCACATCCTGGATTTTTTGCTCATCACGCACCTGATTCACTCGTGTAGTGAGCTCGGGGGCCGCTTCGTCTTCAATGGGCAGCTGTTCGAAGAAATCACAGCTCACGCATTCACGGTAGCGGATGCCGTGCTGCTCCCACGCACGAATGCGGTCCATGGAGGCACAGCGGGGGCAGGTCACGCCTGCAATAAAACGTTTAATACTCGACATACATACACTCCCAACGTGCGGCGGCAACGCCGCCGCACCGGATAAAAATAGCCAGCTTAGGCGGCGCGAATACCGCTATGGCGCAGCAGCGGTTCGACGCTAGGTTCGCGGCCTCGGAAGGCACGGAATAGCTCGGCGGCATCCCGCGCACCGCCTTGCTCCAGAATCTCTTCGCGAAAGCGCTGGCCAGTGTCTGGGTCAAAAATCCCGGCTTCTTCAAAGGCGCTCCAGGCATCGGCAGAGAGCACTTCTGCCCATTTATAGCTGTAGTAGCCCGCTGCGTAGCCGCCTGCAAAGATGTGGCTGAAACTATTTTGGAAGCGGTTGAAGTCGACTACGGGAACGACAGAGGTTTGGCGACGCACGTCGTCGAGCAGCGTCTGAACATCGCTGGCCGAAGGCGCTTCCAGCTCGTGATGGAGGCGTAGGTCGAACAGAGAAAACTCGATCTGACGCACCATGCCCATGGCGGCTGGAAGTTTTTCGCCGCTTGCAGACGCTCGAACAGAACGTCTGGCAGCGGTTCGCCGGTATCCATGTGTTTGGCCAGCAGGTCGAGGCCTTCCCGCTCCCAGCAGTAGTTTTCCATGAACTGGCTGGGCAGCTCGACGGCATCCCAGGCGACGCCATTAATGCCGGAGACGTCTGCCACCTCTTGCTTGGTCAGCATATGGTGCAAACCATGGCCAAACTCGTGGAACAGCGTGGTCACTTCATCATGGGTCAGCAGCGCAGGCTTGCCGCCCACTGGAGCGGTGAAGTTACAGGTCAAAAACGCCACCGGTAGCTGCACGCCGCTCTCGGTTTTACGACGTACCCGGCAGTCAGCCATCCACGCGCCGCCACGCTTGCCTTCACGGGCGTAGAGATCTAAGTAAAAACCGGCAATCGGTTTGCCCTGCTCGCTGATGCGGTAAAAGTGGACGTCGTCGTGGTAACTCGGAGCGCTTTTATCCTGCTCTATTTGAACGTTGTAGAGGCGCTCAACGACCTGGAATAAGCCGTCGACAACCCTGGGCGCAGGGAAGTAGGGCCGCAGCTGCTCTTGGGAAATATCGTAGCGCGCTTCGCGCAGCTTTTCGCTGGCATAAGCGACATCCCAAGGTTTAAGAGAATCGATGCCAAGCTCATCACGGGCGTAGGCACTCAGCTCGACAAACTCCTCCTTCGCTTGCGGCTTGGCGCGGCGGGCGAGGTCTTCCAGGAAGTCCAGCACCTGCGCGGGGGAGTCTGCCATTTTGGTAGTTAGCGAGTAGTCGGCGTAGGTGTCGAAGCCGAGCAGGCGCGCCAGTTCCTGACGCAGGGCCAGAATCTCTTCCAAAATGGGGGCGTTGTCGAATTTGCCCGCGTTGGGGCCCTGGTCTGAAGCGCGGGTCACAAAGGCGGTATACCCTTCCTCGCGCAGCTCGCGGCTGTCGGCGTAGCTGACGATGGGGATGAAACTGGGGAAATCCAGCGTAATGCGATAGCCCTCAGCGCCTTTGGCTTCTGCCAGGGCCTTAAGAGTTTCCAGGGCGCTCTCAGGAACGCCTGCCAGTGCCTCGCGATTCTGAATATCTTTATGCCATGCCTGGGTGGCGTCCAGCACGTTATTAGAAAACTGGTTAGAAAGCGTGGAAAGACGGGATTGAATCTCACCGTAACGAGCCTTCTTATCCGCCGGTAAGTCGACCCCTGCCAGACGGAAATCGCGCAGGGCGTTATCCACCGTGCGCTGCTGGGCGCCTGTTAACGTTGCCCAGCTCTCGCTCTCTTTTAGCGCCTGCCAGCCTTTGAACAGCCCTTCGTGCTGACCGACCCAGGTGCCAAATGCAGAGAGTTTTTCCAGGCAGGCTTGGTAAGCATCGCGCAGCTCAGGGGTATTCATGGTGCCGTTGAGGTGCGACACCGGCGACCAAGCTTGGGAAAGACGGTCATTCACTGCTTCCAGCGGTGCGGCAAAGTTGTCCCACGTTGGGGATGTGGCAGCGGCCTGTTGGGCGAGGCGATCAATCGCCTCGCGACTTTCATCGAGCAGCGTTTCCACGGCGGGCACCACGTGGTCGGCACGAATGTCGGCGACAGGGGGGGAGCTCGTGGCTCTCTAGCAACGGGTTGCGGGACATAAGCACCTCGGTAGCAATCAAGTTAGGGGCGCACAAAACGTGCGCTGATGATGACACAGTGCGGGCAGTGAGGCGTTGTTTCAATGCTTGACCCGCTGCAAGCGTTTGGCCTGGGGGCAGGCGCCTGCTAGTCTTGCCGCCTTTCCATATCCGTAATATGCAAGTGTCACCAATAAGTGCCACCCATGGCAGGAGCAAGTAATGAGTGAAACGCTAGAGCGCTGGGGGTCGAAACGGGCCTTTATCTTGGCGGTAACAGGTGCTGCGGTTGGGCTGGGTAATATTTGGCGCTTTCCCTATGTGGCGGGAGAGAACGGCGGTGCTGCTTTCCTGTTGATTTACGTAGCGTTCGTGCTGCTGTTAGGCAGGCCCGTGATGATGGCGGAAATCCTGATTGGGCGTGCCGGGGGGCGCGGGCCGATGCAGGCGCTGGGGGTACTGGCGTCAGAAGCCGGGGCTTCCCGGCACTGGCGCTGGTTGGGGTTATTTGGCGCGTTCACCGTGTTCTGTATTTTGTCGTTTTACTCGGTGGTCTCCGGCTGGTCGATCGAGTTTTTAGTGGCCTCGGTGAACGGCAACTTTAACGGTGCCAGCGCAGCTGAGATCGGTGCAGGATTCGAAGCGTTTCTGGCGAATCCTGGGCTGCTGATCTTCAAGCACTCGCTGTTCCTCTTCATGACCATGACGGTGGTGGCAGCCGGGGTGGCCAAGGGGCTCGAGCGGCTCAATAACCTGCTGATGCCGCTGCTATACGGTTTGCTGCTGTTATTAGCTATTTATGCCACTACTACGTCGGGCTTTGGTACCGCGCTGTCGTGGCTCTTTCTGCCCTCGTTCGAGGACGTGACGCCCGCGGTCGTGTTGCATGCCATGGGCCATGCCTTCTTTACGCTGGCAGTCGGCGCCTGTGCGCTGATGGCGTACGGGGCTTATATGCCTGATGAGCAGAGCCTGCCGAAGGCGGCCTTTGCCGTGGCGGTGTTGGATATTAGCGTGGCGCTGCTGGCGGGCATTGCGATTTTCTCGGTGGGTGTTTGGCCAGGGCATGGACCCTGCCGATGGCCCAGGGCTGATGTTTGTCACGTTACCTATCGCCTTTTCAGAGCTGCCGTGGGGCTCGCTCTGGCTCAGCGTATTTTTCTTACTGCTGTTGCTGGCCACCTGGACATCAGCGATTAACCTTGCCGAGCCCATGGTGGCGACGCTGCAGGGGTTGGGCTGGCGGCGCAGTATCTCTACCGCAGTGGTGGCGATCAGCGTCTGGCTTCTGGGCTTGCTGTCGGCGTTCTCGTTCTCGGCGCTGGCCGAGTTTAGGCCCCTGTTTGGGCGCAATATTTTTGAGCTAGTCAGCAGTATTCCGCCCGATATTTTCCTGCCCTTGGGTGGTTTGCTGTTTGCTACCTTTGCCGCCTGGGTGATGCCCCAAGCGCTGGTCGTGAAAGCGCTGTGCGTGGGCGATGGTGGCTATGTCATGTGGCGAAATCTTGTGCGTTGGGTGTCGATCCCACTGACGTTTATTGTTCTGCTCGGTGGGTTGCTATAGTGCTGTCATCCCGCGTCGTCACGAAACGTGAAATGCTTTAGAGGAGTGTGCCATGAGCAGTGCCCTACGAACGTATCAAGGAGTCTCGCCGCAGTTGTGTGATCGTGTCTACATCGATCCCGCCAGCGAGGTGATTGGCAATGACACGCTAGGCGATGACTGCTCAGTCTGGCCAATGACGGTGATCCGTGGCGATATGCACCGCATTACCCTCGGTGCGCGCACCAGCGTTCAAGATGGCAGCGTGCTGCACATCACTCACGCAAGTGACTTCAACCCCGATGGTTTTACGCTCACCATTGGCGATGATGTCACTATCGGCCATAAAGCCATCCTGCATGGCTGCACGCTAGGCAGCCGTATTCTGGTGGGCATGGGCGCGATTGTGATGGATGGCGCAGTGGTTGAAGACGAGGTGACTATTGCCGCTGGCGCGGTGGTGACACCGGGTAAACGGCTGGAAAGCGGCTACGTTTATGCCGGCAACCCAGCGACGGCGCTGAGCCAGCTTAAGGAGAAAGAGCGGTCTTTCTTCCCCTACACCGCAGGCAATTACGTTAAGTTAAAAGATCAGTTCCTTATGGAAGCCGCCGAAGCACGCTAAGCGTTTGCCTTACCACTCGTTTTTCTAACATAGCCATGTTGCGCGCACTGAAAATCTGGTAATTTATCCAGTTTTCTAGGGTGCCGCGACATGGCTAATTTTCGCACGCATATAACGGTTGCAGCAGCGGGCGGCACGCTAATGGCTTACGTTGGCTGGCAGGCGCAGTGGTGGGCAGCTCCACAAGTCCTGCTAGTCATTGCCCTGGTGGCCTTTGGCGGTATTCTCCCCGACATTGATGCTGACCGTTCTCGCTCTATCCGGCTGATTTTTAATATTTTATCAGTGCCTTCGCTGGTGCTGGGTGTGCTGTTGCTGCAGCCGTGGTTAACCCCTGGGTTGCTGCTGGTGGCGTGTGGTGGCATCTATTTTTCAGTGCGCTATTTAGCGTCCGTGCTGTTTTCGCGCTTGACTGTTCATCGGGGGATTTGGCATTCGTTGATGGCGGCATTGCTGTGTGCGTTAGCCACCGCCGCGTTGAGCTACCATTTGCTGGCCCAGCCAGCGTGGTTAGCGTGGTCCCATGGGGCGGCGGTGTTGTTTGGATTCCTTATTCACCTAAGCCTAGACGAGCTGTTTAGCGTTGACTTGGAAGGGGCGCGACTTAAGCGCTCGTTTGGTACGGCGCTTAAGCTGGGCGATGGTCGTCGCCCTCTCTCTAACGTATTAATGCTGATTGCGCTGTTGGTGCTAACCCCTTGGGTGCCGCCTTAGAGCGTGCTGCTAGAGCTGTTCCATCAAGGTTCACTGCTGTGGCGGTAGTCGTCTGCGCTAAGGCCGTGTTTCTTTAGCTTGTCGTAAAAGGTTTTGCGGGGAATGCCTCAGTGGCGGCAGACATCGGGAACGCGGCCGTGGGGGCGGGCCAGCGGTTGGCTGATCAAGCTCTTCTCGAATAGCTCTACCTGACGCGGCAGAGTGGGTTCTTGCGTATCTGCCGAGCCGCCTTCCAGCAGCACATCCAGGCGGTAGTCGAACGCCGCGCCTAACAGCACATAGCGTTCCGCCAGATTGCGCAGCTCGCGGACGTTTCCCGGCCAGTCGTGGGCCAGCAGGGCGGCTACTGCGTTGCTATCCAGGGTAGGCGCTTCAAGGCCACTGCGGTTGGCGGCGACCACGGCAAAGTGTTGAAACAGCAGCGGGATATCTTCCCGTCTTTCCCGCAGGGCAGGCAGCGGTAGCGTCACGACGTTCAGTCGGTAGTAAAGATCCTCGCGAAAGCGGCCCTCTTCAGCGGCGACTTTAAGATCTACCTTGGTGGCCGCAATGACCCGAATGTTGAGCGGCACCGCTTCGTTGGCCCCTAGGCGCTCCACGCTACGATCTTGCAACACGCGCAGCAGCTTTACCTGCAGGGCCAGTGGCATCGACTCGATCTCATCCAAAAAGACCGTACCGCCGTTGGCATGCTCGAACTTACCAATGCGCCGCTCCACTGCTCCCGTAAACGCGCCTTTCTCATGGCCAAACAGCTCTGATTC
This sequence comes from Vreelandella lionensis, assembly GCF_002087295.1. Classification (GTDB taxonomy): domain Bacteria; phylum Pseudomonadota; class Gammaproteobacteria; order Pseudomonadales; family Halomonadaceae; genus Vreelandella; species Vreelandella lionensis. The sequence continues at coordinate 4,899 of NZ_MWVI01000018.1, read as the reverse complement.
GATGGTGTTTTCTGGCACCGCACCGCAGTTGATGGCCATAAACGGACTGTTACGCCGGGCGCTGCGCTCGTGAATGGCCCGGGCGACCAAGTCTTTGCCGGTGCCCGTTTCGCCAAACAGCAGCACGTCGGCTTCGACTTGGCTGATGCGCTGAATCATCGCGGCAAGCCGGGAGATTACCTGGGTACGCCCTACTAGGCGGGGGCCGAGCGCGGCCTGCTGAACTTCCAGCTCGGCTTTTAAACGCAGGTTCTCGAGGCTTAGCTGGCGCTTTTCGATGCCACGTCTCACCACATCCAGCAGCTGGTCGCCAGCAAAAGGCTTGTCCAGAAAATCCCAGGCGCCTGCCCGCAGCGCCTCCACGGCGGTGGAGATATCGCCATGGCCGGTGATCAGGATGATCGGCAAAGTGGCGTCGCGGCTATGCAGCTCATGCAGCAACTCCATACCACCCATGCCCGGCATGCGGATAGCGCTGACAATCACGCCTGGGAAATCAGGTGGTAGAGCGGCCAGCGCATGTTCGGCCGATTCAAAGCAGTGGGGCGTATAGCCCGCAAGTTCTAACGTTTGGCTGGCGGTGATACGCAGATGCGGTTAGTCGTCGATCACCATGACCGGCAGCGTCGACGGCTCATGCATGGGTTTGATTCTCCTGTTCGATGCGGGAGCCAGACGGCTCTGGTGCCGATGAGCGTGGCAAGGTGATAGTGAAGCTGGCACCTCCTTCCGTTTGATTCATAGCCTGCAGCCTGCCCCCAAGGTCCTCCATAATACGTGAGGAAATGGAGAGTCCTAGCCCTAACCCGCTACCGGGGGCCTTGGTCGTGAAAAAGGGCTCAAAAATATGTCCAAGGTGATCGGCGGCGATGCCAGGGCCATTATCTGCAACGCTGATAACCACTTGATTGTGATCCACTTGGGCGCTGAGCGATAGAACAGGCGCATCAATCTCTTTCATTGCCTGAACAGCGTTGCCGATCAAATTCACAAGCACCTGTTCAAGACGAACCAGATCGCCTTCTACTCAGAGCGTCTCCTCTGGCCACTGTTGAACGATACGAATACCGTCATCGCGTAAGCGACTATGAAAGAGCCGTAGCGCGTACTCAATGCAGGCTTGCACGGAAATGGCCTCTTGGTGCTCACTGCTTTTACGTGAGAATTGGCGCAGTTGGGCGCTAATATCTGCCATGCGGTCAGTGGGTTCGACAATTTGCGCTAGGTTGGCGTCGGCGCTTTCAATCCGCGAGAGCTCAATAAAGCGCCGTGCGTTTTCAGCATAGGCACGAATCGCTGCTAAAGGTTGGTTGAGTTCGTGGTTAATCCCGGCGGCTAATTGCCCAAGCACGGCGAGCTTAGCGGCTTGAATAAGCTCATCTTGGGTTTCGCGCAAGTTGGCCTCTGCTCGCCGCCGCTCTTCAATTTCATCCGAGGGGTGTTGGTTGCTGGCGACTAAGTCGCGGGTACGACGCTCGACGCTGACTTAAAGCTCATCTCGCACGCGGGCTAACGTTTGGCGCTCCCGCTCGGCAAACGCTTCACGTCCCGGCGTAGTCTCGGGCGTTGCCAGCCAATGCCCCCTGCTAGGGCGATGACGCCGGAGAGCCCTCCCGCCATGAAGGCAGCAATCCACTGGGCGTTCATGACCGGTGTCATTGGCTTGAGAATATGCATTTGCCAGCCCAACCTCAGGAATCGGCCGCGTTAGGCTTAAATAGCGCCCGCCGCTGAGTGGGCCATGCGCAAAGCTCACTAGGTAACTACCGGGCCCGTATGGGGTATTCAAGTGAATCCCGGACGGCGTTAGCGGCTCCATGGCATAGCGGCGGGGTTCGCGGAGCGCGTCGCGCTGCTCGTCGCTCAGCGGATAGAGAGCGTTCATGCGCAGTTCGGGGTGGCTGGCCATAAAGATGATGTTGTCGCTGTCGGTGACGAACAGCTCGGCATCCTGCTCGGCCCCGCTCTCCTCGACATCATCAAGCAGCACTTTGACGACGATCACGCCATCCGGCTTAGCATCAGGAGAGGTATCATCCAACCAAACCGGTGAGGAAAAGTAGTAACCGCGCTCCAAAGACTTGATGCCTAACCCAAAAAATCGTCCCTGGCCGCCTGCGATGGCATCCGAATAGTAGCTGCGAAAAGAATAGTTCTGGCCAATGAAGGTGTTGGGGCGATGCCAGTTGCTGGCGGCAATGGTGTCGGCATTCCGGTCAAGCAAGTAGACATCTGAGACTCCCGACGTAAAGCGAAAGCGATCCAGCAGCAGGTTGAGCGGCATAGGGTCTTGGCTATCAGGAGAGTCCAAAAAGCGCTGAACGCCTTCACGCGTGGCGAGCATTTGTGGCAGGTAGTCGTAGCGCAGCAGATAGCCGTTCAAGTTGGCCGCGGAGAGGCGTAGCTCGTTCTCGGCATCATCCTGAAGATTTGACAGCGCCTGCTCACGGGCGAGCTGGGCCGCCTGCCACATAAACAGCAGTAGCCCAACGGGAATGGCGATAAGCCATAGCAGACGCCCGCGTCGCGCGGTAGGGCTGAGATGACTGCTCATGCCGGGTTGCTGGTGCCCTGGGCACGGCGTAATGCACGCTGGGCGCGGGTTTCGGCTCTGGCCATTTCAAGCAGGCCCTCTTCCACGTACACCAAGTGTTCACGGGCGCGGGTGCGAGCATCTTCAGCACGGCCTTCTAAAATGGCATCTAGCAAGGCACGGTGCTGCTTCATCAATTGGGTGCGTGAGTCGGGTTTGGCAAACAGATGCGCCAAATTGTCCACGATGCTCTGTTCCAGCAGATGAAAAATGCCTCGGATCGTGTGAAGCAGCAGAACGTTATGGGCGGCCTCCGCAATAGCTAGGTGAAAGGCCGCATCTAGCTTGGCCTCTTGAGCCGGGTCAGCCCCCACAAAGCCACCATCAAGCTCCTCAAATCGCTGAATAAGCACGGCTTTATCGGCAGGCGTGGAGCGCGGGCTGCATAGTAGGCAGAAATTCCCTCCATGGCGTCACGGAATTCCAGCAGGTCTAAATGGAACTCATTATGGCGGGAGAGCATTTCCAACAACGGATCGGTGTAGCCGTTATTGAGCGTTTCATTCACAAAGGTGCCGCCGCCCTGGCGACTGGCGAGCAGGCCGCGGGCCGCCAGCTTTTGAATCGCCTCTCGTAATGAAGGCCGTGAAAAGCCAAAGCGTTCGGCAAGCTCTCTTTCTGGTGGCAAGCGTTGGCCTGGCTTAAGGCTACCTTCCAGAATCATAGCTTCCAGACGTTCCGTAATCCCATCGGCGAGGCGCTGTTGACGGAGCGGTGGGTAGGTCATTGATACGTGCTCCCTTAATTGGTAAGACCAATAATAGGGCGTTTCGTTAACATGCTCAAGCGGCAAAAATAAATGGGCAATGCCTATTAAGCTTAAGTATGCCGTTTAAACTAAAGTATAGGCGATAACGCGGCTTGGAAGATTATCTTCGTTTGACATGCTGCGAGCATCTCATTAACGTTGTTGAATCTCATTTGTAAATTGGTATTACCAATATTGGTTTGGTCGCATGCGTGTTGCTGTTAACGGTGTGCGTGATTGTAAAACCCTCGTTAGCGAATTAACGCCTACTCTTAATGGCTACTTATAAGAACGCCTCCATTGCACAGTGCCTGTCATGATCATTTCAGCCTCCACGGACTATCGGCAAGCTGCTAAGCGCCGCCTCCCTCCCTTTCTTTTTCACTATGCTGAAGGCGGCTCGTACGCAGAGCATACGCTAAGACGTAATGTCGATGACCTTCGCGATGTCGCGCTGCGCCAGCGGGTGCTGAAAGATATGTCGTCGCTTTCTCTTGAAACCGAGCTGTTTGGTGAAAAGCTGGCGATGCCTGTTGCCCTGGCCCCTGTGGGCTTGGCAGGAATGTATGCAAGGCGTGGTGAAGTGCAGGCAGCGCGTGCGGCAACGAAAAAGGGGATACCTTTTACACTATCTACCGTATCGGTGTGCCCTATTGCTGAAGTGGTCGCAGACGTGGAGCGCCCCATTTGGTTTCAGCTCTATGTGCTGAAAGATCGTGGCTTTATGAAGCATGTGCTGGAGCGGGCGAAAGAGGCTGGTGTGAAAACGCTGATTTTTACCGTCGATATGCCGGTGCCTGGGGCGCGCTATCGAGATGCTCACTCTGGTATGAGCGGTAAGAATGGCCCTATGAAACGCATGCTGCAGGCAGCAATGGATCCTTTATGGGCGTGGGATGTGGGGGTGCATGGCCGACCTCATGATCTGGGCAATGTGTCTGATTACCGTGGTAAGCCCACAGAGCTTGAGGATTATATTGCCTGGCTTGGCAATAACTTCGACCCCGCGATCTCTTGGAAGGATCTTGAGTGGATTCGTGAGTTTTGGGATGGCCCGATGATTATCAAGGGTATCCTTGACCCTGAGGATGCTCGCGATGCGGTGCGTTTCGGTGCCGATGGCATTGTGGTGTCGAATCATGGCGGTCGGCAGTTAGATGTTGTGCCTTCTACCGCGCGAGCGCTCCCCGCCATTGCCGATGCCGTTAAAGGTGAGCTGGCGATTTTTGCCGACTCTGGGGTGCGCAGCGGGTTAGATGTGGGGCGGATGATTGCCATGGGGGCAGATACTGCATTAATAGGCCGTGCGTTTATCTATGCATTGGCCACGGCAGGAGAAGCGGGAGTTGCTCACCTGCTGGAGCTGTTTGAGAAAGAGATGAAGGTAGCGATGACGCTGACAGGAGCGCGAACCATTGCCGACCTTAGCTCGGAATCGCTGGTATCTAGCGGGATTGCTGCTATTGACCAGTCCTCTTAATAGAGGGCTGTTAAAGCGGCGCTATAAGGTATCAGAACAATATTGGAGTTTTTTTACAAAACCCTCTTGCCAACCCGG
>NZ_MWVI01000017.1 GCF_002087295.1 Vreelandella lionensis | reverse complement strand
TAGCGTTGCACTTGGAACGTGAGACCGCCAAGTGTAGCGCTACTCAATCAGTGGGTGGCTTCGGGATGAAGCCATTTTTCATTATGATATGACTACGTATTCATTTTTAATACTAAAGTATATTTATATTATAATCAATAGGATACATAAGAATCTGCTGTGGTGATTTGTGGTCATGGTTGAATACGTATTCATTCTATTCTAAAACTTCATGTGGGCTTTAGCTTCAGTACAGAATTTCAGTTATGAGGCCCGTATCACGTAGGTAGAGACTACAACGACAAAATACTCAGCTTTATAGCTGGACCATGTTTAGGAGTGCTTCAAGAAACATTTCCTGCCTCTCACATCTTTGGCTGCTGCCATCGCTTTGGCCACTTCAACCCATGCTGCTGCAGGAACAGAGCGTGTTATTAATGTGAGTCTACCGCTCGGCCCTGACTCACAGCAGGGTATTGGGGTTCTTAAATTTGGTGAGGAGCTTGAGCGACTCTCTGAAGGCCGACTAACCATTGAGCCGCACTACGACAACGCATTGGGTGCCGAACGAGAAGTTGTTGAAGGCATGGGCTTTGGCATTATTGATGCTGGTATTGCTTCCACCGGTCCGATGGGGGGGTTCGTCGATGAATTTATGCTCTTTGATTTACCCTACGTCTTCGAGAATCATAAGCATGCTTATGCCTTTCTAGACAGCGAACATGGCGAAGAGCTCGCTCGGCTGGCCGAGGAAGGCATGAACGTGAAGTTCCTAGCGTGGATGGAGAACGGCTTTCGTCACAACACTAACTCGGTACGTCCAATCGAGAAACCCAGCGATCTGGAAGGTATTAACCACCGCACACAGGAAAGTCGTGTCCAGGTTGATACTTGGGAAGCATTGGGTGCTAACGCGACGCCAATGGCCTGGACCGAGGTTTACACTGCCCTCCAGCAAGGTGTTATGGATAGCCAGGAAAATCCTCTGGCTACCATCTATGACGTTAACTTCTATGAAGTTCAGGACTACCTGAATATAACCCAACACGTCTATTCCCCAGCGCCACTGATGATGGGCCTGGATCTGTTCAATTCCTTCAGCGAAGAAGATCAAGCGATTATTATCGAAGCTGCCCAGATTGCTCTGCCGGTACAACGTGAGGCCAGCCAGGAGCTAGAACAACGTTACCTCGGGCAACTCGAAGAATTGGGCATGACCGTGACCCATCCCGACCTAGCCCCGTTCCGCGAAGCGGTCAAACCTGTCCTTGAAGAGTGGGCCCCTACCGTCGGTGCGGAGCTGGTCGACGCTGCCGTCAATTACAAATATTGAGCCCACAACGTCCGCAGGCAGCACGACTTCCTGCGGGCGCTTTTCCGACGCATGAGGCAGCCATGAAGTCTTATCTACTACTGGCCCACAGAGCCATTGATGAGTTTAACCGTTTGATCGGCTGGATATTGGCCGGGTTGTTGTTAGTGATGACGGTACTCATCTTCTGGCAAGTATTTGCCCGTTTTGTTGTGGGCAGTCCGCTGTTCTTCTCAGATGAAATAGCCCGCTTCTCCATGCTCTGGTTGACCTTTCTAGGAGCCGGATATGCCTATCGTAAGGGCACACTAATTTCTGTAGACATCTTATTGGAACACGCCGGAAAAAAACTGGCGCGCCTGCTGCGAATTGCCATCATCCTGTGTTCCGCTCTCTTCGCCTTTATCTTGATTAAACACGGTTACGACCTTATGGATCGGGTTGCCAGCCAGACTGCACCCAGCACTCGAGTTTCTATGATGTGGCCTTACATGGCCATTCCCGCAGGAGGAGTGGTTATCATGATCAACAGCTTGGGGTTGTTGCTGGATGAGGCGCTCAATATTCACAATCAGCCTAAGCAGGAGGTGAACTGACCATGGCACTGCTCTTGTTCCTACTGCTGATTTCGCTATTCATCATCGGCGTACCCATTGCTCTCTCACTCGGACTAGCTTCTGCCATAACTATTTGGCATGGGGATTTATCGCCAATGCTGATCGTCCCTCAGCAGCTCATCGCTTCGGTGAACTCCTTCCCGTTGATGGCGATACCCTTCTTCATCCTCGCGGGTTCCTTGATGCAGAGCGGTGGTATATCTCGGCGCCTAGTCGACTTTTCCAACACCCTAGTCGGCAGTATGACAGGCGGCTTGGCAATGGTGGCCATCGTCACTTCACTGTTCTTTGCGGCCATCTCAGGATCTGGCGCAGCCACAACCGCCGCTATCGGCTCGATTCTGATACCGGCCATGCTGGCCAAGGGCTACCCTGGAGGCTATACCGCAGCCAACCAAGCTGCCTCCGGCGCCCTCGGCGTCATTATCCCGCCCAGCATCCCGTTGATTCTCTTATGGGATTGCTGCAAATGTGTCCGTGGGGGACATGTTCATCGCAGGCATTCTGCCAGGCATCCTAGTGACGCTGACTCTGCTGATCTTTGCCTACTTCTTTGCCAAGGCGAATGGTTTGGCTGGGAGTATCGAAAAGAGTTCTTGGATGGATGTCTTGCGAGCGGGGCGAAAAGCAATCCTGGCAATTCTAATGCCAGTCATCATTTTGGGCGGTATCTACAGTGGCATATTCACGCCGACTGAAGCCGCAGTCATCGCGGTGGCTTACTCTTTCCTGATCGGGTTTGTCATCTATAAAGAAATCAAACCGAGCAGCCTGGTTGATATCCTCAAACAATCGGCTGTTACCAGCGCTATTGTGCTAAGCATCATCGGCGCTGCAGGACTCTATGGGCGTATGCTTCAGCGTCTAAGAGTGCCAGACATGGTGTCCCAATTCGCAATATCGGCTATCGACAGCCCGCTACTGTTTATTATTCTGGCCAATCTTTTGCTGTTGTTTGCAGGAATGTTTATTGAGGCAGCAGCAGCGATCCTGATCTTCGTGCCTATTCTGTTGCCCATTGCGATCAGCTTCGGATTCGATCCTGTTCACTTCGGGATCATAATGGTGGTCAATCTGGCCATGGATGTTCACCCCACCGGTTGGCCTCAACCTCATCGTAGCATCACAGATAGCTAATATTAGTATCGTTCGACTCACCTGGTCCGTACTGCCTTTCGTAGGAATCGTACTTATCAATCTTCTGATTATCAGCCTGCTGCCTTGCCTGTCTCCTTGGCTGCCTTCGCTCTAAACCCTTCCAAAGAGAGAAACCATATGACCATTGTAGAAAGCTTAACGCCACGCCATGGCCTTAGAGTACTGATTACCGCTGGTGCCAATGGTATCGGTTTAGCAATCGCTAAGGCCTTCCTGGAAGCGGGCGCGAAAGTGCACGTCTGTGATATCGACACCCATGCCTTGGCTTCGCTGCCGAAGGGCATCTCACACACTATGGCGGATGTTAGCAAAGAAGAAGACGTCAACCGACTGGTCCAAGATGCCGCCTCTCTGGGTGGGCTTGACGTCGTCGTTAATAACGCTGGCATCGCCGGGCCCACTGCAGGGATTGATGAGATCGATAATGACGCCTGGACCCGTACTATCGACATCAATCTCAATGGTCAGTACCGAGTTGCACACCGAGCGGCACCGTTACTGAAGGAAAGCCAGGGGCTGCTGATTAATCTGGCGTCGGTCGCAGGGCGCCTTGGGTTTGCCTATCGAACGCCCTATGCCGCCAGCAAATGGGCTATCGTCGGACTGACTAAGAGCTTGGCAATCGAGCTTGGCCCAGAAGGAGTGAGAGTCAACGCAATCCTACCTGGCATCGTGCGTGGACCGCGTATCGAAAAGGTCATTGAAGACCGTGCGGCCAAGCGTGGAATTAGCTATGCCGAAATGGAACAGGAAAATCTTTCTAAGATATCCATGCGACGCATGGTTGAACCCTCCGACATTGCGTCTATGGCCCTGTTCTTGTCAGCACCTGGTGGTACCAATATTTCAGGCCAAGCGCTGAGTGTCTGCGCCAACGTTGAGTCTTTGTGACTGATATAGGAGCAGCCTCATGACGGCACGTATAGGAATTATCGGCGCAGGCTTGATTGGCCGGGCTTGGGCAATTGTCTTTGCACGAAGCGGGATGTCTGTATGTCTCTATGATGTTTATGCTAGCGCTCTAGGCCAAGTTCAAAGCGGCATTCGGCAATCTCTTGAAGACTTACTTCAGGCTGGCCTAATTAAAGACATTGAGGCTCCGCTATCTCGCATCCAGACAGAAAACGATCTGGCTCATGCTATGAGGGGGGTTGAGTACGTTCAGGAATGTGGGCCAGAAGACATTGATGCCAAACGACGTATCTATTTAGAACTTGAGTCGGTAGTGGCCATAGATACCGTGTTGGCTAGTTCCACTTCAGGAATCGCCGCGTCTCGGTTCACAAACCATCTGAAGCACCCCGAGCGCTGCTTAGTAGCACACCCTGTCAATCCGCCTTACTTGATTCCACTAGTCGAAGTAGCCCCATCACCTGATACTTCGGAAGCAACGGTGAATCGCACCATGCAACTGATGGAACAGGCTCAGCAAACCCCGATTCTGGTTCGGAAAGAAGTCCAAGGTTTCATTCTCAATCGTTTGCAAGGCGCATTGTTGAACGAAGCGTTACGCCTGTTTCGCGATGGCTATGTTTCCGCTGAGGATCTGGATAAGACAGTCAAACACGGACTTGGCCTGCGTTGGTCGTTTATGGGGCCTTTCGAGACCATCGACCTTAATGCGCCTAATGGAATCGTCGATTACGGCCAGCGATATGGACCACTTTACCGCGATGTCGACCGTCAGCGCAGCGATGATGACCCATGGAATACCGAAACCCTGGCTACATTGGGCCAAGAACGCCGGTCACAGCTACCTTCCGAAGGTCTAGCTGAGCGACAAGCCTGGCGAGACCGACGCCTAATGGCGCTGATGGCCCATCAGCGTCATATCAATACTAAATAACTTTTAATTTTAACTAGGAGAAACTTCTGATGGCTAATAAACGTAAAGTCATAATCACCTGTGCCGTAACCGGTGCCATCCATACGCCCTCCATGTCGCCATACCTACCGGTAACACCTGAAGAGATTGCCGAGGCTGGTATCGCTGCTGCTGAGGCAGGCGCTTCCATACTTCACCTTCATGCCCGCGATCCCGATAACGGTAAGCCCACACAAGATCCAGCTGTCTTTCAGCGGTTTCTACCGCGTATCAAGAAAGCTACTGACGCAGTCATCAACCTTACCACTGGTGGCAGCCCGCACATGACCGTTGAGGAACGTATGCGGCCAGCCATGGAGTTTAAGCCTGAGCTTGCCTCTATGAACATGGGGTCGATGAACTTTGGGCTTTTTCCCATGCTCAACCGATATGAGGATCTCAAGCACGATTGGGTGCGTGCCCATCTTGAGAATAGTCGCGATCTAGTGTTCAAGAACACTTTCGCTGATATCGAAAAGGCCATGACTCTTGGTGCAGAGAACGGCACTCGCTTTGAATGTGAATGCTACGATATTGGCCATCTTTACAATTTACGTAATTTGATGGATCGCGGCATTATTAGTGGAAAAGTCTTCGTGCAGAGTGTGTTCGGCATCCTGGGTGGTATTGGCCCTCACCCCGAGGATGTTATGCATATGCGCCGAACCGCCAACCGCTTATTCGGGGATGGCTACGAGTGGTCAGTGCTGGGTGCCGGAGGCAACCAGATGCGGATTGCTGCTCAGGCGGCAGCCATTGGAGGCCATGTTCGCGTCGGTCTTGAAGACTCGCTATGGCTTTCTCCGGGCAAGTTAGCCGAAAGCAACGCAGCACAAGTAGCCAAAGTACGCGAAATTCTCGAAGGCCTTTCCTTTGAAATAGCAACGCTCGACGAAGCACGCGAGATACTTCAACTTAAAGGTGGCGACCAAGTCGGTTTCTAGGGAGATTACTTAATGCCAATATATCGACTCGAAGGTAACGTTCCCGAGATAGCGCCAGGCGCCATGGTGATGGAAGAAGCTACGCTGATCGGGCGGATTCATCTTGCCCACGAAGTCTCTGTCTGGCCTGGCGCAGTGCTACGAGGGGATAATGAACCTATCATCGTCGGGGAGGGCAGCAATTTACAGGATGGCTGTGTTGTACACACAGATCCTGGCTATCCAGTCCATATTGGCCGCCAAGTGACTGTTGGACATTTAGCCATGTTGCATGGTTGTAACATTGGCGATGGCGTGATGGTGGGCATGAACGCAACGTTACTTAACGGTGCGGAGATTGGTGAGCATTGCATCATCGGTGCAGGGGCTCTAGTTACCTCTGGTAAACGGTTTCCACCACGCTCGTTAATTGTAGGTGTGCCCGCTAAAGTGGTCAGGGAGCTAACTGATGAAGAAGTACATGGCGCACTAGATAACAGCAAAAGTTACGTGAAAAAGATTGACCAATATAGGTCACTTGAAAAGCTGTGAAAGTGAGGATGGTAATTCAATGCCTTTGGTTCTGGTGAATAGGGCTGTCTATGACTGGACGGCCCTTTGAGAGCATAATTTATGAAAAGAAAATCCGTAACCTCCCGCGATGTGGCAAAGTTAGCTGGAGTGTCGCAGTCAGCGGTCAGTCGCAGCTTTTCGCCTGACGCCAAGGTGGCGGAGAAAACGCGTAAGAAGGTCATGGCAGCAGCCCGGGAACTTGGGTATCGCCCCAACTCCATTGCGCGTTCGCTGATCACCAGATCAAGCCGGACTATTGCTGTGGTAACTTATAGCCTCGAAAATCCTTTCTACAGCTTTATGTTAGAAAAGGCATCACGCTATTTTCAGCAACAGGGGTACCATCTTCAGCTTTTTTTCGCTCCATCGGATAACGGTTTCGACACAGTAATCGACGATATTATCAGGAGCCAAGTTGAAGGTGTTTTGATGCTGGCTATTACATTGGATAGCACACAAGCCAAGGAGGTGGCGGATTTTGGCATACCCTGCGTTGTTATCAATCGCACCGTCAACTTTGATGGCATTAGCCAAGTCGGCAGTGACAATCATAGTGGAGGCTATTGGGCAGGCCATTACCTTGCTTCACTGGGCCATCGTCGCATTGCCTATATAGCAGGACTACCAAACTCTTCTACTGACCTTCAACGTAAAGCTGGCTTTCTAGAAGGGCTTGCCAAGGATGGATTAACTTGTCACGCAGTAGAAATCGGTAATTATCGTTATGCAGATGCCTGTCATGCGACGAGGCGCCTCTTTGCTAGTTCACCTTCACCCGATGCACTTTTTTGTGCCAATGACCTGATGGCAATTGCGGCTATTGACACATTGCGACATGAATTCGGCCTTTCAGTACCCGAAGACGTTTCGATTATTGGTTTTGACGATGTGCCAATGGCAGCTTGGCCAAGCCATTCTCTTACTACTCTGAAACAACCAGTGGAATTCATGGCGTCAAAGGCTACTGAGCTGCTTATGGCGCAGATCAATCAAGTTGATACTGCACCAGAAAACATTATGCTCCCGGTAACACCAATGTTGCGCAGCAGTACCCGGCGCTCAATACACCATTCGAAGAAGAGCTTAAAGGAACTGAGTGATGCACATCATCGTAGCGCCAGATAGCTATAAGGATTCACTATCGGCTAGAAAAGCAGTGAGCGCGATCGCAAACGGTATTCGTAAGGCAATACCATCTGCGCAATGGGATGAATGCCCAATGGGCGATGGTGGGGAAGGTACTTTAGATGCCTTAATTATGGCTACAGAAGCGGAGCGACGTTGCGAGACGGTGAGTGACTCATTGGGACGACCTCGACTGGCAGAGTGGGGTTGGCACTTCGTTAGCCGTACAGCATATATAGAATTAGCTGAAGCGTGTGGATTGCAGCATCTGACGCCTATGGAACGTACCGCAATGCATAGTTGCACCTACGGTGTGGGAGAGCTGATACTTACTGCTCTTGATGCGGGTGCTGAGAGAATAATACTCATGTTGGGAGGCAGCGCGACCAACGACGCAGGTGCAGGTATGTTGCGGGCTTTGGGTGTAAGATTTCTTGATGATAAAGGCCGACCTTTACCGCCGGGTGGTGCAGCTCTTAGTCATCTAGATCGAATCGATCTAGATGACTTTGATTCGCGTCTGTCTAAGGTGATCGTTGAAACGGCCGTGGATGTAGATAATTCGCTGGTCGGTGATCGCGGCGCCAGTGTTGTGTTCGGTCCTCAAAAAGGTGCAAGTGAAGAAGATATCGTCATACTGGATGCTGCACTTGCGCATTTCGCTGACAAGGTGGCAGAGACTCTGGGAGAAGACTTCCGTGAATTACCCGGCTCAGGAGCAGCCGGAGGAATAGGCTTCGCGGCACGCACTTTTCTCGGAGCAGAGCTGCGTCCAGGTATTGAGCTAGTGATGACCCAGGTGGGGTTTCGACAACGACTTGAGCGTGCCGATTTGGTCATTACCGGCGAGGGAAGGCTAGACGGTCAGAGCATGGCAGGGAAAACTCCTATTGGTATTGCTCGTTGCGCACGGGAAATGGGTGTGCCAGTGGTTGTTTTGGCGGGTAGCCTCGGCGAAGGGTGGCAGTCAGCTTATAACGAAGGCGTCACCGCTGTATTAGCTTTGGTAGATGGGCCTATGAAGCTAGATGAGGCACTTATACGCTGTTCTGAACTGTTGTCAGATCGAAGTGAAAGTGTATTACGTTTATTCCACTAAGTATCTTCACGTATTTGAGTTCTGTTGTGCTAGTTCAACTATGTAATGAATTGATTCTGTTGCAGTGTAGAATAGATACTTTCAAGTTTTCTTGAAAGGGATTGGTATCTGCCCGCTAGCTAGGCACCCCAATCATCAAGCGATGTGGGCCTATTATGGTGAGGGTGGCGAAGGTATTTGCCTAGAACTGACGTTTACTCCAACGATCATGGAGGTGAGCCAATTGTTCCTAGGCTCCGTGATTTACAGTGAACAAGCTCGGGTTCTCAACCGCGCTGAGGATTGGGACGACTTTTCTGGAACTCGACGAGCAGCATCCCGAGGCCACTCTAAAAGAGCTCCATCGGATCAGCACCGAAGTTCCATTTCGCCGCCGCATGGGACTGCGCATGGCCCAGCGTTCCACTTCGATCAAGCATCCTGACTGGGTTCACGAAGATGATATGCGTATGCTCGGGCCGAAAGGGCGAACGTCCTTGCCGATTCTGGGCAAGTACTGACCCGCGTTCACTTCTTGGGTTTCAAGGCACTTAATCGAGTAGCGCCACTACTATTGAAACATTACCCTTATGTCACCTTGATGCAATGAACTTTCGATCATGGTGAGTTGCAAGCTTATGGACGGCCCATAAAGTTCAAACTTATACCTACCAACGGTACAGGATATGCCATCTCTACTGCAGATCTAGCTCGGTCGCCCGAGAGCTGATTTTATACCGCTACCTCTCTCAGCATGGGTGGGCTACTGAGTCGCCTCCCAAAGCTACGCTAAGATGTGGCATTATCAGACGGTGCTAATTAAACGATATTTTTTTAGTGTCTTTTAATTACGTAACTTCACTACTGGAGCATACGGTCGTTTTATTTTATGTCATCTGAAAGTGGAAATTTTATGTCATTTTGTGGTGGAGTTTTTGTTGTAAGTCACTGTTTTTTCGTTTTGGTTATGTCAAATTGAAGTGGAAACGACAATTTCTAGTGTCGTTTCCGGTCTGTTTTGACATAAATTCCGGATAAAATGACATAATTTGCGGTTTCTCGTGACATAACCTATTTTTGTAGTAAACCTACGAAATGGGGTGTTGTCATGTACAGGCGCAAGCTCCGTCATTCCCGTGTCAAGAACCTCTACAAATTTGCTAGCTTCAAACTGTTTCAGCTCATACTGTAGAGCCCTCTCTAGAATTTGATGCCTGCTTTCATTTTGAATATTTATCTCATGTTAAAGCTTTTATTGTCAGGCCTTGGGTTTTATTTATTTAATTAAAGGTAAAGTTCCCCCCCCCTATGCTCCTGACTTCAAAGTCTTAAGCTATTAATGACGTTGAATTTGCTGGAGAGACTAAGCAGTATTTCAAAAAAATATCGCATTGAGCGTGAAAATGTTACCAGCCGCATAGGTAAGTTGGCCTTCTTATCAGCAGTTAAAAAAGCTACAGCAGGAGCCCTAGCCGCGTCTCTCACACGGTGATGTTAGATAATAATTTTTAAAAAAAATTAAATGGACAGCTTTGTTAATCGCTACTGAAAGCAAGATTCCTTAATCTAAAGTTGGAGAGTTCTCATGTGCAACAAGGGCAGTTCTTTAGCCTTTTAATATAAGATTTGCTTATGTGTTTCCAGATATTTTTCATAGTGGGGTTGGCTATCGTCCACCTCGTTGCGGGCAACATCCGCTTTCTCCAAGCTTGGCCACGCAGTGCCTGGCTCTCATTTGCCGGTGGCATATCTGTTTCGTATGTGTTTGTGCATGTCTTTCCTGAACTTGAGGAAGCACAGGAAGCCATTGGTGGACAGGGTGCTGTGGCTTTTTTAGAGCACCACGCTTATTTGATAGCTCTAGTGGGCCTGACCTTATTCTATGGGCTTGAACATTGGGTCTCGCAGAATAAGATGCAGATTGGCTCACCTGATAGCGAGACTTACCCCCACTCGGGCAAGCGTATGTTCTGGTTGCACATCGGAACATTTGCCCTCTATAACGCTTTGGTCGGCTATCTTTTTGGGTCTATCGAGAGACGTCGTTGCATGAATTTGCCTTATATTCCTTGGCTATGGCCTTCCACTTCCTCGTCAATGATTACGGGTTAGTGGCCCGTCATCGTGACGTTTATCTACGCAAGGGACGTTGGGTTTTAGCGTTAGCCGTCATCATTGGCTGGTGTGCTGGACAATGGATAGAAGTGGAAGAGGCGGCGACGGCATGTTGTTCGCGTTCTTGGCAGGAGGTGTAGTGCTTAATGTGCTCAAGTAGGAGCTTCCAGAGGAACGGCAGAGTCGGCTATGGCCTTTTATGCTAGGGACGGTCCTTTACTCTTCACTCTTGCTAGTGATTTAAGGGGAGCTTTATTCCGAGAAGGCACTTATGGTAACGCAGTTTTCTGCCGCTGGCTCATGCCTGGGCAACAGTGGTCGAGAAGTGGAATCAAAAAAGCCAACCCGAACCTAGAGGGGGACGGGTAGGAATAGGGGATAGGGAATCCTTACTTATCTAGGGCGTGGGGACTTTCAGAGTTTGGCATCCTGCAAGTATTGCTCTTCAATGGCACGGTCAACCGACGAGACGTAGTACTCATCATCGAAAGCACCTTCCGGCTCTTTGAGCCATACCAGGCAAATCACCCAGCTGATGAATGCGCCGGTGGCGATGATGTAGAAGAACTGCGTGGGTGTGACAAAGGTATAGATGGTTAAGTAAACCACCGCGCCAACGTTCCCGTAGGCGCCTGCCATACCGGAGATCTGCCCGGTGATGCGGCGCTTGATGGAGGGAATAATCCCAAAGGTTGCCCCTTCGGCGCCCTGTACGAAAATCGAGGTGCCAATAGTGACGAGAATCGCTAAAAATAGCGGCCAACTAGAGTTAAGCATCGCCATTAGCAAGAACCCAACGCTAATGCCAAACATGTAGCAAAGCATCACGAAGCGCCGGTTGCCCATGCGGTCAGACACCATGCCACCCATGGGGCGGGCCACCAGATTGACGAAAGCGAATGATGCCGCGATCAGGCCAGCTGTGGCGGCATTCAACCCCCAGGTCTCCTCAAAGAACATGGGCAGCATCGATACCACCGCCAGCTCAGCGCCGAAGTTTGCAAAATAAGTGCTGTTAAGCGCGGCTACACTGTTGAACGAGTACTTGTCGTCCTCAGGCACCCCCTTGCGTAGAATCGGCAGGTTGACCCGCAGGATCTGAATGATCTGATACATAACAATCGCCACGATGACTAGGTAGGCGATGACCGCGCCAGAGACGGATAAATAGCCCATAGACTGGATGCGCCAGACCAGGAAGGCGAGTACACCGACCAATGGGATTGTCCAGATGATCAGCTTGATCATATCGCCCCAGGAGCTCACTTCCATGGCGGCGGTCTTGCGTGGCTTGCGGTGGGCCTGGGCATCCGGCCCATCGGTAATCGCGAACCAGTAGTAAACACCGTAAGCGGCCATAACAATAGCGCTCTGGGCGATTGCCCAGCGCCAGCCATCGGGACCGCCATACATGCTTAGAGCGATAGTCGGCAGTGACATGGCTGCCACGGCGGAACCGAAGTTACCCCAGCCAGCATAGAAGCCTTCGGCAAAGCCAATGTCCTTGGGCTTAAACCATAGCGCTGTCATGTGGATACCAACTACGAAGCTGGCGCCAATAGAGCTTAACACTAGGCGTGCCACCAGTAATTGCGTCATCGTATTACCGAAAGCAAATGCCAGCGCAGGGATCGACATACTGACCATCAGTACCGAGAACACCCGGCGTGGACCAAAGCGGTCCAACGCCATGCCTACGATAATACGAGCGGGAATCGTTAAGGCGACGTTGCAGATCGCAAATAGCTTGAGGTCGTCTGTAGTTAGCCAATCAACGCTTTTGAGCATGCTCGATGCAAGCGGCGCCATGTTGAACCAGACATAGAAGGTAATAAAGAAAGCAATCCAGGTCAGGTGCAAGGCCCGGATTTCAGGGCTGCGAAACTTGAATACAGCGGAAACTTTCATGGTCGTATCGTCCTGTGTCCCAAATGTGGTTAGAGGCTGATTAAGGGCTGGGTAGGATCAACAAGGGACACTCGGCGCGCCGGGCCAGGAATGAGCTGACGCTGCCGAAAGTCATGTAGTCGAGTTCATCGACGAAATAAGTCAACGATTTGGCGATGATGCCGCCGTCCGGTTGATGGCTATGGCGAGCAATGACCAGTAGATCTGGCGAGAGTTTGCGAGTGGCCTGCAGTAACATCTTGCGCGCATCCCCTTCGGCTAGAAGCTGCTCGGCTTGGAAGCCCTCGCCGATGGCGAGTGCCACACCCTCTTGAAGGTGCCGTTTAACCTCATCGTGCTCCTGCTGAAAAAGCGCCTCGTTGTTATCGGTAGCGTCGAGTGGATTCTCCACCACGCCGACCAGTACCAGCAGAGGTTGGTTACAGCGGAACATATTGACGACCTGAGCTAGAGCCAGCTTGGCGTTTCGCGAACCGTCATAGGCAATCATGATTTTCATGGTGTCCTCCCACAGTGGGGTATGGGATGAAGACCCGGAGCTTGGCTCCGGGCGTAAAGAAGCAAGCCCTATTTAGGGGTTCTTAACTTAGATCAGGGGTTCCTAACGTAGGCACCTGTGCGTAGGTAGAACCACCAGTTGATGACCAGGCAGATGGCGTAGAAGACCGCAAAGCCGTACATGGCAAGTTCCGGTGTGCCGGCCTGGATTTGCTCGCCCATTACCCGCGGGGCGATGAAGGCGCCATAGGCAGCGACGGCAGAGGTCCAGCCTAGTACCGGGCCTTTCTGCTGCTGATCGAAAATCACGCCGATGCTGCGGAAAGTAGAGCCATTGCCGATACCACTGGCGGCGAATAACACGATGAAGAGCAGCAGGAATAGCCAAAAGTATTGGTTCGGGTCGGTGGCGTTATAGGCCTGCATCATCACGTAGCCGGTGGCGATAGAGGCGACCACCATGACCGCAGAGATGATTTGGGTGACGATGGAGCCGCCCACTTTATCGGAGATCCAGCCACCCAATGGGCGGATGAGGGCGCCCACGAAGGGGCCTATCCAAGCCCAGGTCAACGCGCTGGGTGCTTCGGGGTTGACCACGCGAATCAGCGTGCCATCGGCTGTCGCCTCCATCATGTTGCCGAAAATGACATTGATGGAAAGCGGCAGAGCCGCAGAGAAGCCGATAAAGGAGCCGAAGGTTAGAATGTAGAGGATGGTCATTGACCAAGTGTGCTTATTGGAAAATATTGCGAACTGCTTCTGAATATTAGGCTTGATGTCGCCAGGAATCAGGCGCAACAATACAAGGGTCAGAACGATAGTTAGCGGCAGGGCAATCCACATATTAAGCCAGCCGAGTGCCAACATACCGACGATGGCGGTCACCAGGCCTACGCCGTAGAGGCCTAATATTTTGCTGAAAGCCGCCAGCGGCGAACCAGGGTTGGGCGTAATAGTGCGTAGATTGTTCATGCCGAACCAACCGGCGAACGCTAGCGGGATCAGAAACACGAGCCAGATGAAGCCCGCATTCTGTATCCAGGTATCGGTACCTGCTTCGATTCGGCCGATCAACGTACCGCTAGCGCTTTGCAATTCCATTGGCGATCCGGCCATAGCGCCGAAAATGCCGACGGTCATTACCAGCGGGATGACAATCTGCATGGTGGTGACGCCGAAATTGCCGAGGCCCGCATTCATACCCAGGGCGTAACCTTGCTGCTTGCTGGGATAGAAGGTAGAAATGTTGCTCATCGAGCAAGAGAAGTTTCCACCGCCGATACCGGAAAGTAGTGCCAACGCCTGGAAAACCCAAAACGGCGTGCCTGGGTTCATCAAGGCGATCCCAGTTCCGGCCGCAGGGATCATCAACAGCGCGGTGGTCAGGAAGATGGTGTTCCGCCCGCCAGCGATGCGGATCATGAACGATGCTGGGATGCGCAGTGTGGCACCCGCTAGACCGGCAAGCGCCGTCAGGGAAAATAGCTGGTTAACCGTGAATGGAAAACCTAGGTTCTGCATCTGGGTGGTGATCATTCCCCACATCATCCAGAAAGCAAAGCCCATCAGCAGGCTGGGAATGGATATCCATAGGTTGCGATTGGCGACCTGTTTGCCTTCCTGCTCCCAAAACTGGGCGTCTTCGACATCCCACTTCTCAATGTCGGCGTTTCTCTTGCTCATGGCGATTTCCCCTTGGCGTCAAACCTGTCTGCATGTAGCAGTCTGCATGTAGCAGTTAGAGGGCAAGATACGCTTGCAAAGGGGATTGGGAAACTAAGGGAAATGACCTATAAATCAGCGACATACCTCTTGAGAGGTAGTCGCTGAAAAGCCAAGTACCATTGATTTTAAAGAGAAAAAATCGAGAGGGGGTAAAGGTGGGTGAGAGCAAAAGTACTCTGGGAGTCTTTGGAGGTAACCACACAGAATCGACTAGTGATCGATACCTTCTTGAACTGCCCAGACGGCGGCTTCAACACGTGAACGCAAGTTGAGCTTTTTGAGCAGGTGCTTGACGTGAACCTTGACCGTGCCTTCGGTAATATCCAGCTTGCGCGCAATGAGCTTGTTGGAGAGGCCGCCAGCAAGCTGCTGCAGTATCTCGCGTTCACGCTGCGTTAGGCTGTGAATATCCGGGGTGGTGGGCGCATTACGCTGATTACGCAGGGCTTCAGCGAGTAGGGCGGTCAGGCTTTCGCTGATGACCATGCGGCCTAGCGCAGCCTGACGCAGCTGGCGAACCATGTCTTCAGGCTCCATATCCTTTAGCAGGTATCCATCGGCACCGTTGCGCAGCGCCGCGACCACATCATCCTCATGATCGGAAACAGTGAACATCACCACTCGGCCGCTATAATTGGCTTCCCGCAAGCGGCGCAAGGCTTCTAAGCCATTAACGCCCGGCATGTTTAAATCAAGTAAAACCAGGTCAGGCTCAAGTTTGAGGGCCAGTGCAATGCCTTCTTCTGGGTCGCCCGTCTCGCCAACCAATTCAAGATCGTCTTCTAGTTCAAGCAGCTGTATTACGCCACGCCGTAGTAGTGGGTGGTCGTCAATAATCATCAGACTGGCGGGTGTATCATTGGCAGTGGTCAGCGTCATTAAGAAGTCCCTGTACCTAAGTGAGAGTCGGGGGCAGCCGTAACAGGTTGCTGCTGAATTAAGCGAGCGGTCAACGGAGTGAAGAGTATCTCAATACCAGTACCTCCTGCGGGGCGGTTGGCGATGATCAACTCCCCGTTCAGCGTGTTGGCCCGATCACGTATGATCACCAAACCGTAGTGCATCGGCGGCGAACTATCGTCTACCAGGCCGATGCCGTCATCCTCAATGCGAACCAGCAATTGAGCATCGGCGAAGCGCACCGTCACGGCAGCCCAGTGGGCTTGGGCATGTTTATGAGTATTGGCCAGTGCTTCACGAATGATCTGCAGCACGTGAATTTCTTCGTTGGGGTTAAGTAGGTAAGGCGGCACATCGTAATCAAGGTTGACCGTTACCCCCATACGCTGGCTGAACTCCTCGACGGTCTGGCGCAAGGCAAATTGCAGCCCCGGCCCCTCAAGTTTGAGCCGGAACGTGGTGAGTAGCTCACGCAGTTGACGATAAGCACTGTTTAAACCGGTACGTAGCTCGTCGAATACCGCAGACTGCGCCTCTCGGGTGGCTTCTTTCTGCTGCATGCGCTCGAGTCGGGCGACCTGCATCTTGAGATAAGAGAGTGATTGCGCTAGAGAGTCGTGCAGTTCGCGCGCAATAGTGGTTCGCTCGTTGATCAGCGTGACGTGTTGCTGCTCCTCGATACGCCGCTGCAGGTACACCGCCGTGGCTAGCTGGTCGGCTAACATGGTAAGCAGGCGACGGGTGCTATCGTTGAGCCGCTCCTGGGGATACCACACTTCCAGTGTGCCGAGCAGCGTATCGCCTACGCTGATAGGTAACAGTAAACACTGCGACTGGTTCTTGGCCACCAACTCCAGGGGGCGAGGATCAATCAAGCAGGCGTGGCATTCCTGGTCGCGACAATACTCAGGCCGGGTGCGCGAGTGAGTTTCCAGTACCGGCATTTCCCGTTGGTCAAAAGGGTCGTTTAGCGAAAGACGTATCGGCCCAATGTTCAACAGCTTTTCCAGTTCACGCAGCATGGGAGCGGCGCTAGAGCAAAGGTCGTTACCGCCGCCATACAGCGAACGGCTGGCATCGTGCATCACCTGCAGCGCCTGATTATTGCGTTCAAGCTCTTGTTTCTTGCGCGATACGGTGTCTTCCAACGCGGCGTAGCTGGTCGCCAACTCGGCAGACATCTTGTTAAAGGTGTGGCCCAGCAAGGCCAGCTCGTCATTGCCACGCAGTTCTGAGCGCGGCTTAAAATTACGATGTGCTGCCTCGCGGGCAAGCACCATCAGTTGACGCAAAGGCACTACCAGATTGTAGCGAACATCGTAGAGAGCGATTGCGACTACAATAGCGATCAGCACTAAAAAGAGGACTTGCATCATGCCAAGCAGGCGCACCTTGGCCTCAGTGCTCTGTTCCAGGTAGGTCACTAGCACTTCGATGTCATTGACCATTGCAACGATCATCATTTCCAGCGTATCCAGGTCAAGCGCTGTAGCGGAGGACGGTATTTCTAGTGCCGGGCGAAGCGTGTGCTGCCAGTAGGTCTGGAGTTTCTCCAGTTGACGGCGGCGCTCGTGGCGGTCATCAGTTGGGATGGTTTGCTGTAAGGTTGTGCCATTCAAACGCTGATCAAAGCTCGCCACCAAGCTGGCTAGTTGCTCTTCGCTGGTTTCCTCGGGGGCATACTCCAGGCGCTGTAAGGCCCCCATGATCTGATAAGCATTCATGCGTAATGAGCCGGCGACATTAATCGCGGCAGCGTCACCACGGCTGCTGTTAGACATTGCAATGGTCAGGGTGATACTGATGAGTGCCATACCGCTAATGGCGAGCAGCGACGCAATAATGCGAGCCACCAGGGAACGTTGAAGTAATTTCATAGTAGTTCCGATAGCGCGGAAGAGGTAAGGGAGTGTGGCGCTGTCTGCATCTTGATACGAGGGCTATCCCTTTAGGGTTAGCTGAACTACCTCTGATGCTTTTTGACCTACACCCGGTATTTACAGACAATTCTTACATGTCTGTTGCTGTCTTCATACCCTCGCCGGGAAACGCTATGCCTTCACCCGTTCCACCTCCGATGCTGGAGACATCAACACAGCCAGTCAATGGCTATCAGCTGCTGGTCGCCATGCTGCTCATGCCGCTGGCAAGCTCCCTGGCGGTGGCTAGCTGGACACTCTACACCTTGCTCGCGATTCATCCCGTTTATGGGTTGCTGCCGCTGGGTAGTGGCCTTCTGTTGGCGTGGCAGACATGGTGTCTGGCTCGTCGAAGTTGCACGTGCAGCTTGATGCAGTGGCTGCTGTTGGGACTGGCACTAG
Source organism: Vreelandella lionensis (assembly GCF_002087295.1). Lineage (GTDB taxonomy): Bacteria > Pseudomonadota > Gammaproteobacteria > Pseudomonadales > Halomonadaceae > Vreelandella > Vreelandella lionensis. The sequence goes on along the minus strand of NZ_MWVI01000017.1, from coordinate 15,886 downwards.
CCTTGGGCTGGTTCGGGGTGGCGAACCAGCCGTGGGAATTTCTGATGGTGGGAATTGGGCTTGGGCTAGGAGGCGCGATGATTGCCACTGGTATTGCCCACGCCAAAGGTTGGATGCTTAGTCGTTGGGTTGCATATTTGTGTGGGACTTTGTCTGGCCTTAGCGGCAGGGGTAGGGCTTTCCTTGCGGATGGCGCCCTTGGTCGTTCAAGCCTATGGTTGGCGCGCAGCGCCATTCAGTCTGCTGATCCCACTGTTCATGATAATGCTGTTGCTATGGCTTTTTGTAGAGTCACCCGAGTAACGCCACCTACTAGTCTTACCTGCTCATTCTTACCTATTGATTCTTAATTACTAGCGATAAGGCCAATTTTATGACTATAGCAACGTTTGCCGATTTACTGCAGGAAGCGCGTAAACAACCTAAGCCCCAGCGGCTGCTGTTTGTGTTCGTTCGCGCAGAACTGCCCGATTTCCCTGATGCCGAGCAGCGCCGTCGCTTTGAACAGGGAGAAGGAGGCGTGTTGGTGCCTGTGATATGTGTAGATAAGTCGACGGAGGAACTGAGCAGCATGGCGGCGTTGGTCGAGGAGTCTCGCCGTACCGAAATCGAATGGGATCTAGTCTTCACTGCGGCAATGGACGATCCAGAAGATGACACCGAAGTTGAACGGCAGCTCCAGCGCATGATGGAGTCGCTGCAAATGGGTAATATCACCGCCTTCCTCGCCTTCAATCATCACGGTGATGCGGTTAACGTTGGCTAGGGGTGGCTACTATGGAGCACTATTTTCTCATCAAGCACCTGCACATGACGGCCGCTGCGCTGAGTATTACGCTTTTCGTGGTCCGCGCCTGGTGGTCGGTGCGGGAAAGCCCCCACGTTATCGCCCGCTGGATCAAGGTGCTGCCCCATCTCATCGACACGGCCTTGCTGGGGCTGGGGGTGACCTTGATGGTGTTGCTTTCCGTGTGGCCCTGGCAGCTTCCTTGGCTGGGCGCCAAACTGCTGGCGCTGCTGGCCTATATTGGCGTTGGCTCCATCGTGATTAAACGCGGGCCAACTCCCAAGGCGCGCGCCATAGCCGCCGTTGTGGCGGTGGCCATCTTCGCCTACATGTTGGGGGCCGCTATTCGCCACAGCCCTTTATCCTGGTTAGAATGAGTCTTGGGCAATTTCGTCCTTTGTTGCCTCATGAGAGAATTACAAAAACGTTAAACCATAAACTCTAATCAGAGGGCAGATGTCAGGCTGCTTCGAGAGGGCGCGAGGGGCCAAAGTGCTCGAAGTGTCGGCGATCCTCGTCGACACCCAGTTCAGACAAAGCGCTGTTAATCGCCGTCATAAATCCTTGAGGGCCCACGAAATAACAGCGTGTCTTAAGGTCTGGCAGGTAGTGAGCTAATAAGCTGCGGTCGATACGACCAATATGTTCGGCTTCGTTACCACGCTCATGAATACGGACAGCCTTAAGATGTTGAGGATACTCGCTCTTCAGCGCCTCTAATTCGCCTTTAAAGGCCTGGTGGTCGGCATCCAGGGCAGCGTGTAGATAGATGACTTGCCGCCCAAGGGATAAGGCATGGCGCGCCATGGGAAGCAGGGGCGTTTGACCAACGCCGCCGCTGGCAAGCAGCAGAGGCTCGTCACCTTCAATCAGCGTCAGATCACCTGCTGGCGGTAACAGTTCCAAGATATCGCCTGGTTGTAAGACATCATGGAAATGACGACTGACTTGGCCCTGTTCTTCACGTTTGATCGAGATTCGATAGCTTTTGCCATTCGGCGTGTCTGAGAGGCTGTAATGCCGATAAACCAGCTCGCCATTAATGGTTAGACGTACACCGATATACTGACCTGGCTCATGGTCAGCCACACGGCCTCCATCCTCGGGCTCAAGGATAAAAGAGCGAATTAAAGCACTTTCCTGCTGGGTACTGGCAATCTTGAAACGGCGTGTGCCGCGCCATCCGCCCGGGCGCTGCTCAAACTCACGGTAGCGCTGGGTCTTCGAGGTCGATTAACAGAGCGGCAAGCTCGTTATATAGAGCGCCCCAGGCATCGGCGATTTCCGAGGTGACAGCTTCACCCAGTACTTCACCAATCGCCGCCAGCAAACATTCACCGACGATGGGGTACTGCTCGGGAAGAATGCCTAGCGAGACATGTTTACTGACCACAATATCCAGCGTGGCGCGCGCCTGAGCTGGGTTGCTGCGTAGTTGAACATAGGCCAACACGGCGTTGGCCAAGGCTCGGGGCTGCCCACCGCTTTGCTGATGAACCTCATTAAAGAGCGGTTTGACCTCTGGGTAGCGGGTAAACATCAGCGGATAGAAGCGCTGGGTAATCGCATTCAGATGTTCGGCCACGACGGGAGCTGTCGCGTTGATCAGTTTTTCCTGCTCATGTGTTAGCACTGTTAATCCCTCGCTTATTAAGAAGTATTTAAAATGAATCTTAATGCTGCGGATCTATAAATGCTAGTCATAAGATGTATTTTTGATGCATGTCATGGTCTTTGTTGATAGCTAGGCGCACAATTATATTTCCAAGTAATTTAGTCGGGATCATGCCATGCCAATGACCACTTCATCCCAACCTGCTTCTAAACCTGAACATCTGCCATTAATGCGCCTGGCTTTTAGGCCTTTCTTTCTGTTGGCCGCGCTGTTTAGTGTGGCGTCCCTATTGGTGTGGTTGGGGCTTCTGGCATGGCACTATTTTGCTGCGCCCTTATGGCGGCTTGGTGTTCTGGCATCAGCATGAAATGTTGTTTGGTTTTGCTGCGGCAGTGGTAGCGGGGTTTTTACTAACTGCTGTGCGTAACTGGACTGGGTTGCCGAGCTTAAGCGGCGTGCCGCTACTGGGTCTGGTGGTGTTATGGCTATTGGGTAGGGTGCTGATGGCTTTTCCTATGGGTTTGCCGGGATGGCTGCTGCTGGCGGTTGATCTTGTGTTTCTGCCGGTGGTCGCCATTGTTATGGCACGTATGGTTATCACTGCAAAGCGGTGGCGCAACTTGATCTTATACCTGTGCTGCTGCTATTTGCCACGGCTAATCTGGCGATGCACTTAGGGGTGATGCAGGGTGACGCCGAGCTTATCCGCCAAGCCGCCTACTTAGCCGTGCTGTTAATCACACTGATGATGACAGTCGTTGGCGGACGCGTGATTGGCATGTTTACTGCGAACCGTTTGGGACGCACCAAACCTGACCCTATTCCTTTACTTGAAGGAGTGACGTTGGCTAGCACGGCAGGCGTTGTCATCCTGCAGTTGGTCATCATGCTGGGGGTTGCCATTCCTGCGTCATTAATCGGCGGGATGATGCTCTTAGCGGCGTTGGCCAATACTGTTCGCATGGCGCGCTGGGGTGGGCTGCACAGCTGGCGCGAACCTTTACTTTGGGGACTCCACGGCAGCTACGCCTGCATCCCGCTAGGGCTAATTATGTGGGTCTTGGCACTAATGGGGCTGATACGTACAGAGCTTGCTATACATGCCCTGACCATAGGTGGCATGGGTGCCATGATGCTGGCCATGATGGCCAGGGTTTCGCTAGGTCATACGGGCCGCCCCGTACGCACCCTGCCCGGTATGGGTGTGGCGCTGGGCTTCATGCTAATAGCCGCCTTGGTGCGCTCACCCGTCTTGGCGATATTTCCCCAGATTACCCACTGGACCTACACGCTAAGCATCATCTTCTGGTGTGTAGCCTACGCAATATTCCTAGTGCATTACACTTGGCCGTTAATGCAGGCGCGAGTCGACGGGCAGGATGGCTAGTAAGTGCTAAGCGGTGACAGTAGGAATGCGCATAAGTTGCGCCAGTTGAGAGCGTTGATTGCCCAGGAGGTCGGCCAACGTATAGTGGTCGAGCACACCTAGAAATGCTAACAGTGCATCATTAAGAATCGGTTGAAGGCGACATGCCGGCGTAATGATGCAGGCGTTGTCGCTATGAAAGCACTCCACTAACGCCATGTCGTTTTCCATCTCGCGTACTAGCTCGCCTAACCCAATGGTTACAGGATCACGTGTCAGCAGTAGGCCTCCATTCTTGCCACGAATAGCGGTAACGTAGTTCTTTTGACTCAGCTCCTGAACGATTTTCATCAAATGATTGCGTGAGATATTAAACGTCTCGGCAATTTCATTAATCGTAGAGCGCTCCTCCCCCTTGGTAGCAAGAAAGATCAGTACGCGTATCGAATAATCGGTGAATCGGGTGAGATGCATGGAGTGCGTTTTGCTCCGAGAGTAATCCAGCTATAAAAAGTATGTTGTATGAATGTTCAGCGAGTTGCAATGTAAACGTGATTGAAGGCCTGCGAGCCTATCCTGCCTTGCTACAGCAAGCAGTCGCGCACGGTGTAATTTCAATAGCGCCCACCGTCTATTCCTTTCCGTTGGACGCTCTATCACCTTGGGGGTAGACAGGGTGTATATGGAGGTAATCACGCAGTAATTCGCTTGTCGATCACGCAGAATCCACTCCATGGAACCCGCACTGACGGGTATGCAAATTTCCGAGGAGCCTGGAGATCGACCATGAGTCACTTCATAGATCGGCTGAATTTCTTCCGCAAGTCCCGCGAGCCTTTTGCCAACGAACACGGTGAACTACGCAGCGAATCCCGCCAGTGGGAAGATAGTTACCGTGCCCGCTGGCAACACGACAAGGTAGTGCGTAGCACCCACGGGGTGAACTGTACCGGCTCCTGTAGCTGGAAGATCTACGTTAAGAACGGTTTAGTCACCTGGGAAACCCAGCAAACTGACTACCCCCGTACCCGTCCCGACCTACCTAACCATGACCGCGTGGCTGCCCGCGCGGTGCCAGCTACTCCTGGTATCTGTACAGCGCCAATCGCCTGAAGTATCCATTAGTGCGCAAGCCGCTACTTGCGCTATGGCGCGAAGCGCTCAAGGCTAACCCAGACCCAGTCGACGCCTGGGCGTCTATTGTCGAAGACCCCGCCAAGACCAAACAGTACAAACGTGCTCGCGGTATGGGCGGCTTCGTTCGCGGTAACTGGGATGAGCTTAACGAGCTTGTCGCGGCCTCTAACGTTTATACCGCCAAGCAGTACGGCCCCGACCGGATCATTGGCTTCTCACCAATTCCGGCCATGTCGATGGTCAGCTACGCCGCGGGTAGCCGCTACCTGTCGCTGATCGGCGGCGTCTGCATGAGCTTCTACGACTGGTATTGTGACCTGCCGCCAGCCTCGCCGATGACCTGGGGAGAGCAGACCGACGTACCTGAATCCGCTGATTGGTATAACTCCGGCTACATTATTGCCTGGGGCTCCAACGTGCCTCAGACGCGTACCCCGGATGCCCACTTCTTTACCGAAGTACGCTACAAGGGCACCAAGACGGTCTCGATCACTCCGGATTATGCCGAAGTCTCCAAGCTGACCGACGAGTGGCTGTCCGCCAAACAGGGCACCGATGCCGCCCTGGCGATGGCCATGGGGCACGTCATCCTCAAAGAGTTCCACCTGGAGAACCCCAGCGCCTACTTCACCGACTACGTGCGCCGCTATACCGACATGCCGTTTTTGGTTGAGTTGGAGGCGCGCGAAGACGGCAGCTTTGCGCCTGGCCGCCAACTGCGTGCCAGTGATTTCGACACCGCGCTGGGCCAAGAAAACAACCCCGAGTGGAAAACCGTGGCCTGGGACGAAACCCGTGACCAACTGGTGGTGCCGCGCGGTTCCATCGGTTTTCGCTGGGGCGAAACCGGCGATGAAGTGGGCAAATGGAACCTGGAATCGCTGGATGCCGCAGGCACCGAAATCAAGCCGTTACTGAGTTTGGTCAACCACCACGACAGCGTCGCGCGCGTGGCATTCCCTTACTTCGGTGGCATCGAGCACGAGCACTTTGAGCACGTCAAAGGAGCAGGCGTCGGTGCTGCTGATGACCTGCTGTTCCACAATTTGCCCGCCAAACGCTTGAAGAGAGCCGATGGTAGCGACATGCTGGCGGTCACCGTTTTTGATCTGATGTGTGCCAACTACGGTATCGACCGTGGCTTTGTCGGCGACGGCGAAGATGATGGTGCAACCTCGTTTGATCAGATTCGCCCCTATACCCCCGCGTGGCAGGAGAAAATCACCGGTGTCTCGGCAGAGCAGTGCACTCGTATTGCCCGGGAGTTTGCCGACAACGCCCATAAAACCAACGGCCGTAGCATGATCATCGTCGGTGCCGGTATGAACCACTGGTACCACATGGACATGAACTACCGCGGCCTGATTAACATGTTGGTCATGTGTGGTTGTATCGGTCAGAGCGGTGGTGGTTGGGCTCACTATGTGGGTCAGGAGAAATTGCGCCCGCAGACGGGCTGGACCCCGCTAGCCTTTGGCCTTGATTGGCAGCGTCCGCCACGTCATATGAACTCCACCTCGTTCTTCTATAACCACTCCTCCCAGTGGCGCTACGAGAAGCTTGAGATTAAAGAAATTCTTTCGCCGTTGGCCAAGGCCGAGGATTACCCCGGTAGCCTGATTGACTTTAACGTGCGTGCTGAGCGCATGGGCTGGCTGCCGTCAGCACCTCAACTGGGTATGAATCCGCTGCGTCTGGCGAAAAAAGCCAAAGACGCGGGTATGTCGACTGCCGACTATGCCGTTGCGCAGCTCAAAAGCGGTGAACTGCGCTTTGCAGCGGAAGATCCGGATGCGCCAGAGAACTTCCCGCGCAATATGTTCATCTGGCGCTCCAACCTGCTGGGTAGCTCCGGTAAGGGCCATGAGTACATGCTCAAGTACCTGCTGGGTACTCGTCACGGTATTCAGGGCAAAGACCTGGGCGACTTCGGTGGCCAGAAGCCCGAAGAAGTCGTATGGCGTGACGAGGCGCCGGAAGGCAAGATCGACCTGCTGGTGACGCTGGATTTCCGCATGTCCACCACCTGCCTCTACTCGGATATCGTGCTACCTACGGCGACCTGGTATGAGAAGGACGACCTTAACACTTCTGACATGCACCCCTTTATTCACCCCTTGACTGCCGCCACCGACCCGGCCTGGGAATCGCGCAGCGACTGGGATATTTACAAGGGTATTGCCAAGGCATTTTCCAAGGTGTGTGTAGGCCACCTGGGCGCAGAGACCGATCTGGTCACGCTGCCGATGCAGCACGACTCGCCAGGAGAGTTGGCCCAGCCGGCGGTGATGGATTGGAAGAAGGGCGAATGCGCGCCGATTCCCGGCAAGACCATGCCAGCGCTGATTGAGGTCAAGCGTAACTATCCCGAAACCTATGAGCGTTTCACCTCCGTTGGGCCGCTGCTGGAAAGCATCGGTAACGGTGGCAAGGGCATCGCCTGGAATACCGATGCAGAAGTCGAGCTGCTGGGCAAACTCAACCATCGCAAGCTGGATGGCCCGCATAAAGGCCGCCCATTGATCGACAGCGCTATCGATGCCGCCGAGATGATTCTCACCCTGGCACCGGAAACCAACGGCGCCGTAGCAGTAAAAGCGTGGGATGCACTCTCCAAGATTACCGGGCGTGACCATACTCACCTGGCAACGCCTAAGCATGAAGAAAAAATTCGCTTTCGCGATATTGTCGCCCAGCCGCGCAAAATCATCTCCAGCCCGACCTGGTCTGGTCTCGAGGATGAGCATGTCTCTTATAACGCCGGTTATACCAACGTTCACGAGCTGATCCCATGGCGCACTGTGAGTGGTCGTCAGCAGTTCTATCAGGATCATGCCTGGATGCGCGCGTTCTGCGAAAGCCTGCTGGTCTATCGACCGCCCATCGATACCAAAGCGGCCAAAGGCTTCCAGCTTCCCGCCGACAACGGCTTCAAGAGCAAGGCGCTGAACTTCCTCACGCCGCACCAGAAGTGGGGCATCCACTCCACTTACTCCGACAATCTGCTGATGCTGACGCTCAACCGCGGTGGCCCTGTCGTGTGGCTCTCCGAGGCGGATGCAGCCGAGATCGAGATCGAGGATAACGACTGGATCGAGGTCTACAACGCCAACGGCTCGATTGCCGCGCGGGCCGTGGTCAGCCAGCGGGTCAAGGCGGGCATGGTGATGATGTACCACGCCCAGGAGCGCAACGTGAACGTCCCTGGCTCTGAGGTCACCGGCACGCGGGGCGGTATTCACAACTCGGTCACCCGTGTCTGCCCCAAGCCAAACCATATGATCGGCGGCTACGCGCAGCTCTCTTACAGTTTTAATTATTACGGCACCGTCGGCTCAAATCGCGATGAGTTCGTGTTAGTGCGCAAGATGAAACACGTTGACTGGCTGGATGGTGAAGGCAATGACAGCGTTCAGGAGGCCGTGAAATGAAAATTCGTTCCCAGGTAGGCATGGTTCTCAACCTTGATAAGTGTATCGGTTGCCACACCTGTTCGGTGACCTGCAAAAATGTCTGGACCAGTCGCGAAGGCATGGAGTACGCCTGGTTCAACAATGTCGAGACCAAGCCCGGTATCGGCTACCCCAAAGAGTGGGAGAACCAGGCCAAGTGGAAGGGCGGCTGGATGCGCCGTAACGACGGCCGGATTGAACCGCGTATTGGTGGCAAATGGCGGGTGCTGGCGAATATCTTCGCCAACCCCGACCTCCCTGAAATGGATGACTACTATGAGCCATTCACTTTCGACTATCAACACCTGCATACCGCCAAGATCGGCGAGCACCAGCCGGTGGCACGTCCGCGCTCGCTGATTTCCGGTCAGCGTATGAGAAAGATCGAATGGGGCCCAAACTGGGAAGAGATTCTCGGCACCGAGTTCGCCAAGCGGCGCAAAGACGCCAACTTCGACAAGGTGCAGGCAGATATCTACTGCCATTTTGACAACACCTTCATGATGTACCTGCCGCGCCTGTGCGAGCACTGCTTGAACCCCACCTGCGTAGCCAGCTGCCCGAGCGGTGCCATCTACAAGCGCGAAGAGGACGGCATCGTTCTAATTGACCAGGACAAGTGCCGTGGCTGGCGGATGTGTATCTCCGGCTGCCCCTACAAAAAGATCTACTACAACTGGAAAAGTGGTAAGTCCGAAAAATGCATCTTCTGCTACCCGCGTATCGAGGCCGGTCAGCCGACTATTTGCTCCGAGACCTGTGTGGGCCGCATTCGCTATCTCGGCGTGCTGCTATATGACGCCGACCGCATTGAAGAGGTGGCAAGTTCTCCCGACGAGCGTGACCTCTACCATCGCCAGCGCGAGATCTTCCTTGATCCCAACGATCCGGAAGTGATTGCCCAGGCCAAGCGGGATGGCATTCAAGACAACGTCATCAAAGCCTCCCAGGCCTCACCGGTTTACAAGATGGCGATCGACTGGGGATTGGCGCTGCCGCTGCACCCAGAATGCCGCACGCTGCCGATGGTGTGGTACGTACCGCCGCTGTCGCCGATTCAATCTGCCGCTGAAGCAGGGCATGTGGAATTCGACGGCATCCTGCCCAAAATTGAATCGCTGCGTATTCCAGTGAAGTACCTAGCCAACCTGCTAACTGCTGGCGAAGAGGAGCCCGTGGTGCTGGCACTCAAGCGCTTAATGGCGATGCGTGTCTATATGCGCAGTAAGCATGTGGATGGCGTTCCTAATGCCGAGGTACTCGACGCCGTCGGGCTGAGCGTGGCCCAAGTAGAAGGAGATGTACCGCTACCTGGCCATTGCCAACTACGAGGATCGTTTCGTGATCCCCACCAGCCATCGAGAAATGGCCACCGAAGCCTTCCCTGAACGGGGAGGATGCGGCTTTACCTTTGGTGATGGTTGCCACGGTGAGAGCCAGCCCAACCTGTTCAATGGCCGAAAGCAGACCAGCGTGTTGGTGAAGCCGGTAGAGGTCTTCGACCCGCAGCCACAACTTGAGGAGTCTCGTCATGACTGAAGCCGCTACCCAATCGCCGACCCCGGTAGAGCCGTCGTTCGAACCGCTACAGGGTATGCGTAGCCTACGCGTACTGGCCCGCCTGCTCGATTACCCGACCCAGGAACTGCAGGATGCCTGTGGCGAGCTTATCGAAATCCTCAATGCCGAGCGCCGCCTGGGGGCGGCTCTCAAGTCGTCATTAATGGAGTGGTGTCAGCGACTTAACGATGGCGACTTGCTTGAGCTGCAGGCCGAGTATGTCGCCATGTTCGATAAGGGGCGCGCTACGTCGCTGCTGCTATTTGAACACGTGCACGGCGAGTCCCGTGACCGTGGTCAGGCCATGGTGGATCTTATGGCTGAGTACAGCGCGGCCGGGTTCGAGTTGGATGCCCGTGAACTGCCCGATCATCTACCGGTGTTTCTTGAATACCTGTCGCTGTGCGACGAAGCCGAGATAGGCCGCTGGCTGGGCGAAATACGCCATATCCTGGCACTACTGACCGCACGACTGGAGGAGCGGGGAGCGGATTACGCCCTGGTACCGATGTCACTGTTGGCGTTAATTGGGGCAGAGGGTGATGTCGAAGAGCATCGGCCCCAGGTCAAAAAAGAAGCGCCTGATAACACCCCCGAAGCATTGGACGCCGTATGGGAAGAAGAAGCGGTGCGCTTCTCGGCCACTTCTGACGAAGACTGCGCGCTGCAGTCCGCCGAAGGCCGCCGTCTTGCCGAGCGCAAGAATACCGTTAAGAGCGAGGCCGTTCGCATTATGAGCGCCACCTCACCAACCTCTTCTGCCAATCGTTAATAGGAGAACCGCTATGTACGACGCGATTGAGCACTATTTCACCCATCTGATCTACGGTTACTACCCCTACCTGGCCGGTACGGTGTTCTTGGTCGGTAGTCTCATGCGTTACGACCAAGGTCAGTTCACCTGGAAGACTGGCTCCAGCCAAATGCTGTCCTCAAAAAACATGCGCCTGGCCAGCAACCTGTTCCATATCGGGATTATCGTTATCTTCTTCGGTCATTTGGTGGGCATGCTCACGCCGCACTGGGTCTACGCGCCTTTCCTACATGCTGGCACTAAGCAGTTGATTGCCATTGTGGTCGGCGGTATCGCCGGTGCCATGTGCGTGGTGGGCGGCGCCATGTTGCTCTATCGGCGTGTGGTCAATCCACGCGTAAAGGCGTCGTCGAGCATGATGGATACCTTGATCCTGGGTTTAATCGTTTTACAGGCGTGCCTGGGTATGGTGACCATCATCTTCTCGCTAGGCCATATGGACGGTGAAATGATGCTGACGCTCTCCAGCTGGGCACAGTCGATAGTCTTCTTTAGCGGCGGTGCGGCGGATTACATGCAGGAAGTGTCGTGGATCTACAAACTGCATATCTTTATCGGCCTAACCATCATCCTGCTGTTCCCCTTCTCGCGCTTGGTGCATGTGTGGAGCGTACCGTTTGGCTATGTGACCCGGCGGTATCAGCTTGTCCGCCGTCGCGCCTAAACACTTACTGTGCTTGCCTAGGCCTAGAGGAGAAATAACATGCAGATGATTGATATCGAACAACTACCAGGAGGTGTCGCTCCGCCTCCGGTACGTGTCGGCGACGCCAGTATCGATGAAGCAACGATTGCGTTAGAGATGCAGTACCACCCCGCCGAAACGGCGGGGGAGGCCCAGCTTCAGGCGGCTCGTGCGCTGGTGGTTAGAGAGCTGCTGCGCCAGCGAGCTAACGTCCTGGGGCTACTATCGACACAGGAAGCCAGCGAAGCGCAGGAGGATGCGGCGATTGCTGCCTTGCTTGAGCAGGAACTTGAGGTGCCCGAACCGGGAGAAGCCGATTGCCAACGCTTTTTTGATACCCACCGTGAGCGCTTCAGCGAGCCGACCCAGCTACGTGTAAGGCATATTCTGCTAGCAGCGGCACCGGATGACTCCCAGGGCCGCGACGACGCGTACCAGCTTGGCGAAAAACTGCTTAAAGAACTTAATTCCATACCCGAGCGGTTTGCCGAATTTGCGCAACACCACTCCGCGTGCCCTTCAAAAGAGATGGATGGCGATTTGGGCTGGCTAGTGTCAGGCCAGACCGTCCCTGAGCTGGATCGCGCTTTGCAGCACCTGCCCGAAGGCCTTCATGAGCGCCCCTTGGCGTCTCGCTATGGCTGGCATGTAGTAATCATTGACGAACGGCGTGAAGGGCGGTCGTTACCTTTCGATCAGGTGGCCGACCGAGTGCGTCACAGCCTGCGCGAGCAGGCGACGCGACGTGCATTGCGCCACTATTTGCTGGCGCTGGAAAGCGAAATAGGCGTCGAAGGAATTATTCTGGATGACGATGCTGGCGGCAGCTTGATGCAATAGCTTGAAGCAATAGCAAAGCTAATAGGAGAGGCTTGATGTCCCATGTTCCTGTCAATGCACTTTTCACTCCGCTTGGCATCGCGGTGCTAACGGTTTCCGATACCCGTGGTTTCGATGAAGATGGCAGCGGTAACCTACTGGTTGAACATCTGAGCGAAAGCGGCCATACCCTGGTGGAGAGACGCATCGTTCCTGATGATATCTATCAGGTTCGTGCCGTGGTCTCGGAGTGGATTGCGCGAACAGATATCCACGCGATTCTGGTTAATGGCGGCACTGGCTTTACCGCCCGGGATACCACTCCCGAGGCGTTGATACCGCTGTTCGCCCAAGCGATCGAAGGGTATGGAGAGCTGTTCCGCCACTACTCCCTGAAGACAGTCGGCACAGCGACGATCCAGTCTCGCGCCGTCGCGGGGGTGGCCAACCGAACGATGATGTTTGCCATGCCCGGCTCACCCAAAGCGTGTGCCTTGGCGTGGGACAACATTATCGCTTTGCAGCTGGACTCCCGCACTCGGCCCTGCAACTTCGCCGCCATGGTGCTGCCTTCAGCAACCCCGTGTAGTGGACGAGCGACCTCTTCCAATGAGGTGGAGCACTTATGAACTGTCACTGCGCAGAAATAGTCACGCCCGGCTTGTTAGAGCTGTTTGATGCACGCCAACGGCTTATCGACGCCGCCACGCCCATTAATGCAGTAGAAAACATCACCCTTGGACAATCGGCGGGGCGAGTACTGGCAGAAACGCTGGTCGCACCTCTCGATATGCCGGGTGTGGATAATAGCGCTATGGATGGTTACGCGCTGTGTCTGGCTGATTACCAAGCGGTACCTCCCGGCGCAGGTTTACCCATTCTTCAACGCGTACCGGCTGGCGCAGGCGTCATGCTGCTACCGGAAGGAGGCTGCGCGCGTATTTTTACCGGCGCGCCGGTGCCCATGGGGGCAGATATTGTGGTGCCTCAAGAGCGGGTGACTCTTGATCAGCGCGGGCATATACACCTCGAGGGTAGCTTGGTGGTAGGCGCTAATAGTCGCCGCGAGGGTGAGGAGACTCGCATGGGATCCCCACTACTCGCCGCGGGTAAGTTGCTTGATGCCGCGTCGATTGCGCTGCTGGCGAGCCATGGGGTAAATGCTGTGACCGTCAAACGGCGCCTGCGGGTGGCACTCCTCTCAACGGGCGATGAGCTGATTGCCCCAGGTACGGCGCGATCACCGGGGCAGGTATACGACAGCAATCGCGCCATGCTTAACGTTCTGCTAGCACAGGCGCAGTGCGACGTGCTGGATTTGGGGATCATCGCAGATTCGCCGACGTCATTGCATCAGGCCTTTGAGCAAGCACAAACCGCTGCAGATTTAGTGGTGTGCACTGGGGGCGTTTCGGTAGGCGAAGAGGATCATGTTCGTTCGGTGATTGAGCAGCGCGGCGGGCTGCATTTTCATGGTGTCGCGATGAAACCGGGAAAACCCTTTGCTTTCGGTTATCTAGGCGCGGAGCCATTGTCTTCCATACCGGTTAATGGCGCTGCCGGGTAACCCCGTGGCCTCCCTGGTGGGCTGGCAACTGCTGGCGCTGCCGTTTATACATGCGATGCAAGCTAGAGCTGAAGCGGCTCTACAGCGTTACCCGGTAAAAGCCGGTTTTTCTCAGCGTGGGCCCCAAGGGCGCTGCGAGCTATTACGGGTGGAATTGGATTGGTCACAAGGGACTCCCGTGGCGCAGTTAGCGGGCGGACAGGGCTCGCATATGCTCAGCGCGGCTAGCCAGGCCCATGGATATTTGATGATTAATCCAGGCACCGACGTGACAGAAGGGGGCGCGTACCCCTATTACCCGATCAGTCAGTTCAACGCTTGAGTCGCTTTTTTTGGCGTGACCACTGACGTCGTTTGCTTTTATAGGAGAGGGTATGGCTTCCCATCATAAACCGCGCGCACTGATTTATGCCTGCTCCGGCTGTTCTGATGTGGCGCAACTGGCCAATAGTGTTGCTCTGCGTCTTGATCATGCAGGAGAGGCAGAATGTCCTGCATTGCTGGTGTCGGCGGTGGCGTGCCCGGTTTGGTACGCATCGCCCGCTCCCGGCGGCCTATCGTAGCTATTGACGGGTGCCAGATGCATTGCGCCAGTCACTGTCTTTCCAAAGCGGGCGTTATACCCACTGAGCACGTCAAGCTGTATGAGAACGGCCTGCGCAAGCGACGGGGCCAGTTTTATGATGAGGAAACCATTGAAGAGATCACCGCCGAAGTGAGAGGGCTCATAGCTCGGCTGCCCGTTAATGCCAGTCAAGCAGAGGAGCCCTCAGAATGAGTCGCTCGTCGATGGGTTTGGCCGTACGGTGCGCTACCTACGCATATCGGTAACTGATCGTTGTGATTTCCGCTGTGTTTATTGCATGGCGGAGGAGATGACCTTTCTGCCTCCGGCCCAACTGCTTACCCTTGAAGAGATAGCCACGCTGTCGCAGGCCTTCGTCGAGCTGGGGGTGGAAAAAATCCGCCTAACTGGCGGGGAACCGCTGGTACGCCAGGGCGTACTACAGCTAGCGCAAAAACTCGGTGAATTGGAAGGCCTACGCGAGCTGGCCATGACCACCAACGGCTCAGGATTAGTCAAACATGCCGAGGCCTTACGTTTAGGCGGACTTGATCGCCTTAATATCAGTCTCGACTCACTCAAGCCCGAGCGCTTTAAAGCATTAACCCGGACAGGTGACCTTAGCCAGGTGGTAGCGGGTATCCGCGCAGCTCGCCGCGCTGGCTTTCAGTCGATTAAGCTCAACGCTGTATTGCTCAAGGGTCGTAACGACGACGAAATTCTCGACTTGGTAAACTTTGCCCGTGATGAGGAAGTGGATATCAGTTTTATCGAGGAAATGCCGTTGGGCGCTATCAGCGAGCATAACCGTGGTGAAACCTTTCTTTCCACCGATACGGTACGCGAGACCATAGAAAAGCACTATCAACTCTTACCCACCACCGAGACCACCCTAGGGCCATCCCGTTATTACCGCATGGTAGACAGCCAGTCGCGGATTGGCTTTATTTCTCCCCATAGCCACAATTTCTGCGCTGTCTGTAATCGTGTTCGGGTGACGGCTGAAGGGCGGCTACTCCTTTGCCTGGGCAATGAGCACTCGGTAGATTTGCGCGCTGTCATGCGACGTTATCCAGGTGATATCCAGCGGCTTAAAGTGCACATAGTGGCGGCAATGATGAAAAAGCCTGAGCGTCCTCATTTTACGACAGATGGTGAGGTTCAGATCGTGAGGTTTATGAATGCAACAGGTGGTTAGGGCAACGTGGTCGAAAGCAGTTTATCACCATAAATGATAGAGCAGGCAGTGTCCGCAAATAGAGGTAGATTATAGTGAAGAAGTCTAGGCTCAAAAGAAACTAGCCCCTACAAAGATGTGGGAGCTCCTCATTCCTGTAAAAAGGAACTTATTCATATAGTGCCTTCCTTGGCCTACACACTCCCTAGGAGTAACGCCGCCGTTTAAAAGACACATCCCGAAGGTAGGCGGCATTACTACCTAAGCGACGGATATTGGCCCAAGTGCCCTTGTAATAAGGAATAACGTTACGGTGAACCGCCCCGGCTTTACCGGAGACTC
>NZ_MWVI01000016.1 GCF_002087295.1 Vreelandella lionensis | reverse complement strand
CGGTGGCCAGTTTTACTTGACCACTACACTTTGGCAACCAGGGTTATGCTGCCGTCGGCGTCCAATTCATTAACATGACTACTCCTCAGACAGAGGCGCTATTTCGATTTGTGTCAGAGTCCGAGCGTGAGGCCTCCTACCGCACTGGGGCTAAGGATAAACTGGACTACCACTCTTCACTGTTTATCCCTGGGGCGAAGGAGCAAAAACTTTTACAGCGTGAGACCCATGGAAACGAGAAACGGACACGCCTATCACCAATGGAACGGGGTGTGATGGAAGTGGCTCACCAACTCCAGGTGGGACTCATGTATATGAAGGCCCGTCATCTGTTTCCCGGAGTGATCTTTTACGACTGCGTTGACACTCTACGCTATCTAGTCGAGCAAGATCGCAAGGCGTTTCTCTATGCGTTATCTTTCTTACGTGACGAACCGGACTGGGTTCGCCATGCCGTACAGGTGACGGCTCAGTTAGCCGACATGATGCTGGCGCGTGATCCGCACTCCTCACGTGTACGTGAAGCCATGCTAGGGGCGTTGCTACATACCCTGGGTAAACCACTGCTGGTCAACGCTGAGTTACCATCGCTTAAGATCAACATGAACCCAACGCAGAAGGAGATTCTCAGAGGTCACGTGACCGTGCTTTGTGACAAGCTGAAAGAGCTTAAATGGACACCTAGTTCCACTTGCCGACAAGTCATTGAGAATGCTAACGAGCGTCTAGATGGCTCGGGCTACCCGGCGGGCAAGCGAGGTAATGAGCTGTCTGACCTAGTGCGTCTAGTTTCCGTGATTAAAGCAATCAACAAACTGATGCATTCGCGCAACGGCATCCCGCCCCATACACCGTTGGATGCTTATCGTATGATTCATGAGGCTACTACTGCCTATGACAGAACAGTGCTGGTGGAATACATACAGGCCTATGGCCTCTACCCTATCGGCAGTCTAGCTAAATTCTCGGGAGGATTTCTCGCTTGGGTCATGGATATCGACAGCAAGTGCATGCCAACACAAGTTCATATTGTCAAGAATCTACGCTTCCCTGACACTAACATTAGCAGTGTCATTGGCAGCGACGATTTTTCACAGCTTGGAAAATTGGAGGGTATTGTTAACCCGGCCGACTACGGCGTAAAAGTCGTGAAGGCATAACCCAAAACACTACAGTGGTTATTCTGTTGCCAAATCCGAAACGGCTCGGTTACGCCCAGCACGTTTTGCAGTGTAGAGCGCTTGATCAGCCTGAGCCATCATTTGGCCCAATGGGTCAGAATGGTTCTCAGGCTGGCGGGCAATACCTAGACTAATCGACATTTTTATCGGCAAGGACTCTTTACTTCCAAGCACTTTAACGTAGAAAGGCTCATCAGCTACGCTTCTTCGTAGGCGTTCTGCCAACACGATGGCTTGATCATCCTGCATATTCCTGGCGAGAACAGCAAACTCTTCACCTCCTAGACGTACAAGCCAATCATCTGCTCGAAGCTCATGCTGTAGTCGCTCCACCATTAACTTCAACAGGGCATCCCCAACCGGATGACCATAGGTGTCGTTGACCTGCTTGAAATGATCAATATCAAACAGAATAAAGTGTCTTGAACTCTTAACATGTGTGTCTGCTTCAAGGTAGCGCTCTAAGCCTCGTCGGTTAAGAGCACCGGTTAGAGCATCTCGTTCGGAGTCAGCCTGCACCTTCTCTTCATGCTGTTTGCGCTGCCTAATATCGACCAGCAAGCCGGCCACAGCAACCGGCTCCCCCTGTTCATTGCATTGAAACTCGGCAATGATTTCGTGCCAAACCCACTCTGAATTGTCGAACCGTACTCGAGCATCTAGGCGCAACTGGGTAGGTGTTACATCACTATAAATCTTCCTTAAGTGAGACCAGAGTCTAGCTCGATCTTTCTTATGGAGACGGGCAAGCAAACGCCTCAGTGGCACGCGCGGATAAGTTTTCGGATAACCCAGTGTCGATTTTAGTGTTTGTGAACACCATACGCGCCCATTGCGCAAACTGATTTCCCAGACACCGCAGTCGGCCACCTTGTGAAACAGCTCTATCTGACGAGAACGATGGCTCAGTTGGTAACGGTAGAGAGCCGCTGCGATCAATTGTCCGGCGGCGGTTAGCAAGTCAAGACCCGGCCCTCTCCAGCTAACAGCACGCTCACAGTCATCGACTCCCAAAGTGCCCCACCAACGATTATTCACAAAGATAGGCACTGTTGCCATGGATTGGATTCCTTGGCTTTCAAGATGTCGCCGCAGTGGTCCGGCAGGCATGATGGGGACACAGATATCATGGCATCCTCCCAACTTGCGCTCTTCGACTAGCTGGCGATATTCGGGGTCCTTGAGAGAGGAGGAGAAGAAGCGAAAGCGCCGCTGGCTCAACTGACGATAGCGATCGGAAGCGGCCCATTCGAAGACATAGTCTTGAATTACCGCCTCAGGCTGTATCTCCAAAAGCTGGAAAATCCAAACACGGCTAGCCCTAGTCGCAGGACCCAATTCAGCTAACAAACGATCGACACCGTCTGCCCAGTGCTCTGCGTCCATCAAAGCACTACCCCCCTGCTCAGTGCTGCTAAGCAATCACAGGCATTGACCGTCACCGAGAAAACAAGGGGCGCTGCTAAAGAGTTAGGGGATCGGCTCATTGGACGCTCTTGTTTTATCAATAAGAGAGCTATTGCAGATAGCATCGTTAATCTTATCCTGCAAGCCAACCCTATTAAACTCACAGAATAGAATCTAGAACCATAATTGACGGTTCTGGTAATTTTAACCAGGTCGTTAACCAACAAAGCGTAAAGGCAACGCTGGCTATACCCCCGCCGCTCCACGATGGCAACGAGTGCGAACAATACGGCAGCACCCAGAAGATACCATTGATTATTTTTCGATCATCCCGCTTGAGCCTGCCCATGATTTGAGGGGCGACACGATAATTTCAACCTATGCCCTGCCGTCATCAGAGTTCTCGTAACGTTCAACCACTCCTTTCCCCTATGCTGCTTTTGTAAAGAGGACATTAGCAAATAGAGCTTTTCGTATAAAAATCAGCTTGCTGCTGAGCAAGCCATGTGACGAGGCTATCTAGCGGCATAGGCCTAGCAAACAAGTACCCTTGGAACACATCACAGCCCAGTGACATTAAGTAGTCGTGCTGCTCTGGTATCTCGATTCCCTCAGCGACGACTCGAAGGTCTAGCTCCTGGGCTAACGTAATAATACCCTGCAGATAGCAGCATTTTTATCACTCTTAGCAGCATCCTGTACGAAACTACGGTCAATCTTGATCTTATCAATAGGCAGATCCCGTAAATATCGCAAGCTCGAAAAGCCGGTACCAAAGTCGTAAATACTGGTACTGACCCCCATACCACTTAGAGCGTTGAGAATATCAATAGCTCCATCAGTATCATGCATCAATATCCCTTCGGTAAGCTCCAGCTCTAGATGTTCTGGTGCTAGCTCTGTTTCTTTCAGTACGTGGCGCAACGTGCTCAGAAAGTTAGGGCGGTGAAACTGCAAGGGCGATAAGTTGACCGCCATACGCCCTGTTAGCAGCCCTTCCGACACTAACCGATGTGCATCTTTACATGCTTGACGCATGACCCAGCGGCTTAGCGGGATGATTTGGCCCGTCTCCTCCGCCATGGGAATAAAGGTTGCCGGAGAGATAAAGCCTTTGGTCGGGTGATGCCAGCGGACCAGGGCTTCTAACCCATCAACATGACCGGCCCTATTTAGCAACGGTTGGTAGTGCAGACTGAGATGCCCTTGCTCGATAGCTTCCTGCAGCTCACATCGCAAACTAACACGCTGACTCAGCTTACTATCGAGATCTTCGGTAAAAAGCTCATAGGTGTTACGCCCCTGTTGCTTAGCTTTATACATCGCCATATCGGCATGCTGAAGCAGTCGCTCAGGTTCATCTAGCCCACCGCGATTTACCGCAATCCCAATGCTGGCCGAGACATGGAGCTCATGCCCACTGACTCGATGTGCTTTGTTCAGGTCTTCCAGCAGCCGACTGGCGACTTCTTCCGCTTCACTAGGATGGTTTAGGTCAGGAAGCAGGAGCACAAACTCATCACCCCCCAGGCGGGCTAGCGTATCGCTAGTCCGTAGGCCCTGCTGCAGACGCTCTGCCACGCTGATCAAGAACTGATCACCCACCTTGTGGCCGAGCGTATCGTTGATGGGTTTGAATTCATCTAGGTCAATAAACAGCACGGCTAACGTCTGCCCACTACGAGCGGCTAGCTCCACATCGTGGGCAAGATGATCACTAAACAAAGCACGGTTTCCAAGGCCTGTCAGTACATCATGGGTCGCCTGATAGGCTAGTTGACTCTCCTGCTCTTTACGTTCTGAAATATCGTTCATAATGCCCACAAAGTGAGTGACGTGCTGATCCGCATCACGCACGGGCGATAGAAATAGCTGATTCCAAAAAGAGGTGCCATCACGCCGATAGGCGCGCATAGTGGTCGATAGACTGTCACCGTTCTGGACGGCTGTGTTAATTTGCTCAATATCATTGGGTGCTGTCTTGCTACCCACCAGAAAAACTGGCGATTGGCCAAGCACTTCCTGTTCCAGATAGCCCGTCATTTGTGTAAAGGCTGGGTTAACGTAGACAACCGGGCTTCCATCTTCACGAACGTCGAAGATAACGGCACCGTTATTGCTGGCTTCAAGGCTACGCTCCAGAATGTTTAGCCTCTCCTCAGTGATTACCCGCACGGTGCTATCTTTCGCGATACCAAACACCCCGTCGATCTCCCCATTGACGATAATGGGTAGCATCAATACATCTAGATACTTGGGAGCAGCTCCCTCACGGGTATAGCACATGGTGTAGCTATATGGCCTTCCTTGGGAAGCAGCACGGAAGGCCATTTCCGTCTGCTCGATATCTGCTCGTGAACAGGCAGGTTCACAAATCACGCAACGGAAGTGCCGGTTCAACAGTTCGCTTTCTCGGAAACCAATAATCGACTCAGTCACCGGGTTGAAGCTGCGGTAGTTACCCTCTTTATCAAACGCAAAGACAGCATCTGGGTTTTGGGTAAATAGCGAGCTAAAGCGCTGCTCGCTAAGCTGCAGGGCAGCCGCTTGTTGGTCTCGAATCGCTACCAGCGAGCGGCTGATAATCAACTGATAGGAGAACACTAGTCCCAAAAGGCCGAATACGACCGGCAAAGCACCGGGCAAACTGGCAATAGGCAGCGGCCCATCGAGCGCTGAAATTGTAAAGGTCGGCCCTCCAGGAAGGGTCACTTCACGGGAAGCAAATACCCGAGGCGTAATCCCTTCATGCCAATCTTGGGCCGCTAGCGTTCCCCACGTTCTATCGTGTGACGTGTAGGTGACTGTGAAACCGCCCGTATCCAGATGGCGCTGTTTGCGGATGATGGCAGCGAAGTCAATAGCGGTCAGCATGGTGTTCTGCCCACCATCAAGGGAGACCGCTAAGAGACCAAGGCCACTGCGCTCAGGTTCTGGAAAATGCCAACTAAGACGTCGGCTTAGCTCCCCTTGTTGGCGAAGCCAGCCGAGCGTTATGGGGTTCACTAGCTGATCCATCAACCACAACAGATCTTCAGGTTCACGTCCTACTCGCCAACGTGTCTGAGACTGAGGCCCCAAGTAGGCGATGGCCTGTAAGCTTGGCTCATCATTCATCAGGGTGTGCATTTCTACTTGCTGGACATCAGGATTTGGGGCGTCTCCTAATGCTAGCCACCGCGCGGTAAGGCGTTCAATTAAGCGGGTATCTGTTTCAACACGCTGCAACAACCCATCAGCTATATTGCTCACTAAATTCTCGGCACTAGTAACGCGAGCATGATATTGCACCCAACTGCCGGCTAACCAGATCAATAGGCTAGCCGTGACGCCTAACACTCCAGCTATGATGGCAGAGCGTGGCAGTAACAGCACCGGACAATAGAGTTGACGCACAATGATTAACAAGCCCACGCCGAATAACAGGCAAAAAACACTACCTGTAGCCGTTAGACCTGCCACTGACGTAGAAGAAGTTTGCATGATCAAGGGGTAAGCGAGGGTAGCAATACCCACCCCGCTCGCTACCCAGCCGATCACACGGTAGCAGCGTTGAGTGTAAATAGAGGTTTGTGGCAATAAGCAACATCCCCCCATAACCAGAACCAGGAGTGCCGGCATAGGCGCTAAGCGAGGCCTTCCATTGAGCCATGACAGATCAACATCTATCGATGGAGCAAAGAGGTGTTGCCCAAGGCTATAACCTCCTAGCACAACCATAAGACCACCTGCTGCTAAGCGTCGCCATTTTGACTGTTGGCTCAGTAGAGCCAGAAGGCCAAAACTCACCAACAGCACTGCCAAGTTACCATCTGGGCTGAGGCGCCACTGCGGAGGTAACGGTACGTAAGCAACAAGGTCAAGCAGATAAATGCTAAGCCCCATCAAGAAACTGCTAGTGAGCAGGATTAACAGCCACGCCTGGATGGCAAGACGACGGTTACTTTGGTTCATCTGTTGTTATAGTCCTTCGACGACGGAATTAAACAAGGCATCGCCTTTATGTAGAGCAAACGCCATCCCTCCTTTAGGCCGTGGGCGACCGTGGAAGGTTGCGCTGTTATACACGTTTAGGAAGCAGGCGCAACCATAGATGGAGTCAGAGAATATGATGTAGCTCTTCCATACAAA
The DNA here is from genome assembly GCF_002087295.1 of Vreelandella lionensis. Taxonomy (GTDB): domain Bacteria; phylum Pseudomonadota; class Gammaproteobacteria; order Pseudomonadales; family Halomonadaceae; genus Vreelandella; species Vreelandella lionensis. The sequence continues at coordinate 4,139 of NZ_MWVI01000016.1, read as the reverse complement.
ATTTAACCTTTCAACCATAGTCATCCGGCCCTGCCTATGTGGCCAATCAACATCAAGGGTGACCCCCCTAGCTTGAGGAAGGCGCTAATGATTGCAAAACCAGAAGTTTGAAATGGGGAATCTAAAGCAGGGAGTGCTGAGGCCAAAAAAACGGAGTAACGCAGTTATCGGTTAACCCGCTCTCAACGTTTTCTAGCCAGTGTGGCAGAGCCGAGCACCAATAACCGCTTCAGCCTGGGCAAGATCAAGCAGTGAAATGCTAGTGACCGCAGGGGCTTAAGAGAAATAGCGAATAAAATTTATTTTGGCTTGCTTTGTTCCCAAGCGAGACGCTCAGATAACGACCATCGCACCACCGCTCGTGAGCAAATTCTTACAGGCGGAGGCAGAAGCCAGCCTTTCAGCCAACACTAAAGAGTTGAGTGCGAAATTTTATAACGTTTACAGACACATAAATCAGTAAGATGCCGATTTTCTTCTTCAGCTATGCTCATAGTCCAACCTCTTGTGAGTGTAGATTTTTAACTCATGAGCAGATTAAAAAAGTCAGCCAAAGAAGTAGAAAATAAGACATACAAAATCGCAGCGCACATCGACAACTTTTTGGTACTTAAAAATCAGCGCCTTGCAAAACGACTCCTGTACACTCTTGGCCACACAAGCATCGTAGTAGTATGCATCATGCGTTTTAGTACTTGAAAATCTAAGGAAACCAGCGTTAAGAGCGATGATTTTGCTCAAATAAAAATAAGGCAAGCTATTGATTTAACTGGCGTCCCTGGCAGGAGTCGAACCTGCGACCTGCCGCTTAGGAGGCGGCTGCTCTATCCTACTGAGCTGCAGGGACTTACGGGGCGCATAGTATAGCGTGTTGCTCCGCGACGGCCAACCGGGCCACCTCAAATCCATCCGACTAACCGCAGCGCAAAGATACCAAGCGTTACCGTTAAGCTCGCCATTAAGGTGGTAATCGCGATGATATTAGCCGCCAGGGCGACGTTGCCATTTATGGCTTTCACCATAACAAAGCTTGCCGCGGCAGTGGGGCTGGCGAAGAACAGAAAGAGTAGCCCAAGCTGGCTGCCTGAAAAGCCCATTAGCCATGCGGCTATTGTGGAAAGCACCGGTAAAATCACCATTTTCATACTGCTAGCGCTAAACGCTACTTGGCTTCCTTCACGCATGCTGCTCACAGAAAGCGTCGCGCCGATGCATATCAGCGCTAGCGGCAGCGTCAGGGAAGCAAAGTAGTTGCCAGAAGTCATAACCCAGATAGTTCACGATATTGAAAATGCCGTGAATGGTAGCGCGGCAAAAACGGATAGGATCAGTGGGTTTTTGACAATATGCCCCAGCAGGCTGCGCCAATCGGGAGATTGCCCCGGTTGATAGGCGGCCAGCGCCACCACGGAAAGCGCGTTGTACATCACAATCACCACGCCCAGCAGCAGGCTACCCGCTGATAATCCATAGTTACCGTACATCCCTGCCGCTAGCGCCAGCCCCACCACTCCGCAGTTACCGCGAAATGCGCCTTGCACGTAGATGCCTCGATCTGCCACCGGCACCCGGAAATGCGCCCACCCCCAGCTGAACAGAAACTGGCCTAATGTGGCTACCGCCAAAAATAGCAAAAGCGGCACATCCAATGCGACGCTCAGGTCAGCTTTGACTAGACTCAGAAAAATCAGCGTTGGCAGCGTGGCTTTAAACACCAGTGCAGAGGCGGTCGATATGAACTCGCTATCAATCCACCCAAGTCGCTTAAGGGCAATACCGATGAACACCATAGCAAAGACTGGCAGGGTGACATCTAGTGTGCGGGTAAACAGCTCAAGTAGGTCCACAAAAGCTCTCTCAGTCGAATAAGCATCCCCTTATGTTCTACCGTTGACAGAGATTTGTCGACTCGCTAGACAGTTACCGCGCCATAAGGGAAAGTAAGCATAAACGCGCATCGTCACTTATAGGTCACTTATGGTACTGCCAGGCAGCCCCGAATATGAAGAACAGCGCCTTCTTACCCTCAAGCGCTATACTTTGGGTGATCTATCGGCTGACCAACACCTTGATCGTATTACTCGTCTAGCCGCTACTTACTGCGATGTTCCCCTTGCGATGATCACTCTGGTTGATAACGAGCAAGTATGGGTCAAAAGCAGCGTAGGCGACTTTCCCCGCACCCTAGTACGCCAACAATCCTTTTGCGCCACAGCGATCCAGCAACAGCAGCTGTATGAAATTGTTGATGCACGCAAAGACCCTATTCACCAGCACTCACCGCTGGTAACCGCATCGCCTCCTATTGTGTTTTATGCGGGCATGCCGCTTGTGGCAGATAATGGCAATATTATCGGTACGCTTTGTGTGATGGATCGGCAGCCTCGCCAACTATCTGATGAACAGCGTGATCTACTGTTTCAGCTCGCCAAAAGCATCGTGCTTCAGTTTGAGCATTATTTGACCCTGCGTGCTTACCATGCGATTGGCACGCGGCGATTGGCTTATGGGAAATGGATGTTCCCAGCCGTGCCACGCATTGGAATGAGGTGGTGAACGAGCTGTACGATGTCGATAAGCGCGATACCCGCACATTTGAACAGCGGATGCAGGCCTATACGCTAGAGGACCGTGCGCGCTTAACCAATGCCATCGACGCAGCCATTGAGCAACGCAAAGCATTTAACGATACGTTCCAACTGATCACTGTCTCGGGTGAACCGCGCTGGGTTCGCATTACGGGCAACCCATTAGTGGTCGAGGGCAACGTGGTGCAGCTTATTGGCACCATGCTGGATGTGACACCACGCAAACGGGTGGAAACGCAGCTGCTACGGCAGCAGGCGTTAGAGCGTGCGATTATGCGCGCCCAGGCCAGTTTTATCGATGAACAGGGCAATGCCAAAGCGCTTAACCCGTTGCTGGATGATCTTCTTGCCCTCACCTCAAGTGAGTATGGCTTTATTGGCGAAGTGCTCTATGAGAGTGCTGACAGCCCCTATTTGGTCGCCCATGCAATTACCGATATCACTTGGGATGAACCATCGCGGCTTTTTTTCGCTAAAAACGCCCCAGAAGGCATGATCTTTAGCAATCTCGATACGCTGTTTGGCCATGTCATGCGCCATGAAGAAGTGGTGATTTCAAATACCCCCGCTAGCGACCCGAGGAGCGGAGGGTTGCCACCTGGGCATCCTGCGTTAAATGCATTTCTTGGCGTACCGATTCACTCCCATGGCCAGTGTATTGCCATGATTGGACTCGCTAAACGCCCAACTGGCTATGATACGGCCCTAGTAGATTTTCTTGCCCCATTGCTAGGCAGTATTGGGCAATTCATTAACAATTTACGTCACTCTCGCCAACAGTACACCGATCAGCAGGCTATCGCTCGTCTTTCGATGGTGGCTAAAAACACCAGCAATGGGGTGGTGATTACGGATGCCCATGGAAAAGTGGAATGGATTAATGATGGCTTCACACGGCTAAGCGGCTACTCGTTTGAGGAAATTGTAGGTAAAAAGCCAGGCCAGCTTGTCCAGGGTAAAGCAACAGACCGCTCGACGACGCAGCGCATTGCCCACGCTATTCGTCATCGCCAGCGCTTTGAGGAAGAACTGCTGAATTACCGTAAGGACGGCACGCCTTATTGGGTGCATATTAGCTGTAATCCCCTACCGGCAACCGAACAAACCGGTGGTGGTTTTATTGCTATTCAATCGGATATTACAGAAACGAAGCGCCACGAAGAAGCGCTTTACAAAGCAGCGAATATTGATGAGCTCACCGGCTTGCCTAATCAGCGTTTAGCGCGCGCACAGCTTGAAAAGCTCACTCAGCAGCCCGAGCCAATGTCAGTGTATGTGCTAAACTTGATGACTTTAATCTGCTTAATGACCTATTTGGCTACCCTGCCGGGAACGATATTTTAAAGCGCATTGCAAAGCGACTTGAAGCGCTGGTGGAACCTCTAAAAGAGCTAGGTATGGCAGGTCGGCTAAGTGGTGAAGAGTTTGTTATAGCTGCCCCCACCCACCGCATGAGTGAAGCAGCGCTTCATCGAGCCATTAAACAACCACTTCATGTGCATGGGCACACGCTAAAACTGACTACCTCCTGAATCCGTGAAGCCGGCGCCG